>PMBI01000023.1:2606-3857 GCA_003153775.1 Syntrophaceae bacterium | reverse complement strand
CGTTATCGTATGTTATCGGCGCGTTTGTAACCCGCATCGTGTAACGTCTTTTCCTTTTTTGCAAGCTCCATGTCCGCGGCGATCATCATGTCCACGAGTTCGTCAAAACCCACCCTTGGTTTCCAACCGAGGATCTTCCTCGCCTTTGTTGCGTCACCGAGAAGCACATTTACATCCGTGGGGCGGAAGTATCTTGCGTCGATCTCGACGTACTTCTGATAGTCCAGTGCAAGCTTTTGAAAGACCTTTTCGAGAAACTCTTTGACTGAATGCGTTTCGCCGAGAGCAATCACATAGTCATCGGGCTTATCGTGCTGGAGCATAAGCCACATTGCTTCCACATAGTCACCCGCAAATCCCCAATCGCGCTTTGCGTCCAGATTACCGAGAAACAGCTTCTCTTGGAGTCCCAGCTTGATTCTCGTTGCCGCCCGGGTAATCTTCCTGGTCACGAAGGTCTCGCCCCGCCGGGGTGACTCGTGGTTGAACAATATCCCATTGCATGCAAAAATCCCATAGGCATCACGGTAATTTCTTACCACGTAATAGGCATAGACTTTAGCAGCCGCATAAGGGCTTTGCGGCTGGAAGGGCGTGTCCTCTCTCTGCGGCGGCGGCGCCGCTCCGAACATCTCACTCGAAGAAGCCTGGTAGAAGCGGGTTTTGATACCCGTCTTCCGGATGGCCTCGAGGAGGCGTAAGGTCCCCAGGCCTGTCACATCACCGGTATACTCAGGCATGTCGAAGCTAACTCTCACGTGGCTCTGAGCCCCCAGATGGTATATCTCGTCGGGCCGGATCGTATGGAGGAGGTCCGTCAGTTGCCCCGAAACGGATAAGTCCCCGTAGTGAAGATGCAAGCGGGCAGAGGGATCATGCAGGTCCTTGTAAAGATGTTCGATCCTGTCAGTGTTGAAGGTACTGGAGCGCCTGATGAGGCCGTGTACCACATAGTTCTTATCGAGCAGGAATTCCGCAAGATACGAACCGTCCTGCCCTGTTATGCCTGTAATGAGCGCTGTCTTCATTATCTTCCTTGTCTTCCTTTCAATGACTTTGAAATATTTCTATATGCTTTACATTGACCTGTCAGTATTTGCCAGATGTAAAATATCAAATACCTGTTTCAATCTTATTTCTTCATATGAATTTGATCTTCTTCATTGCAAAAGCCGTCATCTTCAGCAACAGCCATCCATGCCGGAACCGGTCGATCTGCGTGGATCCGTAGGTCCGCTCCCGGTACCTTAT
>PMBI01000023.1:0-2590 GCA_003153775.1 Syntrophaceae bacterium | reverse complement strand
CGCCGGAGGACTTTGGTTCCACACAGCGTGTCCCTTATCCTCTGACCGAGGAGGTAGGTGAACATTGTGCTGAAAAATTTATTCCCGAGAAGATTCAGTGTGCGCATGGCCTCCTTTTCCATCTGATAAACGAGGCGGCTGCCGATAACGAGCTCTCCCTTGCCGGAGACGATCGCCGCAAAAAATTTCGGGAGGGATTCCGGCGGAATGGTGAGATCGGCATCGAGGATCATGAGAACGTCGCCCTTTGCTTCCTCAAATCCTTTGCGAACAGCATCAGCCTTGCCTTTCCTGTCCTGAACTATTACCTTGATGTCTCTGGCAGGATAGGCCTTCTTTACCCTCTCGCACTCGGCCATGGTATCATCCTGGGAATGTCCCTCAACAAATATAATCTCCGTGTGCTTTCCCATATCCGGGATGCGCTGCACGGCATTCTCGATATTTCCTTTTTCATTGCGGCAGGGGACTATCACGGAGCAGGTCGTGTCGCCCGCGTCCTCTCTTCGCCCGCACGTCCGGGCAATCACGATTTCATGCAAGGCCAGCTTGCGGAAAAAAGGCATCTTCACGATTATCCTGTTTAAGAGCGCTGAGATAACGGGGATATATACAGGCATGAGAATCTGATAGTCTGTTTTGACGGTTTCGAAGTCGCTGAGCTTCAGGATATTGCGGATGTCCTGCGGAGGCAGCCAGTGCATAATGGGTCGTTTCATCCGCAGGCCGAGCCACTCTGCAAATCTTAAAATCGGCTGCCACAGGTAATTGAAGTAGACGATGATTATCCGCGTATCCGGTTTGCAGATTTTTTTTAAGCCGGCAAGAGCCGATTGAATATCATCAACGTAGCCAATGACATTAACGAGAAGGATATAATCGAATTTCTCGTCCGTTTGCAAGACCTCTAAATCATCCACCCGGAATTCAACACCGGGAAATTTCTCTCGTCCTGCTTCGATCATCCGCGGGCTGAAATCAACACCGACTCTGCGTGAGGCCGGGAGTGATGCGATCAGATTACCGATGCCGCAGCCGACCTGCAGGATGGATGAACCGGCGCCAACAAGAAACTTGATATAATTCGCTATGGCCGTGTGATAGTAATTCCCTTTCTTCAGCCACTTCTCTCTTCTTCCCGCGAGGGAATCGAAATATTTTATCTTGTCGTTCCTATCGATAGCTATATCCTCAGGAATATTTCACTGAAGTTACCCCTTCTCCAACATCTTACGGACGGCGTTCTGCACTGCCTTAACTTCGAGGGTTTCGAGGCATAAGCTCCGTTCCGAGCCATCGCACCCCTTCTTATAGCATGGCACGCAATCCATGTTCGATACGACGACATGGTGATTATCACCGACAGGAGCCCAATCCCGCCAATCAGAAGGACCGTAGATTGTTAATGTCGGCGTCCCCACTGCGGCGGCAATATGCGGAGCCGCGCTGTCAACCCCGAGATGGAAGCTGCTCATACTTAGCACGCCGGCCAGCTCGGCAAGCGTCGTCTTCCCTGCAAGATTATATACGTTGCCGGCGCATTTATCCGCCAGTTCTCCGGCCCTCGCCGCTTCTCCTCTACTGCCGACGATGGCGGCAGCAATGTTAAACTCATTCCACAGCCAATTGATGATGCTTACCCATTTATCATTCGCCCATTCTTTGTGCGACCACCGGGAGAATGGATTGACGGTAATCCACCGATAGGAGCGGTCGGATGCCACGGGTTTCATGCTGCACTCGGCAAGCACCTTGTAGACCCTCGTCATCACGTGATCTGACACCCAGAGCTTGGGAATCGTCGTTTTCCCGGTGATGCCAAAACCCCTGAGGATACGAAGGGACTGCTCTGCGGCGCCCAATATGCGCTCTTTCGGAGTGGGAAGCCCGATGAGGAGATGCGTAAAGAGCCAGTTTCGCCAGAAGGGAGCTGCGGTGTAATGGAGCGAGCCTCTCATGGCGGCGCCGGTCAGGAGGGCCATGATCGCTCCCCGATCGCCGGACCGAAGATCAAAGACCAGATCAAATTTTTCCTGACGCAACTTCTTGATCAACTGCAGTTGATCGATAATATTTGAGATAAGATTGCCGTGGGCGCTCTTCACTTCAAAGATTTTATGTATCGATGGATCTGCCTCCAGAAGGCATCCGAAACCTTCCCGAAGGAGTACCGATACATTGGCCTGTGGATAAGTTTCTTTAACAGCCCACAACGTCGGTGTCGCCCAGACTACATCCCCGATATCGCCCAGTTGGATAACAAGGACGTTCCTGATCTGTTTTGTGATTTTAAAATGGTCTTGAACAAGCACTACGTCACAGCCATTTTATTAGAAAGAGACGAACGGCTCTTGTTGCAGTTTCTCCTTGGGTACGCCTGCAAAATAGCCTGTCTCATTTATCTAAAGATGCTCTCCGTCTCCTGCGGCGAATATTCGGGAACGATCTCCTTAAGCTTTCTCTTAATAGCCCGCGAATCATGGAGCAGCGATAGTTCATGCAACTCTTTGAGTTCTGAATTCAGCCAACCGTGCAGCTCTGCCGGACTCTTCAACCCATTAGAGAGACCATCTTGTCGAAGCACCATTAC
>PMBI01000015.1 GCA_003153775.1 Syntrophaceae bacterium | reverse complement strand
ACCGCCTCCCGATAACTGGCGATAGCTTCATCCAGCCTTCCTTGATAAAGCAAGGCGTTTCCCAGATTGTTATGCGCCTTTGCATACGTCGGGCTGATGCCGATGCTTTCTCGAAACTGATTAATAGCTTCGTCGAGTTTTCCCTGTGAGGCCAGCATTATACCGAGATTGTAATGTGCATCAGCCGGATTGTTGATGCTGATAGCCTTCTGAAAGCGGGCAATAGCCTCCTCTCTTTTTCCCTGGAGGGCCAGGGCATAACCGAGGTTATTTTGCGCCCAGGCATTTTCAGACGTAACCTTTATGGCATGTTCGTAAAGAGTGATATTATTACGCCAAAAACCGATCTGGATATACGTCATAATTATACAGACGGAAAGAATTCCGAGAGCGGCAAGGGCAAGTACAATCCTTCTATAACGCCAACTATTGAGGAGTTCCGGAACACCCCAGGCAATCATGATGAAAACGCCGATGAGGGGTACATAGGTATAGCGATCGGCCANNACTATAAGATAGGGGAAATGCCTGACTGCTCGAACAATCAGATAAGTTGCAACCATTAGAACCAAAAAGGCCGATACTGGCTGCCATGAGAACAGTGCAACACCGCCGTAAGGATAGAAGACGGAGAGCTTTACAGGCCACAGCATCTTTCCGATATAGCTTACATAAGAAATCAGTGCATTGGCAATGCGCAGGCCGAGGGGATACAACTCCATGGGTTTCACTACGCGAAGCTGGGCATAGAAGGTCACAAAGCAGAAGAGCATGGTGACAACAAATAGTGGTATCTTTTCTTTCAGCAGTGGCAGTATCTCCGGCCATAGGGCGCGCGCTTCTACGGTACCCTTCGGATGTGCGGTAGTCTTTTCTGTTTGCTTCTGTGACTTCTGCTTTTTCTTCGCGCGGCTCGCCGGCTGGGGTGTTGCAGCAGCAATACGGGCGGCCGCCTTCGCCGTCCGGAGCCGTTTGAGGGGCCAGTAATCGAGGAGCAGAAGGACAAAGGGCAAGGTGACCAACATGGGCTTGGACATGAGACCCAGCAGGAAGAACGCAAGTACAAAGAGAGACCTCTTATAGCCCGGACGTTCCACATAGTAGACATACGCCCCCATGGTGAGCATCCAGAAAAGGGTGGAGAGGACATCCTTCCTTTCAGCGACCCAAGCGACAGACTCTACATGTAGGGGATGCAGCGCAAAAAGCCCTGCCACAAAGGCGCTCTGCCAGAGAGCGTTTGTCATGCGACGGAGAATCAGAAAGAGCAAGAGGGTGTTGGCTACATGGAAGAAGACATTGACCAGATGATGCCACCCCGGCCTCAGTCCGAATATCTGACAGTCCAGCATGTGCGAAAGCCATGTCAGCGGGTGCCAGTTATGGGCATGCGGTTCGGAAAAGGCCCAGGCTATGCCCTTTAGAGTAATCCCGTCCTGTACCTGACGGTTCTCAGTCACATAGTCGTTATCATCAAATGATATGAACTCGTGGTTGCCGACCTGCCAGAAGACCGCAACCGTTATTATCGCCAGTGCAATACAAATTGCTAATACTGAATAGTTGTTATTTATCTTACTTGTCATCTGTCAGCCGTAACGGTATTCATTGTTTTTTATTATGCATCGCAAGGGCATTGTTCAGGTTGTCCCTTGCCAGTTTATAGTCGGGATTTATTCGCAGGGCCGCACGGTAACTGTCAATGGCCTCTTCAATTCTTCTCTCAAGAAGCAAGGCATTTCCCAGATTGTTATATGCCTTGGCATGGTCCGGTTTGATGCGAATGCATTCACGAAAGTGATGGATAGCTTCCTCAAGCTTCCCCTGTGAGGCAAGGAGAGTCCCCAGATTGTAGTGGGCCGCCGCATGGTTGGGGTTGATCTTAATTGCTTTGAGGAAATTTGGTATTGCTTCATTGGCGCTTCCCCTTTTGGTCAAGGCAAGACCCATATTGTTATATGAATCTGCCAGATCAGGGTTAATCCGTACTGCCTCGGCATAATGGGTGATGGCCTCATCGAGCCTGCCTTCGTCCTCCAGGGAATTTCCCAAGTTATTCTGCATTATAGGATTATTAGTTGTCCTCTCCACAGTATGCTTAAACAGAGTGATGCTATTTTGCCAGTACTGAACCTGCCCCCAGGTAGCATATGAAAGAATGGATAGTGTGATGACAGCCATCGCTGCAAGTGCGGTATTCCGATGTCTCCATTTTTTCAAGAGTTCTGGTACACCCCAAGCAACCATGATCGAAACGCCTATAATAGGTATATAGGTATAGCGGTCCGCCATGGCCTGCGCCCCAACCTGGACAAGACCGATGACGGGGACCAGTGTCCCTAAGTACCACAGCCATCCTGTCGTGAGATACGGGTAACGCTTCACGGCACGAATGATCAAAAAGGTTGTCAGGCCAAGAATGAGGACCGCCCCGATAACCTGCCAGGTTGGCAGCATGCCGGGGTGAGGATAAAGAACCGCGAGGTTTTCGGGCCAGACCATCTTCCCAATATAACCACAGTAAGAAACAAGGGCATTTGCAATACGGGCTGATAAGGGGTAGCTTTGTAGAGAACCAACGGCCCCGCCTTTCTGCTGTGCCACGTATGTAACTATGCTCGATGCCAGAGAAAGAACAAAAAAGGGGACCTTTTCCAGGATGACCTGAACCATACGCGGCCCTTGCCGAGTCTGCTTCTCAGTCTTATTTTCATGCTCTGCCTTCTTTGTATATCTTCCACGTTCCTTCTTTTTGCTGCGCGTGTTCAGGGATTTTTCAGATTGCGGGTTATCATTTACTGATGATGTTCCTATCGTCAAGCGACGGAGGGGCCAGTAATCAAGAAGAAGCAAGACAAAAGGAAGGGTGACCAGCATGGGTTTAGCCATGAGGCCCAGGGCAAGAAAGAAAAGGCAAAGGAGATATATTTTTATCTCCCGCCTTTGAACATAGAAGGCATAAGCCCCCATGGTGAGCATCCAGAAGAATGTGGAAAGGACATCTTTGCGCTCGGCAACCCAGGCGACAGACTCCACATGCAAGGGGTGAATGGCGAATATGGCCGCTACAAAGGCGCTCTGCCAGAGTCCTTTGGTCATCCGGCTAAGAACGAGGAAGAGCAAAATAGTGTTCGCAATATGAAAGAGAAGGCTTACCAGATGATGCCACCCCGGCTTCAATCCGAACAACTGGCAGTCCAACATGTGGGATATCCAGGTCAGGGGATGCCAGTTGCCTGCATGGAAGGTTGTCAAAGCCCAGGTAACGTTTCCAGACGTCAGACCCGTCTGTACGTGACGGTTTTCCGTTATGTACTCGTTGTCATCAAACCCGACAAAATCGTATTTGTTAACCTGCCAGTAAATGGCGAAGACAGCTATTGCTAAGAAAATGCATATCAATGATGTGCGGCGGTTGTTATCTATCTCGTTCATCGCACGGGGATCGACCTTGATTCGATAGGATTGATTTTTGTCCTGCTCTGATTGATCATCGCCTCCATCATTTCTACGAGAGGGGGAAGCGTTTCAGCATTGAGTGCTGATATAGCTATGGCACTAAACCTATGACACAAATTTTGCAGCAGTGCTTTGTCGGAAAAACGATCTGCCTTATTGAAGACGCGAATCGTGGGCTTCCCCATAATCGCAAGCTCCTCCAGGATTCTCTCAACCGCCGCTATGTGGCTTTCAAAATTCGGGTTGCTTATATCAATTACATGGAGAAGAACGTCGGCTTCGTGGAGTTCATCAAGGGTCGCCCGAAACGCAGCGAAGAGATCCCGGGGAAGGTCCCGGATAAAGCCCACCGTATCGGTAATGATGGCTTCCGTATCCCGTGGAAAGCGGAGCCGTGAACTCTTCGGATCAAGGGTCGCAAACAGGCGGTCCTCCGTAAAAACACTGCTCTTTGTGAGCGTATTCAGGAGGGTTGATTTTCCGGCATTCGTGTAACCTACAATGGATATTATGGGCAGTCCCATTTTCCCGCGCTTACCGCGGCGCTGTTCTCTTGCCCTTTCGATCCCGTGCAGTTCACGTTCGAGGCGGTGGATTCGATCCCGCACGCGGCGGCGGTTAATTTCGAGCTTTGTTTCCCCCGGTCCCCTGCCCCCGATGCCCCCCGTAAGCCTCGACATCGCCGTGTTTTTTGTCACCAGTCTGGGGAGGAGATACTTTAACTGGGCAAGCTCTACCTGGAGCTTACCCTCTCTGCTGTGGGCGCGCCGTGCGAAAATATCAAGAATGATCTGGGTGCGGTCGACAACCTTCATCTCTGTAAAATCCGTAATGGATCTTAGCTGTGTCGGCTGCAGTTCATGGTCGAAGATGAGGACATTAGCCCCTATCTGCATGGCCCTGATTACGAGCTCCGACATTCTCCCCCTGCCGAGGATGAATCGGGGGTCTATCTGATCACGGTACTGGATGATGCTGTCGAAAACCTCAACCCCGCAGGACCGGGCAAGTTCTTTCAGTTCGTCTAAAAAGCTTCGACTGTCCGCAAGAGGACTCGTTTCCACACGGATCAGTATGGCGCGGTCCGTAGAATCCACCTTCCGAGTCTTTTGCTTTTTTGCAAATTCGCTCTCCAGGGCCTGGATGAAGGCAAGGAAATTGAGGTCCATCTCCGACGGACGGACCCTTTCCATGATAAGCCAGTATTTGCCGTCCGGGTTTTCCGGAATCAGATGGGCCGTGTGGGCATAACCGGGAAAGCCGTCCTCTCCTGTTTCAACGGCTGAGATGAGATCGAGGCGCAGAAGGGCCAGGTCGGTAAGGTCGTCATTGGTGAGTCCCTCACCATTTAGATGGGTGTGGATTAGGCGGAGGCCTTTAAAACGGGTGGAAGAGGAACGGAAGCCATCGAGGCCGGGAATCATGATGTCCCTGGGTGAGCCGGCGATTACGTAGGCGATCTCACCTCTCCTGCTGATCAGGACGCCTATCTGACGGTTGATTTCCCGTGAAAGGGATGTGAGTTGTCTCGCCAGTTCATGGGTAATGACGCGTTCCGGCGGAACCTTCCTCCGGTAGAGTTGACCGATCCTCCTTATCTGTTCCGCTCCGAGACCGGTCAGGTTGCCATGGACTTTATTGATTGCCTGCCCCCTTGTTTTCAGCTTGACGAGCGGCCATCCTCCTCGCCAGACGTTCCTCATATCTCTCCCGGCTGTGGAAACTGGTGCGTCCTATCAACTTCTTGGAATTCGTCGCCCCGCATTTGGGACAGGTAAGGCCTTCCTGATCTTCACCAACTTTCATTAAGCGCTCAAAGCTATGCGTACAGACACTGCACTCAAATTCATAGATAGGCATGAAAAATCCCTAATCCTTCATTTAGAAAAAAATTAGCACACTCCCACGTTATTGGTCAAGAGGGATCTTCG
>PMBI01000049.1 GCA_003153775.1 Syntrophaceae bacterium | reverse complement strand
GGTGTAATAATTGTTTCATAAACCCCCTTTGTGCGCGTTTGTCATGGTTTTATGAACATACTAAATTGGGGAATGAGGCTCTTTCCTCAGCACTTTCACGCCGCAATGCGCAAACATTATCAAGCAGGTTTAGAATGGTGATCTCCAGATTATAAGTCACCCGCCACAAAATCAGTCAGGTCTTTTTCTCTCAGTATCCGGCGTTTCCATTTTTGGGTTATAGGAACGAGGTGCGGAAGCAACCTCAGGGAAAAATAGGGCGGCAGAATCGGCAGACCCACCAGGTCGCCGCAAACCACGAGCAGAAACAGATCTTCCAGATGACCTCTTTCTTTCTTCATCTCAAGGTCCAATTCATGGCATGTAAAACCATAGAACATTTCCCGCGCCACTTTTTCCCAATGCCTGAAGGCCGATGTAAGATGATCCAGTTTCATATTATCGAATATTCCTCCGCTGACGTTCACGTTCTTCCAACGTCCTTGATTGATATGCATTTTGTTTGTTTGATACTTCCTCCGCACCTATATTCTCTTTTACCAGTGTACATTCCTTTTTACATATCACTTCCATATACGTCGTGTACACCGGTATAGTTTCCTTCATTACTTCCGGTGTTATATTGATCTCCAAACCCGCCACGTTATTCTCCCTATATCTCATATAAACTTTTATGGTGTTATCCGTGAGAATTTTATCATCGGTATACATGGTACTCGTCACTGTTGCATCGTTCAGCGCGCACATAGGAGTGATTCTATCCAATACTTCCTGTGCATTCACGCCCAGCAAATCATTATCATTAGTGGTGGTGATAACGGGAACGCCAAACAATAGGGTTGTAGCTATAGCCGCTGCCATTTGGTTATCCGTCATCCATGCTGTTTGATAATTCCTTTTCTCACTGAATATGGGTGGAATCTGGCTCATGTCCAGTTTTCCATTTGATGTTGTAATGAGTTTCGTCGAGCATCACGTCAACATCAACAATCCCATACACAAACATATTATTTTTTCATCTTCATTCCCTTAATCTTTTGCAGAGAGGTCTTCCTTTGTGTTAAAGTATACATCACAATAAGGACAAACGCAATTGACATGTCCCGGAACACGTATTTCGGTAACGCGAAGAATACGGCCATAGCCGCTCTCCCGGCTGACAACCACAATCAGGATCACGACGCAAATCCGTTTCAGGACTTTGTCCCGATAAACTAAGGGATTGGAGACATAAAAGTGAGGAGCTTCCCGATTGAATACATTTTCCATTCACAATATTCTTTTGGAGCCGCGGTCGGTTCTCCCCAAAGGACTGGAGCGCCCCCACTGAGCCCGCGGCGCATAAAGCATTACCACTCGCCCCGTGATGGAGACAGTCTGACAAAGAAAGTCATCTCGAGGATTCACGTATGTTGAGCAGCGGCATGGATATGGATTCGATAGGGGAGGTCCCCCGGCGGATGCTCGGACGCACCGGCGAAAACGTTCCCGCAATCGGGGTGGGCGGATTCCATATCGGCATGCCGGAGCTTGCGGAGTCGGAAAGTATTTGCATCATCCGCAGAGCAATCGACAACGGAATCAATTTTCTCGATAACTGCTGGGACTACAATGGCGGCGCCAGTGAAATCCGCATGGGCAAGGCGTTGCGCGACGGCTACCGTCAAAAGGCCTTCCTCATGACGAAGATCGACGGGCGCACCAAAGAGTCCGCAGGAAGACAGATCGAGGAGTGCCTCCTGCACTTGCAGACGGATCACATCGACCTGATGCAGTTTCACGAAATCATTCGAATGGAAGACCCGGATCGCATCTTCGCGCCCGGCGGCGCAATCGAAGCGATGCTCGAAGCGAAGCAGGCGGGAAAGATCAGTTACATCGGCTTTACCGGGCACAAGGATCCCATGATTCATCTCCGGATGCTGGACATCGCGGCGGCCCACAAATTCCGTTTCGACACCGTGCAGATGCCNNTGATGGACGCGCATTTTCGCAGCTTCCAGCATCAGGTTCTCCCCCGGTTGGTAGAGGACGGGATTGGAGTGCTGGGAATGAAATCGATGGGCGCTCCCTTCATCCTGCAGAGTAAGATTGTTACGCCGATTGAGTGTCTGCACTATGCGTTGAACTTGCCGACTGCCGTTGTGATCACCGGCATTGACAGCATGAAAGTGCTCGACCAGGCGCTTGAAGCCGCGCATACGTTCAAACCGCTGAGCGGGGAAGCCGTCGCCGCCTTGCTTGCCCGCACGGCGGAATCGGCGGCGGACGGCAGGTATGAACTGTTTAAGACAAGCGATCATTACGACGGGACGGCGCACAATCCCGAATGGCTCGGATGAGAAGGAAGATGTCGTTCAACCAAAACAAGGATACTGAAGGAGGAATTTTATGGAATCAATTAGACGCAACATCAGCACCAAGAGACACTTTGTCCTGCTCTTCACCGCGATGATATTAGTTCTCTTCTCCGTCACCTGCCCGGTTTACGGGCAGCAGGCAAAGCAAGCCGAGAAAGGAACCTTTTTGTTGACGATATTCCTGAAGCATGATCAGTCTAAGACATTGGGTGAGATTCACGACCAGCTTGCGAAAACCGAATTCGTGAAGAACTTCCCTCCGGAAGGGGTGGAGATCGTATCGTGGTATGTCATGATGGGGATCGGTCAGGTAGTCACGCTGCGGGTGCCGGCGGAAAAACTGCGGGCCGTGAACCGGGTCATCGAGCAAAGGGCATGGGGCGCATATCGGACCGAGTTCTACGCAACCTATGACTACAAGCCTATCTGGGAAGCGGAGCGGCAAAAGGCCCACTGAAAGCAGCATCGCTGTCGTCTCTTCTCATAACGATCGGAAACAGCCACAAACAGGGTACGCCGATTTGTGCGGAGGCGGTGAGGTTTGCCTCTGAGATCAGCAAGGCTCACTTGAGAAAGTGAATCGCCGAGTGCCACTTGTCAGGACGCTTCTTAATGACGTCCTGCTATAATAAGATTTCCCGCTGCCCCGGACCTCCCTCATTCTTTAACAGGCGTCCATGTTGCATCGGGATTGTATGATTTCATCTCTGAGGCTATCTTCGCTGTCTCCGGCCCGAGATTCTTCTGGTAGACTTTCCCCTGTTGGTTGACAATGAAGGTCATAACCCCTGATTTGCCCCAGTTCGAGGGAAAAGCGGCCAGGGCAAATCCTCCAACCATGTTACCGTTGATGATATAGCTGTATTTTCCTCCGGGCGCGTTTTTTCCCTGCCTTGTTAATATCTTGAAATAGTAGCCGTGAAAAGGCGTCAGCCGCGCTTCCCTGAAGGCGGCCTTTTCCTTCTTGTATCCCTCATGCCAGGCCCGTGCCAGGAGCTCGCCCAAAGGGCTCGCTTCTTCACCCGGCGCGCTTCTCCAGAAGAGGCCGTTTCTCTTCCCCGGATCGCTCCGGAGTTTCTGCGCGTATGCAAATATCCCGTCGCCGTCCCAGTCTTTAAGCGCATACTCGCGCTGCGCCTTCACATAGGCGCGGCTGACCAGTATGGCGGTGAGTTCGTTTTCCCCGATCCGGCGGTTCAGTATCTCTTCTTTGCCTGCTTCCGTGTCAAAGAACCATTGGTTGTCTTTTTTTACAATGGGAATAGGAAAGGGCCAGTTCTCGTTTCCTATGTGAAGGATCACTTTTGCATCTCCTTCTTTCACGAGGCTGGTTTTTTCAGCGAGGTGCTTGGCAAGCTCTTCAAATTCTGCGGCGTCCTGCACCCTGTCACCGGAGCGCAGGTCTTTTGCGGAGGGCCCGAAGATCTGATCGAGTGCGGCTTTGTCCTTTGCCTTGACCGCATCTGCAAGACTTTTCACGGCCTCTTCGGAAGAGGAAAAGAGCTTCTGCAATGGCGCCCCGGCTACCGGCATTGTCCAGGCAAAAATGAGCACCGCTGTCAACAGGAGCAAAGCGGTGAAGGCCATTCCCTGCGATGGGCGACACGCGGGTTTCTCTTCTATTGTACCCATAGTTTCCTTCCTTTCCATATTCATTAATTCTCCGTTGCCAAGAAACATTTAACGTAAACCTGCATTTGCTATCGGCCGGGTCGGCCCCCGGAGGGACTCCTGCCCGCGGGAGCACTCCCTCTGTTTGCAGGAGGGGGGGGCGGTCGCGTTACAGTGCTGCTCTGACGACTCTCCTGGCCGCGGAGGCTCTGCGACTTTGCCTCGCTGCCTCCCCTGTAACCGCCAAAGGTAACTGAAGGCGTCTTCGGGGGCTGCATTGTTCCGCCTGCAGGACGGGGCGGAGGAGGACTGCTGCTGATATGAGGGGCCGGCACGGCCGGCTGCCGGCTGACAGCGGCAGCGGCAGCGGGCGGCGCCTGGCGCTGGTTGATTGTGCCGAGGCTCTGCCTGCCGCGATTGCTGAACGAGCTCGTGTCGCCCCTCGGGCCAAACATTACTCCCGTGACCGTCGTCTGTGTTGTCCCCCTTCCCCTGACTTCAGGCGTGTGCGCAACCGCGCCTGTGCTGAGGCGACGGGGCTGTGCCGCCCGGAACTTTTCAGGGTCGCCGTGCGACATGTCATGCCTCCATGTCTGGTTTATGAAAGGCCTGCTTTTGTTGACATAGACGTTCGGCACGTGGACATAGGGCCTCGCATGATTGACCCAGCCCGGCCGATTCCAGCCATGATAGATTACGTGGTGCTGGCGCCAGTCAAAGTCCATGCTCAGCCAGCCCCCGATTGCGAGACCAAAGCCGTATGTGACGAAGGGCGGCGAGCCCGGAGCCCACGTGTTGTCATATACAACGGAATCATCATACTGGGGAACATACATATAGTCTGCTTGCGCAGGGATGATCTCGATGTTGTCCCCGTCGATAATGACTTGCTGTTTATCATTGCTCTCCAGATTGCCGGTCTCTCTGGCCTCCCATCTGAGCCGCTGGATAGATCTTGTCACGTCCTCCGGCTGGTTGAAAAATGCAGCTCCGAGGTCGGCAGTCCAGTCCAAATCTCCGGCCATCATTTTGAGAATGTCCGGATAGTAGGCAATCGCCCTGACAGATTCATCCCAACCCTGTCCCTCAATGCCTGATACAGTCCCGCCTCTCTTGAACCATGCATCCGCATCGGCAATTTCCGCCGGATACGTCGAGGCCGGCAACATCACGGCCAGCAGCGGGTCAGGATAGAGAGCGACGGGTGCGAGGAGATTATCAACCTCCTGATCAGAAAATGCGTATGCGGGGGACGAACCAGCGCCGGGAGCCTGCGCCAGAAAAGCGCCAAAGAGAAGAATAAGAAAAATTAGTGTGCGTACTGTTTTTTTCATACTGTCTGATGAGGATAAAACTATATAACATTATAGGCCATATAGAAACAAAGTCAAGCAGCAGCATAAAGGACAGAGTGATGAGAACAGAACTCCGTCCCACGGTAACTATTCCCAGGGCATTCTTCAGCCATAGAGCTTCTTCATCAACCAGGCGATCCTTTGCCCCAGGGTCTGCGCGGCCTGGATGCCTTCCGCATCTTTTTCCACCTCACCCTTGTCTCTGGCAACGCTCATCGCCCGGCCGGCGATGATAAGTTCGTTGCTAAGGAAGAAATGGTTCATGGTTTCGACTGTATGCAGCCCTCCGCTGCGGCGTAAACAGGATACTGCGGCCCCAACTTTATTCTTGTGCATTCTCCCATTTGCCAATCCGACGAATCCCGCCCGGTCAATCAAGGCTTTCATCTCCGCGGTTACATCCTGGAAATAGGAAGGGGATCCCAGCACGATACCCTGAGCCGTCGTCATCTTTTCGATATACTCGTTCGCCGCATCGTTCTTGACGGCGCACCGCTGGTCCTTATTCTCGAAACACTTGTAGCACGCGATGCACCCGTGAATCGCCTTTGCCGAGAGCTGAACGAGTTCCGTTTCGATACCTTCTTTCTCGATCTCCCGTAAGAGATAGCCGAACAACGTGGTGGTGTTGCCGTCTGTCCTTGGACTGCCGTTGAAACCGATAACCTTCATATTCGTCCTCCTTTCCGTTATGATCTCTTTTATTCCTTTTGTTCTGATGCGATTTTTTCTTTTATAAAATTTACCAGGGCGCCTTCTGCACGCCATGTCCAACAGGTGTTCAAAAGCATATCGAACATATTTGGTGTGAATTTGGGAGATTCCTGCAGTTTGTACGCAGCATATCCCTGAATGGTTGAAGAACCCATGGCTGTCAAAAGCTCCGCGAGATGGTTACACCCTTTGCCGCTGCCGGCAAGCGCCTTTACCCTTGACGTAAATCCGTGTTTAATTCTTAATCCCTTGACGGGCGCCAGGCTGTTGATGGTCTCCAAACACTCTTCCCGCGGAACAGCAGGCATTTCCACATGCAGATCCTCGATCTCAAGCGTCGTCTTGTTAACAAGCATATGGATGATCATCTGATGCAAGAGGCCGGGCAATCTTTTTTCACCTGTGGCCAAATGATATTCCTGCAATCGATGATCCGCCAGACATCCTTCTACGACTAATCTCTGCTCGTCGTATTCATAGGTATTCACCTCTATGGTTCTCGTGTGATATTTTTTCCCCTTCGGTTTTCCAAACAAGCTCATCCTGCTCTTTCTCCCATATCTTTGATAATGAGTTACCCTGACAAAAGAACATATAAAGATAACGGCCTTTATGTCAAATGCAATATCAACGGCGGATTTCCGCATAAGCATAATAAGCGGATGAAATAAGGATATATGATTGCGTCGGGCAGCCTTCTTGATGTATTAATTATATATGACCGGAACGAAAGTTATCTTCACCAGGGTAATTCGATGATCGAAATCAAAGGACTGACAAAAACATACGGGAACGTAACGGCTGTTGATAACATAACCTTTTCCGTCGGTAAGGGAGAGGTATTCGGCCTTCTCGGCCCGAACGGCGCGGGCAAGACAACGACCATCAAGATGCTCACTTGCCTGAGCAGACCCGATTCGGGCGGATGCACGATCAACGGTTTTGACGTCGCAGCAAACCCTCATGAAATAAAAAAGCATATCGGTGTAGTGCCCCAGGAAAACAATCTCGACCGCGAGCTTACGGCCTACGAGAACCTGCTTATCTACGGGATGCTGCACCTCGTGAAGGACAAAGAAAGAAAAATCCGCGAACATTTAAAGATGGTTGATTTGTCGGACAGGAGGGATTCACTCGTAGCGGGATTTTCCGGAGGTATGCAGAGAAGGCTCCTGCTGGCCAGGGCGCTGCTGCCGGAACCGGACGTTCTCTTCCTTGACGAACCGTCCATCGGGCTGGACCCGCAGATCAGGAGGCAGCTCTGGGATATCATCAGAAAGACCAGGATAGAAGGCCGGACCGTCGTCATTACCACGCACTATATCGAGGAGGCGGAGGCGTTGTGCAACAGGGTAGGCATTCTTGCAAGAGGAGCGCTGATCGCCCTCGATACCCCTCATCACCTCAAGAGCAATGTGGGGGATTATATTGTCGAGTATATCGATGCGGAAGGAAAGCTCATACAGCACATCTGCAAGAGTCGGGGCGAGGCGCATGATATCGCAAAACACCAGCCGAACAGCGTTACCGTGAGAAAGTCGAATCTCGAGGATGTGTTCATAAAACTTACGGGAGAGCGCATAGAATGATCACGCCCGCATGGTATCCCATTTTTTACAAGGAAATGCTCCATTTCAAAAGGAGACTCCTCAAGCTCGGCTATATCTTTTCCGCCATGGTCGTACCGATAATCTATCTCGTCGCCTTTGGATTCGGCCTCGGCAAGAGCGTCCGCATCGAAGGCGCCGATTATCTCACCTTCCTCCTCCCGGGACTCGTGGCCATGAGTTCCATGAACAACTCATACACCTGGGTCTCTACCTCCTTGAATCTCAACAGGCTATATTTCAAGACATTCCAGATCTACGTGCAGGCTCCCATCAGCTCTGCCTCGATCATGACCGGGGAGGTGCTGGCGGGGATGGCAAAGGGGATATTTGCATCGTCCTTAATCATCATCGTCGGTTTCATAGCTTCTCCGGATTTTTCACTCACCGCATGGTTTGTAATTGCGCTGCTTCTGAACTGCTTTCTCTTTGCCAATCTGGGCGTGATCGTCGGGATGGTTACGAAGTCCCACGAAGACACTGCCACTTACTCCAACTTCTTCGTCATACCCATGGCGTTTTTCAGCGGTACGTTTTTCCCCGTGGATAAATTACCCGTTTACTTCAAGTCGGTTATCTACGTGCTGCCCCTCACTCATGCGAGCATCCTGATAAGAAAGACGGTCCTGGATACAGAGGGGCTGGTCTCACTCTGTGTAATGATTATCTATGCGGCGGTCTTTTTTATTTACGGCTCCAAGCTGATCAGAGATTACAGTGAGTGATCAGAACGGCGGCAAGCGACAGGCGGACCTCCCACAAGAACGCCGCATCAGGTACGGCCTGTCCACGATTTCCTTGGGCTTGCATCGATGCCTGCCGTGGGATTCTTTCGGAGAGACCTCATGCCGACAAATAAAAAAGAGTCAGCCGCAAACGACTGACTCCACAAACTGTCATGGCAATCTGATATCAATTAATTATGCCCTAACGTCGTTCTCCGTGTCCTCCGCCCCTGTCGTGTTCCCCTCCCCTATCATGTTCTTCGTGTCCTCCGTCTCTTCCGCCCCTGTCATCTCTTTCTAAGCCTATCCAGCATCCTCCGATAGATGTAACCATCATCACTAAAACCATTGCCGACATAATGAATCTTTTCATCGCTCCCTCCTTTGATAACAATTTGTGCTTTTGTTTATACGACGGTTCTGCACCGTCTTAATTTGCTTTATGGGCTCACACTGTCATTTGATTTAACGCCCATGTCTCTCCCCCCTCTATGCTCACCTCGCTCCGATCTCCCGTGTTCACCTTCGTGCCTGCCTCTGTCCCAGTGCCGGTCACGCTCCCATCCCCGCCAGTTATTCATCACTTCTCCGTGAGGCACACGTTCGTACATGGGGCCGCGCCGGAAGCCGGGATGAAATTCTAACTTTTCAGCTTAGTGAATTTTGAACCTCCGATTGTTGCACCGGCCATGATGCAATAATGCCCTTCTTCTTGTAAAGTTGTATAATGCCCGGGCGTGCAGCTTGTAACTGATGCTTCAGTCCCTGTAAAAGCGCATTTTGCCCACCCAGAGCGAGCCTTTGATATCCGGTAGATTTAAAGAACTCTCCACCTGCACTCCGAACTGTTCAATCCGGTTGGGCCTGAAAACCTGATCCCCGGGTTTCGCCCCGAATTTCTCTGCCCGTCCCTTTATCCAGCCCCTCGCAATCGTCAGGTTGGAAAAAGAAATCCTTATTTTCTTCCACTCGATGCCCGCACGGAACGAAGTGATCCACGAATCTATTCTATTGGGGTCATCGGGCACAGATGTTGAGACATTTATCCGGCCCGTCACAGGCCGCGTCGCTTTCACATAGAATTCAATGCCGCTGTATAAGGAAAGGTCCCTTCTTTTATGGTTCGACGCATTGCAGAGTTTCCAATTCTTAATATCGGTAAAATCATAATCGATTTTTAGGGCACTGTGGGTATCTTCCGGACCCTGGCTCGGGTCCAATGCGAATTTACAGTGGTGTCCTAAATCAGACCCGCCGCGGCCTTTGCCAAACATTTCCGCTTCTCTGAAACCCAGCCGCCACGAAGTGTCGAGAGTATCTTCATTGAACCTTTCATTCAAGGGGCCTGAATCTCTCATTTCAAGCGGCTTTATCAACGGGGTTCTCATGGCAATCGAGGCCATTGCCTGACCGGTCCTGACGTTCACGAGCCTGAGATTGACATCCCACGTGCCGCCCAGATCGGCGAGCGTACCCGTAAGGATCAGGTCGGCGGTTATAAGGTTGCCGATGGCCTTGTCGGAAGTTTGTCTTGCGAGGCCGCTCAGGCTCAGCTCCAGTTCATTGATGACCGTCTTCAGTTTGGATCTTTCTACAATGGTAAAATGTCCCGACTCAATGAGAGCGGAGGTCAGCTCCTCGAGAGTAACCCTGCCGACAGCTTGCTCATTGCCTCTGATAACCTCAAAATCAACCACGGCCAATACCTTCTTGGGAATCCTTATCTTTACGGCGGTTCCCGCCGGATAGGGCGCCGGTTTCTCAAAAACAACAATGATGTTTTTCCCCCTGATTTCTTTTACGACGGCCGCCGTCCCGTTTACGTCAGTTGCTATTCCTTCAAGGAAAAGGCTTTTTTGAACAACCTGCTGCGCGATGTCGCTTATGGAAGGTTCGGGGGCCTTCTTAAATTCGGGCAGCTTCAGTTCTAATATTGCCTGGTTGCCCGTAACGCTTTGAACCGTGCCGTCAACAAAAAGGAGAGAAGGCTGTTCGGGCTTTTCCGTAGCCACTGTCGCACACGATGAAAGCGCGAAAAGGATTATCACGATAAGCGTGAAAAGGATTCCTGTTTTCTTCATATGTTCTCCTCACTCTGAAATATCAACGAGTTTCAGAAACAACAAAACGCCGTAATCTCCGGAATTAAATATGTTAATTTGACTATCACTATTACAAAAAGAAATCTACCAGAATAATAGATCGCCCGCCTGGTAGTATATGCGCCTTCCTCTTTTCCTTGACACTTTGCCGTGTTACGGCTATATGACGAAGTCAAGTCGCCTTCCTTAGGCTTCCTGTGCCCGGCATATCGCAGAGTTGTTTTACGACGGCACGTGATGATCCTTCTGAAGGCAATTTGCGGCAGGTTTAAGAGATATTCTAACTGAACGAAAAAAATTACGGAGTTGACTTATGAGATCATATGTCGTCTTTTCATCCATGGGGCCGGACCGTCCCGGTCTGGTGAGAGAAATCGCGGAATTTTTTTCGGCGCGGGGCATTAATATCGAGCGCTCGCGTGGCTGCGTGCTGGGAAATGAATTCGGCATGGTCATCCTGACATCGGGCAACAGCGAAAATATCGAAGGGCTGATCAAGGACCTGGACAGCCTCCGTCAGAATACCGGGCTCGACATCCACATCCGGAAGACGAAGGCGCCTCTCCACAGGGAGGTCCTCCCGTCGATCCCGTACAAGCTCATCGCCATATCCATCGACCGTCCGGGAATCATCCATCAGATCTGCAAGGTGTTCCATGAGCGGGGGATCAATATCGAGGACTTGTCAACCAACGTTAACCATGATCCTGCGACGGGCGCCAACGTTTTTCAAATGGTCTGCTATTTTTCCCTGCCGCCGGCCGTAAAGATTATCGACCTCAAGAACGCCATCAACCGTATCAGTGACGAGTACAATATCGATATACGGTTCGACGCGATGATCAACAAGTAGCTATGAAGAAAGTGAAAGCAAACCGTGCCGCCGAGTGCATGAAGCCGATCTGCGAAATCGCCGCATCCATCGGGCTGGCGGAAGATGATCTGGAGTGTTACGGGCGCTACAAGGCCAAGGTCAGGATCGAGGCAATCAGGCGCTTCGAACGCAGGGCGAATGCCTCGCTGATCCTCGTCTCCGCAATGACCCCCACACCCGCAGGCGAAGGAAAGACAACCGTCTCCATCGGCCTCGCGCAGGCCTTGGCCAGGCTCGGAAAGAAAACGATAGTCACGCTCCGTGAGCCGTCCCTCGGGCCTGTCTTCGGCGTCAAAGGCGGCGCCACCGGCGGCGGCCTTTCATGTGTGCTTCCCTCAGATGACATTAATCTTCACTTTACGAATGACTTTCCTGCGGTGGAGAGCGCCCACAATCTCCTGTCGGCCCTCATTGACAACTCGGTATTCCACGGGAACCCCCTGAACATCGATCCGCGCAAGATCACCTGGCGTCGCGTGATGGACATGAATGACCGTTCCCTCCGGGATATCGTCATCGGCCTGGGCGGCTCCACAAACGGCGTCCCCCGCGAGAGCGGCTTCGATATCGTTCCTTCGAGCGAGATCATGGCGATCCTTTGCCTCTCACAGTCTTATGCGGAATTGAAGGAGAAGATACGAAAGATCCTCGTCGGCTTTACNNATCGTCCACGGCGGCCCTTTTGCCAACATCGCCCAGGGGACAAACAGTGTTATAGGCACGGACCTGGCGCTCCGCCTCGCCGATTATGTTGTTACCGAGGCGGGGTTCGGCTTTGACCTCGGCGCGGAAAAATACTTCGACATCGTGGCCCCGTACGGGAATTTTAATCCCCGCATCGTCGTCCTGGTGGCAACTGTTCGCGCCCTGAAATATCACGCCGGTGTGCCCGCCGATTCTCTCAATGAGTCCAACCCCCGTGTGGCCGTCCTCGGAATGGCCAATCTGAGGAAACACTATGAAAACATCGATAAGTTCAACGTCCCGTGCATCATAGCCCTGAACCGTTTCCCCTCCGATACGGACGCGGAGATACAGGCCGTCGTAAAGGCCGCGGAGGATGAAGGGATGAATATCGCGCCTGTCGATATCTTCCGCCTCGGCGGCGAGGGAGGATTGGAACTCGCAGAGAAGACGGCGGAGATCATCGCGCGAGCCACCGGCCATTTCCGGTCCCTCTATAGATGGGATCAACCGGTGGAAGACAAGATATTCACCGTGGCAAGCAAGATCTACGGCGCCGTTTCCATCGACTACCAGCCGCTCGCGAAGCGGAACCTCGACCTCATCAAGAAATTCGGCTTCGACAAGCTCCCGATTTGTATCGCCAAGACGCAGCAATCTCTTTCGGACAATCCCAGTCTTCTGGGACTGCCGAGCGACTTCATTGTCACCGTGCGGGAAATCAAGATAGCATCAGGCGCGGGCTTCCTTATCCCAGTAACCGGCGAAATACTGCGCATGCCCGGTCTCTCGAAAGCGCCCGCCGCTTATCACATCGATATCGACGACGACGGGAATATCACGGGCATCACCGCCCCCGGAGATGCGTGACGTCCCTAAGTGATCAGATACGGTGGACGCCGAAGACCCGAAAATTTGGCCCGCAGCAGCAACGGAATTGCCCGCCCTTCCCGCTCCATCCCGTATCAAGATTGTTTTGACAGACATTGCCGCTTTTCCTATACTACCCTAAGTACAAAAGGCAAAATGCAAAGCGTAGAATGTAAAACGATAGAGGAGTTAGCTTTCGATGCTTGTTAGACCGAAGTTTCTCGCAACCGCGATCGGCAGTATGCCTTTCAATGATCCGATGCGCGCCGTCGACCTGATCCTTTCCAGCCTGCCCTCTGCTCCGCACTGGCCGCAATTGCCGAGGCTCGGCTTAAATGAGCAGATGGAGATCCAGTATTCCGAACATATGCCGTGCGCCGTTATTGATCGGGAAAAGAACCGCCTTTATTTCGATACGTCAGGCGATTATTCTGAAGCCTTTGCCCAATTCTACGAAACCTACCTCCTGGCCATGGACCCGGAAGAGGGGAGCGGCGACTTCACGGCAGTGGCCGTCAGCCCAGCCTTTTCCCGCGGGATTTATGCACTGGAGGAGAAACTGCGCATGCGCGGCATAAAGCTGCCTTTCGTAAAATGTCAGGTTACAGGCCCGTGCAGTTTTGCGCTCACGGTAGTGGACGAAAAAAAGCGTGCGATATATTATAATGAAGAATTCCGGGACATGATCGTCAAGACGCTCGCAATGATCTCCCGCTGGCAGCTCCGGCTGTTCAAACCGTTCGCAGAGCAGGTGATATGCTTCATCGATGAGCCGATCCTTTCCGCCTTCGGCAGTTCCACTTATGTGTCCGTCCGCCGTGACGATGTGATTCATCTTCTGAAAGACATGGTGGATGGGATTCATGCCGACCACGGCATCGCGGGCATGCACTGCTGCGGCAATACCGAATGGAGCATCCCCATCGACGCCGGCGTGGATATCATCAGCTTCGACGCATTTCAGTATGGCGAGACTATCGCCATGTATGCAGCGGCCGTCAAGGATTTTCTCACAAGAGGCGGCGGCCTTGCCTGGGGAATCGTGCCCACGTCGACGCTCATAAAGAGTGAAACCGTGGAGAGTCTTGCCCTTCGCCTCGAAGGCGTGATGGATCACCTTGCTTCCCAGGGTGTCGAGAAAAGGCTCATTGCCGATCAGGCCGTCTTAACGCCTTCCTGCGGCACAGGTTCCCTGACTCCTGAGGAAGCGGAGTTGGTATATGACAGGCTGTCGGCGCTCTCCAGTTTTATGAAAGAAAAATATAAATAACGCAAAGGGAATCAATCTACTCTGTCATTCCCGCGCAGGCTGGAATCCAGGAAGTGTGTAATAAAATTAAAAGACTGGATTCCCGTTTTCACGGGAATGACAAACAGGTCTGAAAAAGGTGTAACTATTGAAGCTTGCTATCTCCGGAAAAGGAGGCGCCGGCAAATCCACGCTGGCCGCCGCTCTTGTCCTCCTCATGGCCCGCCGCGGCCGGAAGGTCCTGGCAGTAGACGCCGACCCGGACGCCAATCTTGCGGCAGCCCTGGGGATCCCCTCTGCCGAACAGGAAAATATTATCCCCATATCCCGTCAGGCTGCCCTGATCTCGGAGCGGACGGGCGCTGAAGTCCGGCAGTACGGGCAGATATTTAAACTCAATCCGGACGTCTCCGACATTGCCGAGGGTTTTGCCTATCATCATCAGGGTGCGGCGCTCCTCGTCCTCGGCGCCGTTGACCGCGGAGGCGGCGGCTGCGCCTGTCCGGAAAATGTATTGATGCGCGCCCTCGTTACGGATCTTGTCTTATACAAAGATGACGCCCTCGTTATGGATATGGAGGCCGGTGTGGAGCACCTCGGCCGTGCCACGGCGAGCGGCGTGGACAGGATGATAATCGTCATCGAGCCGGGTCAGCGCGCCGTAGATAGCACCCGGCGCATTCTCCGCCTGGCTCATGATATTGGCCTCAAGGATATCCGCCTTGTGGCAAATAAAGTAACAGGTCCGGAGGATGAGCGATTTATCCGGGACGCCTTTCCGCAAAATAAATTCATCGGGGTTATTCCCTACCGCGAGGAATTCCGCCGTGCCGACCGGATCGGCCGCTCCGTGCTCGACGGTCTTCCGGACGATTTGCTTCACTGCTTCGAAGACATCCTCACGAACCTTGAGGCCCCGTTATGAGCAGGCTTATTGCAATAGCAGGCAAAGGCGGTGTCGGGAAGACGACCGTGGCGGCGCTTCTGGTAATGCGCCTGCTTCAGCGAGGATGCCGACCGGTGCTGGCCGTAGACGCGGACCCCAATTCCTGCCTCGACGCGGCGCTGGGTATCAGCGTGGCGAAGACCGTGGGCGGCGTCCGTGAGGACGCCCGGAAGTTCACGCAGGATGGCACAGTGCGCGGCATGGATAAGAAACGTTTTCTCGAACTCCGTATCGCCGAGAGCCTGGTCGAAAGTGATGATTTCGATCTCATTGCCATGGGGCGCTCCGAGGGACCCGGCTGTTACTGCTATGCCAACAACGTCCTGAAGGCCGTTCTCAGTGCGATGGCAAGTAAGTATCCCTATGTGGTCCTCGATAACGAAGCGGGCCTGGAAAATCTCTCGAGACGCATCGTCAATAAAGTAAGTCTCCTCATAATGGTTACCGATCCGACCATCCGCGGCTTCGAGACCGTAAGGAGGCTCCATTCTTTGGCAGGCGAGATGGAGATCGCCTATGGCCGCCTCGCCATTGTCGTTAACCGGCTGCGGCGTAAAGAGTTGCCCGCTGGTGCGGAAGAGCTCGGAAAAGCCACGGGCGCCGATATCATCATGGGCCTCCCGGCAGATGAAGATATCTTCAATATATCGGAGCAGGACGGGAATCTGAGACACCTTTCACCACAAAATCCGGTCTTGACCGGAATGGACAGGATATTGGAAATGGTATAATGCAAAATGTAACAACTTTTCAAACACACTCCCGGTTCTTTATTTTGCACGTTGCATTTTTACTTTTGTATTTTGAATTAGTTTTTTCTGATGACAAAAAAAATAATAAAACCTAAAGATCGCGTCTGGGACAAGGCGTCGCTGGAAACACTGATCAAGGCGGAGCGGGACTGCGTAGACACCTGCTTCACCCGCCTGGATGCCCAGCAGACCCCCTGCCGGTTCGGCGCTGAAGGCCTCTGCTGCCGGATCTGCTACATGGGCCCCTGCCGCATTACGAATAAGGCCACGCGCGGCGTCTGCGGTGCGGATGCAGACACGATTGTGGCCCGCAATTTTCTCCGCGAAGTGGCCGGGGGAACGGCCGCGCACTCCGACCACGGCCGCCATCTTGTCCTCCTTCTGAAACAGGCGGCGGAAGGCCGAATTGCCGATTACGTGATTCGTGATGAAAGAGCGCTCCGGCGTATAGCGAAAAGCTATGGCATCGAGGAGGCGGGTCGCACAAAAGAAGCTGTTGCCCTCGAGCTTGCCAATCTTCTCCTCAAGGAATTCATGCTTCAAGAAGATACTCTTTCGACGCTCCGCCTCTCACCGGTCGGGCAGCAGGCTATCTGGCGCAGCCAGTCCGTAGCGCCGTTGGGCATCGACCGGATGGTCGTCGAATCTCTCCACCGCACGCACATGGGCGTGGACCATGATTACCGGAATATCCTTCTCCAGGCCTTCCGCACGTCTCTTGCCGACGGTTGGGGCGGGTCGCGCATCGCCACGCAAATTTCAGATATACTCTTCGGAACGCCCTCGCCGGTACGGAGCGACGCCAACCTCGGCGTGCTCGGGAAAGACACGGTCAATATTATCGTCCACGGCCATGAGCCGGAACTGCCGGAGATGCTGGCCATCGCCGCGCGCGATCCCGCCATGCAGGCTTATGCGAAGGAGGCAGGCGCTGCGGGCATAACGCTCGCCGGTATCTGCTGTACGGCAAACGAGATACTCATGCGGCACGGCATCCCTGTGGCGGGAAGCTTCCTCCAGCAGGAGCTCGCCATAGTGACGGGCGCTGTAGAGATGATGCTTGTCGATGTGCAATGCTGCATGCCGAGCCTCCCCGATGTCGCACGGAGTTATCATACGGAAATCGTCTCCACGTCGGATATCGCGAAGACCGTCGGGACGACGCATATCACACTCAGCCGCGAGAACCCGCTCGCCACGGCAAGGGTCCTGATCCGCCGCGCCATCGACAATTTCAAGAACCGAGATCCCGGGAAAGTTTCCATCCCGGAGGTCAAGACGCCGCTCGTGGCCGGCTTCAGCGTAGACGCGATCAAGTACATGCTCGGCGGCCGCTTTCGCGCATCCTTCCGTCCGCTNNCCGCGGACGCAGGTGGACGCCTACATCAACACCCTGACGCGGGCACTGATCGGACAAAACGTACTCGTCTTGAAGACGGGCTGCGCGGCCATCGCTTCGGCGAAAGAAGGAATGCTCCGGCCCGAGGCCGCGTTGGAAGCCGCAGGCACGGGACTCCGCGAGGTCTGTGAGGCAATCGGAATGCCGCCGGTCCTCCATATGGGAAGCTGCGTGGACAACTCTCGTATCCTCGAGGCCGGCACGGAAGTAGTTCTCGAGGGCGGCCTGGGCGACGACCTCTCGCAAATCCCCGCTGTGGGTGTGGCCCCCGAATGGATGAGTGAAAAGGCCGTTGCCATCGCCTGCTATTTCGTGGCCTCTGGTATTGACGTCGTCCTCGGACATCCCTTCCATGTAGGCGGTTCCGATAATGTTACGCGCTTCCTCAATGAGGAGACTCGCGAACTTTTCAACGCCTCCTTCCACGTTTGCGAAGACCCTCTCCGGGCCGCGGACATGGTGGTCGATCTTCTCGATAAAAAGCGCGAGCGCCTCGGGATCAACCGGAAAGCCGAGCGGAAGCTCTACGACATGGAAGACCGGAGGAAGCTCGATGTCTAAGATCATCTGCGCGAGCGCCATTGACGGGGCCAGGGACTGGATCGAAAAAGCGGAAGACCGCCTGAACCATGCCATCAGCAAAAGGAGTGAGACGTGGCCCGCGGCCTTTCCGGGTACGGCCTATTTCCTTCCTATTATCTATTCCTTCGTCGGTGAGTCTGTCCGCACACTCGGAGAACTCCGCCCGATCCTCCGTCAGGCGAAAGAACTGCTGCCCATGCGCCCCGCCGATGCGGTATGGCTTCCCTACTTAGGGGGCGCTCTCGATGCAGGCGTCGCGTCGCTCTTCGCCTGTGAGATCATCGAGGCGTGCAAATACGCCGTCGGACCCGACCCTGTGGAGGGAATATGGCTCGGCGCGGCCAACGACGTCATCCTGCGTGAGAGAGGCATCGAATTCGTGGACGGCACGGCCCCCGGCTTCGCGGCCGTCACCGGTGCGGCGCCAACCAATGAAATCGCAGTCACTATCGCCAGGCAGCTTCAGGAGAAAAACCTCTATGTCTTCATGGCGGGCGGCACGGACGGCAGGCATTTTGCGGAACAGCTGGCCGAAGAAGGCGTGCAGTTGGGATGGCCGACGCGCCTCATTCCCTTCGGTGCGGACGTCTCCGCCCTCATCTATGCCCTGGGATTCGCCAACCGCGTGGCCCTCTCCTTCGGCGGCGTGCAGCCCGGAGATTACGAACGGAATCTTAAATACAACAAGACCCGTATCTTTGCCTTCGTGCTTGCCCTGGGCGAGGTCACTCCCGACAAGTACGCCATCGCCGCAGGCGCGATCAACTATGGTTTCCCCGTCATCGCTGATACAGACATCCCGGAGATCCTGCCCACGGGCGTCTGCACCTACGAGCATGTCGTCTCCTCCGTGCCTTACGAGACAATGGTGGAGAGGGCCCTCGAGGTGCGGGGCTGCAAGATCAAGGTCACCAAAGTGCCCGTCCCCGTGCCCTACGGGCCGGCCTTCGAAGGCGAACTGATACGCAGGGCCGATGCTCATGCAGAGTTTGGCGGAAATTTAACCACCGCCTTTGAATTTGTAACCAGCGTGGATATGGACCAGATCAACGACGGCGAGATTGAAATCATCGGGCCGGATATAGACGAGGTCGAGCCCGGCGGCACGCTCCCCCTTGCCATCTGGGTGGAGGTTGCGGGCCGGAAGATGCAGGCCGATTTCGAGCCTATTCTCGAAAGGCAGATCCACCACCTCGTCAACGGCGCCGAAGGTATCTGGCACATGGGCCAGCGCGATATCGTCTGGACGCGCATCTCGAAGAGTGGCTTTGCACGCGGGCTGCGGCTCCGCCACTACGGCGAGATCATCCATGCAAAGTTCATCTCCGACTATCCGGCCATCGTGGACAAGGTGAAGGTGACAATCATTACGGATGCGGAGGTAGTGGAGCGGCGTCTGGCCGTGGCCCGAAGAATCTATGACGAGCGAAACCGCCGTCTCGAGGCTATGACGGATGAAGCTGTAGACACCTTCTACTCGTGTCTTCTTTGCCAGTCCTTCGCCCCCAATCATGTCTGCATCATCACTCCGGAGCGGCTCGGGCTCTGCGGCGCCTACAATTGGCTCGACGGCAAGGCCGCCTACGAGATCAATGAGACCGGGCCGAACCAGCCCGTCAAGAAAGGTGAAGCCATAGACCCTGTGAAGGGCGTCTTCCGGGGCATCAATGAATACGTCTATGTAAGCAGCCACAAGACCGTGCCGGAGTTCTGCTGCTATTCCCTCATGGACAGGCCCATGACGAGCTGCGGCTGCTTCGAGGCGATCATCGCCTATCTTCCCGAATGCAACGGCGTCATGATCGTCAACCGTGAATATCTGGGCGACACGCCTGTGGGGATGACCTTCTCGAGCCTCGCCGGCAATGTTGGCGGCGGACAGCAGACTCCCGGTTTCATGGGCGTGGGAAAGGTCTTCCTGACCTCGAAGAAATTCCTTGCTGCAGAAGGTGGATTCAAGCGCGTTGTCTGGATGCCGAAGGCGCTCAAGGAAGTCCTCGCTCCCGATCTGTCGAAACGCTTTTCCGAGCAGGGAGCGCCGGATCTTTTACAAAAGATCGCCGATGAGGAAGTAGGCGTCGATGCGCACGTCATCCGGGCATTCATGGAAAAGGTCCACCATCCCGCATTGTCAATGGATGATATGGCCGTTTACGCACTGCCGACGCCTGCACCGCAGGAGCGACTGGCATCCGAGGCGCGTCCCGTGGAAGCGCAGGAAACGGCGCCATCAACTGCGGACACAAAGGAAGAGAGAGTTAAACCCGTCGACGAAATGATCACAGGCCCTGGCGCGAGCGGCCTCCTCGACACAGTCACCACTTTTCCCGTCTGCCGGCAAACCTGCGATGTTCCCATCTGGCAGGTCACGCTCGGCGCTACGAAGGAGACAGGCGGCACCCGTGGCCATACACTGAAAGTCGGCGGCGCGAACTGCATGCCCTTCCACCTCTGGGAAGGTACAATGCCGAACCGTCCCCTCGTGGCCATGGAAGTCTTTGATGTAATCTCAGAGAAATATCCCGCCGTCCTCAGAAACATTTATGGTGATCTCCTGAGCCGACCGGCGGAGATGGCACGCGTCTGCGTGGAAAAATACGGCGCCGATCTCATCAGCGTGCGACTCGACGGAACTCATCCCGAGAAGGGAAACCGCACTCCCGAGGAAGCCGTCAGCCTTGTCAAAGAGGTACTGGCCGCAGTGGACGTACCCCTGATTGTCACAGGCCACAGCCATTACGAAAAAAACAACGAAGTCCTGAAGTCCATAGCCCAGGCCTGCGCCGGTGAGAACCTGCTTTTCAACTGGGTGGAACAGGACAATTACCGCACCATCGCCGGAGCGGCCATTGCCTATGGCCATTGCGTCATCGCTCAGAGCCCCATCGATGTGAACATCGGCAAGCAGTTGAACATCCTCCTTACCAACATGGATATCAAGCCGGAGCGGATCATCATGGACCCCATGACGGGCGCAACCGGCTATGGAATCGAATACACATATTCAGTCATGGAGCGCATTCGCCTGACGGGGCTGGACGGAGACAGCATGCTGGCGGCGCCGATGATCGTCTCACCCGGCCAGGAGTGCGCCAGGATCAAAGAGTACAAGGCTCCGGAGTCCGCTTTCCCGGCATGGGGTAATCTGGAGAAACGCGCTGCCTTCTGGGAACTCTCGACGGCGCTGAGCCTTCTTTACGCAGGCGCCGACCTTCTCATCATGTATCATCCCGAAGCGGCGATGGCGCTGAAAAAGACGATCCTTGAATTGATGCAAAAGGCAACATAGTAAAATGGCTCTAACGGGTTTACAGATTCAGAAACTGCTTCCCAAGACGAATTGCAGGGAATGCGGCTCCAACACTTGCATGGCTTTTGCCATGAAGCTTGCGGCAAAGAAGGCCGAGATCGCAGAATGCCCTTATGCCTCCCCCGAAGCCATCCAGGTGCTCGGCGCTGCGAGTGAGCCCCCCGTGCGCGGCATTGCGCTGGGGCCGGACCGGATGCTTAAGCTCGGCGAGGAAACGGTCCTTTACAGGCACGAGAAAACATTCTTTCACCAGACCGCGCTTGCAGTCAATATCAACGATACCGATTCCTCCGGCATGATTAAACAAACGCTCACGGCCATCCGCGATTACCGGCTGGAGCGGGTCGGCGAGACCATTCGGATCGATATGGCGGCAGTAACTCAGAGAGGTACAGACGTAAATGCCTTTGCAGAGGTTGCAACGAAAGCCTGGAAAACAACCGGTCTGCCCCTCGTGCTCCGGAGCGGGAGCCCCGCCGCATTGAGAGCCGCCGCGATTGCCATAAAGGGCTCACGCAGTGTTCTTGCCGCTGCCACGCAGGAAACATTGGATGAGCTCCATAGCATCGCCAAGGATAATGACCACATCCTTGCCGTCACGGCCCCGGATCTCGATAGCCTCTTTGGCTGTGTCGCGAAGCTCCGGGAGTCCGGCTTCCAGGATATCCTGCTCCAGTTTCAGGCCTCGTCTCTCGCCGCACAGTTTCAGACGAACTCAGCTATGCGGCGTGCCGCCCTGAAGGACGCCGTCAAGCCCCTCGGCTATCCGTTCTTGCGCTTCCTTCAAGACACCGACGATCTCCTCAAAATAGCGGCAGCAGCAATTACGGAGATCGACAAATACGGCGGCATCTGCGTCCTGCCCGTCTTCGATCCCGCGCTCATGGCTGCACTCATGACGCTCCGCCTCAATATCTATACGGATCCCCAGAAGCCTATCCAGGTGGAACCCAAGGTCTATCCCATCGGCGAACCCCGTCCGGACTCGCCGGTTTTCGTAACTACCAATTTCTCCCTCACTTATTTCACAGTCTCAGGAGAAATCGAAAACAGCGGCACCAGCGCCTGGCTGGTCGTCCCGGAATGCGAGGGTATGAGCGTGCTTACCGCCTGGGCAGCGGGAAAGTTCTCCGGCGCCTCCATCGCAAAATTCGTGAAAGGAGTCGGTTTGGAAAATCAGGTGTCCACGCGCGAGATAGTCATCCCCGGCTATGTCGCCCAGATCAGCGGGGAACTGGAAGAAAACCTGCCGGGCTGGAAGGTGCTCGTCGGACCCCAGGACGCAGCGGATATAGAGAGCTTTGTCAAAATGCAAAAGTCAAAAGGCAAAGTGCAAAATGGAGATTAAACTCTTTAATGTCATTTCGAACGCATGCGCGAAATCCTTGTCCCGAGTGAAGCGAGGGATCTTACAGATTTCTCGTCGCACACTCCTCGAAATAACAGGCGGAACCTTGAAGATATGCCGCGCATAACTTTTCAACCATCCGGGATTGTAATTGACGTTGCGGCGAATACGACGCTGCTCGACGCGGCGCGCCTCGCCGGCGTGGAGATAGACGCCCCCTGCGGCGGCAAGGGTACCTGCGGCAACTGTGCCGTGCGCATCGTTTCCGGACAGGTTCTCTGCGAAAGCCCCGGCGTTTTGACCGAGGCGGAGATCGCTCGGGGCTTTGTTCCGACTTGCCATACATCAATGCAGGACTCCGATGTTGTCGTTGAAGTCCCCGACCAGGCCGGACGTTTCGGCGGTCAGTTCAGCGATGATGACGGCACGGACCTTATCGATGCGGCGCTGCTGCCTAGTTCTGATGACTGCCGTCCCTTGACCGAAAAGATGAACATCTCTGTTCCACCCCCGCAGATGGGCGATGGCCTGTCCGATCTCGACCGTCTCACGCGCGCCATGAAGCAGCAACTCGGCAAGGAAGATATCATTGTTCCCCTCGCTGTCATTCGTAGTCTGGCCGATGCGCTCCGCGCGGCCAGCGGGGATATAACCGTTACGCTTATCGCGGAGACCGCATCAGCGTCTGATTCCCGTGATATCAGAAGATACAAAATCACGGCGATTGAGGCGAAGAACGGTACGGGCAGGCACTATGGGATCGCCGTTGATGTTGGAACGACGACTGTTGCGGTGCAGTTGATCGATCTTTCCGACATGAAGGTTATCTCCACATGCACCGATTACAATAGCCAACTTGCCTGCGGTCTCGACGTTATCAGCCGTATCGATTATGCACGCCGGTCCGACCGCCGAGAGGAGCTCCGCACGCGTGTGCTCCGCACCATCAATCGTCTCATAGAGCAGTCGGCCCATCACGACCAGGCGGGACATTCTGAAATCGCCTGCGCCGTGGTCTCCGGCAACACCACTATGATCCATCTCCTCCTCGGCCTGAACCCCGAATACATCCGTCTCGCACCATATACGCCGACGGTTCTCGATGTGCCCTGCTTCATTGCGTCGGAGGTCGGTATAGCAATAAATCCCTCCGCGCCTGTGATGATCTCGCCTGCAGTAGGAAGCTATGTAGGAGGAGACATCACCGCGGGCATCCTCTGCACGAATTTATGCTTAGACAGCGACGAAGTCTGTCTCTTCATGGATGTCGGCACAAACGGTGAGGTGGTCATAGGCAACAGGGATTTTCTTCTGACATGCGCGTGCTCCGCCGGACCGGCCTTTGAAGGCGGGGGGATCAAATGCGGCATGAGAGCCGCTCACGGGGCCATCGAGAAAGTGGAGGTAGATCCGGGAACGGGGCTCGCAACCTGCAGGACTATCGGCCAGGTCAGGCCCCGCGGCGTCTGCGGCTCCGGGATGATATCGCTTCTCGCTCAACTTCTCGAAAAGGGCTGGATCGACGCCGCCGGAAAATTGAAACACTCCGCGCCGTCGGAAGCGATTCAAATCAACGGTCGCCAGGCCGCCTATACCTTGGTCTTTGCAAAAGAGAGCGCCACAGGCCGCTCCATCGTCATCGACGAGCATGACATCGAAAACATCATCCGCGCGAAGGCCGCGTTATATGCCGCCTGTGCGCTCATGCTCAAGCAGGTGGATATGGAATTCGACAATCTTGGGAAAGTTTACATCGCGGGCGGGTTTGGCAGATTTCTCGACCTCGATGCGGCCACAGCTATCGGCCTCCTTCCGAATCTGCCGCGGGAAAGGTTTCATTTCATCGGTAACGCTTCTCTGGCGGGTAGCCGCATGGCCCTCGTATCAGAGAAGCATCGGGAAAGGCAGCGCCGGCATGCCCGGCGGATGACATACCTGGAGCTCACAACTGACCCGTCATATATGAACGAGTATACTGCTGCCCTGTTTCTTCCCCACACCAACCCGGAGCACTTCCGCCGGAATCACATCAAATAGATGATCAAGCTTGCTTCTGAGCCCTGCGAGAGACGCGCTGTGCAGCACGATGGGTTACCGGGCAGTCAAGCCTTTTTATTGACAATTAATGGATATGCCAAAAAAGGGCGGGGATTACCCGCCTTCTTCTTTTTCTTCTGCGCGTCTTTCACGCGAGAGTAAATTTTAATTCACCGAGGTTTTCTATCACCGTGGTGAGCTTATCGCCTGCCTTGAGCCACACCTGCTTGTCCGGCGGCTTGCCGAAGATTACCCCCTCCGGCGTGCCCGTGAAGAAGATATCGCCGGGCTTCAGTGTGAAGTGCTGCGACGCATAGCTGATAATGGTCTTCACGTTGAAGATCATATCGCTCGTGTTGTTGGACTGGCGCCGCTCGCCGTTCACGTAGCACTCGAGCTTGAGTTTGTTAGGGTCGGGAATCTGGTCCGCCGTCACAAGGTACGGACCGATCGGGGCAAAGCCGTCACTACTCTTCCCAAGCAGGAACTGGCTGGTCTTGCGCTGGAGGTCGCGTGCGCTGAAATCGTTCCCCGTACAGTAGCCGAATACGTAAGAGAGCGCGTCCTCCTCGCTCACCCGCCACGCGGTCTTTCCCATGACCACCACCAGTTCCACTTCGTGGTCGAACTTCGTGGCTACGTGAGTCGGGAGCTTGATCGTGCCGTTATGGCCGTTGAGCGCGTTGTTGCACTTCGTGAAGAGCACCGGGGATGTGGGGATAGGCGTGCCCGTCTCCATCGCATGCTTCCGATAGTTAAAGCCGAGGCAAAGGATTTTTTCCGGGTTCGTCACACAGGGGCCGAACTCTATCTTGCCTTCGTCCAGGAACACGCCCGGGGCTTTACCGCCGCTGACCGCCGCCTGCACCAACGCACTCAGCCCGCGGTCCCCATACTGGAGCACGTCGTCGATAGTTGTCGGCACTCTTTTCCTGAATACTCTCGATGCGGCCTTGACGTCGAGAATGCCTTTCGCCGTCTTCACCCCGAGGCTGTATTCGCCATTCTTACTGATGGTGAGGAAGGTCATTCCCTTGGGCATCTCACCCGGCGTCGCCTTCACTCCCGCCCCGAGGCCTGCACCTGCATAAACATCGCTTCCTGCCAACGTGCCCACTGTGCCTGCCACGATAGCTGCACCTGTGGTTTTCAGAAAAGTTCTGCGACTCGTTTTCATAAGCTGACTCCTTGATTGTGCGTTTCTATGATTTGAATCGGACAACAATTGACTTACGGCGTCATGAAGTATAGGGGAAGGTGTTATTGCATGTCAAGGCGATTTAACTCGTATGCAATTGCGTGATTTCAGATCAACAAAAGACGTAAATCTTTTCTATCAGTGCGGATGGCCTTCCGACATGAGCCTCGTATGCACAAATGTAATATGCCCGCGCAGGGCATAGAACTGATCCGCGAACGAGGCCGGTACCTTCATCTTGTGCACTTCTGTCTCGATGTTGTCAAGCCTTTCCAGCAGCTCTTTGCGCTTGTCGGGCGTCAGCTCCATCAAGAGATCCCGCTCTATCTCCAGCATAGCACGATACCATTTGAAAATGCGCGACCTGAAACGCCACCTGTATATGGCAGGTATGAGGCGCATTCCGGGCAGCAACAGGACTACCATCGGAACCAGGACGACAACAATGCGGCTCACGAGACTGGCGAGCCAGAAGGGAAGGTATCGGTAGAAGAAGCTCTTGCCTGACTTATAAAAGCGGTTCGCGTCATTGCTTATACGAATCTCCTGCTCGGTGGGCGCGGGGAATTCTCCCTTGCTCCTGAAGAGCCCCGGTCCCGAGTGAATTTCTGTCGCAGCTTCAAGCAGCAAATCAGAGAGGGCCGGATGCAGATCTTCCCGCGCAATCAGCTCAACCGTCGGCGCGAGCAGATAAACATCCTGCGCAGGAGTGCCCTTTCCAAAATCTATCGACCCTTTCGGCAGTGTGATCTTATTGAGGTATGCGATGCGGCGGGTAAAAGCGTCCGCCTGCGTAAAGTCAAAGAGGCGTATGCCGTCAGCATGCAGAATCTGGCGTATGAGATCCGTGGAGACGGAATCTCCCATCAAAAATACGGCATCAACCTTGCCGCTTAGAATTGCCTTAGCGGCTGCGTCGGAGTCCATCTCGAGAAGCTGCGTGGGCCCTCCGGGTTCTATACCATTGGCCGCGAGCAGCACGAGGGAAAGAGTATGCGACCCGCTTCCGACCTCTCCAACGGCTACGCGCCGGCCGGCCAGTTGGGAGAGGCGCTCTATGTTAGACCCACTCCTGTAGAAAACAAATAGCGGCATATAAGAGACGCTGCCCAGCGATACAAGCTTGTCGGTGTTTATGTCTTTCTTCACACCGCCCTGCACAAATCCAATATTTATTTTTGATGCCGGGTCAGCCAATCTCTTGATGTTTTGCATGGAACCCTCGGACGGGACTATCTTAAGAGTCACGCCTTCCCGCTTCAGTATCTTCGCATATTTTTCGGCGTATTTTTCAAATGAGCTGCCTTGGGGCCCGGTCGTCATGCTAATTGTATTAGGCGGAGCAAGGTAGAAAAACAGAAATACGCCGATAGCGATAACTGCAATTGTCATTAGCGACGCACTTAATATTGCTGTGCGGCCGAGACCGAAGACCTCTGTGAACATAGACTGAAGCTTGACGACTGCCCATTTTTTATTCAATTCCATGGCTGATACCTCATCCTAAGATCATCTTGTATTGTCGCCCTTCACGAGACGCCTTTCGCATTTGATATAATTAGTTTCCTGGAACATATAATAGTTAAAGGATAAGGGATGCAGCGCCGGTATGTCAAGAGGGTTTTGATATTTTGATATAACTATTGCAACAATGTGAGCCGGTAGATGATATTTCTTACGTGCTTCGCAGTTGAGAAGCCTGCAGGAGGACCATCCGATAAGACGTCTCTTGTCAGCAATGAGTAGTGAGGCCCTGTAATATTTACATCGCGGATTGACCCTGCACCGTCAAGCCTGAAATCCCTGCTCGAGGTGGGACGGCCTCTCCCCAAATTGTGGTGAAAGGATTTTTTGCCGATAGAATGCGCCGTCTCGCTGCTTTTTGAGTGGCTTCGTCTACGGACGTGCCCTCGCAGCGAGGCGTGCTGCCAAATCCCCCCGCCAATATCACTTGGGATACGGTGTCGAAACACCGGGAGTCATATTTATCGGCCGTTCTGATTTATGGTCAGGTATCGAACCCCCGGGGCTGGGCAATGTTGCACCTGAACTTTTTATGATCTTGCCGTTTTCGACAGAGACCTTATCGCCGACTTTGAGATCCATATCACCGCAACCGCCACAAGAAGATGATTTGTTGATAATCCTCAATTTCCCCTTGTCATCTTGTATTGTAACCTTGTCGCCGCTTATCTTTGTGATTGTCCCTCTATAAAATTCATAGGCGGCCAGGCAGAAACTCGTTACACTGAAAATAAAAGCCACAGCAACTATCAAAACAAGAATTTTTTTCATATCACCTCGTCTCCTTTCCTCCGGCATGTTAGCCTGCTTTTAAGCTGTGTCCCGATCTCTCAATCGGGATCACCCTACCTGTTTATTCTATTGATAGGAACAATCCCTATTCTTGTGAAAGATAATGGAAAGCACTCCCGGATGTCAAGATAGATTTCGCGGCAGAAGCCCCGGGTGCTGCCTGTTGGCCTCCGTGTTCATTCATTTGTTGCTCTTGACTTAACTTTTTCAATCAGGATAGAGTAGCGGGCCCGTAACGGAAGTGGATTTGAGACACAATGCATGAACCCCGCAAATTATTGACATTTGAGTTCTTGGGCCTGTGTGTGGTGATTTTTCTTGCCTTCTGCAATGTCACCGTCTTCTACAATCTCTTCAATTACCTGCAGACGCTCGGGATACCAGCCGAGCTGCGCGGGCTGGTGATCGGCTCCTACTCGCTCACCGCCATGTTGCTTTATCTGCTGGTGAGCCCCTTTCTTACTCCCGCCAACGCAGCACGTGCCATGCTCGTGGGAATAGCGGTGGTGATCGTGTGCGGCATGAGTTACTTCTTTGTCTTTTCGTTCTGGGGGCTGCTGGGGTTACGCATTATAAACGGCTTCGGGCAGTTCCTCATGAGTGCGGGAGCGATGACGCTTTTCGTGTCCGTCATCCCGAAGGAAAGAAGCGGGCAGGCCTTTGCCATTTACTCCGTGGCCATCCTGTTGCCCTTTGCGGCAGTGCCCGCGGTGATGGATTCACTGGTTTTTCTGATACCCACGCCACCGCACGGTTATGCAGGCGCCACGGTAACGCTCGTTCCGGCGGTATGGATTGTCTTGCATATCCGCCGGCGCCGCCTCGAACAGCCAGGCGCCGCAGAAGAAAAACATCTGCCGGTCTGGGCGGACATCCGCGCCAATGTAACGCGGCTGCCGGTTGCGCTGCTTCTTCTGTTGACAGCAGTTTATATAATCAACTGGAGCAGCATGTTCTTCCTGATCAAGGGATTTGCGGATGAACAGGGAATCACTAATGTGGGGTCTTTCTTCGCCGTGCAGACGGGACTGATGATTGCCTTTCGCCTCTTGGGAGGGCGGCTCTTCGATGTCTTCGACAAAGCCTGGATAGTAGTCGCCACTTTTGTTGTCATCGCCGTCGGGCATCTGGCGCTGGACAACCTGTCGGGAGCGTGGGCGATATCACTGGTCGCGATAATCTTCGGGGTGGGCATGGGCATGGGACAGCCTACCTTCCATGGCTTGATGTTTGAGGTTTCACCTCCCGGCTTCCGCCCCTTGAATGCAAACCTGATTCTCTTTGCCACGCAGGCGGGATTTTTTCTCGGTCCCGTGCTGGGAGGCGCGCTCGTCGCCCGCTGGGGCTATCACGGCTACTTCCTTTCCAGCATGGCGCTGATGCTCGCGGCTGCAGCGATCAGCATTTTCCTTACCGGAAAGCGCCAAAAATTTCCTGCTTGAGGCCTGCGCCTATATGGCGTCAGGCGTCTTCCTCATGTCCCGCAAAGCAATGCGTTGAACGTACTGATTGAAATATCGCAATGAACGGCCGGATTGAAGAGACAACATTTTAGGAAGGACTAAACAAAAATCCGATTGCCGATTTTTCAAGATTACCACACCGACGCAAGTGCTGAGTGCACCTGCAAAGAAACAAGCATTGCGAATAAAAATTTTGATGATTTGCGTTTGAAATGTTTGATCAACAACCGCAACACGCCCCGGGCTCCGGCTCACCGAAGCCATGAGTGCCAAGGGAGCAATAGTCACCTCATCCGATCCTGAAACTTCTCAAGTAGAACAGTTAGTTCGTCGCCTGCGGTCAGAGGATCGCATCGATGGCACCGAAGAGTTTTTCCATCGGGCAGGGTTTGACAAAGTATTCCCTGGCACCCTTCTCCCGTGCCTTTTTCTCTGTGCTCGGTTCAATCCTGGCGGTAAGAACGACTACCGGGATAGCGGACGTTTTAAACGACTTTTTCATATTTTCCAGCATGAAGAGGCCGCCGCCGCCCGGGAGCTCGAGGTCGAGGATCACCAGATCGATCTCAAGCTGTCGCAGCATCATGAGGGCGGTAGTCGTATCACGCGCAATCTTCGGCAGATACCCCTTGCCTTTAGTGTACATAGCCAACGCCTGCGCCTGATCCCGGTCATCCTCGACGATGAGGATATTTTTTTCGGAATTAGCCATTAGTTGTCCCAGCCTCCTTGGGCACATAGATAATAAAACAATTTTTCTGCGGGTGGCTTTCCGCCCAGATCCGACCGCCGTGTGCTTCGATAATGTCACGTGAGATCGCCAGGCCCAGACCATATCCCTCCACATAGGGATCCAGCTTCTCAAAGCGGGCGAAGATCGTCTCCAGAGACCTCTTGGGGATATGCTTCCCGGTATTTTGGATCTCGATCTTCAGAAATTCGTCGAGCGACTCAAGCTCGCAGGTGATCGTACCTTTTTCTGGCGTGTATTTTAGGGCGTTTGACAGGAGGTTGTTGAAGACGCAACACATCTTGGGGCCGTCCCACCGGACCGGACAGGTACTTTGGGGAATTTTGGAAATGACTTGGATTCCCTTTTGCGCGAACAGGCTGCTCATTTCAGATTCCTGGGCGCGCAGAAGGAGTGCCGCATCGCACTCAGTGACGTGCAATGTGACCATCCCCGATTCAATCTTATACATATCCAGCACGCCGATGATCAACTGATCCATCCGGTTGATCACACTCCGGCAGGTTTCAACAATGGCCTGCTGGTCTTCAGTCATCGGCCCGGCGAAACCGGCCAACAGATTGGAGAAATTCGTCTGGAGGACCATCAGCGGGCTTTTGAGCTCGTGAGATATCGTCGCAACAAAACGGGATTTGAGCTCGTCCTGGCGCTTGGCGCGGATAAAATAGGCGACGAGTTTGTCAAGGATATTGTTCAGCATCCGCAGCGCGATAATGCCGCCGCCGAACGAGATCACGAACAATAATAACATGATCAGCGAGGTCCAGGCGATGGACGGCTGAGACAAGCCCTCGGTGCCATGCATGACCAGATACAGGATTGTGAGGAACGGAATCGCCCAAATCAGCAGGAAGGCTATGAGAAACCGCCGATAGGGATTGTCGCGAAGCTCCCAAACGAGCAGGCGTAATTCTTTTTCAAAAGCGTCTTTAGTCTTGGAGGCCATACTTTCTTATGGATTTGATCGTGTCAGGGATTCTAAATTGTCTGTATCCTAATACGGTTTTATTGCCGGGTCAATCAAGATATGAAGATATGATAAGAACTTCCTTAGAGGTGACCGTCATTCATTTCGGAGTGAAAGATTGGATGCCTGTCAAAATCTCCGGATGCTTGACTTCAGAAAGGCAGCCGCGAGTCTAACGAGTCGGCTGGATTGACATGTTGGCCTTTTTATCAATTCCTTAGATGCCATGCCCGGTTATTGTTTCTATTCCAATGAATGGAGGATATTACTTTCAATCGGCTTTGTTAAATTCCCAGGCGGATTCGAACTGAAAGGGAATGGCAACTTTTCCCGTCTTGTCAACATATCCCCATTGCCGATTTTTTAAGATTACCACACCGCCGCAAGTGCTGACTGCACCTACGAGTCAATGATATCGACGTCACCAAGAATCAACAATAACCAATTGTAAGGTTGAATAGGAAAAAGAAAGGGGCCTCCTTTTGAAAGCCACTTTTATTATCCTCTGCAATAATAATTCGTCAGATCGCACTCCCCGTCAATTGGAATGCTGCCCAGTAATAGGGATGAGGGTATTTCTTCTTCGTTTCCAGCTGCGCATCCCGCAAGGCTTCCCGCTTGTTGGTTTTATTCATCTCGCTGTAGAAACGAGTCATTAACTGTGACGTTGCAAGGTCGTCCACCTGCCAGAGGCTGGCAACGATGGAGCTCGCTCCTGCATAGAGGAACCCTCTGGTCAAGCCTACCAGGTCGTCGCCGTTGGCAATCTTACTCAAGCCCGTTTCACAGGCGCTGAGGGTAACCAGGTCGGCATCCAGTTTCATGGAATATAGTTGATCCACCGTCAGCATACCGTCGCTTTCCGCATCCTTGGCCAGAAGCAGTGCAGATTTCAGCGGGGCATCCGGATCGAACTGCCCGTGTGTGGCAAAATGAATGCAATTAAAACCGCTGCTGTATTTTTTGAAGGCTGATACTGTTGCTTCCTTGCGGAGAAACACCTTTGACTGAGAACGCATTTTTGCCACGGCCACAGCTTCGTTCTGGGCATTGGCGAGGTCATAGCGGGGATCGCCAAGATCCGGATTGCCGAATACGAGTATACCACCCGGCTTGTTGGCCTTGCCTGCTTTCAGGTACTTGAGGACACTGGCACTCGGGAGCACCCGGATACTGTAGCGCTCAATGAGATATTGTTTCCCGTCCTGCAGCGCATTGAAGGGAATGTAATGCAAAGCCCCATGGGGCACTATAGTAAGCCTCTTAGTAGACAATGAACCTTGCACAGGCTTCACGAGTTTATAAAACAGTCGCCGCGCAAGCGTTTCATCGAATCCTGAGGAAACATTCTCCAGGGATTTGCGAAAATCCCTGATCTCGTCGGCCAGGTTTCCATTTTCGAGACGGCCCGCAGAGATGCCATTTGATGTCAAAACAAATACGTACAGATCTTTGTCAGTATAGTAGTATTCGACCAGGGTTTCATCACCCGGGATGAGTTTCTGAATTTCAGAAACAGGCGTAGAAGTCACGCTGACAAGTGAGGCAAGCTCTGAATCCTGCTGCTTGAGGCGCTCTTTTGTTTGTATAATAACGCTGCGGGTATGGTCCTTTTGAGCATTTTCCTCCTGGACTAAAAATTCCTGATCGATTCCATCTGCCCTTGCTAGAAGCTCGCGTACCTGCTGTTCGTTGCCTGCTTGGACCGCAAAATCCTTCTTTGAGGCAAGCATATCCACCAGCGCGCGTGATTTTGATCTTTCTATATACTCGAGAGCGGATGAATACTGCCTGTCGCTGAAGAGAGTGGCAATCAGGCGATGGTACACGGTCTGCTTGTCGCCCACAAAACCGATCTTGCTGGCTTCGGTGTTAATGGTGGAACGTTGCTGCTCGATAACATCAACTGCTTGCCGGTATAGATCAATTGCCAACTTGAGGTCGCCTTCCAGCTCCGCAATTTGCCCCCTATCGAAAAGAATAAGCCAGTAGATTGTCCCGTTTTGTCTTATCTGCTGCACTTTCAATAACTCATCGTACCCTTGCTTGGCTTGAGCAACATCGCCCGTCTCCAAAAGCACCTTATAATATGCATAATCATTCGGCAGGGTACGAAATTTCGACAATTCTTTTCCAAGTGAAACTGTCCCGAGCATGTGATAGACATCGCTGCCTTCACGTTTCAAACTTTCAAGCGCTTCCCGCGCTTGCTTATATTGGCCTAGCGCCATATTAATCCCTGCAATTGTCAGGTACTTCGAGTCCGCAACGCTCGATATCCTCTCTGTGGAAGTGAGTTCCACTTCATGGAGGCATTGGCGCGCCCCGTCTTGCTCACCTTTAAGGGCATATGCCAGGCCCAGCAGGCCCCATGCCTTTATGTAAGTTGTTGCACCCATATAGTTCGGTGACCGCCGCCGTCCCATTTGTCCTGTCTTTGACCTCACCGGATTCGGACCGATCAGCTTCACTAAATTCAGACCATAAAGTATCGCTTTGGAATAGTCGCCAGTCTCAATAAAAGCCTGAGTTCTCATGATCCCATAATCCAGCCTGATGTCACCGAGTCCACCCTGGAGAGAAATATTGACCAGCGCCGTATCGCCCCGGTCGATCCTTGCCTGCATCTCATTGAGACAGGGGAATAATTTTCTATAATTCTTCAGGTTGGAGTAAGCCGTGCACAGTGACCTAAGGTCCATGTTTGTCGCCTTGCTCATGTCAGTGATGCTGTTCTCCATATGGCGCGCCAGATCATCGTATCGGCCAGCCAACTCCAGTTTGCCCTGTTCTGGTATCATAGATGCGCACCCCGTTACGAAAGCCAGGGCAACAATTACCATGGAGACGTGTTTATGCATCACACTTACCCCCGAAACTGATCTCTACATTTATTGTTATTTCGATGAACTTTGGCAATAAATTCTTTTCACACATATACGGGAAAAAATAAAAAAGTCCAGAAAAACATTGAATTGAATTCTCAAAGTGCTATATGAATAAAACTTTCGCAAAAAGGGGGCTTGCATGAAAAAGATTCAGGTGATCGTTTTGGTGTCAGTTCTTTTCCTGATAAGCTGTGCGACGATGGGCCGCTGGGAGTCTGTGGACAGAGTGATCATCAACGGGCAAGCGGTATACATCGGACAGCCCCAGGAGGCCGTGGAGAAAGTGCTGGGAGTGCCGGAAAAGACTCAGAACGTTGGAAGTACTGACCGGTCATCCAAGGCCGGCGACAAGCCCTTTGTAATGTGGTTTTATGCGAAATACCGCATCGTTTTTCAGGATACGGTTGTGTGCGATATTCTAATCAACACCAGGCAATAACCCGAGAGTAAATCTATGTTCAGTGGAACAGTACATCAACGAAATGGCCGCTACGGATCATGCCGGGAGTCATACCTTACAACTTTTCCCCAACATTGATTGCCATTTATAACCTGCTATTTTGACTCAGAATCAATTTTATTAAGTTCAGGAAGGCAGCCGGATTCTGAACGAACAAGAAATGGGCTGTCGAGCCTTCGCATCTTTCAACCGCTACCGGGGTGAGGCAAGGCGCCGCAGCAGCACGCGGGTGCGGAATCAGGGCGCAACGCCTCATCCGGGACGCGCGTCGGCGCGTTCCCGGATAGACGTCAGTAGCGACAACTCTCAACGCTCGCCGGGTTTGAAAGGCAGCTCCTTGCCTGCCGGCACGCTCTCCTCCGCCATGCTCAGCACCATGGCCACCGTCACATAGGTGCCGCTCAGCACCGTCAGATCCACGATTTGCTGATCGCTGAGGAATTTTCTGGTTCGATTGAACGTCGCGTCGGAAACCTCGTGTTTCGTCGAGAGCTCCGTGCAGAAGTCATAGACGGCCTCCACTTGCGGCGTCATGCCCCGCGGCCGCTTGTTGGCCTTGATGTCGTCGGCCACCTGTTTCGGCAGGCCCTCTTTCAGCGCCAGAGGATAATGCGCATACCATTCAACCTGGCTCCGCCACTGCCGCCCGACGATCAGGATCGCGAATTCGGTCAACTGACGCGACAGCGAGGAATTCCAGCGCAGATAATCGAGCAGATCATACATCCGCTGCGCCAGGACCGGGCTGCGCAGCAGTGGATTGTAAGGACCCCCGATACCTACGCTTGAAATCTTCATGATCTTTTCTCCGAGAGGCCGCTGCTGGTCATTGAGCTGGTCCATCGTGAGCTGCGGAAAACGCTTCGGCTTCTCGCCTGTCTGCGAATTCGCAACATTTGCTATGCCAAAGCCAATGGCAGCGGCGAGCAGCACGGAACCGATCCAGAGTGCATTGCGATTCATTGATCTTCCTCCTTCGATTTGATTTGTCCGCTTGATTTGCCTTGATAAGACATGACTATGAGTGACGGGAAACCATACAATGGAAGGCCCTGTGTGTCAAAGGCAGATTGGGGCAGCCCGTGCATTCCAATATTTTTCTCCCCACCCGTTACAGAGGAATAAATCTTCTTCCTTCTCGACAAACAATCAAAGATGGCTTAACATTTGTAATAACCATTTCAGCAGCGACCACCAGGAGCGCAGAGAAACCATGAAAATTAATTTCAGCAGAAGCAACGGCCCCGTTGACGAGATCATCGATAAATTGATGGAGACCACCGGCGGCATCCGGAGGCCGGAATACATCCGCGAGATGATTATCGCCTCGCTCAAAGCCGGGCAGGAGGACGACGAGAGCGCCGATCTCAAGCTCATGAACTCNNACCGAGCCGGGTGATCCTTTATACGGGCTCGCACGGCTGTTCGGGAAAAAGCTCGCTGATGCGGGATATATGATCATCACCGGCGGGGGAGGAGGCATCATGCAGGCCGCAAACGAAGGCGCCGGCTCCGAGCATTCCTTCGCAGTGAACATCCGCCTGCCCTTCGAGGAAAAGGCGAATCCTGTGGTCGAGGGTAACCCGCGGCAGATTAATTACAAATATTTTTTCAACCGCAAAGTCGCGTTTCTTAAAGAGGCAGACGCCGTGGCTCTCTTTCCGGGCGGCTTCGGCACGCTCGACGAGGCAATGGAGACGCTCACGCTGGTACAGACCGGCAAGCGCAATCCCCTGCCGCTCGTGCTTGTGGACGATCCGGATTGTTCATACTGGGTACACCTGATCAAGCTCATGGAGGAAGAGCTTCTGGCTCGCGGCTATATCTGCCGGTCGGACTTTGCGCTCTTCGAACGGGTCTGCTCCGTGGATGAAGCGGTGGAGAAGATCAAGCATTTCTATCGCCGCTATCACAGCATGCGGTATGTGCACGGCCGGCTCGTGATACGGCTCACGTCACAGCTCGGCTCCCATGACATCCTGGAACTGAAAGACCGGTTTCATGACATCATTACGCCCGAGGGCAGTATCGAGCCATCCGCGGCGTTGGAAGCGGAAATGGATGACGCGGACATTATTCACCTGCCCCGGCTTTTGGTAGACTTCAACCGCAAGGACTTTGGAAGGCTCAGGAATCTTATCGACGCGATCAATGATTTTTAGCCTTTAAGCGGAAGTGCGCTCGCTACCGAATTAAAAGATGTATATAATTAGAGTAAGACAATTGCTTGTCAGGGAGTGAAGGACATGAAAGCGGAAAGAAAAAAAGGTCTGATGATTACGGGCGGTATTGTTCTCCTGGTCGTAGTAGCTGCGATTGTTGCCGTCCTCCTCTTCGATATCAATTCTTACAAGTCACAAATCGAAACCGCCGCCTCCGAGGCGACCGGCCTGGATGTCACAATCAAGGGGGGGATGGGGCTCGCATTCTTTCCCTTCGGCATATCGGCAAAAGATGTCCATGTCGCCAACAGTGGGAGCGAAATCCTGTCCGTTGAAAGCCTCAAGCTGCGGGCGGAGCTGATGCCGCTCCTCAGGAAGCAAATTAAAGTCACCGCTTGTGAGCTTGTCAAGCCGGCCGTCACGATCGCGAAGGACGCCAAGGGGAAATACAATTTTGAAAATAATAAGAAAAGATCAACGATAGGGTGGCCGGGAACAGCCGCCGGTTTGAATCAGTTCAAAGTGTCCAAAGGGGAGCTTGTCTATCTTAACAAGAGGACCGGTGTAAAAACGGAGTTGAAAGAATTCAACATGGCCACCGGGGATCTCTCCGTGTCGGGGAACTCAGGGGGCATTATTAGAAGCGTCTCATTCACGGGAAGCTTCGACTGCAAGGAGCTACTGCAAAAAAACCTCAGGGTCGAGAACCTCAAGGGGCCCTTGAAGGCGGATAAGGGAGTATATTCCCTCAAACCCCTTACCATGGACATCTTCGGCGGGAAGGGTGAAGGAGATTTCACTGCAGACGACTCATCGGCCGACCCTGCATATAAACTTAATTTGAAGGTATCGAAGCTGGACTTCGAAAAACTTGAGGAGTTCATCGGCACAAAGAAAGTGATCGGCGGAAAGGGTGATCTTTCTGCCTCCTTGACGGTAAAAGAGCAGGAAGGTCGCAAGCTGATGAGCAGCCTGGACGGCACTTTCTCTCTACGGGGCGACAATCTCGTCAGCCATACTGTTGACCTCGATAAAGTCCTCTCAGCGTATAAAACGAGCCAGCAGTTCCATCTCGTCGACCTCGCCGCTTACTTCATCGTCGGCCCCCTCGGCAGCGCTGCGCTCACGGGGTACCGTTATGGAAACCTTTACTACGAGACCCAGGGAGGGCATAGCGCCATCACGCAATTTATTTCCCACTGGACGATAAAGAACGGTGAGGCCGACGCTACGGACTGCGCCCTCGCGACACAACATAATCGGGTCGCGCTTAAAGGAAAACTCGATCTTGTGAAAGAGCGATATGACAAGGTAACGGTGGCGATTCTCGATGACAAGGGATGCGCAGTATATACGCAAACCATCAGCGGCCCCTTCAACAGTCCCCAAAGAGGCGCGGTGAGCTCGATCGAGTCCCTTGCCGGCCCACTCCTTGATCTTTACAGGAAGGCAAAACGCGCAGTTCAAGGGGACAAATGCGAGGTCTTCTATAACGGTTCCGTGCAGCAACCCCGCTGACCCGCTTCGGCGCACATAGAGACTTCAACCGCAAGGACTTCGGCAGGTTCAGGAATCTTATCAATGCGATCAATGATTTTTTTGGACTTTGAGAAAACGACAGCCATGATCTCATCTTGCTAAAGTTAATTAATTATGCAAGATTGCGCGCGACGGTTGTTCCGCGGCTTTTGACTGAATAAGAGTCATTGTTTCATTACACGATCATTTCGATATTACGCGCAGGTGAAAAATGAAAAGAATCATATTGGCGTTATGCTGTTTACTTCTTATGTCGGGTTGCTCTACATTAAACGGTTCCGTGCCTTTCCGCTATGTTCCCTCCTTGAGCACGATGCCGCAGAATGACGCGGCCATAGGCATGGACAAATTTGTTGACAGCCGGCCCGCGGACGATCGGGAGGTGACCAAGGCCATCCCTGATGTTGATGAAAAGGTCACCTCGAAAGTGCTGGAAGATTTTCGATCTTCGGGGATGTTCGCCCGCGTTGATTTCCCCGCGCGCGCTGACAAGGACGCCTTCATTGTTAAAGGTGAGATCAAGCGGTTTTACTGGAAGACAAAGCACAACCCCATCAAGTTCATCCCGTTCGTCAATCTGTTGCTCCTCTTGGGGATCACTTCCTACAATATTGAAGCGGTCGTTGATTTAAGGGTTCAGATACTGGACGCGAAGACAGGCGCAGTTTTATCGGAATATGACAAAACCTCCACGAAGACGGAGAGTGCGACGCTCTATGACAACAAGTCCGGCGAGTCGGGCGCCGAGCTCGCAGAGGCGTTCAGGGAGGTTGTGAAACAGATCAAGGACGGTATAGCAGGCGACATTAAAAGTGGGAAGATCAGGACTGGATAAAAGGACCAGCAGGTTTTAGAGAAACTGATTTATCGACTGTGCTTCTTCGTAAGAACAAGAATTTGACCGTCATTACTGCTTAGACTGTCGTTCCTTCTTCCGCAATATAATAAAAACAATAATCGTTGCAAGTAATAATGGCCAAAAGGCGTAACCTATCCATGGGTCAAAGGGGCTGAAGGCATTCCCAATGGATGGATAAAAAAATGTCAAAAGGTAGACCATCATCACAGCCATAAGACTACTTGCAGCCGTTTTCCATCGCGCAATTTCCCTCCCCTTTTTGTCATTCCCGCGAGGGCGGGAATCCAGAGTTGCTGAAAGATTGGCATCAGGTTCACCTTTTCTTTTCGATGAGTCATCCGTTGTTGCCTCATCACTTAAAGGTACAGGTGTTTTTGTTAATGAGGTATCAATTTTATCTGATTTTTTTTTGAGAAGCTCTGATATGAGTTTTGCTGGACTATATCCTGCCGCTCCCAGTGAGGCCATGGCTTCAAAGAAGACATAGATCACTATCAAAATGACCAGACCCAAAATGACAAATATTCCTGTCATAACTTATCATACCTTCGATGAAACAGAGATGTGATCCTTACGCTCTCCTGATATATGTCTATTCCTTCGGGGTTGTTTTTTCGGTTTTCTTGGCACGTTTAATAAACACCACCTTGCCGTCTCTCAAAGGCATTGATGCGCCTATTCTTTCCACAATCTCCGGTCGGGTGACGTCATAGTCTGAAACATGCTGTACACTGATATGTGCGTGGGAAAGACCCACCAAAAACGCCACAACCTTTTCACCCACGCTTTGAGAAAATTTTACGTTCAGAGTGCCGAAATTAACCACCGAATCATTATCGTTTACAGCAACGGTGGGACATGCACTGAAGTTAAAATTGAATACCTCATTGATTTTGACCATTACTTTTACACCGGCAAATACGTATCGTCCTTTTGTGGCAGGGATATAAATGTAGCCATCAGCATCCGGCTCCAGTGCCTGCACCTTATCCCCGAGTTTATGATAGAACATAACGAATTTAATCGATGAGTCTCTTATGGGGGTGTCATTTTCATAGAACAAGATTCTACCGGCAAGAACTTTCTTTCCGGCCAAGTCATCTGTTGCCTTTATATTATGGGTAGTCTCGTAGCATCCCGTTACAGATAACAAGAGCAGTAGAGCGATCATTTTCGATAACGTGACGATATTGACTTTCTTATTCACGCTGCATCCTCCCTTCATGACGTCATCGCATGACTTAGAAAAAAATAGCGGCCAGACTCAGTGTAGCATTCATTAGGTGTTGTCAGGTTTCTTCAGTTTCTGTTCTGTATGCAAATCTTCGTTTCTGTATGAAATGATGAATAATGTTCATCAGTGTAGAACTCAAATTAATGAGGGGCGTCATCGTGTCAACAAGAATTTTTTCCGTATCTCTTCCATCAACGTTCTTCATAAAGTATCCTCTCGTCACGGCATCCGCAAAATAAAGTCTTGTTTCCTTCATATCCATGCCCCTTGAAACAAACGCTCGTTCGGCCCCATGGGAACCAGATGAGAAGAAAGTGCGATATCCCCTGTGGATTTCTTTAGGGTCGTAATGGAAAACGAGTCTGTTCCTGACGAGCAGAGCAAAGCGACTTTCAGCGGATGCGGTTTGCTTGTCACAAGCGACGCTGATGAAATCGTGCCAGATGTCGCGCTCTTCCCGGCGAATTTGCGACAAGACAGACTTGAAGAAAGAATCTTCGAGCACTTTATTGTTTCGCCGTATTAGGTCCAACACTTCATGGAAAAGAGCGACCATCAACCGCCAGACGTGAAAACGCAGACCGTTGTATTCGCCCCAATGCCGTGAAATCTTGAAAGGTGTTTTAGGTGCCTGCGTCTGAAGAGTTACATCTGCATGGATCAGGTCTTTAAGATCGTTGTATATAATTGCCAGGGTCAGGACGAAGTTGCACACATCTTGAGATACTTTCCCGTCTGCCTCGAACGCCGCAGGGTCAAATGACTCCAGATTCGCCAAGTCACCTATTTTCCCGACATCGTTTTGCATCGATCTGAAAACCTAATGTTCGTTTCCCTCTGTATATAGAACCACAAAACCCCGCTCTCTTCTGAGAAACGGGGTTTCAATAATCTCTTCATCGTAGGGCCCTTGCAAAAAGGGTTAAGATTAATTGTTAACCTTCTGCCGATGTCCTATGTAAATATGCTTCTTTTTGTGCTCTCAATTCTTTGAAAAGTCAATGACCAATTTCATCTACAATCATTTGGAAGCAGGTGCGTCTGGCAACGACGAGCGACCGAATCTTTGCTGTCGACAAATATGTAAAGGGCCCGGCCGGTTTGCAGACGCTGATTCATCGACTGTACTTCTTGTCAAGAATAAAGATTTTACCCTCAATATATCCCTCATTTATTTTTATTTTCTTGTTACTTTTTCGGAGTTTCATTTGGATATGCCACTTCCAATAATCGTCTGTTCAATTTTCTTAGTTTGGACTGCTGATCAAAATTTAAGCCAATAAATTTAATCTGAGCGTCTCTGTAATCAGCCGTCTGATTTTTCAGTTCATTTATATCAGGAGGTAGTGAAACATCACCGCCTTTTTTGGGCAGCTTGTCTTTATTATAAAGTTTGCCGTATAAGTCTGGAACTTCTAACATCTCATTCAAATTCGCGATGGTGTTCTCTGGCCCTCTGAATTTAATCTCGTATTTATCAGCAGAAATCGCGGCCCAAAGTTTCTCCACCGATAGAGGAGGTTTGAATTCATCGGCATTAAAACCGATTGGATCAGCAACACCCTTAAGATTCAGGAGAACACTTATCTGTTCAGGATCAAAACTCCACATGGCTCCCGTCAGCGGATCAACAATCAACCAGCCTATCAATCCGCCAAAAACAATGTTGCCCGCAGCATACCAACCATTGACGTCACCTTCTAAATATACTTCTTTTCTGTCATATCCTTCCTTCTCGAACGTTGCATTATATTTTCCATATTTAAAGTATCCGCTACCTTTCGGCAGCAAGACGACCTGTGGGGTTTTAGTGCTGGTAATAACATTTCCGTTTCGTAAATCAATAACTGTCAGTTTGGCATCTGGTGGTTCGCTTTTGAAATACACGCCTTGAGGACTACCTCCCTTTATGATTGTTGCACAACCAGAAAATGACATTAATAAGAAAACAATAGCGAAAGTCAGAATGTATATATTTACGTTACGGTTCATTTCGTCCTCCTTTTATTCCAGAGTGCTATAAATAAAATTAAAATTGCCTCCCTTTTGAAGCTATTACCTACAAAACACAAAACCCCGCACTCTTCTGAGACACGGGGTTTCGTTAATCTCTTCATGGCAGGCCCTTACAAAAAGGGTTTGGACAGATGTATATCGGCCAACACTATGGGCTGCAATGTCAGAAAAGCATCGCCTGTGAATGCGGCCATGCCTCACAGTCTGCAACGTTCTTTGCTTCAAAGCACATATTATTTGACGGCGCTCTTTAATGCTTTGCCGGCGGCAAACTTGGGCACTTTCTTGGCTGCGATCTTGATCGGTTTGCCGGTCTGGGGATTTCTTCCCATTCTCGCAGACCTTTTCACAACGGAAAAAGTTCCAAAACCGACCAGGGTCACCTTTTCTCCTTTTTTCAACGCCTTTTTAACTCCCTCAAAAAGCGCGTCCACGGCCTTCCCGGCCTCTGCCTTGGTACAGGTGATTTTTGCAACTTCAGCGATCAATTCTTCCTTGTTCATTACTTCTCCCTCCTATTTTAAAAAAGTTATTTTTCTCAAGAGACGGCAAGAACGCCGCACGTTATTGACGCAACGACTCAAGAGAGTCTAAGTACGGCTCACGATCGTCGATCCCCTATCGGGATCTTCTCATTTTTAGGATTCTTGAAATCAGATTCGGACCGGTCAGAATAGCTAAACACAACCCTATTGCAACAAATACCTACCCATCCGCCCCCAAATTTCTCAGGTTCGACTTGGTTCTTACAGAGAGGGCAGAAGACCTTATCCATGGCTGCGTCAGATGTAGGTATTTTGAATACTGTGGGAAGTGTCTGGTGTGATTTTCTATTTGGAAACAGGAGAAATTACAATGCTGAATAATTACCGTATTAATATTACTATTAATGCACTATTCGAGGGATCGGAGATGAGATTGAAGATTTGATTTTCTTGCAGTAAGACCGGTCTTCTTTCTGATACGGTTTCTATGTGAGTCGATTGCGTGGGTTCCTACGCCCAGGATTTCAGCTATCTCTTTGGTAGTCTTGCCATCCTTAATAAGGGATGCCACCGTAAGTTCTCTCGGTGTAAAGTTGCAATGCCGCATCCTCCGCACAAAAGGAGATATGATTTCGTTCAGATTCGATTCTATGACGCCTAAACAGGACTTCTGGTGTGTATCGAGAGCCCCGCTTTTTATTTTTTCAACATAGGGAAGAATAAGGCTCTTTATGTTTGATGTGAACCGGTCTTCCATCTCGGTCCTCTCATCACCGCTTCGCCTCAAGAGCACTTTCAGTGCTATGTTCAGTTCCTCCAGCATTTTACTTTTGCTCTCCAGCTCCACCGTCCGTTCTTTGACCAGCTTTGCCAGTCTGACCTCAGACGCCTTCAGTGCCTCTTCAGCTATCTTCTGCATGGTGATATCCCGCCCCACTGCCTGAAGTTCTTTGATGGTCCCCTTTTCGTCGAACAGGGCCCGGGTAACCCACTGTTGCCACCGAACTTCATCGCCTGCGGCAAGCGCTCTTTGTTCGTGCATGGCGGTAGGTTTTTCCGGAGTCAATGCGGCAAGCCTCTCCCCCATCATCTTCCGTTCCTGCCCGGTAATCAGCGTCTGAAATTTCTGCCCGATCAATTCATCCCGGGCCTTGCCGAAATAATGGCAGTACGCATTATTGACAAAGGTCAGCGTGCAGTCGGGAAGATAGCGGCAGATTAACTCCGCCTGGTCCTCAACAACAGCGCGGTAGCGGGCTTCGCTCTGATGCAACGATTCCTCTGCCAGCTTACGTTTGGTAATTTCTCGCGAGATGCCGCAGATGCCGATAATCTTTCTCCCGTCACGAACAGGTCTTGAACGGACTTCAACAATCCGGACCTGCCCATTCATGTCTTTGAACCTCAGTTCATACGGGTTTCCATCCTCCCCTTTCAACACATTCTCAAAGTTTTTTTTGGCCAGTTCACGATAATCCGGATCAATCACATCCAGGAAATGTAAACTTGGATATCGCTCCTGGGGAATGCCCGACCTTTCGGAGACAACCTTGTTCACATACCGAAAATATCCATCAGGGTTGATGAAGTAGATACCATCACTGACATTTTCTGCCAACCCCTGGAATGATCTTTCGTTCCACGAAGATCTTCCGGTGGCTTTCTTGCTAGTCTTCTTCTGCTTTGTTCCGCGCTTGACGCTCATCTTGAATAATTACTCACCTGGAGAACTCAATACAAAATAAAAAACCCCGCTCTTTTGAGAAACGGGGTTTCAATAATCTCTTCATGGCACCGCTCTTACAGAAAGGGTTAAGATTAATTGTTAACCTTTTGCCGATGTCCTATTTAAATATGTTCCTTCTTGTGCTCTTAATTTTTTGAAATGTCAATGACAAATTTCATCTAAAATCATTTGTAGGTACATGTTACTTAAGAACCTCCGGGTTGATGACACCCTCCGGGCGCCTTCCCTCGAGGACATCTATGATGCTCTGCGCCGCCTGAGACGCCATCCTCATGACACATTCGGCCGTGAGCCCTGCTGAGTGAGGGCTCAGCACTATATTGGTCAGCCCGAACAGCGGATTATCAGCACTGGGCGGCTCGGGGTCAAACACATCCAGTCCCGCCCCGGCAATGATGCCATCCTTGAGTGCCCTGAACAGTTCCTTCTCGTCCACGAGAGGTCCCCTGGCGCAGTTGATCAAAAAGGCGGACGGTTTCATCATGTGAAATTCCGCCTTGCCGATGAGCCCAACGGTCTCGCCCGTCAAAGGAACATGCAGCGTGACGATATCCGAGACTTTCAGCAGTTCGGGGATACCGGGCACCTGCTTTCCCCCGGCCGTTTCTATCATCTCGCGCGATGCCCGCGGACTGTAAACCAGCACTTCCATGTTGAATGCCGCTTTGGCCTTCTGGCATACAAGGGCGCCTATGCGGCCCATCCCGATAACCCCGAGGATTTTCCCATCCATATCCACCGCACTGACGTTGTTGCGGATCTCCCAGTTGTTCTTCCGGGTAGCCCGGTCATGGGGCACGATCTTCTTCGCCAGAGCCAGCATCAGAGCGAAGACGTGTTCCGCCACTGAAACGGCATTGGCACGGGGCGTGATGAACACGGGAATCTTTCTACGGGTCGCCGCGGCCACGTCGATATTGTCATAGCCGACGCCGTGGCGCGCAATCACTCTCAAGGCTCGCCCGGCCTCGATCACCGACGCCGGAATCTTCGCAGTACGGACCAGCAGACCGGAGACATCCCGGACCTCCCGCGCAAGTGTCGACGCTGTTATGTCTGAGGCAACCCGCACGTCATAACCCTTCATGATGAGTAATTTCTGCCCCGATTCGTGAATAGGCTGGGTGATCAGAATCTTCACCTGGTCTTTACTTTCCATGTCTTAATTTTTACGCTCCGTCTTTTTTCTCACTTCCTGTCCATTTCATGCCGCTAAAATATGTACCACATTCGAAGTTAGAGTTCTGCATTATTTGTTAGAATATTACGGATTGAATATCGCATTAAGCGGCAGAGATGAAAAAACAATTCTACAGGAAAAAGGATTGGTCGTGAAATCGGCCGGAACTTAATCGGTATTAATTGCTCAGACTTATTTGAACGAGTTTTTCAGACTGAATCGCTACAGCGTACAAGAACTAATCGAGAATGGTGGCCCCGGAATCACAGATTGCTAATTCTCCAAGACGGCACACTCGATGAAGCGCCGGCTGCACCTACAAGTCCTCATCTTTCCGGCAGATCGAAAATGAACGATTAACAATAGCAATGGTGAATAAACCGGATAGATAATACCCTGCCTTTTGAGGCAAAATCAATCACCGCAAATGCAGGAATAACCAGATTAACTCAATAAATAGAACCGTACCCTATTGTCCCGCCGGAGGCGCTGGGGGTGATGCCGGGTCCGCAGGGGGGGGAGCGGGGGCAGACGACTCTGCCGGGCAAGCATGTACACACTCTTTCTTGAGTTTTTTGTCTTTCAACTCGTCAGCGGTGCATTTTGTCCCGTCCTTCTTGCACTCTTTTGCGACCTTCGCCTCTTTCTCTTTACCCCCTTTGGCCATCGCGACCCCGGTGAAACTGAAAGCAAACAGACCAGCAACTACAACCGCCAATACCTTCTTCATCTTTTCTTACCTCCTATTTTTTTCAAGGGGAATAATCCTCCATAACTATTTTCACTCATAAAAAATGTGATAAGATATTTTTTCTGCGCGTTGGGTGCGTAACAAGAACGGTCTTGTAAGTCAAGGAAATCTTGACCACAAAAGGTGGGGTGTGGCACCGATAACGATCATCATTTCCATTTGAAACGATGTAGGCTAATCAAATTTGCCACATGCTGGACTATAGGAAGAAATACTTGAAGAAGAATCGTCCATGAGTATTCAATGACTGGTGGTAGATGGTGTTTAGGTATGGGAGTTCTTTCTGCCGTGCAGACTCCCAGTTTTTATTCTATTGAATATATGCGGGGCGGAGTTTTTTCACTTGGGGCGACTACTTACCCTGTTGTTAAATAATAATCTGACCTCTTCCATCCTTTGTCGGTTCACCCCAAAGTCGGAATATCCGATCCGGGAAGCAGAACGCATGTGTATGATCTTTGCTCCACTATCAAAATAAAACTCCACGTCATCCATGAAGCGGAAAACAGCTGAGGTGAATTCGGCATGGATATAATGATCCTCCATCTTAATAATCCGGCATCGCTTCATTCCCTGTATCACGTCAATGAGCCGTTCCATGGCCTTTTGCTCTGTTCCTTCATACCGTACAGGCTCAATGAAGTGCCCTTTATCTGAGCTTTGTGAAGAAACGCAATTTGGTGAATCCGGGCATGGCGAAAGCTTGCCGTCAGTAATCCCAGGATTAAGAGGCCGGTATGCAGAACAACCCAGCATCATCATTATGAATAAAAATACTGCAAATCCATTCATGTCTTTATCTTGTTAGAAGATACCGATCAGTTGTTATTTTTATGTCTTAGTGAATATCATTTGTAATATAGCATATGACAACAAAATATTGAAATGAGAGTTATAGGAAGAAAGATTGGCCGGAACTTAATCGGTATTAATTGTTCAGACTTATTTGAACGAGTATTTCAGACTGAATCGCCACAGCGTACAAGAACTAATCGAGAATGGTGTCCCCGGAATCACAGATTGCTAATTCTTCAAGACGGCACACTCGATGAAGCGCGGGCGACACCTGCTGCTTAATGATTTTGAAAAGCCTTGACATTGCTAATTACAGTCTGAAAGAAAGAGTAACGGCAGGCGGTTAAACCGCCGAGCGGGGCGAGGTCGGCTCCTCCGCTTGTCAGGCGTCAGGTCTCATCCGCAGTCAGCCATTCGATTGCATCATCCAAAGAAGTGAATACACTGACTTTGAAGCCTCTCTCTCGGGCGCAGTTTGCGAAGAACACTGCATAGTCAAATCCTTCAAGTGGACAAAGAACGGCCGTCTTTCGAGAAAAGGTCGCACGATACTTGATGAGTTCGCGCGCCAGATCCCAAAGTTGGGCGGCAGACATTACTGCCTGCACCTTTCGAGCATCTAATATTATTTCGTAGTCAATCAAAGGAACAGAGACTGACGCGATCTCCACAAGCAGTTTCTTACTCTCTTCGAAATCGAGGTGTCCTTCCGGGGTCGCTTTGATGAAGTCGTGTGCGTGGATAATTTTGATATTAGTCGGCATTGTTGCGTCCTTACGCGTTTGTTGCTGCCTAACAGTTATCTTTCATGAGATATCAAACTAATATCCATGTCAAGCTAAATGAATTAGAAAATTCTCCAAAAAATCGTGGGAAAGAACTTAATAATTCGGCATATTGATAAAGAGATATGATCTATATGAAATTGGCATAACTTACAGAAATAAATTATCTGATTTAAAAACTGATAACATCTGTTGATTTATTGAAGAGATGCTGCGTTTACTGAAAAGTTTGAGGAACCTCTCTTACAGGAAGAAAGATTAGCCGGGACTTGAGCGGTTTTCAACCTCTCGGATTTATTTAAGGGCGTTTCATTAGTTTGCATTCCCCGTTAATTGAAACGATGCCCAGTAGTAGGGATGCGGATACTTCTTTTTCGTCTCCAGTTGGGCTGTCCTCAAGGCCTCCCGCTTGTCGGTCTTCTGTATCTCACCGTAGAAGCGTGTCATCAGGTCCGCGGTGGCGAGGTCATCCACCTTCCAGAGGCTCGCCACGATGGAGCTGCTTCCGGCATAAAGAAATCCACGGGTCAGGCCCACGACGTCGTCGCCATTCGCCACCTTGCCTAATCCCGTCTCACAGGCGCTCAGGGTGACGAGATCGGCGTCCAGTCTCATGGAATAGAGTTTGTCCACCGTTAACATACCGTCACTGTCGGCATCCCTGGCCAGCAGGATTGCGGATTTCAAAGGGGCGTCGGCGTTAAACTGACCGTGCGTTGCGAAATGAATAAAGCTAAACCTGCTTTCATATTTTTTAAATGCGGTCTCCGTTGCTTCTTTGCGGAGAAGCACTTTTGAGAGAGGACGCGTACCCGCAACGGCGATGGCTTCGTTCTGCGCATAAGCCAGATCCAGCCCCGGATCCCCAAGATCAGGGTTCCCGAAGACAAGTATCCCCGCCGGCTTGGCGGATTTCTTTGCCTGCAGGTATTTAATGACACTGGCGCTCGGCAATATGCGAATGCTGAAGCGCTCGATAAAGTAGGCATTCCCGTCATGCAGGGCATTGAAGGGCAGATAATGCAACGCCCCGTGGGGAACCAAAACGATGTTCCGGCCTTCCATGAATTTTTCTACAGGTTTCACCAGCTTTACGTAGAGAGTCTGCGACAATTCCAGATACTGATTCGATTGCGGGTCCTGCAGCGCCTTGCGGAAATCGGCAATCATTTCAAAAATGCCCTTCGCGTTTATCCTCACCGCTTTCACATCGCTTTTTGTCAATATAAAAACGAATATATCATCCCCCTGAGAATAATATTCAACCAGCGTCTCGTTTGCGGGAAGGATTTTCTGGATATCCCGGGCAGAAACCGCGGTCACCGTCACCAGCGATGCCAGCTCCGGCGCTGCTGCGGTCAGTGTTCCCCTGATCTCTATGCTGCGGGTCGTTCTCTGACTTATCTTTTCCACGCTCTGCGTGGAATCCAAAGTCTTGTTCGCCGATTCGATGTTTGCGATCTCGTTCAAGGCGGATGCCAGCTCCTGTCTATTCTCATTCTTCACGGCGAAGTCCTTCTTTGATGCCAGCAAATCGACGAGGGCCCGTGATTTCGACCGTTCGACGTATTCAAACGCCTCGGAATACCGTCCCGATGAAAACAATGCATTAATCAGATCATGATAAACCCGTTGCTTGTCACCGACAAATCCTATTTTAGCCGCCTCCGTATTGATGGTGGAGCGCTGAGACTCAATCACGTCAATGGATTTTTTGTAGTACTCGATGGACGTATTGACGTTGCCTTCTGTTTGATAAATTTTGGCCCTGTCGAACAGCATCGGCCAGTAGATTTCTCCGTTAGACTTGGTTTCAGGGTTGCTCAAAAGTTTATCATATCCCTTTTTTGCTTCCTGAAGATGCCCTGTTTCATAAAGGGCTTTGTTCATCATGAACTCTTTCGGCAGATCCACAAAGGTATAAATGCTGGAGGCCACCAGGGTCTCAGCAAAGACGCCCAGTCCCTCCCAGAACTTATCTTTATTTTCCAGAATCTTTTCGTACTTTCCGGTTGCCATGTACACTCTTGCCAGGGCCAGAGTCTTCTCTTTGCTCGTGGGAATCGATGAAAAAGCGGGAGATGCCGTCCAGGAAAAGATGTTCACGTCATCGACTTTTTTCGCATATAGCAGGGCATTTTCGCGGTCACCCTTGAGCGCGTAGGCCAAAGCCAGCATGCCCATGGAACGGATCTTCAAGCGGGTATCCCATGCGTTATATTTGTCCGCGAAAGGCCAGGACATAGTCAGCGACAAATCATACGCCTTCTGGGATAACTCCACCGCCTTTTCATAATTTCCCAGTTCAATATAGGCCTCCGCCTTTAACAGATAGGGAAGAAGGGTTATATCGGAGGGAAACGTGTAGTGAAAGCCCGAGGAGCCGCTTTCTTTGTCTCCCTTTTTTATATTGCGCTCAAGATATTCGACGCACGAAAAGAGTTTGTCGTATTTTTTCGACTTTGAGTACGATTGGCACAACCAGAGAATATCCTTGCTCTTTGCCGAAGACATGTCCTGTATCTGGCTTTCAAGCTGGCTCTCCGCTTTTGAGTAATCTCCGCTTGCCAATAATCTGCCTTTTTCAGAAATGAACACGGATGCGCAACCGGTGCTCATCAACAGCACGGCGGTTAATAAAATGACGCTTTTATATCTCATGTTTCCTCTTTCTATGAATTCGGTAGTGAGCGAACGCGGGAGTATAGGGAAAGCGTTCCTGCGTGTCAATGAAATAATGACCGCACAAAGTGCCTTATCCTTTTAAGAAGTTAAATCGGTAGAAGTTGACCGGGACTTGAGCGGCCCTCAGCCGTCCAGACGGATTCCAAGACGTAGCAAACTTTGAGGAGTAAACCTTTTATCTGTAATCTATCTATCTTCCGCGCAGTTAAGCGCGGATCGCAGCGCCGCGTGCTGTACACGAATATCAGGGTGTCGGGCTGACTCTTACCCGCAGTATGTAATCACCCTTTGAGAATACTAATCTAATCGCTCGCCGCCATTCTCTTCAGGAGCTCTTCGGAGCCAACGACGAAATCGTCCATGACTTCTTTAACAGTACGAATCTTACGGACCAGGCCTACAGCCTGCCCGCAGGCAAAAGGGCCGTCCTCGCTGCTCATGGGGTCTCCCGAAAAAATGAATTTCATAATTTCTTTTCTTGTCACACCCGCTGAGACGAGCTTTTCCAATTCTTCCGTCCAACGATTTGCGAGCATCCTCATAGGAGCGATTCCCCTGGCCAGGATTTTCGTGGAAACATCCCTTCCGTTTAAAATCTGTTCCCGCCAGGCACTGCCTATTTTCGTGCATTCCACCGTGGCGAGAAAAGCGGTACCCACGCTGACCCCGTCCGCACCGAGAATACGGCAGGCCGCATAGCCTCGCGCATCGACTATGCCTCCGGCTGCGAGGACCGGTATCCGGACGGCATCGACGACCTGCGGTATCAGGGCAAGGGTTCCGATTTCAAAAGGAGACGCAAATCCCCCGGATTCGAAACCCTCGGCAATGACGGCATCGACCCCGGCGCCTTCCGCCTTCTTCGCTGCATCGACGTTAGGTATGACATGCACCACACGGCTCCCTGCCTGTTTCAGGGCCGCAGTGAAAACCGCGGGGCTGCCCGCGGCGGTAATTACGACGGGAACCTTGTTTTCAATGACCACCTGAATCAGGTCCTTTGACTGAGGAGCTATGAGTGGGATATTCACTGCAAACGGAAGAGCGGTTATATCCCGCAGCCGGCGGATTTCGGCAGCCAAGCTTTCGGCGGACTCCGTGGCGCCCGCAATTGTGCCGAGCCCTCCCGCCTCACTAACTGCGGCGGCCAGCTTGGCATCCGTCACGCCGGCCATTCCCCCGAGAGCGATGGGATATTTAATATTGAAGAGTTCGGTTATACGGTTATTCATCGTGTCACATCTCCTTCTGTGAAAGATCAGGATACTTTTTGCTTCGTTTCTATACTAAATATATCATTTATTATTAAGGTGTCATATCGACCGAAGGGAGATATCTTTTAGAGTTACCCCAACTACTAAGATTTCTCGCTATGCTCGAAACGACAATAGTACATGGGGGTTTCCTAACTCTGGCATAAAACACGTGCCCGAATTTATGAACCACTATACTATGGACGTTTTGCTATCCCCTGAAATACGGCCGTACATAATTCCTTCGTGAGCTCCTTGGCTGAATACGGCTTCCCGTAGATGATCTTTGGCAGGCACAGGTGCTCGATTCCACCCAGTATCACCTGCCTCATAGACGTGACCGGTATGTCGCTGCGGATTTCACCGTTCTTTATGCCTTCCTTCAGGAGCTCCGTTATGATTCTGCTGAACCTCTGCACCTGACCGTAGCTTTCGCTTTCAAAATAGCCCGGGTAGTTTCTCACTTCGAGAAGAAGAATCTTGGCGAGCACCCGCTTCGACTGATAGAGGTTCATCTGGGACCAGACGATCTTTTTTAATTTATTGAAGGTACCCTTGATCCCTTTCAGCTCCGATTCCATCACCCCAAGATATTCATCGAGATAGTCCCGGAGCACCTGATGCAAGAGCCCCCGCTTGTCGCCAAAATACTTGTAGATAAGGGCTTCGTTGACACCGGATTTTCTGGCTATCTGGGCGGTCGTAATCGCGTTGAATTCTTTTTCTTCAAGTAGCGATCTGAAGGCCTCTCTGATCTTGACGCCCCCGACTGGCAAAGGCCTCACAAGCAATCTGTCCGAGCCTTTCCTGACATTTTTATGTGCTGCCGGCATACGTCCTCCAGTGGGATTCATTTATTCAACGACTATATTTTTTTCCAGGCAGATGACGACTTTCCCCATATCACCTGTTTGTGAATGAAGGTTTTCTCTTCTCCACGAAGGCCTTCATCCCTTCTTTCTGATCTGCAGTGGAAAAGAGGATTTCAAAACATCGCGCCTCGTAGGCCATGGCCGACTTCATGTCCATATTCATCCCGCCATTGACCGCGATCTTCGTAATCTTCAAGGCGAAGCCCGGCTGGCGGGCGATCTTCCCGGCCATCTTCCTGGCTTCCTGCATCAGAGAAGCAGCGGGCACCACCTTGTTCACAAGCCCGATGCGATAGGCCTCCTGCGCATCGATGAAATCGCCTGTGTAGAGAAGCTCCTTCGCCTTGGTGATGCCAATTATCCTGGGAAGCCGCTGTGTGCCGCCTGCCCCGGGAATCACGCCGATCTTGATCTCCGGCTGCCCGAAGGTTGCATTATCAGCGGCAATCCTCAGATCACAGGCAAGCGTCAGCTCGCAGCCGCCGCCCAGGGCCAGGCCGCTCACCGCCGCAATAACAGGCTTTTCCAGGTCCTCAATCTTGTTGAATACCGCCTGGACATCCTTCAGAAACCGGTGAGCGTCCACAGGTGTGGCAATTCCTCCGATCTCGGTGATATCCGCGCCTGCGGCAAAAAACTTTTCCGTCCCTGCAAGGATCACCACTTTCACTTCCTCGTCACCGTCAATCTCTGTGAGGACGTGATCCAGTTCCCTGAATAGCTCGCCGTTGAGGGCATTCATGCTCTTGGGGCGATTCAGGGTGATGACGGCAATGCCTTCGCCCTTCTCATATAGAATCGTCTGATAATCCATCCTCTTTCTCCTTTGCTCTTCTATCGCTCAGAAACACGATGACAGGCTGAGCGAGCTCCACTTTTTTTACACCTTGATTATAACCGCCTCGCCCTGCGCCAGACCGCCGCAGATCGCCGCTACGCCGTAACCGCCGCCGCGCCGTTTCAGTTCGTATGCGAGTGTCATCATGAGTCGTGCGGCGCTTGCCCCCACGGGATGACCGATGGCGATGGCGCCGCCGTTCACATTGGTCTTGGCCTGAAGCTCTTTCCACTTCTTCTCGTCGTTATTGGCAAGTATCTTCGTGGCAACAAGCGGCAGTACGGCAAAGGCTTCATTTATTTCAATCAGCTTCATGTCGTCGAGAGTCAGACCTGCCTGCTTTAAGGCCTTTTGAATCGTATAAGCCGGAATGACGGCAATTTCACGGGGGACTGTGGCCGATGCCGCTACTGCAACTACTGTTGCCAGCGGCTTAAGACCCTTCTCCTTGGCCTTCTTAGCGGTCATGATAAGAATCGCGCTCGCCCCGGCACTGATGGGAGGCGCGTTTCCCGCTGTCACGGTGGGACTGCCATAGATGGGTTTCAACTTCGCCAAAGCCTCCATACTTGTTTTCCTCGGCGATTCATCCTTTTCGATGACGATAGGATCACCCTTCTTCTGGGGAATCACGACCGGCATGAGTTCCTCCCCGATCTTGAACTTCCCCTCCGCAAAGGCCTTTGCATATTTCTCCTGGCTCCCGAGCGCCCACGCATCCTGCATCTCTCTTGTCACTCCGTACTCCAAGGCCACTTCCCCCGCGTCTTTGGCAACGGGGTTAAATCCTTTGGCCGTGTAGCCAAGCTCGAAGAGGCAATCAATGAGCTTGATGTGTCCTATCCTCGTTCCCTTTCTTAAACCGGGGGCCAGATGGGGCGTGCGAGGCATGTTCTCCGCGCCCACGGCCATGGCGATCTCCGCCTCTCCGGCCTTGATCGCCCTCACGCCAAGGCGAAGACAGGTCAGTGATGAACAACATGCCCTGTCAAGTGTCAGGGAAATATTATCCGCCGGGAACCCGGCAAGGAGCGTCGCCTGCCTCGCCGGCACATCCGTTTCCAGGGCGACTTCCGCCGGGATGCAGCTCCCGTAACTGATGTCATCCACTTCCTCGGGCTTGATTTTCACCCGTTCGATCACCTCTTTCATGACCATCACACCGAGGTCGATGCTCGGTATATCCGCCATGGCGGAGTCGAACTTGCTGAACGGCGTTCTCACCGCGCTTACCATCACGATACCATTTTTGCTTTCCATCTTTTTCTATTCTCCTTCTTGATTTCTTTTCGGCCTTGCATGCAAAATCCCAGCAATGCAGGACTTTGTTGTTTGAAAATTTTTATTTCGCCGCCATCCGGATAGCGCCATCGAGCCTTATGACCTCCCCATTGAGCATGGGATTCTCGATGATATGCTGGGCCATTTTTGCATATTCCATGGGATCGCCGAGACGCTGCGGAAACGGAACCATCTTGCCTAAGGCTTCGCGCGCCGCCTCTGGCAGTTGCGCGAGCATCGGTGTATTGAAGAGTCCCGGCGCAATCGTCATTACCCTGATGCCATAATCGGCGCACTCCCTCGCAATGGGCAGTGTCATACCGACAACACCGGCCTTGGAGGCGCTGTATGCCGGCTGTCCGATCTGGCCATCGAAGGCGGCGACCGAGGCGGTATTGATGATGACACCTTTCTCACCGTCTTTATTTCCGGTATTCTTGACCATCTGCTCCACCGCGAGCCTGATGACATTGAAGGTGCCAACGAGGTTGATCTGCACCACGCGGTTGAAATAGGAGAGCGCCATCGGACCTTTCTTGGAGAGAACCTTCCCGGGATCTCCCACGCCGGCGCAGTTGATCAAAATATTTATCGCTCCAAAAGCATCCATCGTTTTCTTGATGGCCGCCTGCACGCTTTCCTCACCCGTCACGTCCGTGTTGGCATAGATGACACTCTTTCCCAGCTCTGCGGCAAGCTTCTCCCCCTTGGTCGCATCGAAATCCAGGATCGCCGCCTTACCGCCCAGGCCCACCAGATTGCGGACGCACGCTTCGCCGAGTCCCGATGCGCCGCCTGTCACAATTGCTTTACAACTTTTAACATCCATTTAGTTTTCTCCTTTCAAAAAAAGTCTTACCTTCTCCAAAATCATATTCCTGTTCAATAAAGAATTCGTTTGGCTTCCTTCTTGAGCTCCGCCCGGAAATCCGGATGGGCTATGGCAATCAGGGCATCGGCCCTCTCACGCATGGATTTGTAATACAGATCAGCGATGCCATGCTCTGTTACCACAAACTGGCTGTACATGTGCGGCACGATGACGTGTGAGCCCGGTGATAACTGAGGTACAATAGTAGAGACAACCTGACCGGATTTCAGGGTCCGCGTGGAAGGCAGGACGTTGACAGCCCTCCCGCCATTCGACCAGGCGGCTCCGATGACGAAATCCAACTGCCCTCCGGCAGCACCCACCATACGGAAGTCAACCCGCTCGGCATTTAGCTGGCCCATGAAATCGCATTCCAGATCCATGTTTATCGATACCAGATTGTCTATCTCCCGGAGCAGATGAGGTGCATTGATATAGGAAGTGGGATAAAAGACGCAGTCCGGGTTACGCGTAACGAATTCATACATATCATGGTCTCCCATGCAGAAGCTTGCGACCGTCTTCCCCGTGTGGATCTTCTTCAACTTGTTCGTGACAATGCCTTCCCTGACGAGATGCGGCAATCCCATAGGAAACATCTCGGTATGCACACCGAGGTCTTTCTTCCCTTTATCCCGCAAAAGCCGGATAATGGCCTCCGGCAGTGTTCCTATCCCCATCTGCAGGCAGTCCCCGTCCCTGATGAGCGAGGCTACGTTTGCCGCGATGGCGAATTCCAGATGGGAGGGCTCGCCCTTGCGTTTGAATTCGGGAATCGGGCTGGAATGTTCGACAAAGCAGTCGAACTCAGAAATCGGCATCCAGTTATCGCCATAGACCATGGGCATCTGATCGTTGACCTCTGCTATCACGATTTCAGCTCCCCGAATCATCTCCGGAGAAAAGAAGTTGGTCAGTCCCAGATTGACCATGCCCGCCTCGGGACGGCACACACAGACCATGGCCACATTGCAAACCCGCCCCATCCGCTCGCCTGCATCAGAGCTGTTGACACTTTGATAATCCACATTTTTGCCCTGGGCCAATTTCCGGTTGAGAGGATTGTACAATAATGAACTGTAGGTAAAAGACTCCCGGATGCCGTTCATGAAATCAGGATCGTACAATTTCATCGGCCGGATCGGCACGGCATCCAAGATTCGGACGCCTGTCACTTCGCCGGCCCGCGCCAAAAGGGCGTCCACAAGATGAGCTGTAGGCGCGCCCAATGAAAGGCCGAATCCCACGACATCATTCGATTTCACTTTTTTGACTGCCTCTTCCGCCGTCATGAGCTTGCTTTTGTACTCATCCTGCCACGACATATAAGTCCTCATCGTCCCTCCTCCTTTCTTTCCTTCCTTCCTTTTTAAACGACTACAGTCCCATCATGCGGCCCACGATCACCTTCATGACTTCCGTGGTACCTGCAAATATGGGAATAACCCGCACGTCTCTTGCGAAACGGCAAATCGGATATTCCTCCATGTAGCCGTAACCGCCGTGAAGCTGCAGGCAGTCATAGGCTACGCGGTTTGCCATTTCCGAGATCCAGGCCTTGCCCATGGAAACCCTTTTTACAATGTCTTTCTTCGCACAGTAATCCACAAGGAGGGAATCGACGAAAGTCCTGCCGAGTTCAATTTCCGTCGCCATGTCCACAATCTTGAACGTGTTATGCTGAAAGGAACTGATGGGCTTTCCGAAGACGGTCCTCTCCCGGCAATATTTAATGGTCATTTCCAGCATGGCCTCGGCCATCGCCTGGGCCATAATGCACGCCACGAGCCGCTCCCCCTGCAGCTTCTGCATCAGGTAGTAGAAGCCCTGCCCCTCCTTTCCCAACAGATTCGACGCAGGCACCCGGCAGTCTTCGAAGTTCATCTCTGCCGTGTCCTGGCTGTGAAATCCCATCTTCTTGAGTTTTCTCCCCTTCTCGAAACCCGGAGTTCCTTTTTCGACGCAGAGAAGACTGATGCCTTTAAAGGGAGGAGCGGCATGGGCGTCCGTCTTTGCCACTACGATGACCAGGTCGCAGTGAATGCCGTTGGAAATGAAAGTCTTCGCACCGTTGATCACATATGTGTCGCCGTCCTTTACAGCCGTAGTCCGGACCGCCGCGAGGTCCGAACCTGTGCCCGGTTCAGTCATGGCAATGGCCGTCACAATATCGCCTGAGGCGCAACCGGGGAGCCACTTCATCTTCTGCTCTTCATTTCCGAAACTGTAGATGTATGGGACGATGATATCGCTGTGCAGGCCCGCGATGAGTCCGTGGCTCCCGATGTAGGCGAGCTCTTCGATGATAATGGCGGAGTATTCGAAGCCCGCACCGGAGCCGCCGTATTTCTCGTCAAGCCACGGGCAGAGAAATCCATTGTCACCCAGCCTGTTCCACATTTCTCTCGGCACGATGCCGTCCTCCTCCCACTTTTCTATGAAGGGAGTCACCTCCTTTGCCAGGAACTTTTTGAATGAATCGCGGAATATTTCATGCTCCTCTCCGAACAAACTCCTGCCCATATGCATGCCTCCTCATTTGATTTTTTCGTTTTTTCCAAGGGATGTCGCCAAATCAGCAATAATCTTTCATCCAGACGACAAGTCAGCGTTATTAGAATATCCCGGCACGGAGCCATCTTCCAGCGGCCGAACTCTTTACGAGAACAAACCAATTCGTAATCGAATGTAGACACGAAGGTTTCATGCACCCGGAATGTAAGTTTTTAATAAGGGTATGTGGTTTCAATGGATACATGAAAGACTACCGACATTGGACAGTTTGAAAAGATGGTAAGTAACATTTACTTACATTGTGTATCTGAGTATTATATGCCCGGCTGGTTGTCAAGCCTTTTCTAAAATATTTTGCTTCCATAGTGTCTGGCTTGTTTCAGCCGGCGCCGGGCGCCTTTATATTTATGCTCTAAAAGAAGGGGACTTCTGGTTCAACTTGTGTTACAAGTTAATGAAATAGTGGGGACTGCTTCCGATAATGACGCCTGAAAAAACGAGGAGAAAAGGAAGATGGAATTAGGAGATATGGTAGTTGTCGATAATCCGAGACATCCCCTCTATGGTTGTGAGGGTAAGATCATCGGGAAGCGGGGCAAGAGAAATCCTGACGACATCTGGATCCTGATTTATATTACCTCAAAAATGCGCGACTACATTGTCCCGCAATCAATGCTGCGTCCTATGAAAAATGAAGCGGACCGGTCGCGGCTTCAATGACGCGATTATACGCCATCCCTGCTCGTATTCAAAAGTTCGGAAGACTGACCGCAGAAATCGAGCCGTCTATGCTTCATAATACCGCCGGACGTATTTCTTTCTGACCCCCACCCGCCTGTATCTTTCATCTGGATATCCCAAAGCGATCACGGCAAAAACTTCCTCGTCATAAGGAATGCCCAAAGACCTCTTGATTCTCTTATCCCGTCTCATCGCCTCCACGGCAAAGCCGATGAGACAGGTACCCAGTCCCATACTGTGCGCAGCGAGGAGTATGTTCTGTGTGGCAAGAAGGGCGTCTTCCGCGGGACAGGATGCTCCCGGCCTTGATCCTACAACTATCGCAGCCGTCGCCCCGTGAAGCAATCTGTCAATCCCGGAAGTCTTCCAATCGGCGAGGGTCTCCGATACGGAATCGTGATATTCGCGGTAGTATTCATCAAGCTCCGACCTGCCGATAAGCTTCATAAACCCGCGGAGGCAGCTATTTTCGGATACGCGGTTCAGCTTCCCGAAAAAGGCGGCGACGCATTCTGCCAGATCTATAACGCCTTTCCGTGTGGGGAGCACAGTGAACGTCCATGACTGGTTGTTTGTACCCGAAGGGGCAGTAACGCCGATCTTGATGAGATCGTCGAGAATGGCGCGATCAACAACTCTGTCCGTGTAATTGCGACACGAACGGCGCGAACCCATGAGCCTCACAAGCTCTCCCGTATCATATCCCCCAAAGGGGAGCCACGCATCTTCCTGTGCGAAAGTACTGAACCGTGAAGACTCCTTATCGACTGAGTTCACCGTAACGGCATCTACAGGACATACAATGGCACAATGTCCGCATTGAATTGATCTGTCACCGGTAACGACCGCCTTTTTGTCCTGCATGGAAATGGTTCTGCGCGGACAAACCTTTACACATAAACCACACCCGATACACTTTTCGCTGTCGATGACGGTCGTAACGGTACTGTCCATCCTGTTCTCCTGTATAAGGACTCCGCGATTGAAGGACTCAAATATTTCCCGCCGTCGCGGGCTTCCCCGGCTCCATGGCCCTCACGAATCTCCAAGATGCCGGCAATTCTTTCGAAGACTAACCTATACTTTAGAATTTGACCTGCGGGGCCGTTTTGGCCTGTGCCGGCGCCTCAAAAAAGGCGGCGCTGTGGAACCCGAACATCCCTGCAAGTAGATTTCCCGGGAAGCTTCTGATTGCGACGTTGTAAGTTTTCACCGCGTCATTGTATCGCTTTCTTTCCACGGCAATCCTGTTTTCCGTGCCCGCAAGCTCATCCTGGAGATGCATAAAATTCTGGTTGGACTTGAGATCAGGATAACGTTCGACCACAACCATCAGTCTGCTGAGGGCGCCGGTCAATTCGTTATTGGCGCTGATCTTGTCCGGCACGTTCACCGCGCCGCCCACCTTGGCCCTCGCATTGGTAACTTCGACGAGCACATCTTTTTCCTGCTTGGCGTACCCTTTTACCGTTTCCACGAGGTTGGGTATCAGGTCATACCGTCGTTGCAGCTGATTTTCCACCTGCGCCCAGGAAGCTTTTACAGTCTCATCCAGAGAAACGAAAGAGTTGTAATTGGAGTATAGAAAAAGCACAAGGACAAGGACAATTACCCCTGCAATAATGAGGATTTTTTTTCCGCTGGTCATGTGGCACCTCCCTATATATTCTGCAATTTTTTAAGAATCACATTGAATCTCTCCGCAGCAAGCTGCAGAGAATCTTCGATTCTTAAGGAATAGCATCATTCGTCATTCACTCGCTTACCCCGCAGCAAGCCGCGGGGGGATGCGCTCGCTACCGAATTCACTGCATCTTGCGGCCTGAAGCGTCTTCACACACTCATGCCGTCAACTATGGCGGATAGCTTCTCAATTTCTTTTACGTAATCTTTAAACACGTTCTGAATCTCGGAAGCGGCGATCCGGTCGATGTCTTCTTTGATATCTGCGCATTTCAGAAAGATTGCAGGATCGACGGAATATCCCCCGGCGACGGCATTGATTATGTCCCTCCGCGCCTGCGGTATGTCAATTCCCTTGATGTACAGGAGGGCTCTGAACATGGAGATGAATGCCGTGAAGGAGGCTTTGATCAGTTCGCGTATCTGCCGCGCGCGTCCTTCCGCTTCGAGGAAACCTCTCCTCAAATGAACCAGCTTCCCCTTGAATTCTCTTTCAGACTGCAGGCGGAGATGGGCCGGCTCGAAGGACAGCCCGCCTAAGACATCCTCACCGCTTACTGTGACATAATGTTTCTTCATAGAGAGAAACTCAATGGGATATGTGTCACGGGAAGACAATATTTCCGCCTTCGTCATGAAGAGGGGAGTTGCCGCCTTGCGCTTTCGCCACCGCGCAACAGCGCTGAAGGCCCTATCCAGATTGTCGATCCCCCCCTCGGAGAGGACGATGAGAAAATTGAGATCTGATTTTCCGGCGACATAATGGCCGCTCGCCCCGCTTCCATAGAGAATAATGGAAATGAGGTCACTGCCGAAAACGTTCTTGAAGTCGTCCGTGAACTCCTCAAAAATCTCCTCAGGATTTTTTGGTACCTTTGCCATGTCGATCACCTCTCGTCAGAAATCGCCGCCCGCTCCGCCGCCTCCGCTTTCACCGCCGCCGAAGCCGCCGAAGCCGCCGCCGCCAAAACTCCCAAATCCTCCGCCGCCACCGCCGCCTCCTCTGCCGGTAAATGCGAAGAACAGCAGCCAGGGGAGCATCGCCCTTCCCTGCCTCGTTGCCAAGAGAGCAACCACTATCAGGACAAGGATAATAAGCGGCCATACGCTGCCCCTCTGCCTGACTTTCCTCTCTTCCGGCTGTGCGACGGGTACACCTCCCGTGATGGATACATTCGCGGCTTTCGCCACAACAGAAGCCACGGCGATTACGGTATTGGAAAGTCCCTGCCCGAAGTCTCCTTTCCTGAAATACGGAATCGCGTATCTGTCGCGAATTTCACCGACGAGCCCGTCGGGAAGGATGCCTTCAACCCCGTATCCGGTTTCAATCCTGAATTTCCGCTCCTTCACGGTGAGGAAAATCAAAACTCCCTTGTCTTCGCCTTTTTTGCCTATGCCCCAGGCCTTGTACAGGCTGTTGACATAATCGTTCAGTTCGTTCTCCCCGATGGTTTCCACAGTGGCAACGACAATGGCAGTCCCTGTTTTTTCGAGGACCTCGCGGGCGAGCGACTCCATGCGGTTTTTATATTCCGGCGGGATCACGCGGGCGAAATCATTGACTGCGCCTATCGGTTTTGGAAAATTGTCTGCGGCCCATGATGCGGCGCCCCCCGAAAGAAGCGCGATCATGCCGAGCGCGAGGATAATTTTCCCGGCTCGTACGGAGTGAGACCGGTTGGCGGTAATCTTAGGATTAGACGTATGGGTACCTATTATTTAGAGTTCCTGTAAAGAGAGTTTTTCATAATGTAATGCCGGACCGACTCAGGGACGAGGTATTTGACGGATCTCCCCTCTCTTGCCCTTTGCCTGATATCGCTCGACGAGATGTCAAGGAAGGTAACGCCCCTGAAATAAATGACGTGGCCCGTAGGCCCCCTGAGACCCTTCACACTGTCGTCGTACTTGAATTGGGAAGCAAAATCGGCGGGAAGGATTCCATCCAGACCCCTTTCTTCGTAACCGGGTCTTGTCATAACGACAAAATTACATAAGAGCAGCAGTCTCTGCCAGTCTTTCCAGCTATGTATGGCGTGAAAGGCGTCCTGCCCGAGGATGAAATATAAATCAAGATCCTCCATGTATTTCTTGAGGATGTAATCAACGGTTTCCACCGAGTAAGACTTCTCTTCACGCTGCTTCTCCACATCGGAGAATGTGAATACCGGGTTACCTTCGATAGCCAGCTTGATCATCTGCTCCCGGTGATGAAATGACGTGATATCGCCGTCTATCTTGTGCGGCGGTTTTGCAGCGGGAACAAATATGATCCTGTTCAGATCAAAAATTTCGAGCACTTCCTCGGCGCATCTGAGATGGCCATTGTGTATCGGATCGAATGTGCCTCCCAACAATCCCCATTTCATGTTCTCACCTGTCCATTCCCGTAGATAATAAATTTTGTTGTCGTCAGCTCTTCGAGTCCCATGGGACCGAAGGCATGAAGCTTTGTCGTGCTGATCCCTATTTCTGCGCCGAGGCCCAGCTCAAACCCATCGCTGAAGCGGGTGGACGCATTGACGAGGACAGTGGACGAGTTGACTTCATTCAAAAAGCGCTGCGCGTTTTGATAATTGTTCGTGATAATCGACTCCGTGTGCAGAGAACCGTATTTTTCGATATGGGCGACAGCCTCGTCAAGGTCATCAACGACGCGCACGGATAAAATGAGGTCGAGATATTCCTGGTACCAATCCGCCTCCTTTGCCTGCTCGATATCCGCGAGGATCCGTCTTGTCCTGTCACAGCCCCGGAGGACAACGCCCGCCTTCTTGAGATGACGGGCAACAAGGGGCAAAAATTCGCCCGCAATATCCTGGTGGACAAGCAGGGTCTCCATGGCATTGCAGACTCCCGGGCGCTGGGTCTTTGCATTCATGCAGATATCTACGGCCATCTCAAAGTCAGCGCCGGCGTCCACGAATATGTGGCAGACCCCTTTGTAATGTTTGATGACAGGAATCTTCGATTCACTGACAACAGCCCTGATCAGGTCTTCGCCCCCTCTCGGAATAATCACGTCTATATACTCTTCAAGCTGCAGCATCTCACGGACCGCTTCCCTCTCGGTCATGGGAATTACCTGAATGGCCCCTGCGGGAATGGCATGCTTAGTCAGGACGCGCTGCAGTATCTTGGCAATGGCGATATTCGAGTTTATCGCCTCAGACCCTCCGCGCAGGATGACGGCATTGCCTGATTTGAGACAGAGGGCGGCTGCGTCCGCAGTTACGTTGGGGCGGGACTCATAGATGATGCCGATTACACCGAGAGGAATTCTCATGCGGCCGACGAGAAGGCCGTTCGGTCTTCGCCACATGGATGTTACTTTTCCTATCGGGTCCGGAAGGCAGGCCACTTCCGTGAGACCCTTTGCAATACCTTCAATTGTACTTTCGTTCAACGCGAGCCTGTCCATCATGACGGCGGAAAGGCCTATCTGTGCGGCTTTTTCGAGGTCCTTGGCATTTTCCTTCATGAGCAGGCCGGTTTTACTGATAAGCGCCTCGGCCATGTCGGAAAGAGCCCTGTCTTTCACGTCCGACGGCAGGCGGGCAAGCGACACGGCCGCTTTTTTTGCATTTTTTGCTATTTCCACCACACGGGCTTTGATATCCATACAAATATTTTCCCTGGTCATCGGCGCATATTTTTTTGGGGATGCATCCAACAATAGACGTTGACAAAACAGTC
>PMBI01000012.1 GCA_003153775.1 Syntrophaceae bacterium | reverse complement strand
TGATCATGGCCTCCCTCGTGGCATTCTTGCCTACATCGCCCGGGTCCTGCTTCATGTCAGACCGTATCTCCTCGATGATGCCCCGAGTTCCCTTCTGCAGGACGCTCGGGAAATCGGGGATAATGTGGGAAAACGCAGAGGATTTAAAGGTGAAATATACGGCGAAGCGTTCGTCAATCCGCTGTGCAAGGGGGTCGTTGTGTTTGCTGCGTACACGCTCCCTGAAGTTTTTATCAGCCCAGTAAGGGAAGATCTCATGGTGGAGGATCCAGGCTTCCTTTTCCGAGATATCATAGGGGAAGAGCAGCCTGTGTGGAACGGTGAAGAGTTCGGGCCAGAGATATGTACCGGCTGCATCCACATAAGGCAGAGCGCCAACGGCTTTGGAAGTCGTAGTACCTGCAATGAGGTCACCTTTCCGGATGATAGGCTTTCTGTTTTCCATGATGTACTTGAAGGCATACCCCCTCCTGAGTTCCGGAATCCACGGCGTTCCGTCGGACTTGGTGTCAAAGCCGTTTCGTTTATGCCACTCAGTCATGAGCTTTGGCATCTCGATGCAAACCTGAGCCTTGGTGTCGAAATGGAGATTGAGAAATCCCTGAAGGCGGGGGAAATCCTCAAGGGTATACTGCGACAGATAGGGGTCTTTCAGGAATTTCACTCCGGGATCTATAGAGTCCGCCTTCATGCGGTATGCCCTCCGTTCGGCAAGTCTCTGGCTTAATTCGGGATTGTGCCGCGGACATTCGCAGATGGCGCTTTTCTTGAATTTCAGGCGTTCCTCCTCTAGGCCCTTTATCTGTTGATTATGCATTAAAACAGAGACGAAGAAGAGGAACATTAGCAGATAGGTCTGTTTACCCTCGGTCCTCATCTCGCTCTTAAGAAGCATGTAGACTTGCTCAGTCGTCGGTGCAGTGAGGAGCTTTTTCAGCGCCGAATCAGAGGCGAAGATCACCATAACATCTGTCTTGTTTGGTATGCGGCGGTCCACGGTCACCTTGCCATCCTTGAATGAGATTGCATTCTGTACCGAGCCTGTTTCCGTGCGTATCCCCACCGTGAAGTTGAGCCACCCTTCATCGCTCGCGAGGTACTTCCTGAGTGAGGGGCGGCGATTGAAACTCGTAGCCATTAGATGCAAAAGCATATTTACAAGCAGGTTCGTCGATCTCTTCTTCTGCGCGGCGCCGGCGGGTGCATACTGTTGCGTTGTCGCATATTGCTCCATGATACTTCCTCCTTCAGAAATAAAATAATATCCCGGCAAACGCTACCTAAGTTGCCGAGGCCTTGACCTCGCTCAGACCGCCGGATCTCATAAATCGTGCCATGACATCTTCGATCAGAGTGTTGATCCATCTTGCCGGATTGTCATCAATCTCACGTAGCAATTTGCTGTTGTGAAGACTGATTATGCCATGGACTTCACACCAGAGCTGAATGGCCCTTAAGCGAACCTTCTCTACATCCTTCACACTATGTATTTTCATTAGTTCTGCAATAACCGTTGTGCTTGTTTCTTTCTTCTGTAAGTCTCATTTCCCATATTTGTTTTTATATGCTAGTGTAGTGCGTCATAAGTTCCTTTACATGGGAGTTCATACCATATTGCAGTTTGAATTCATCCGACGCAAGCTGGAAGGCAGTTCCGGCTTGGATACTATGAAAAATGACTTACTGCCTTTCCTTACAAAGTGTGAAAGAAAAGTTTATCAGAGACCTCGGCCATCGCTCAAGCTGTCCTTATACTCCTTGGCAGTTATCAATCCCACTGGGCAAGATCCTCCTTCTATTTGGTTGATGAATATATCACCGCGTACTTAGTGCTCAGGGCAGCGATATCCTTGAGATTATTCATGCCCTGAGATCCTCCCTTCATTTCACAGACCCGTAGAAATCGATTTTTGAGAATCTTTCAACTTTTCACTATTTAGGGATTGCAGCCAGTACCTTCTCCGCATTCCCTCCGACAAGCAAGTCGATCTCTTCCTTTGTAAAAATCAAACCGTCAGGGGCATTCTCTGGCAGGTTGCGGATCATTTCGAGCCACTGCTTAACCGGCATGACTGCTTCAAGAATCGGATTGTCTGTCCCCCACATGAATTTTTCCGCTGAGGCCTCATTCATGGCAGTCCGGAGTGTATGGCAGAACTCTCCGAAATTCGCTCTTGCCCGGACCTGCTGACCGGAGATGTCCGCGTAGAAGGTCGTTGCCTTGGCCGAGATAAGATTAACCAGCTCAGTCCACCAGCAGAATCCCAGGTGGGCGCCGACGACGGTGAGCTTCGGAAAATCGGATACAATTGCATCCAGATAGATAGGGCGAGCATACTTACTTTTCAGCGGCTTGGATATAGGTCCGAGGTGGGATACAAGTGGTGTCCCGAACTTCTCCGCTTTGGCAAGCACCTTGTAGGACTCTTCACTGTCCGGATAGAATCCGGATGTGGGGTGAAATTTCAAGCCACGGCAACCATAATCGTTAACCGCCCGCTCGAAGATCTCCGCTGCACCAGGGCGCCGGGGATCGACACCTGCAAAGGCTACTACGCGGTCCGGATACCTCCTGGCAATCGATCCATAAAATTTATTGATTTCATCAACAGACATCTTTGCTTCGCCAACACCGAGACCCCAGTCGATCGCCATAATGAAGGTCATATCCACCCCGGCGTTGTCCATGCTGACGATGAGTTTGGAACCGTCGGTATCCATCATCCCATCAAGGATCGCCGCTTTTGCAACGTCGCGGGTGATAGCGCCAAGCTTGTTCCGTCGGAAGAAATCTACACCGATATCGGCGAGCTCATTCCAATAGTTGTTTGAAATTACCTCCCAGGTCCATACATGGCAATGGGCATCAATAATCATAAATCCTCCTTGTAACTGGTGGTGGTTATTACTTTTAATTCTTAAAACGACTTTGCCTTAATGCTACCATTAAGCTGTCTTAATATGCCAATGCTACTCTCTGCAAAATTTCGGGATCACAAATCACTAGTTGCTTTGCTATCTACCCTATTGCTAATGGCTCCGGGAATTTCGGCCATCGCTCCAACGTCCAAGTATCATGAGAGCATATAGTATGTAACCCCATCACATTCTCACAAGCAGCGGCAAGCTGCTTCTGTGAATCCGATTCCTTCATCGGTGTTGAGTTAGCTTTCCACCGGAATATTTTCGTCCCTATTGCTACTATAGAGGGATTGAGGAACTGGTCATTGAATAGTGCGGCATCACCGAGATGCAGGAATGTTTCATTTTTTAAAGTAATCGCGACACCAATATGGCCAGCGGTATGACCGGGTGTTCCGACTATCACAACGTTGCCATCCCCAAACAGGTCCAGTGATTGCGGAAATCCAAGAAAGGGCTTTTCATTCAACTCATGAATTTGCCATTTAGGACTGTGCTTAAAGGCACCGGAGTGGAAAAATGACATGAACTTATCGGCCTGTCCATTCATCGTAGCGTACCCCTGTCTTGTGATATGAACCTCAGCATCTGGGAAATCGCTCAGGCCTCCTACATGATCCATATGAAGATGGGTTAGGATGATGTGTTTTACATCAGTAGCATGATACCCCAGGGACTTCACTCGAGAGATGGCTTCCTCACCCTCCCTGATCCGGAAGGATAGGACCATCGTGTAAAATATTCCCGGGAATTCTGCCGGGTTTCTCACGGTGGTAGTTCCCAGACCTGTATCTACAAGAATCAATCCATCACTTCGCTCCAGGAGGAAACAAACCATCGGCATCCGGATAAATTTCAGGGGTTGGTCTTTCCGCATTAGGCGGCCAATTACCAGTGAATAACCGGCAGTGAATGTATAAAGTTTCATCTAAACCTCCTGAAGCAGCTTTATGTCTGGGACGACTTTCGAACTTTTATGAACACATACAGGAAGAAGACAAAGGATAGGAAATCGTAAGGAAACCAGGCACAGTAAGCAAGTCCGGCGATGATGTCCCGTTGGAAAATCTCTCCCATTCTGTAGCCGTTCTGGAGCATCCAGGGTATCGCGAGAGAAGAATAAAACAGCTTCTCCAAGGCCACAACGAGGACAACGTAAGGGGCTTTGTGGTATGCACTCGAAATGGCGATATACACAAGCCCCCACAGGCCTATGGCGATTAAGCCCGTCTTGGAAAATACTTCGGTATTTAAAGTACTGAAGAATGTGCTATCATAAAATGGACAAACTGCCAGCCCTGCCGTTGCAAGGTTCCCAAAACCGATCAGCCAAAAAATGTTGCGAATCCAAGTCTTCATAGTTTTCTCCCCTCATGGATTTTATGATGTTTACATATTCTTGATTTCTTCCAAAACTGGTAGAATATAACGCCTGAATTTTTCAGGATCTTCGCTCATGGGAAAATGACCGGCCCCTTCAATCAACTGGAATTTTGCTCCTGCTATATCATCCGCCAGCATCTCAGTCAGAGTTGGTGGACACGAATAGTCATATTCGCCACCGAATAGATATACAGCAACCTTTGAGGTATCAATATCTTGGGCCTTTCCTATGAGATTGTGCTCAACACAGAAATAATGGAGCGCTCCCTTCACAACAGACGGTGAACCTTGGCTATAGCACCAGCAAGTTTCTCTCTTATATGCCTCCGGAGAAGTCGGACCCATGAGGTCATATGCCAGCTGTGCATTGAATTCACTATTGATCCTAGGGTGATACAGCCACTGCTGATTTAATCCGGGTGTGAAATGGGCCGACTCAATACCGATCACTGCCCTGAATTCACCCGGGTAGTACAAAGCTAGATCGGGGGCCAAGTGTCCACCGATCGAACAGCCCATGTATATGGGACGATCAAGCCCTAGAGCATGACTCAGGGTAACCACGAATTTCATCAGAAAATCTTGTGTCAAGTGATACTCTTCCAGCCACCAGTCTGCATTAAGAGGCGGCAGGGTCTTGCCATGATAAGGAAGGTCATAGGCAATCATCCGAAAGCTTTTTGCGATTTCCTCATCGTTGAGAAGATGCCTCCAGAGGCGCCCATCGGAACCTGCTGTATGCTGCAACAGCAGGGGAATACCAATACCGTTCTCCTCCATATAGATGCGATAGTTTAAACCATCGACCTTGAGATGGAGATATTTTCCAGTCAGGTTTTCATATTTCAACATGGTTCCTCCCTATTGAGGTTTAATCGTGTTATGCAGACGCATCAGTTCGATCATGCGGGAAAATGCCCTGTAATATGAACAGAAAGTCATAAAATCACCACCGATCGTGAATCCATGGAACAGGGCAGCCGGCAGGATGGCCTGATAGAAAGGTTCAGGTATGGGTTGGAGAAGCTTCATCCATCCGTCCTGAGGTCCGCTTATACGGAAGTTCCAGTCCCAGTCTTCCATTGGTCCAAGGTCGGAGAGAATCCCGACGATTTTTCCATCCCGGATTGTTATGAGATGCTTATCATTCCCCATCTCGAATATTACGGTTGCATTCCAGTATCGCGCGGCAATCGCAAATTCTAGGTCATGATTGGCCGCTACAAGGAAAGCTTCCATATTAACGATGTTCATGAGCAACACTCCTGATCTTAAAATTCAAGAACCGTGAAAGGACCTGGGTTCAGCACTCCTCAGCCGATCTGAATGTTTCGTGCTCTCATCAGATTGATCAGCTCTTCATCCCTGTTGCTGATGATCTGATTGATGTCCCTTCCGGTATAGTCATAGAATCCTTTGCCTGTCTTATAGCCGTACTCGCCTGATTCGAACTTCCTCTTCAATGTTTCAGTTGGTGCCCAACTCGGATCGTTAAAGACAGCTGAGAGATAGAGTCCTGCCAGATAGACAGTATCCAAACCCATGGAGTCCATGCCTTCTACAGGGCCCATCAGGCAGTAACGCAATCCCAGGTGATGCGTCCACGCACGGTCAATGGCTTCTTTGGAGATGCCTTCCTCTAATAAAGCCAGTGCCTGGATGAATATGCCCGCCTGAAGCCGATTGATGATAAATCCAGGCATATCTTTAGCCTGTACAGGTACCTTTCCCAAGGATGCAATGAGGTCCATCGTTGTATCGATGGTCTGTTTAGAAGTTTTTTCTCCAGGAATGATCTCAACCAAGGGACGTATGTGCGGGGGTAGCATCCAGTGGGTACCTATAAACTTTTCTGGCCGTCGGGTTGCTGCAGCCATATCGGATATTCTTATGGTCGAAGTGTTGCTCGCAAGGATCGCATGGGGTGGACAGATAATTTCTATCTGTTCAAAAAGCTTTTTTTTCGCATCTATACTTTCTGTTATCGCTTCAATGATGAAATCAGCATCTTTCACGGCTTTGGTCGGATCGGATGTTACCATGATATTGGAAAAAATGAGTTTGGATTGTTCCTCTGTCGCGAGTCCTTTCTTGATGAACAGCGCAAGATTCTGCTTTACCCGCTCAATGCCATTCCCGAGCTTAGATTCATCCACGTCATTCAGAGAAACGTTATACCCATGTCCGGCAAAAACCTGTGCGATTCCCGGACCCATGATGCCTGCACCGATCACAGCGACTCTTTCAATCTTTTTTTCCATTGCCTGTTCCTCCCTTAAAAGTTGTTTTCATATGGACTGCAGGTTACGAGCCGGCGCACCATCCCCCATCCACAAACAAGGTATGGCCGGTAATGTAAGACGCAGAGTCCGAAGATAGGAAGACGACTGCACTCACCAGGTCTTCAATAAGTCCTACTCTTCCAAGGGGCGTTCTTTTTATGATTGACTCCGTCATTTCCCTGCTCTTCAGAACGGGCTCACTGACACCCACTTCGAAGAACGATGGCCCGATTGCGTTTACGGTGATGCAGTATGGAGCCAGCTCTAGGGCAAGTGTCTTGGTCAGCTGGATAACTGCCGCTTTAGATGCGCCATAAGGACCGACCAGAGGGGATCCCACATTACCAGCAGCAGAAGTGATGTTGATGATCCGCCCATATTTATGCTTCATCATCTCTCTGGCCACCTTCGCGGCGCAGAAGAACAGGCCTTTCAGGTTTGTGTCGATAATCTTATCCCATGCCCATTCTTCGACATCGATGCAGTTGGCAAATAACGGGCTTGTGCCGGCATTGTTGATGAGAATATCGATCCGACCGAATGCCTCGATGCTTTTTTCAACTGCGCGCGAGATATCTTCAATTTTCATCACGTCCATAGCGACAGGCAGTGCTTTTTGTCCCAAGCCGCGGATTTCTTCTGCCAGCGCCTCATTCAGGCCAAGCTTTCGGCTTGCGAGGATGACGTCAGCACCATGCTTCGCAAGTCCGAGCGCAATACCTTTGCCCAGGCCATGGCTTGTACCTGTAACGAATGCCACTTTCCCTGTTAGGTTACCCAACTCCATTTTATTGCCTCCCCACTCTTGTTCAGAAATTAGTTATCTCTATGGCTCTGTCTTGAATCCAAGGCTTGAACGGATCCCGTCCACGACCGGCTTGGGAAGGGATTGGTATTTGAGCGCTTTACTGGTGGAGATGCCAAGTGTCTTTCTGATCTGTCCCAACACCTCTGCCACTTTCACAGCAACAGCTGTAGCGTTGATCACTGGGACCCTGGTTCCGCTCACCATCCGATAACCGGCCAGGGACAGGGCAGGCCCAAGGGATGCGCACCCGACAACCACAACCTCAGCGCCGTCGTTTACCAGCTTCTTTGCTTCAACTTCAAAGGGGGGAACAGCGACGTTCGCCGGATCGGAAAACATGGCAGGATAGAGCTTTTCGTCCAGTTCACAAGAACGGACAGGATTCTGTCGGATCAGCCTCGATTCCAAACCATAACGGCGGATGTTATCCTCCACCACGGGTATCAATTTTTTGCGGACCGTGACGACTCCGAAGTTTTTACCCAGCATACAGGCGATATGCATAGATGATTCTCCGACACCAATGACCGGAATGTCCAGAGACTCCCTAGCCTCCCACAGTCCGGGGTCATTGAAACAGCCGATCACGGCTGCATCATAGCCCGTTCCAGCCTTTCTGATGAGGCTATCAAGGATGTATACGCTGTTGAGCATTTCCATATATTTCGACGCGACAAAGTAGGAAGCCTGTGACAGGTAAGAAAAATCTACAACTGTATCAGGCATTGTAAGGCTGCGGATATGGTTTCCAATGCCACGCCACATCTTTTCCGCATCGGGTATGCCTGGAATTATTTCTGTCGAGATGTTCTGGAAGAAGATATTCATAGTTCTCTCCTTACGGTTATGTCCGGTGGATTCCCGCTTCCCGTTCGACGTATTTTTGGTACTGCAGGATATCCGCCATCGCTTCGGCATAGATCGTCATCCGCTGCGCTTCGAAAGACCCTTCGCCGTGGACAGCCAGAACCTCGATTTCCGGATCGAGAATGCGCCGGATGAGCTGAAGCATCCGGAGCCGATATTCTGCAGGGATGCCAGCTTTCCCGCCAAGATATCTATCGATTAACGGTCCTATTTCAGGATTGTTGAAGTCTTTATAAGTGGGCGCCGTTGAGAGAAGGCCCCCCGCCATGTCCTGTACAATCTTCACACAGTCGTGGTACTTGCTTGCAAAATGGTACTTTGCCATATTCGTGATAATGGGATTCGGTGTCGGCACTCCCCCGTGTACGACATAATCTACACATGCCGCCCGTGAAAGTGATTTGAGTATGTTGACATAAATGACAAGATCAGTGATCTTTTCACGGACGTGAGAAATTTTATCGATCCCGTTGTATTCAGCCATCGCCTGGGCCATACCTACCATCATTTCGGATATAGGAATCCGGTAACTTGCCGCTGTGTGACGATGGTAATAGGCAAAATTGTATACGAGCTGCATTGCAAATTGCCATTCACCGCAAAGAAATACCCTCTCCCATGGGACGAAGACATCATCGAATATCACCAGTGAATCGGTGTGCCATCGCACAGGCCGATCTTCCACAGGAAAATCCCATGGGCCAAATCCGGTCTTAGTAGGATGGCATACCTGGATTATTCCTTTGGTGTTGACAGGCAGGGCGAAAGAAACTGCGTAATCGGCATCTTCCTGTCCCATATTTCGACTGGGAATCACAATGAGTTCATTAAAATAGGCAGCGGCAGTAATATGTGCCTTCGCACCCCTTACTATGATCCCTTTATCATCCTTGCTGATGATTCGTACATAATAGTCGGGATGGGACTGTTTTGAGGGCCGTATGGTACGGTCCCCCTTAACGTCTGTGACCGCGACAGCAACTGACAGATCGTTCATTTGAAGATAGCGGCGGTAATTGTTGGCCCGTTCGATATATTCGTTCTTGCCCATCAGGGTAGCTGTGATATTAACCGCGTTCATAGTATCAGATGCTATATCGTGAGTGAACGGGATCGCCCCTCCTCCCAGGCGGGTCGCCTCAACCATCAACTCATGCCGCTTGACGAGGTCTTCACCGCTTTTCGGCATATGGTAATACCTGCTGATCGGCTCACCGTCTTCAAGGGTAACAACAGCAAGATCGCGATACTGCGGCATGTCATACATCTCATAATCAAGAGCCGATGTCTCGATACATGTCCTGAGCATTGGGTTGGCCATCACATCTTTGATCTTTTCGCCGCCGAGATACACCAGGCGGCCATCCTTCAAACTGTCCTTGTATTCCTTGGCAGTTTTCAATCCCACTTGATAAATCCTCCTGCTATTTAATTAATGAATATATTGTCTATTGTCGATCATTCAATTTACCGTATCAGGCTACACCAGTGGCAACGATCTTTTCTGCCTGACTTCGTTAATATTATCCTTTATTCCCTGAGACATTGGTGTAAGTGTAAAACCCGTATCCTGAGTGAGGCGCGAGTTGTCGAGCCGGTAGACATAGTACACCTCGATTTCACCCCAGGTGATCTGGGCATCCGGAATGAGTTCTTTAATCTGCGCTTCCACTTCATCCCCCCTATGGGTGTAGCCACCGATGTTATAGAGTCCGTGTTTGAGATGTGCCGCGTCTGCTTGGCATACAGTAACAAATGCCTGTGCAACGTCATTTACCGACGAGTAGACAAAATTTGTTGTTTTCTTCAGTGGAATAAGCAAGGGCTGACCTAGAGCGGGAAGAGTGGTAATATTGCTGACAAAAGCGGTGGCACCGCCTGTTCTACCCGGCCCGAATGCACTTCCGACACGCAATACGTAAATCTCCATCCCGAATGCATCACGGTAATACTTCGCCATGAATTCTGAGAAGGCCTTACATTTCCCATAAACTGTGACGGGATATAACGGATCATCCTCGTTAAGAGCCTTATCCCCATGCTTTGCCTGGGGACCATATGCCGTGATAGAGCTTGCAAACAAGACTCGCTTGACACCCATGATCTTTGCAGCCTCAAATACATTGTTCGTGCCCAGACAATTGACCTTCACAGCTAGGTGCGGGTTCATCATCGATTCAATTTCGAGCACGTAGGCGAGGTTGATAATCTTCGTAATTCCATTTGCCTTGATTGCGTTCATGATGTCTTCAATCGCCATAATGTCTCCGCGGACGGTCTTAATCTTACTTTCGTAGCCTTCGAGAAATTCCATATTTGGCATGAGATCAAAAGCAACAACCGTTTCTCCGAGGTCAATGAGCTTTTTAGATACCCGCGCTCCAATGAAACCAGTACCGCCAATGACTAAAATAGACATGATTCATTCCTCCTTTTTTTGCCTAGCTTTTTTCCTGACAGCCAGATTAATGTTCTAAGGGTTGACTGCGACATCTATACGGTCATTTTTTTTCGCAGGCTTTCCAGCTATGAGTATTCCGGCAATCAGATCTTCCGCAACTTTCATGGTAGTATTGAGGTGCATAGGAGGGTGCTTGCCCTGGCCTTTGATATGTTCAAGATGGATGATACCGACAAAAAGCCCCCAAAGCACATCGGCCAATACGTATACATTTATTCTCTTTACCAGCCCCTGTTCCATCCCGATCTTGAGGACCCTTCGGAGCATGATAAAATTATGCCTCCCTCTTTCATTAAGTTCGTGGCTGATGTGCTCATTAAATCTCCTTACGAGGCCGGTTTCCTGGAAATATTGGATCATGAGAAATGTTTCAGGGGCCAATTCATAACTTTGAAGGGCTGAGGAGAAGAGATCCCGGATAAAAGCCTTTCCAGTTCGGTACTTATGGGCGGTAAGCTTGGTTTCTATATTGCTCAATTGGATTCGTATTTCTTCAATGACAGGAAGCATAAGCGTAAAGAAGAGATCGTCTTTCGTTTTAAAATACTGGTAAATAGTGGGTTTGGTAATCCCCGCTTTCAAGGCAATCTTGTCCATGATAGCTTTGGTATATCCCTCAGCGATAAACACACTCCGGGCAGCGTCCTGAATACTCTGGATACGTTGGTCTCGCTCACGTTGCATTCTAGCCTGGATTGCTTCTTTATGTTTGTCCATGGCAGACGATTTTCATTTAACAAACGGTTAATGTTTTTAACTGACGGTTAAATTTCCTACTACGGCTATAATGTGATGTCAAGGAGAAAAATATGCCTTCTTACATTTTAAAAGAACATTTTATGGACACAACCGCTTACCCAGGATATGATAACTGTGTGGACATTAATTTTGGAGGTATGATTAATGACTGGAAAATCCAGGAGAAACGACTTTATACACTGAACATTTTTATAGCAAGCTACAAGTCCACAGATGAAGTGGTGCAGTAGCTCGGTTGGCATATAGAAATCGATAGATACAATCTCTCAATATCAGTTATTTGATCTCTCGTCAGTCTTCAGTAGGCGGCAGGGTGCTTTCTTCAGCGGAATTTCCATCAGCAAATCTCCGGAATCGATGACTCTTCAAAGAGCGAAGATTAGCAAGAGAAAGCTTGTATATTTACCAGGAAAGATGGTTACACACTTACAGGAAGAAGTGCTTACTGAGTTTACTATGAGTCAACATATGCTTCTTGAAAAATAATTTAAAAATTATCATTCAAATTGTTGTATCCGCGAAATTGGATCATCTTGTTAAAAGATGGTAGACACCCAGCCTTATTGATCCCTCATTTTGATAAATAACAACCAGAAACCATGTCATCACTATGTTGTATTTTTTTACGTAATATTGACCTTAGATTAACTGCAATCAATTCTGCCAAATCTTGTTTTTCAGCACTCATCTTTAGGCCATTGACTATCGGTTCAAGGCTTGCTTTAACTTCATCATTAGGGCCGGGCAATGAAATAATTAGCGTGCCGTTATATTCACCTACCGCAATTTTTACACCATTTTTAACATGTCTTCCGGTTCCGATTTTAAAATGGCAAATGTAAGGTGTTGCTGCATCAGGATCTATCTCTTTCATCGCTTCTACCGTTTGATCTTTATCCTCAGCGCCCACTCCTCCAGTCGTAATAATAACGCTATACCCTCCCATTGCCGCAGCTTCCCTTAATTTTGCAGCGATAAATAATTTGTCGTCCTTTAAAACTTCTCCTTGGAAGACTTTATATCCTTCATGTTCAAAATAATTCTTTATCGTGGGGGTATTTGTATCTTCAATCTTTTTATTTGCCACTTCTGCTCCAGTGGAGAAAACAATCACTCTCTTTGAGAGTTTTTGTCGGATTTCTTGCGCCATCTCCTCTGAGCGCTTCAAACTTTGCTGTATTTCATCATCGTCAAGAGCAATCCAACCTAACATACCGGCTGAACGGATAGAAGTAGCATCAGTGACTCTAACCCCTGGCAGTTCTGCCAGCCTTTGCAGCAACTCTTTCTTTTTACCTGCAATGTTGTAAGCATCCACACACCCCTTCAGAATGTCGATTGTTAGGACGTTCTCTCTGAGATCAGAGACAAAAACATCATTTTGTTCCATAGCCAGCACATCCGCGATAGTGGCAGCAATGTCATTAAGATTTGCTTTCTGAAGAGAAATCGGCTCAATGGTCATTTCGGTTTTGTTCAGTAGGTCCCATTGCGGCTTTATCATTTTTCCCCCTCATTTCGTTTCCTCTGGCTGAGGCCTCTGTTCTTTCATTGCCTCGAACCCCTCCTCAATACGGGATCGGGATCCCTTCCTCGGAGTCATATTTGTTCGGGATCAATACCCCGCTGTCTCAGCCATTTAGGCAGGTATTCGGTATCTACCTTTCTGCTTACCTCCGGCGCCAGCTTCTGCAACAGCTCGGCCATAGACGGGCTGCAGGTGATGTAACCGAAACTGTCATCGAAGGCGATGACCTTATCTGTGCCGGCGGCATCACACGCGCGTTCTACGGCCTCTGCGAGTGTTTCTGTTTCCTCGGCCATGTCCATGAAGCTGACATTCGCCGGGTCTTTCCTCAGGCTCTCAGCCTGATTTGCATTCGCAACAAAAGTGGGTCTCGTAATGGCGATATCGGACCAGGGTATGCCGGGCATCGACTGGTTGACGACTGCAGCTTTTATGGCAGGATGCGCGAGCATAATTTGGTCCATGCTTTTTTCATCGCCGCTGGCTATCTTTGAAAGAAGATCAAAATATCCAAGAGCTGCATGATTAGACAGGTCATAGGCATCGTAGAGTGAGTTTTCGAAACAGCCGAAAACTACTCCCCCGGCATGAAGATAGTGTGCCCATCTCGGCCCGTCTATAACCACAACGCACTCATCGATTTCCGAGAAAAGCTTCAGCACCTTCCCATAGTCCCTCATCAGGTCCACTGATATTTTGCGGCCTAACCGGTCGAGATCATTATCAGCGTCAATCCCTGTGATCCCTGCCGGGGTCATGCGCAAAAAGCAACCGAATGCGAATTTTTTCTGAACAAATGTCGAATTGAAGATAGACCTCTGAATAAAATTGGCGCTACGGCTGCCGAAATTGCAGTGAAACAATGACCGCACCTCATAGCGGGCAAATGACATGACAAAGGCCTTCAAGACACGATCGATCATACGATAAAAATACAAGTCCCGCTGCTCGTCGTGACTCGCATGGATGATCCAATCGGCATCATACACCTTGGCCAAGCCATATAACGTGCCGATTTCCGTCTCAATGGGAACACCTTTGTCGAATGCGTGAGTTCCCGCTACCTTGCCGTCGAATGCAGCGCGGAGGTTAAAGTGTTTGATTATCTCATCGGCTTCCTTTGTGTGCATGCCACCGGCTACCCGCAGGCGGACGTTTGTGCAGCCTGTCCTTTCCCGGACAACATCCTTGATGGTTTTTATCATTTCGCAGTAGTGTTCTCCNNTATTGACGGAATCACCAGGCTTTATCTTTGTCATATCGATGTCAGCCAGGGTCTTTTCCGTAAACTTCTTGATCTCCGCGATCCCTTCTTTCTGCAAATATCCAGGCTTGATTGAGGGGAAAAGTTCCACAACACTTTGTGAAACCATGCCGGGCAGATCGGCGCAGTGCACATCCACTTTGGGGGCATACCTGGAATCTATCATTTTGGGAGGAGCCATGTTTTTACTCAACATCTCTCTCGCCTCCCTTTATTTTATTTCTATATATTCCCTGGTCTTCCTCAATGAAATAACCTGGATTGCTCTTGGCCACGTCATCCGGAATATCCCACATGGAGAGGCACTGCTTATACCACCGGTTATTAGCAGGTGGTTTCAGTTCGATTCCATTGGCATTCAACAGTCTTTGTATCGCACCCATGCAGTATATACCGCAACCTGTTCGTATCCCGGTCATGACGGATATATCTTCAGGTGTCCTGGCCCCATTCAATATGGCTGCGGCTGCTTCCTTTACAGGGGTCATGGTGCATGCACAGATCATCTGTTCCGGGAAGAGATCGGCCTTGGCGCAAAGTTCATCTATAGCTGCTTCATCCACAGTGTCGACATCCGCACTGACCATAAGCGGCTCTGTTCGTTCTACCAGGATAACGGCTTCATTCGGACAGACATCCTCGCATTTGCTGCAGGCCCGGCAGAGGTTCTCGTCAACAACGGCCTTCTTCTCAAACATGCTGATCGCCCCTGTGGGACAGATGGTCTCACACAGACGGCAACCTATGCACTTGTCCTTATCCATCTGTGATAGATAGTTTACGACCTTCATAATTCATGATCTCCTTTCCGCTTGTTCGGATTGGAAAAAACACATTAATTTTAAAGGCCACGATAATAAGCTTTCAAGTATCCGATATACATGCGACCTCTAAGCGCATATCGAGAAGTGGCGCATCCACTATGGACCGCCCTATATCGAGTATGTCTATATCCATGGTCTTTAGCTCATCAATCTCCGCCAGCCTAATATTGCCGCCAAAGGCGATTTTCACTCTGCTACGAAGGCCAAGGCCGACCAATGCAATGGACACCCGATGAATATCTTCCTTCAGTCCGGTATCTATGAAAATGATTGCAGCACCATGGTGAACAGCCTCACATGCCTCTTGGGCAATATCATGATAGCGGCCTTTTATTTGCACTACTTTCACGTAACCTGTCAACATCGAAACTGCTGAAAGGCTTAGCCTAATCCCTCCCAGCATCTCAATGATATTCTTGTCTAGGTATACAAATGGTTCCTGGGTGATGCGGAAGGCTCCGCCGCCCACTTTTACAGCCCTGCGTATGGTTTCTTTTTGCGATGGTGGCATCTTCTTCCATGCCCCGCACACAATCTGTGGTTTATGACCCGCTTTTTCAATGAATCTGCTAACGGCAGTGGCAATACCTGATGGCTTAGCAATGATCCCCAGCAGCACCTCTTCAGCCATTGCGATTTGTTTTGGACTGCCGCTGAATCGTGCCACCTCGTCTCCTATTTTAACCAAGGAGCCTACTCCAAGGATAGAGTCTATTACTAATCCCAGTCCTTTTGCTTCGTCTGCCGCTGTATCGGTTTCAGAGATTACACCTTCATCATCCGCTATGATGCTGGCAGTAACATTCCTATTCGCTATGCTGCTGAGGATCTCATCTCTCAGGTTGAGATTACGGTGTTCGTTCATTGACTTGCCCCCAATATTTGTAACACATATTAATTTAGAGTTCAGCCATTTTTTGATTCTTTCCAATTGAAAGGTTGCATATTCATTAAGAGTTACTTTTTGTGGATAACAGGAAG
>PMBI01000057.1:4941-8182 GCA_003153775.1 Syntrophaceae bacterium | reverse complement strand
GGATCTTCCGGCGAAACGATAATGACATTTGATGAAATGGAGGGCTTTTCGACAACGGCCCATATCGTGACCGAAACTTACCCGGCCCGCACAAATAATCTAATAAAAGTGGAATGCGTAACGATTAAGGATATATTTGATGAAAACCAGTTGGACACCTGCGACTTTCTGAAGATGGATTGTGAACAGAGTGAGAACGAGATCCTCTTTAATTGCCCGGCGGAGTACTTAGCCCGCATTAAAATACTTGCGATAGAGATGCACGACGATGTGGAGCTCTTGAAAAGATTTCTGCATGATCACGGATTCGTCACATATGAAACAAAGAAGGCGCTGGGGATGCTGTACGCATGGAAGGCTTGACCGGCAAGAACCGGCAGCTGGCAGGTCCTTAAATCACAGCGACAAGGAAGATAAGAATCGATTAATTAGAAATATGTGTCGCGGGTAAAATCCCATGGGAGAGATAATTTTTCAGATCGACGCATTCACCTCTGAACCATTCAGCGGAAATCCCGTCGCCGTCTGTATCCTGACGCGCCATCATGAAGATGCGTGGATGCAGAATGTGGCGCAGGAGATGAACCTGTCTGAAACGGCATTCCTCAGTAAACATGACGATGGCTTTGGCCTTCGGTGGTTCACGCCTGCCGTGGAGGTGGACCTCTGCGGACATGCCACCCTTGCCAGCGCCCATGCCATATGGGAAGGCGGGCACATGGATGTGAAAGAACCATGCCGCTTTCACACGCGAAGCGGACTGCTGACGGCCAAACGCGCCGAATGCAATGACGGCTGGATTGAGATGGATTTCCCCGCTGAGCCGGAGACAAGGGCTACCGCCCCTGCGGATCTCTCCAGGGCACTGGGGGTCGGCTTCAAATACGTAGGTAAGAACCGCTTCGACTATATCGTAGAAATAGAGTCAGAAGAAATGCTCCGCAGGATCAGACCCGATTTTGGACTCCTCAATACAATACCGATGCGCGGTGTCATCGTTACGAGCCCTTCGAGCTCCAGGGAATACGATTTTGCCTCGCGGTTCTTTGCCCCGCAGGTCGGCGTAAATGAGGACCCCGTCACCGGTTCCGCCCATTGCTGCCTTGCTCCATACTGGGCGGCACGTCTCGGCAGAAATGAGTTGGTCGGCTATCAGGCCTCACCCAGAGGCGGCATTGTGAGAGTTCGCGTGGTTCACGACCGTGTTCACATAAGCGGTCAAGCCGTAACCATCTTGCAGGGGGAATTATCTGATTACTGTTGAAGGGATTTGAATACCGAGGCTTTCCGTCATCCGCGAATATCTGCCAAGGTTCTTATAATTTCATTCTATTTTCCAAGACGTTCCGGCAGGGGTGTCCTTGAGAATGATCTTCTTTTCCGCCAGCAGATTTCTGATCTCATCGGCCCTCTTCCAGTCCTTGGCCAGCCGGGCTGCCCGCCGCTCTTCAATCAGACGGTCAATTTCATGCACATCCAGGCCCTGCTTTGCGGCCTCCCTGTTTCGATCCTGCATAAAATAATCATCAGGGTCGTCGAGGAATAACCCCAAGACCCCGCCGACCTCTGCAATGACCCTTCCCGCTTTATCCAGAATAAGGCATGCCTCGGCGGACACGGAGAATTTCTCCTCTGACATATAGCCGTTGATAAGTCTCACGGTATCGAAGATGTAGCCCACCGCCCGCGGTGTGTTGAAATCATCATCCATAGCCTCTTTGAATCTATCCGGGAGGGATGCAATCTTCTCGAATATATCCCTATCCTTTCCGGAAAGTCTCTCCATGGTAACCGCGGAAAAATCTCCACAGGCCGCAAGCGCGCCCTTGACTGCTTTCAGGGTGGCATAGAACCTCTCCATGCCCATCCTCGCCTCGGCAAGTGACTCGCTCGAAAANNTGGACCCAGAATCTGGCGAGCGGTTTGCCGGTCGCCCCTTCCGACTGGGCAATCTCATTTTCATGATGGGGAAATATCAAATCTTCTCCGCCGCCGTGGATATCGAACGTATCTCCGAGAAAGTTCTGGCTCATAATTGAACACTCGATATGCCATCCCGGTCTCCCTCTGCCCCAGGGACTCTCCCACCACGGCTCCCCTTCCTTGCTGGCTTTCCACAGGGCAAAGTCGAGGGGATTTCTTTTTTTCTCGTTTACATCCACGCGGGCGCCGGCCACCATTTCTTCCAGATTTCTGCCTGAAAGTTTTCCGTATCCCTTGAATTTCTCAACCGCGTAATAGATATCGCCGTCGGCCTCATAGGCAAGACCGTTGGCAAGGAGAGTATTGATCAGTTTTATCATGCCGGTGATATGTTCTGTGGCCCTCGGCGCCCATGTCGGCCTCGCTACTCCAAGCGCATCCATATCTTCGTCATGCTCTCTGATATACTTCTCCGATATTTCAGATATTGTTTTCCCTTCCGCATTGGCCTTCGTGATGATCTTGTCATCCACGTCCGTAAAGTTTTTCACGTACGTGACACGATATCCCCTGTACCGAAGATACCTCGTGATGACATCGAAAACTACAGCGGAACGGGCATGGCCTACATGACAGACATCATAAGCGGTGATGCCGCACGCATACATGCCCACCTGTCCCTCAACGAGGGGTTCGAATGTCTCTTTCTTCTTTGAGAGCGTGTTGTATATTTTTATGGACATCTATCTTTTACAGTTCTGACTTTTAAAAATCCAAGTTAATTGCCATTGCGGAGATGAGCCGCAGCCATGAGCAGTCACGAGGCAAACATATCGACAAATGACGTATTTTTCTACGGGAACAAGGATATCATGCTAAGTCCCATATCTTCACTGAGACCGCACATGAGATTCATATTTTGTATAGCCTGGCCTGCTGCGCCTTTGACGAGGTTGTCGATGGCGCATATGATGATAACCCTTTTTGTTCTGCTATCAACAAAGAGCCCTATGTCACAGTAATTGGAACCCCGGACCGAAGAAATATTGGGAAACGTACCCGCCTTGTATATTCTGACAAACTTCTTTCCCTTATAAAATGCCCGGTAAAGATCGATCAACTCCGCCGTTGTGACGTCCTTCTGAAGCGTCGCATATATAGTGCTGAGGATTCCCCGGGTTATGGGAAGGAGGTGGGGCGTAAACGTAATCCTCACATTGCTGCCGGCGAGAATACTGATTTCCTGTTCCATCTCCGGCGTATGCCGGTGCTGACCGACTTTGTAGGCTTTAAATCCCTCATCAACCTCGCAGAAGAG
>PMBI01000057.1:2104-4919 GCA_003153775.1 Syntrophaceae bacterium | reverse complement strand
TCAGGTGCGGTGTGCCTGCTATACCATTTTTCGTAGGTGGCGACATCGTGCAGACGAAAATCCGCGCTGAGATCGATCACCTTCTTCCCGGCCGCGAGGAACGCAGGGGCGACAGCCATGGAAACACCATGGGGCAGGGCCAGAAAAACGATATCCGCCGCGCCTGCTACATCTTCCGGAGACGCGTTGACGAATGCCAAATCGGTCAAGCCGGCAAATACCGGGTAGATATCAGAAACCTGGATCCCCGCATATCTCCGAGAAGTCACCGCCATAACCTCGGCCTGTGGATGCCTGAGCAGGAGCCTGAGAAGCTCCTGGCCGGTGTATCCGCTCGCACCGTATATAACTACTTTAAGCATATGTTTCGTCCAAAAAAAAGGAGGCCGAGAAGCCTCCTTCCGTAATACTATCTTTTTGAAAATTGGAAGTGCTTCCTCGCACCAGGTTGTCCGTACTTTTTCCTTTCCTTTATGCGTGAATCCCTTGTTATGAAACCCGCTTTCTTGAGTACTGAGCGCCATTCGGCATCATATTCAACGAGCGCCTTTGTTATGCCGTGCTTTATAGCACCAGCCTGCCCGGCTACGCCACCACCCGATACGTTAATAAAGAAATCAAACTTGTTTCGCGCTCCCACAATTTCGAGAGGCTGCATGATAATCATTTTGAGGCTATCCCTCGTAAAATAGTCATCAAAGTTCCTCTTGTTTACTACAAGGTTTCCGCTGCCTTCTTTCATATATACTCTGGCAATGGCGTACTTCCTTTTCCCTGTGGCATAAAAACGTTTTTCCATTATTTCATATCTCCCGACAATGAACTTGGTATGCACAATCCGGCAAGTATTAGACGATACCAGCTAATCAAACACAAACCATTATAACTTGATTACCTGAGGGCACTGTGCCTCGTGAGGGTGATCATTATTTACATAGACCTTGAGTTTTTTTAACATCTTCCTGCCTAAAGAGTTCTTCGGCAGCATGCCTCTGACCGCATAGATCAGGACCTTTTCCGGACTATCCTTCAACAATTTGCCGGCATACGTTTTCTTCATACCACCCGGGTAACCGGAATAATGATAGTATACTTTGTCGGACAGTTTCTTGCCTGAGAGGGAAACCTTACCGGCATTGACAACAATCACAAAATCCCCTGCATCCATATATGGTGTATAAACGGGTTTATGTTTACCTCTGAGACGTCTTGCAACCTCACTGGCGAGTCTGCCGAGAATATGTCCTTCCGCATCAATGACATACCAGTTCCTGACGATGTCCTCTTTCTTCGCGTTATAAGTCTTCATAGATTCACCCACTTGCCGAAAATGTAAATAAGGAAGTTACAAAATTTACGGATATTTGTCAAGAAAAAACCTTGCGCAAACGAGATAATCCTACTTCCCGCCAAATTTGCCGAGACCGAGGAGAGAAAAGCCCACCATATACGTCTTATCAGTCTGAGTTTCCGAGATGTATACCTCGACGCTCCAGCATTGCTCGCGATATTTAACGCCATATGTCCTCTCCAGAGTTATATCATCCAGCTGATTCTTTCTCAAAACATAGATAAGATTTACGGACTTCGTTACTGCAACCTTGAGGGAGATATCTAGCTCTTCACCGGCAGCCTGGCTATACTGGAAGGAGGTAAATGGCGTTGTTGCCGTAGCAGGGTTGACCACATTGACAATAGTCTTGGCAAATCTATATCCCACGGTCGCCTCGTCTCCCCGCCAATCGCTTATGTTCATATCATAATTGGTCTGGAGCCATTCACCTGAATTTATGCTGTACTTGTTGCGAGCCATGAACGAAAAATACTGATGTGGTTTAACGTCAAGCTCCATATCGACATCACTGAAGGGTCTTCTGTCTTTCGGGGGATCGACGTCACCCCTTCTCGCCTCTTTGAAATCATAGGTCTGGGCCAGCTTGAAGCGCAGAAACTCAAGGTAACTTTTTCCTCCGTCCTTTTCGTTAAATTTTGCCAAGAGCGTGTTGGTCAGCGAGTATGTCAAGGTGTTCTGTTCGGATACGGCAGCGGCGAAGTCGGGAAGATCCGGCTGAGATATATTTGGGATATAGGCGTACGTGAATTCGGGTCTGATGCCGTGTCGTATCTTATCTAAGTCCTTGCCCCCCACATCGAATATCCTGTGGATTTCCGTAGTGGCCGTTGCTCCAATATTGTACAATTCTCGATTCCCGCGTTTGCTTTGGCCTGTGTCAACATTGTCATCACGGTCCCAGGTAGTGCTCTTCACGCCTACCTGCGGCGTAAACTGGAGAAAATCATGCCAGCGCAGGGGCAGGGAGAGCGCGGGTTGCAGGTCGAAAAGATGTCCCTTTTGCCCGTCATTTCTGTAAAAATAATCATATGCAGTATCAAACTCAAAATTTACCGGAGAACCAAAGATGGGACGCTTGATTCCATGAAGGGTTATTTCGGGATACTTCTGCAAAGTTGCGTCATTCGAGGCGCTCGAGAAATCGTCGGTGTAGCTTATAAGTGCCGTCAGGTTGTATAATTGCCAGTTCTTGGCCATACGGATCGTCGAGTTGAGCGAACCAAGAGATTCGTCACCGTAAAAAGGAACTTTCTTGAATCTTTCTGCTTCTGTCAATGAATAATTCTCGAGGTAATAATTGTGTGAGGAAAAGTCTTTGAAGTAAAAGCTATCTGAAACCATGCGGATATCTGTCCTGAAGGTAAATGTGGGATCGAAAGTAGTCTCGTGATTCAGATATAATGACCATCTCTTGTGGTCGGACTGCCAGTCTCTGGGTATTCCTCCGGTTAATTCACCCGT
>PMBI01000057.1:0-2056 GCA_003153775.1 Syntrophaceae bacterium | reverse complement strand
GATTGCCGGTTCTTCTTTGCCGGGAAGAGCATATATGGGGTGTAGAGAAGGGGAACGTTGCCGGCCAGAAACTTGGCATCTTTAATGGTTCCATAGCCTTCAATGGTTACATCCAGTTCTTTCCCAGCCAAACGCCAGTCCGGAGAATCTCCGTCGCATGAGGTTGCCGTGGCATTTTCAAAACGGTATGAGGCTTCCCCTGTCTTTTCAATTTTTGAGCCCTTTACATAGAAATGAGTCGCGGCAAAAAACATCTTGCCCTGGTAGGCGATACCAGTCTTTGATTCCATGTTAAAGTCAACTGTGTCTCCCTCGAGGATGTCTCCGTCGCTTATTAGCATAACATAACCTTCGGCATTTGCCTCGTTCGTTGCCCTATTGAGGACTACCGACTCGGCCATGAGGACGCCCCCGGAAAAGACAATTAAGACATTGCCCTTTGCATGATAGGTATCTTCCTCTTTGTCATAGGCGACACTATCCGCCTCCAATGTTATGGGCCCTTTGGAGACATCAGTATCCGCAGCAGTTGAGTTATAAGCGGGAATGAAACAAATAAAGATGAAGAGACAAATAAAGGAGCATTGCCATCTCGCCCTCCGCAAAACAATCACTTGACCATCCCGCCTTAAGACTATTTTTGAAAACAACGACATTACGAAAATGCCATAGAGAATGCCCTTTTAATTTCACCGACAAGATAAAGAGAACCGGTTACACAGATAAGATCATTCTCGTCGGCTACAGATAATGCCCGTTTCAGGGCATCATGGGAATTACGCACGATCTCGATTCTTCTTACGTACTGGCGTGCCACCGGCAACAATGCCTCGGGAGGCATTGCCCTTTCGATATCCGGACTCGTCAGGATCAGTCGATCCCCGAGCGGGAGCAGCTTCTTGAGCATAGTATGGTAGTCCTTATCCTTAAGAACGCCAAAGATGAATATCAACTTGTTGAAGGAAAATTCCTCCTTCAATGCCCGCGAGAGGGCGGATGCGCCATCCGCATTGTGGGCGCCATCCAGAAGAACCATTGGTGAATACCGGATGACCTCCAGTCGCCCTTCCCATTTAACGTCATGAATTCCTTTTATGACCGCATCGTGATCGACACCGAACCCTTTCGTGGCCAAATATTCAATGACACCAAGGGCCGCAGCGGCATTCACTTTCTGATGTTTCCCTCGCAGAGGACAAACGAGGTCATCATATCTCGTCCCAATGCCTCGATAGGAAAATGAGCCACCAGGGTGCGTGTAGGTCCTTATTTCCCTTCCCACACGGTACAGCGTTGCACCTCTCGTGCGACATATTTCTTCCAGAATCTCCCGCACGCGCCGTTGCTTCACCGCAGTTATAAGAACCCCTCCGTCTTTAATTATGCCGCCCTTCTCCCGGGCAATCTCTTCGAGGCGCCTGCCGAGGTATTCAGAATGATCAATGGAGATATTCGATACTACGGATACGAGAGGCGAAGCCACGTTGGTTGCATCGAGCCTACCCCCCATTCCCACTTCCAGAACGGCTAAATCCACCTTTCGCGAGTGGAAGTAAAGAAAGGCAATGGCAGTGAGAAATTCGAAGTAGGTCAGGTTTTCTTTCGAGTGCGCCTTCACTACTTCTATCCACGTATCCATCTCCGCTTGTGATATCATGTGGCCGTCGACTCTTATCCTCTCCCGGACATCGACCAAATGCGGTGATGTATAGAGGCCAACGCGAAAACCGCGGGACATAACCGATGCCACCATGGCCGCAATGGAGCCTTTCCCGTTGGTTCCGCCAACCAAGACTGTCCTGTAAGCGTCCTGGGGGTTATTCAGACGTTCAAGGAATCGCGATATAGGATCAAGGCTGAAACGGATGTCTAACCTTTTTAGTCCATCGAGATATTCAACAGGCGACTGCATTTGATTCAATGAACCCCGGTCTCTTTCAAGGCCTTGCCGAGAAAAAAAGACTCGGCTGAATTGACCCTGAGCGGGTGATACGCGTCGAAGGGTACTTGGTTCTGTTCCCTGCGGCCTGATGCGAAAGGTGTATTCGGACTCGCC
>PMBI01000009.1 GCA_003153775.1 Syntrophaceae bacterium | reverse complement strand
TGTATCCATATCCTGGGGCTGCCCTTCATCTCCGCAAAGGTTGAAGGCCGGACAAGCCCAAATTTCGGCCCCATGCTTTTTCTGTATTTTCCCGTCAGCGCCATTTTGATCGCATAGTAGGGGAGAGCCAGCAGGGCTGCCATTACTAATAGAATGTTATAAAGAAGGTACATTTGTGATTGCAATTATGTGATTGGATTTTTCCGGAAGCATGGGCTTTTGCAATTATTTTGTCAAGGGTCTTTTCTCCCTTTCAGTAATTATTGACACGTCAGCATTGATGGTGTACAGACACTTTGTCAATAGTCATCTTTCAAGAATGACAAAAGATAAGTTTTCTCATAAGTCTCATGAGAACGGAAAAGAAGGCATGTAATGAAAAAAATTGCCCCGTCCATTCTTTCCGCTGACTTCAGCAGGCTCGGTGAAGAAATCATGGCTGTGGAAGCGGCGGGCGCCGACTGGATACACGTAGATGTAATGGACGGTCATTTCGTCCCCAATATCACAATCGGGCCGGGTCCGGTCAAATGGCTCCGAAGAATCACGAGACTTCCTTTCGATGTGCATCTCATGATTTCAAATCCGGAGCGTTACATAGACTCCTTTGCCGAGGCTGGAAGTGATGTCATAACAGTTCATGTCGAGACGGCATCGCACCTCCACAGGACAATTGCCCAGATAAAGGACCGGGGCGTCAAGGCGGGTGTGTCTCTCAATCCTGCCACACCGCTCGTTCAGGTTGAGCCGATTCTGAAAGATATTGATCTCCTTCTTGTCATGTCCGTTAATCCGGGATTCGGGGGACAAAAATTCATAGAGCACGTCCTGCCGAAGATAGCGCAGGCCAGAGAGATGGTGAATACCGTTTCACCTGATGTCGCCATCGAAGTTGACGGTGGCATAACTGTTGATAATATTGGATTGGTTGCCGAAGCCGGTGCAGACGTCATGGTTTCGGGCGCCGCCATCTTCGGGAGCGGAGACTATGCTCACACCATCAGGGCCATGAAAGCCCTAATAGGCGGTTGATCTCCACTTAAAATTGGAAATGCCCCTATCTCCGTGTCTATCAAGGCGGGGATGGGGGCATTTTTTGTACGACTACCGTGCTTGCAGTATCCTGCCGATGGTCATGATTTCAGCTTCTTTGGTCCCCTCATAAAGTTCGAGAATTTTGGCGTCCCGGTACCACTTCTGGACGCTGTACTCGTCGATGTAGCCATACCCACCGTGCAATTCCACGGCGTAGTTCGCACAGAACACCGCGGTCTGACCTCCCAAGAATTTTGCCATCGCAGCCAGGGTATAGTCCGGCCTGCCCTGATCAAGAAGCCATGCCGATTTATAAATAAGGCCCCGTAGAGACTCTATCTTGATTGCCATTTCCGTCAGTTTCATCTGTGTCAGCTGGAATGAACCCAGGGGGGCTCCAAAAGCTGTTCTCTCTTTGACGTATTTGATGCTTGTCTCCAGACAACCTTCGGAAAGGCCGAGGGCCTGGCCAGCGACCATCACCCTTGTCGTATCAAAGAAGTGCATCAACTGGCGGAAGCCGTTGCCCTCCTTGCCGACGAGGTTAGTCCGGGGAACCCGCACATCCTCAAAAGCGATTTCTGCCGTGTCACTGGAACGGATACCCATTTTCCCGTGAATCTTGTTTCTTGTTATTCCCGGGGTACCTGCGGGAACTATTATAAGGCTGAAGCTATTATGCTTTTTTTCCTCCGGATTAGTGATGCACTGAGCTACCATGAAGTCACAGACGCTTCCATTGGTTATGAACATCTTGTTTCCGCTGATGACGTAGTCACTTCCGTCCTTGACGGCCTTCGTTCTGTATCCTGCCACATCTGTGCCTGCGTTGGGTTCCGTAAACGCTCCCGCGCTTACCTGTTCACCCCTGCATACGGGAGGGAGATATGTCTTTTTTTGCTCTTCCGATCCGAACTGCAGTATGGATTCGCAGCCGAATGTGGCGGCAACTACATTCAAGCCGATCCCCATATCAACCTTGGACAGTTCTTCCGTGATGATGGTGTTGCCCAAGTAACCAGCCCCTGCGCCGCCATATTCTTCGGGGATCCATGCCCCGACAAGACCATTTTCAGCGGCCTTTCTGCGAATATCCGGGGTGTATTTCTCGCCCTCGTCACATTCGTGGGATATCCCGGTAAATTCAGCTTGGGCAAATTTGTACGACATCTCTTTCAACATTTTCAATTCATCGTTCAATTCAAAATCCATTTTTCGCCCTCCTAACCATTAGTTTTCTCAACTGATTCTTATTAATTTTACTCACCTTGGTATTGGGCATTCCATCAATAATGAGGTATCGGTCAGGTCCGCCGTACTTTGGTATATCCCTCTGGTCCGTCTGTCTATACCTTCGGTTATGGCTAAAGTCAACGACATTAAGCATGATATAATGACAAATTTTGCATATGCAAAAAAGCGATATGGATTGCATCGAGGGATATTAATCACAGCAGCCGGTAATGTACAACATCGGGTTCATAGCGTGATCTTTACCCGGGCAATACATTCAACGTGAAGTATTTTCAAGAATGCCCGATCAGCAGCCAATGATTCTGCGGGCTGATGGGAATCTTGCGGATCGTCGCACCCTGAATTTCAAGAAGGCATATTATGACTTTGACAAATATTAGAAGGCGCTGTAGAGGGTACAAACAAATTCATAATCATCGGACTTTTGTGTTAAATACAACCTTGTGAAATACAGAATGTGTGGGGCAAGAAATGAATTTAAGAAATAAGAAAAAGAGGAAAAGGACGGTTTTACCGGAGAAGCAGCGCCGCGAAGATATTCTACAGGCCGCGCTCGAGATTTTCGCTAAACGTGGCTATCACCAAGGTAGGATGTCGGATATTGCCGCCCTCGCGGGCGTAGCGCATGGGACTGTATATCGCTATTTTCCCAATAAGAGAACACTGGCTATGGAACTTATTGGAATAACGGGCGCTACCGGTTTCATAGAATCAATAGGTGACGATACGCTTGCGAAACTAAGCCCGAGGGATTTTATGCACTCCATAGGGAAGAAATATTTTGGCAAGCTTGAGCAACGCATTCCGATGATTAGATTCGTAGTCTCAGAGTCGGCTTTCAATAAAGAATTCGGCAAAGAATATTATCGGAAAGTCCGTCATCGATTAATGGAGAATATTGCCGTTTATTTCAAGACTTTTCAAGACAAGGGTCTTATAAGGAAGGGCGATCCCTATATTCAGGCACATATCTTTCACAACATGCTATACGGCTTTCTTTATTCCCAGGAAATCTTGCAAGGAAAAGACGTTGTTCCACTGGCGATGGACAAAATCATCAATGAGGTAGTGAATATATTTTTGCATGGGGTCGCCGTCAAAGATAGACCTCGCGGCAAGAAGTTACGATAATGTTTCCCGGCAAGATTTGTATAAAGAAAAAGCGCATTCTCCATTTCCTGTGAGTCTTGAAATTCGCATGAGAAAAGGTTTGCATAGTAACCACTGCGTGGCTGTGGAAAAGGCATCCTTCCCGCCCGAAATTATTACTTGATGAACTAAAGCGGACACCATCCATCATGCACATCATCATTGACGGATACAATCTCATAAGACAGTCCGATGCGCTGAGACGGCATGAGAGATTAAGCCTGGAGGCTGGCAGGAATGCCCTGGCAAAAAGTGTGTCCCATTATAGGAAACAGAAGGGACACAAGGTGACCATTGTTTTCGACGGCTGGCAGGGTGGACCTGTCGAGGAAGAGAGGGATAAGCTCTCAGGCATAGACATCATATATTCCCGAAAAGGTGAGAAAGCGGATGAAGTCATCAAACGCATGGTTCAAGAGAGGGCGGAAGAAGTTGTTGTTGTCACGTCGGACAGGGACATCGCCGATTATGTCAGTCGCAGGGGGGGGACAGCAATATCATCGCAGGAGTTTGACGGGCTTATGGGACGGGCGAAAAACGCTATGACCGGCAATGCCCGCCACGAGGAAGAACGATTAGATAAAGAAGATGAAGATGCAACAACAGCACGAGCAAAAAAGAAAGGGCCGTCAAGGAGACTTTCCCGGAGAAAAAAATCGGCAATGGAAAAAATGCGGAAGCTTTGAATAGAACAGGAATCTGGACACTGCTACCAGCTCATCCCCTGGCTTCTCAAAAAGTTCTTTGCATCTTCGTCGCCGAATCGTGCCGCTGTCTTCATATCTTCAAATGCCTGCCTTTGGTTACCGAGGCTGTAATAAGAGGCCGCTCGGTTGTAATAGGCCTCCGCATATTTTGGGTTCAGCCCGATGGCTCTGTCAAAGTCTCCAAGGGCCTGTTTGTAGGTGCCAAGTCTGCCATACGCAATACCCCGGTTGTAATAGGCTTCCGCATATTTTGGGTTCAGCCCGATAGCCCTATCAAGGTCGTCTATCGCCTGTTTGTGGTTGCCAAGAATGTCATTGGCGATGCCACGGTTATTGTAGGCCTTTGTATATTTCGGGTTTAACTCTATGGCTCTGTCGTAATCATCGATCGCCTGCCTGTAGTTCCCTAGCCTGCTGTAAGCAAGACCTCGATCATAATAGGCCTTCTCAAATCTTGCATCGAGCCTGATGGCTTCGTCACAGGCCTCTATCGTTTTCCTGTAATTGCCCAGGTCGTTGTAGGCGGCAGCCAGGTTGATATACGCACGCGTATTACGATCAGTAACCTTCAAGGCATGATCAAACAAAGTCACGCTATTTCGCCAGTACCCGACCTGTGCCCATGTCACCGTGAAACAACATAGAAGGATGATGGCAGAGGACGCAAAAAGCACCTCTTTCCGGTAGCGCCATTTTTTCAAGAGCTCGGGAATGCCCCAGGCCGCTATCATGAACAACCCGATCAGGGGGACATAGGTATAGCGGTCCGCCCGCGCCTGTGCGCCGACTTGCACAATACCGATGACGGGTATGAGTGTACCCACATACCATAGCCACCCCACGGCCAGATAAGGGATTTCCCTTGCCGCCCGGATGACGGCTATGGTTAGGGAGAGGAGGAGCAAGACCGCGCCTATGACTTGCCAGGAGGGCAATAGCCCCGCATGAGGATAAAAGATGGCAAGATCACTTGGCCACATCATTTTTCTGATGTAGACGACAAAGGAAACGAAGGCATTCGCAAGACGGTCACTCAGGGGGAATGCCTCAATGGATGCCACTGCGCCGCCCTTCTGCTGGACAACGTATGTTACGATGCATGAGAGCGCCGTCAAGGCAAAGAGGGGGATTTTTTCCCAGAGCAGGGGACGAATCAATGTCCACCGATACTTGGAATCTACAGGTTTTTCTGCTTTCTCCTCTGACTTTTCTGCGTGCTTCTTCTTCGCAGCTCCTTTTTGCTTAACCACAGACACAGGTCCACGCGAGTCCGCTTGGATCTCCTTAGGCGATCTTTTCTGCTGGAATCGCTGCAGAGGCCAATAGTCGAGAAGGAGGAGGACAAAAGGAAGAGTTACCAGCATGGGTTTAGCCATCAGTCCTAAAGCAAAAAATATCAGAACAGGCAGATATCTTTGAAGTACCGGACGTTCAACATAAAAGATATATGCTCCCGTTGTGAGCATCCAGAAGAAAGTCGAGAGTACGTCTTTGCGCTCGGCAACCCAGGCGACAGACTCTACGTGGAGAGGGTGAAGTGCGAATAAAGCAGCCACAAAGGCGCTCTGCCAGAGTGCGTGGGTCATTCGATTGAGGATGAGAAATAATAACAGCGTATTGCCTATATGAAAGAAAACGTTCATTAGGTGATGCAGTCCCGGTTTTAAACCAAAGAGCCGACAGTCCAGCATATGGGAAAGCCAGGTCAGGGGGTGCCAGTTTGCAGCGTGACTGGTCGTGAATGCCCATCGGATGCCCTCTGTCGTAATACCATTCTTAATATGACTGTTCTCTGTGATGTAGTCTTCATCGTCATAATTAATGAAATCGCAACGATTAACCTGCCAGAAGGCAGCAAGCACTGCCACCGTGAGAAAAAGACAGATCAGTAACTGGCGACGATAGTATGGTTCTTCTTGAGACATAGGAAAAAGTTTCCTTAAAAAAAGTTATTTTGCAACCGGAAAAATGGGGAAGTTCACTCCTGTCACTAGGCTTCAGTATTTGTATCAGGCTAGTTCACATCCGGTGGCTACGACCAAGTGCTCCAGCACAGACTTCGGTTCTGTGCTAATAGTCTGAGATACAATGTCAATGACGCATCTTCTGTTGTGCCAATGCGACTCTCAGGTTATTGCTCGCTTCTGTAAAATCAGGCTTTATTTTTAGAGCCTCACTGAAGTGACCGATAGCCTCCGACAGTCTTCCTTTCGAGGCCAGAATAATTCCTATGCCATTGTGGGCCTCAACTATATCTGGTTTGATCCTTAGAGCTTCTTTCAAGTGTGCCAGAGCCTCTTCAGATTGACCATGTTTGGCTAAGGCTTCTCCCAACAGGTAATGTGCATATGGATTCGAGGGATTGGTCTGCAGGGCCTTTCGGTAATATGCTACGGCATCCGTGCTAATTCCCCTTATGGCCGTGTTCATTTCGAGAAATTCACGCGCCTGTGTGTCATGAGGATTAATCTGCAAGGCAATCCGAAAATGAGAAGCCGCCGCGCCCATATCTCCTTTTGCCGCGAGAAGCCGCCCGAAATCTTTGTGAAATTCGGAATCATGTGTATGAGGATGTATGCGCAGGGCTTCTTCATAATGTTGAATTGCTTCATCTATATGATCCTTCTGTGAAAGAGCCTTTGCCAGGAGTGAATGTGCTCTGGGATTTTTTGCATCAGCCGCGAGCGCTTGCGTAAAGAGTGTCTCACTGTTCTGCCAATGCCTGACTTCCGTCCATGTTCCGAATGAGAAGGCAGCAAGTGTCATTCCTGAGATGACTCCGAGAATCAATTTTTGATTCCTCCACCCGTTTGAAAGAGCACCAATACCCCAGGCAATCATAATAAAGATTCCGATGAGTGGAATATAGGTGTATCGGTCCGCCATGGATTGGTCTCCTACCTGCATGATGCCGATAACGGGGAACAGGGTTCCCAAATACCAGAACCATCCCACGGCAAGGTATTTATATTTTCTTGTTGTGATGATTACAGGAATAGTTACAAATATGAGAAGCACCACAGCCGCAAAGACCTGCCATGCCGGTGTCTGTCCCAACTGAAGGTAAAAGACCGACAGATTGACCGGCAAAATCATCTTGATCAGGTAATGGGCATAAGACACGATGGCATTTGAGACCCTGTAGCCGAGAGGCAGTTCACTCACAGAATATATGGCGTCTTTTTGAGCAACAACCGTGATGACACATGAGATTGCCGACACAATAAAAAAAGGAATTTTTTCACGTACAAGCTCCGCCAGGCGCGACCATAAATTAGTTGGTTCCGTCGTTCTCTGTTTTTGCGACGTCTCAATTATTTCGCTCTTGGAGATCTTTTTGCCTTTGCGCTTTCGCTTGGCCGGCTTTGTGGATTTTTCTTGATCGGCCAATTTCGGGCTTGGTAATTGAAAGCGACCAAGGGGCCAGTAATCCATGAGGATGAGAACGAAAGGGAGTGTCACAACCATCGGTTTTGACATGATACCCAGTGTGAAAAATAAAAGAGTAAGCAAATAGCGCCAGAGAGCACGACGCTCGGTATAATAGGAATAAGCCCCGATTGTGAGTATCCAGAACAGGGCGGAGAGGACATCCTTTCTTTCGGATGCCCAGGCTACGGATTCCACATGGAGGGGGTGCAGAGCGAACAGCGCCGCCACCAAGGCGCTCTGCCAGAGGCCCTTCGTCATCCTGTAAAATACAAGAAAGAGCAGGATGGTATTTGCAAGGTGTAAGATAAGATTGGTTACATGATGCCAACCGGCGTTCAAACCGAATAGCTGAACATCCAGCATATGGGAAAGCCATGTTAAAGGGTGCCAGTTATGAGCCTGCGTGGAAGCAAATGCCCACTTCACGCTTTCCACAGTGAGTCCCGCTTTTACCCGGAGATTCTCGGTTATGTACTGCGGGTCATCTAAATTGATAAAGTCATTATTTTTTAGCTGCCAATAACTGATTGCCGTCGTCGCGATCAGGAGGAAGATGATGAAATACTCTTTGCGGAGGTTCAAGGCTTTCTTTTCTAAGAGGTGCAATTTCTCTAATTGCATTTTGGATTTGCTCTTAATGCTACCAGGACGTAATTTGATACCCTACGTGATGGTTTCTCTTATACAAGCTCTTAATAATTTGTGCAAGTCTCGACAATCCTGCTTATCTGCACACATCCATGATGAAGCGCTCCAGCATAAACTTCGGCTCCTTCGCCGTGGTCTTAAAGGCAATGTCCATGTCGACGAGGTCTTCCAAAAATTTCAACAGGCGCTCATACGAGAATTGATAAGAATTCCTTACGGCATTATAAATGACATACGGATGTTGACCGTCCAGACCACCTTTTCCCCCTCTATCGCCTCTCCATTGCAAGATGACCGGATAAACTGACCTCTGAAAGATTTCATAGTCCATATTGGGTTCAATAGACCCAAGCTTGCCTGATCTGATAAACATCTTGGCATGGAGGAGAAATCTGATTTCCCTTGCTATCATTGACAGGATCAATACGTGGTTTATACCCTGATCGAAAAGATCTTTCAGATTTGACAAGGCTGCATCCAGCTTCTTCGCGACAAGGGCGCCTGTTAAATCAAAAACGGTATCTTCTTTTGTCTTTCCTACGACCTCTTCGACGTCCGACTCGTCAATCGATTTCTTGTCACCTGCATAGGTGATTAGCTTTTCCAAAGCTTTCATGGAATCGGCAAGGTTAAAGCCTGTCTTCCTGCCGATAGCGATCCATGCTTCCGGCGTCAATCGTTTCCCACTCTGAGCTAAGAGATCTTTTGCCATATCCATGAGTGCATGCTTCTGCCTTGCATCGCCTTTCGGGTGAGAAAAATTTAGGACAATCCCGGTTTCGGATATGGTCTTGAAGAGTCTCTTCCTCTTGTCCACCGTCTCTGCGGTTATGATCAGGTGGATGCCCGGCGGGATGCCTTTTTTCAAGGTATCTTCAAGACGTTCCGCTCTCCCCCGCTGATCGCTCATATCCGCGCCTCGGCTTATGCAGGTGTCGATCATTTCAGGGAGCCATGTTTCCCGATCATGTCCGCTGTCGCCTTCAACAATCTTTTGCCAGTTATCGCTGCTAATCTTCTTCCAGCCGCCGTCTCTGAGATCATCGATATTCCAGCCTGTGATCTTCAGGAATTGCATAAAATATCTGACTGCCGTGTTGGGGTCACTAGTAAAATATTGTCTAATTTTTTGTACTATCTCCGGCAGGGAAATTCTTGTTTGAAAAAGACGGGTATTTGTCAGCGCAACGACTTTTCTTCCCGGAATAAGGGGTGGCGTCAGGATTGTTTCGCAAAGGCTGTCTATGTCTTCCGACTCTCCATCCATGAAAAAGAGATTCATATCTCTGTCGCCTGTGGGGATGATAGCGGCTATGATTTTATTCAGGGCATCTTTGACAAGATAGTCTTCTTCACCGTAGAGGAGATAACAGGGAGAAGGATCCGTCTTCCCTTTCTTTAATTCCATCAGTATCTTTTCAAAATTCATTGTGCCGGCTTCGGTGTCGTGAACTTTTCTGATTTTGAATGTGTGTCTATTGACTTCCATCCCGTGTGCGAGACGAGCGAGGAATCCTGATGCGCTCAATTGCAAGGGGCCTCACTCTGCTCGGCCTGACAATTTAAGCACCATTTTTATCAAGACTTGATATAGGTATGAGGCGTGATCTTACAGAGTCTTTTTAGAGAATGACAAATTTCTTTATATGTTTTACTACTTCATCCGGATCATCAATGATGCGGATGATTTCGAGATCACATGGTTCAATCCTGTCGTTCCCGAGCATGGTGTCTTTCATCCAGCCCATCAGTCCTTGCCAGTATTCGCTGCCCATCAGTATGACGGGGAAGCCCTTTATCCTTTTTGTCTGAATCAGAGTCAAGGCCTCGAAGAGCTCATCCATTGTTCCGAAGCCTCCCGGGAGGATTACATACGCCACGGCATATTTTACAAACATTACTTTACGGATAAAAAAATATTTGTATTCGATAACTGTATTGGCGTAAGGGTTTGGTTTCTGCTCATAGGGAAGACGGATGTTCATGCCTACCGACTGGCCGCCCGCCGCTGCCGCTCCCTTATTGGCTGCCTCCATGATTCCGGGGCCGCCTCCTGTAATTACACTGAAGCCGTTTTCGGCAAGCCTTCTTGCGAGATACTCTGCCTTCTTGTAGTATGGATCATCGGCCCCGACTCTTGCGGATCCAAAAATCGTAACGCCGTTTTTTATCTTGGACAGGGTTTCGATGGCTTCCACAAATTCCGCCATGATGCGGAATATCCGCCACGATTCCTCTATCGACAGAGCATCAACCAGATATTGTTTCTCGGACATCTTGCATACACTCCGGGTCTTCCTTAGCATCCGGCAGGAGACCCCGGCCTCGGTGATCATGGTTCTTGCTTTGAAAAAAACTCTCAGTAACTTCTGCGGCGCTGAACCTTGGCATAACGTCTGCGGGCTTCAATGGCTTTGCGTTTCCTCTTCACAGAAGGCTTCTCATACGCTCTCCGCAGCTTTAGCTCCTTAAACAATCCGCTTTTTGAAAGCTTGTTCTTCAGGATTTTCAAGGCCTTTTCAATGTCATTGTCATATACTTTTACTTCCAAATCAACCCTTCCTTTCTTTCTAATAACGAAATATAAATTTCTTTAACGTTGAGCCCAAAAGGGGACAAAAAAAGGGCAGTACGACACCAGACGATTTGCGCCTCTGCCGTAAACTACCCTCTGTTACCTTATGTTAGACCACACTCCTTACTTTAGAAGGATTTTTTTTATTGTCTTTAAGAATTCCTGGTTCTCTTCGCGGTTACCAACGGTAACTCTCATACAATTCTTCAAGACCCCGGGAGAGTTAAGATTCTTAATAAGAATTCCCTCCTGAGCTAAGAGGGAGTATATGTGATCCGTATCAAAATCGCAACTAAAAAAAATGAAATTTGCATCTGAATGATAGGGATGCACACCCCGAATCTTCTCAAGAGCACGGAGGAGCTCTTCACGACTGGCAATTATATCCCCTGTCTGACCCAAGAACGTATCAATGTGATCCAAATAGAATCCCGCGGCTACCTGGGAAAGTGTATTGATATTATAGGGGAGTCTCACCTTGTCGAGTTCACGGACGAGGGTCGGGGGGCCGATCAGGAAGCCCATCCTGATGGCGGCGAGTCCCACTTTCGAGAGTGTCTTCAAGATAACCAGATTTTCATATTTCTTCAATAAGGGGAGCAATGTTTTTCCGGCAAAGCTGCCATACGCCTCATCAACGACTACAATTCCTCTTGATGCTTCAATGATGGTTGCGATACTCTTTTCACTGAAGCAGTTTGACGTAGGGCTGTTCGGATAACTCAGGAATGTCAGGACGGGTGCATCCTCGGCGATCCGGCTGAGCATTGCAGGGAGGTCCAAATCAAAGGAGGTGCTGAGTGGGACCTCTGCAACTCGATGACCGGAACTTGATGCGATAATCTTGTACATGACAAAGGTCGGTACGGGAACCATGACGACAGAAGATGAATTTACGAGAGCGGTGCAGAGTATCTGAATAAGCTCATCAGACCCGTTGCCGATCATTATCATGTCGTCGGCTACACCATAGTATCCGGCAAAGCGTTTCCTGATCAGGGGCGCACCCGGCTCCGGGTACCTGTTCAAGGAAATGTTTTGCATCTTGTCAAATAGTTCTTTCTTAAGCGCGGAGGGGAGCGAAAAGGGGCTCTCATTAGCATCCATTTTTGCGCGCGAGGGCACGATGTCGGCCCGATAACCTTCCTGCTCGCGCACTTCCTTCTTAATCAGAGTTATTAAGTCCATCCGCAGCGACCTTGCCTTCCATATTCCATCTATCAGTCATGTATTTATCATTCATCAGCTGTAACTTCAAGGACTCCTCGTAAGCTGTCAAACACCCCTCCACCAGCTCGATATTCAGTTTTTTCTCAAAACCATTTTTCATAACGCGGCAGATGTTCTCCACATGCACGGGAGCGCCAACCTGCTCATATATCGAGGTTACGGACCTGCGCAACTTGGCGGTTTGCCATCTCCGGTCGCCCTCCGGCAGAAGCAGGTCACATGTCTTCGCGGGGTCAAAATCCACCAGGATTGAGCCGTGCTGAAGGAAAATTCCCTTTGATCTTAGTTGAGCGCTGCCGCATATTTTCTTATTTTTGGCCAGAAGCTCATATCGGGAAGGCGTCGAAAAGCAGGCGGTTTTCAGGGAGTCTTCCTGATATGACCTCCCGTTGCCCTCCATCTCTGCTTCTATCCCAAGCTCCGATAGCCCTTGGGCAATGCAGCTACTGATGACCTTGTATGTTCCCAAGATGTCTCGTGGGAAGAGGGGATTATGGTCACTGGCAATAACGGCGTATGTCAGGTCATTTTCATGAAGGACAGCCTTCCCCCCTGTCGGGCGCCTGACGATGTCTACCGAATATCTTCTGCACGCTTCGACGTTGACCTCTTCACGGGCTGCTTGAAAATATCCGAGAGACACTGATGGAGGGGACCAACTATAAAATCTGAGTGTGGGCGGTGAACCTGTCTTTTGGTTTGCCCGGAATATGGCCTCGTCAATGGCCATGTTTTCAAAGGCATTCAAGCGCGTAAATGAAATGAATCTCCATATCATGAAACAGGGTCAGTCACTCTCCGCTTCTCTAAGTACAAAGTCATGGTATTCTCTTGGATCCAGGAGATCGTCAAGCTCTTCCGAATCCGACATCTCCAGAGTAATCATCCAACCTGTATCATGGGGGTCACTGTTGACAATGCCAATATCGTCTAATATATCTTCGTTGACACTCACTATCTCACCACTCACGGGTGATATAAGCTCGAACACACCCTTTGCCGATTCAATAGTTCCGAAAGGCTCGTCCCTCTCCACATAAGAGTCAACTTCGGGCAGTTCTATAGCGAGGATTTCTCCCAATTTCTCCTGGGCGTAATCCGTGATACCGATGGTGGCTAATTCACCTTCAACCCTGACCCATGCATGTTCTCTGTTGTAAAGAAGATCATCTGGAAATACCTTCATATCGCGGCATCCTAATACATAGATTTATTGTATTCGTTTCTTAGAATCACTGGAGCACTGTGAAGTTCTTCGATACTCTTGTCAGGACCTCACACCCTTCCCCTTTAACCAATATCATATCCTCAATGCGGACGCCCCAGAGGTCTGGGATATAGACACCGGGTTCTACGGTCAATACCATCCCCGCCTCAAGGATCATTTCCGAATTGCTTGTGATCCGCGGCGCTTCGTGGACGTCAAGCCCGACACCGTGGCCCGTGCCGTGTGTAAAATACTTGCCCAGCTTGCCAATCTCAATGCACTCTCTGGCGATGCGATCGATTTCCACACAGGGGATGCCGGCTTTGACGGCCTCCAACGCCCGGTCGTGAGCGGTCTTTACCAGAGAGTATGCCTCTTCCTGTTTCTTGTCTTTATAGCCGACGGCAAACGTGCAGGTTTCATCAGAATGATAACCGCAATGCACGGCGCCGTAATCTATTATGACCATATCTCCATTTTTGATTGCCCGCAATCCAGGTTGCGCATGAGGTTGCGCTGAGTTTGCTCCTGACGCCACAATGGTCGGGAAGGAGACCTGTTCTGCGCCGCGTCGCCTCATCTGAAAATCGAGCTCTATGGCAATATCCGTCTCTCTTACGCCCGGCTTTATAAGATCACGAACGGCAGTAAGAGCCTCACAAGAAATCTCTGCCGCTCTTCTGATATGCGCAATTTCTTTCTCATCTTTTACGGCCCTGAGGGCAGCGATTTCGTTGGAGAGCGGGTTTAACGTAAGCCCGCCGAGTTTCTCCTTCAGGTTCAAATAGGTGTTGACATTCATCGCTTGTGATTCAAACCCGACGGATGTCAAACTACCATCCAAGAGAATCGCCGCGATCCCATCTATTTTTTCTTTGTACTCAGAGACATGGCACCCCTCGACTTCTTTTCTTGCCTGATTAGTATAGCGGCCGTCAACAAGAAGTGTCTCTTCGTTTTCTCCTATTACGAGCGCTCCGTCACTGCCGGTGAATCCCGTAAGATACCGGATATTATTCATGTCAAGAAGAAGCAGGGCATCGATATCGAGTTCATGAATAATGACCCTGACTCTTGCCATTCTTTCCGGAGGCGCCGGAGAGTCATGATGCATGGCTTCTTAACCTGCCCACATTTTCAAGCCATCTTGTGAGCTCCTTGATTAGGGCCTCGTCTATTTGTAAAGATGCCTTTTCTCCGGTGCGGTCATGCTGCATTGCCATTACATCGTTTAACCTGTCCGCAACCAATCTGTTTTCCGGTTCTCTTTTGAGTATCTCACGGAGCACATTGATAGCCATATCAAAGTGACCCTGTCTGATGTACAGCTCAGCCAGGGTTGTGGTGCAGAAATCAGTCACAACATCGTCAGAATGGCTATGCGTTTCCGCATCTCGCTCAGCTTCTGGGTCATCGACTTGGGCCGCGAGGTTATTGACCTTATCGTATATTCCTTTTGCACTCGCTACAGTGGGATTCAGAAATATGAATTTCCGATAAAATTTAATTGCCTCTTTCGTCAGTCCTGCATTCAGGCAGAGATCACCGACATGATTGTAGATGCGCGATAATTCAATGACCGTTGCTTCCAGGTCATCGAGGACTTCACTGACTTTCTCAATATTCCCCATTTTAAGCAGTGCGTGACAGCGGATAATATTCGCATCAGCATCGATGGGGTAACGCTTTAACCATGATTCGGTTATATGCGCCGCCTCTTTATACAGACTCTTTTCAATATAGGCTTCCGCGATCGAAAGAAACTCCGCTCTTTCTTTGGTGGCAGTATCGTCCATATGGTCATGTATCTTAAATCTTAGCGAATTTTCCTGCAGCAGCCCGAATAGGTGTGAGCTGTAACACAGCACCTATAACGTGTCAAGCAAGAAATCCACGCCGTTTAATTGAAAAAATATCCGGTAAATATAAGCCAATTCCCACACGAACTTCATACATATGGCTCGTCAAATTCAACGATTTTTATTAAGACCCCCGAGATGTTTTTTTCTCGTTCATTCTGTAGGGCGAACGCAATTTACGACAATTGCAGGCGTTTGGTTTGTCCATTGCAGAGATGCGAACGGGCAGTCGCGTGGCATACTGATTGCATCGTAGATATTTAGTCTCAGATTTTATTTGGGAAAAGCACTAAAGATTTTTCTTTTATTGCCGATATGAATATGGAGAGGGAAAATAGCAAGACCCCTTGAAGAAATCGTATATTCTTTGAAATCATAAAAAGAGTCCTGAAAAAGGCAAACTGTCCGAAAGGACGGGACGTAAAGCCACTGGCCTAAATCTTCTTTATTAAAGCGGATACGGCGGCAGGGTTGCCGGACGATTGAAATGACCTTCTGTGAGGAAGTTAGCCTACGGGCCTTTCGCTGAGCCCCCATCTAGACCGTCTTAACCCTGCTATATTGTAAAATACCGCGCCATTCGACGTTTGCAAGAAATGGATTTCTTGATTTCACCGAGAAATTATGAGATAAAAAAGTGTCAAAAAAATAGCAAGAGAGGTAGCGTATTGACAAGAAAAAGCTTATTCTCTGCTTTCTTATGTATATCGTGTGCATTGCTTATTGTCTCCGCTCCTGCAGGATATGGCATCGCGTGGGGGGGAGAAGCGGCCAAGGTGAAGAAAGAATGCGTCTCCTTAGGCGGGGAAGGGATAGAAGGGATATTAAGGAGGCTCAAACTGCCTGACGCGAAGGTAGTAAGCATTGCCGAAAGTCCCATAAAGGGCCTCTGTGAAGTAGTCATAGAGATCACGGGGCAGACGAAGATATTTTATCTTGACGCTGACAGAAACTACCTGATCAATGGTCCATTGGTGGAAGTGTCTACCATGACCAACAAGACTATGGAGACTATTCACAGTATTCAGGACAACAAGAGGATCGACATAGCGAAGATTCCGCTTGCTGATACCCTCTTCCTGGGGGAAAGGAGTGCTGCGAAAAAAGTGGTGGTATTTACAGACCCTGATTGCCCTTTCTGTGCAGAGTTCCACCAGACGATGAAAAAGATCGTAGCCGCAAGAAAGGACATAGCTTTCTATATCAAGTTTTTGCCTTTGGAGTTTCATAAGGACGCTTACTGGAAGGCAAAGAGCATTGTCTGCAACAAATCGATAAAGATGTTGGAGGACAACTTCGAAAAAAGGGAAATACCGAAGACGGAGTGCGCCACCGAGGAGATAGCTAATTCTATGAAGCTTGCCAAGTCAATGGGCATCGGGGGAACTCCCTCTATGATACTGCCGGATGGCAGGCTCAAGAAAGGGGCGTTACCCGAGGCGGATATTTTAGATATGATTGACGGGAAAAAATAGTATGAAACGTCCCAAGGGATTTACGCTTGTGGAATTGATGATCGTCGTCTTTCTGCTGGCATTTATGTCAACCATCGCCGGACTGTGGCTGCAGAGTTATACGATAAACAGGAATCTCAGGAGCGCCGCGAGAGATATTGCCTCTGACTTTGCCATATTCAAGGAAAGAGCGGTCTCCGATAACATTACATATCAAATCGCTTTTGATATTACCGCACCCGGGAGCTATACGATCCAGTCGGTTGTAGGCGTGGTTGTTACCGATCTGGCCACCAAGAGACCCTCGTCGTTCGGGTCAGGGATAACGATCGTCAGCGCCACATTCGGCGCGGGCGCATCGCCGACAGTTATTTTTAACCCGAGGGGCACCATATCACCCCTGGGAGGCGCGCTCGACGGCGTTGTTTTGCGGAACAGCAGAGCCTCCCAAGCCACAATTACTGTCAATATGACGGGAAGAACTTATGTCACGTTTAATATTGTCTAACCGGGGTATCGGTCTCATCGAAGTCATGATCGCCATATTTTTGGTCGCCGTCGGTGTCATGGCGATCCTGTCAATGCAGCCAACGGCGTGGCGAACCATAGGAAAGTCAGACTATATTGGCAGGGGCGCCGGCATACTGCACAGGGAGCTTGAGCTCCGGAAGGCATGGATCATGAACCCCTGCAATGTGGTCCCCCTGGGGGATAGGCCTGTGCAAGCCATCATCGTCAGCGGCCTGGGGGCAGAAGTGCGAGGGGATGCCACCTACACGGTGAACACAAACATCACCGCCGTCGCCGGTACCATCAATCAATGGACGGTAACAGTCACTGTCACGTGGCCGGATCAAGTGGCGCGCAATTACAGGAATCTTGTGGAGAGCGCCGTTATTTCACAACAGGATGGTTACAAATTTCCGACAGGATGTGCAAATAGTTCAAATGCTGTGCCGGCGGGTTTCTAATGGGGCGAACCGTATGAATGACGCGAAAGGTTTTACACTTGTCGAGATCGCGATAACTATTTGTGTCTCGCTCATCATGCTCTTCGCCATCGGCGTCGCCATCGAGTCGGCATCCCGGTCATCCGGCGGCATAGAAAGAAAGGTTACTGCCCAGCAGGATGTGAGGGGCGCCCTCGAGATTATGGCACTGGAGATCAAGATGGCCTCCTATAACCCCTCATTTTCCGCGACCGTCTGGCGGAGCGATGGGAATCCGGGAGGAGGCGCCGCATTCTGCAATACACAGTCCGCAAATCAGGGATTCCGGGGAATTCAGGAGGCTACCGCGAATTCGATCACCGTGGAAATGGACATATCGGGCGGTTTAGACGCAAACGGCAACCCTGAAGGCCAAGGCGCCCTTACGGAAAACAACGAGATCATCAGGTATAACTTTGTGCAGACAGGCGCTGACAGGTATATTACGAGAGAGACAAACTGCGGCGGGGCCCAGCCCTTCCTCGGGGATATAATTGCGAGCGGCCGCCCCCGGACGGTAAGGGTGATCAATGCCGACGGCGATGTCCTCGTTCCGGTCTTCCGCTACTTCGACGGGCAAGGAGTTGAGCTTACAGTGGCAGGCGGAGCAAGGCCGTGCTTGCCGGGATGCAGCGCGGATATACGAATGATAGAGATCACCCTGGCGGTCGAAACGGATGAAATCGATCCGAGCACAGGTCAGACGCGAAGGATGGTCTATAAGACCCGTGAGAACCTGATGAACTAGTGATCCCGGAGAAACCATGGATAAGAAAATATTGACAGCGGTCTCCAAAAAGAACTCCGAGGCGGGATTCGCCCTGATTGCGGCCATCATGGCCTGCCTGATCCTCCTCGCCCTTGGGATGCTGGTTATTTCTCTGTCAACGCAGGACATCAGGGTCAGCGTGAAAATTGTCGGTGAAAAGAGGGCCCTTGCTGCGGCGGATACAGGCATTCACACCCTGTCACAGCCTGTCGCACAGGGAGGACTTGATCCCCAGAGCCCCATCGGTGCCCCCTGGACTACCAACAGGGCCGATGGTGTGTCCAGCTATACCATTAATTATCCGGCCACACGCCCGACGGTGGGTCCTTTATTGATCAGGATTTGGGGCTACTCAGATCCGTGGAGGCAGAGCAGATATAATGTCGATGTGGTCGGAAGAAATACGGAATACAATACACAGGTGACTATCGGTGTGGGGGTCGGGTATGGCCCTGTTGAAGGCGGAACCACCATGCAGCGTTAAGGATGCCCATGCAAACGCGGGAAACGGGCAATCCCGTAATGGCCATGACATTCTTTCCTCTGTTTTCCGCGGACAAATATATCTCTGACTTGATCTCTGCAAGCGGGCTCATCTCAGGGACATTGACAAGGAGGTGAATCGTGTCGCAAAAACAAAAGACGATATGTGCTGTGATTATATGTTTATTCTTTATTTTTTCCGTTGGTGCAGCATGGGCGGCGACGCCGACGGGTGCGGTGAGCGGCAGCGGCGCCCCGCCCGCGAATCAAAACCAGGTCAAGAAATCCTCACAGTTTGTAAACAAGATAGCAAATAACGTGCTCTACCTGGAAGGGAACAAAAGCTACGATCTGGACGGCGTCAGTGTGATTGACCTTACGGGCAAGAGCCGCGTCTCTGCAAAGAAGAAACTGGCGGACATGACATTTGTAAACGGCAAATTGAAAGAGGTCATTTTACGTTAACAGCTTTTCCATGACGTAAAGGAGTATGCTATGGGCAGGATAATTAGAAATATCGTTGTAGTCATAATCTGGCTCGTTATCACAAATTCCCCTGGCGGCGCTAGATACGCGTACGCAGACGAGGCGGATATCTTCTTGGCCAACCTGAAACCCAATGTCCTTCTCATCCTGGATAACTCAAACAGCATGGACGAGGACTTTGTCGGAAATGCCATCTGTTCCTGGGCGACGGGAAGCAGGGCCGTCGAGGGCAGGAGGCAACTGCTGAATGTCGTCAATGCCAACGCGAACAACATGCGTATCGGCCTCATGTCCTTCCGCCTTCCCGCTTCCAGCAAGATGCATCTCCATAACTCGCCTTATTATGTTTCGTACAACCATAATTCCTACTGCCCGAATCCGTCTGCGGATTGCGTCGCTTACTGTAAAGCGTATACAGGACCGGGCTATCCGGGCTGCCCCACGTGTCAGACTCTGCACGACTCCTGCAATGCGTCCTGCCAGGCAGACAACGTTCATTTCGACGCGGACTACTCGCTGGCCAGCGCCAGCAACGGCAATGACTGGCTTGCCTTCACTCCGACCGGCGTTGCAACCTTTCCAGTAAGCGCAGTAAGCACGGATCCTCGTAACAGGTACTGCGACCTTGTCTATCCAAAGACGAATCGCATAGAAAACCCCACGGACGCGGGTAAATATGTCTATTACAAGCTCCCCGGTACAGATTACGAAGCCGCAAATCAGGGGAACAGCTTCTGCTATGCCACCACATACGCTGCAGATGATAAAACATATCCATCCACTCCCTATGATGTGTTCAGTTGCAACCATACAAAGACAGGAACGAATGACACTAGCGCAAACTATTCTAACAACTATTATAACGGTACCTTCCAACCTACGGACGAGGACACGGCCCTCGGGTTCAATGAATTCGGCATACGGATGTTTGGTTATCACACGGGGCAGACATGGGAGGCCAACACCTCCCCGGGCGACGGCTATCTCCATGTGGCAGCAGCCGATAATCTGGCCAATAACGTCCAGAGGGACGCCCTGACGGCGAAACTCGCCATGCATGAAAATGACGAGGCGGGATATATGAGCTGTGGGAATACTGGCAACCCCAATGCCTGCACGTACATCGTGGACGCGGCCCTCACGCCGACGGCGGGGACCTTCCGTTCCGCCTTCAATTACTTTCAAGGTGTACCCGACTATCAGAGCGCTATCGCCAATACTAGCCCAATACAGGCGTGGTGCCAGAAGAGTTTCATCATTTACGTGACCGACGGGCTCCCCAGCGTGAACGACAGCGGCACAAAAGGCTCAGCTGCTAGCTTAATGCCTGCCGTGCTTTCCAATATCGATGCCTTGAGGACGCTTACGACGACGGCCGTCCCCGGTTATACCTTCGATATAAATACCTATGTATTGGGCATGGCCTTAACCGACCAGTCCAAGGTGCAGCTCGACGCCATGGCGGTCCACGGAGGTACGGACATAGGCGGTCATGCCTATTATGCGGATAATCCCACGCAGCTTGCGGCGGCCCTCGCTGCCATACCTCAGGACATCATATCGCGGACATATTCATTTGCCACAAGCTCCGTTGCCTCCTCCCGTATCACGGACGAAAACTTCCTCTACGAGGCCTCTTTCATACCGGTAAACAGCGATCCTTTCTGGCGGGGCTATTTAAAGCAATACAACATCAATGCCGATGGGACCCTCGGCAGTGTCAACTGGGAGGCAGGGGCAAATCTTGCCGGACGGGATTTCTCTCTCCGCACTATTAAGACCTCCAGCAACGGCAACCTGATAGATTTTGATACGTCTATTGCAAAAGGCAGGTTCAATGTCGGAACGAATCCCGAGAGGAATGCCATCGTGGGATACATCCAGGGAGACCCCGCCAAAAACCCGGAAGTCGGCAACTGGAAGCTCGGTGACATATTCCACTCAAACCCGGTCAATGTGGGAACACCGAATCTTTTTTACGAAGACGACCGCGATCAGAATTATAATGCGTCGTATACGTGCAATGCTTACGGCGGCATCGCAGTCCGGGCCAATGCCTTTGACCAACACAGATGCGATCATCTGCGCAGCTCTACGAACGGCCTGCGCCGTATCGTAGCGGGGGCGAATGACGGACAGTTCCATGTCTTCAGCACGAATAACGGAAACGAGCAGTGGAGCTTCGTTCCCCCCAACCTCCTTCCCCAACTACAGTACCTCACCCATGCCACTCTTCCCTCTGCGCAAACGCACCAGTATCTCGTGGACGGGCCGGTGACGGTGGCTGACGCATGGCTGGGGAGCGGTGACGGTACGGGCAAGAGCAAAGCGGACTGGCATACACTGGCGATCTTCGGTGAAGGGAAGGGGGGCGTCAATCTGTGGAGCTCCGATTCCCAGTGCGACAACAACTTTCAAGACACAGCAGATGACCCCCATCACCACTATTGCGGCTATTATGCATTTGACGTTACCGACACCGCGGCCGTACCTGGTACCTTCCAGTGGCACCTCGGCGGCACCAGCACCATGAGCGCGGCAAACCAGCCCTATCTCGGTCAGCCCTGGAGCAAGATGATGGTAGGCAGAGTGAGGTACAATAGCAGCGGTGAGAAGGAGAAGTGGGTCGGCTTCATCGGCGGGGGCTACAACGGTGCGAGCTGCACCGCCGGTCAAGTTTGCGGGGTTGACTGTGACTGCCGGGGGAAAGGGTTTTATGTCATCGACCTCTCCAACGGGCAGATCCTCTGGAGCTACACGAGAAATGATAACGCGAATATGCAGTACAGCATGCCCGCGAGCCCCGTCATAATTGACACAGATCTTGACGGCTTCATCGACACGGCCTATGTAGGGGATCTGGGCGGGAACATGTGGCGCTTCAAGTTCTGCAGGTCGTCAGATATGCCGAACTGCGGCATCAGCGGACAGGCCGTCAACTGGACAGGCGGGCGTCTTTACAGCTCTGCCACGGCGCAGCCCATCTTCCAGAGCGCCAGCTTTGCCACGGATAATCAGCAGAATTTCTGGATATACTGGGGTACGGGAAATAAGGAGACCCCGAAGGATACCGCTACCCATGACACGATCTTCGCCATGAAAGACAATGACCGGAGCACCACCTATGCAATCGGTGACTTGAAGAATATTTCAACCCCCGGACAGACCTATGGCACCGCGGAAGCGGCGGACGGCTTTTACATCAACCTCTCCGGAACGGGGGAGAAGATGCTTGCCGATCCCACCGTGTTTGGCGGCGTGGTCTACTTTACCACTTACACCCCTCCTACGGGGAGCGGCGATCTCTGTTTGCAGGGCGGCACAGCATCACTCTACGCCATATACTTTACCTCCGGTAACGGCGCATTCGGCGGCTCGGCACGCAGCATGTCACTCGGAGCCGGCATAGCCTCTTCACCCCTGATTTCCATGAAACCGGGAGGATCGACTATCGGGGATATCTATATAACGCTGAGCGGCGGCGGCGGTATTGCGGCGAGCACGCAGCGCGTGAACTTCAATCCTCCGGGGCTCTCCAACAGGGTCAACATTCTGAACTGGAAGGATAGGAGAATACAGTAGTAGGAGCTTCAAGAAACGCGGGTCATAGAATTGCAAAGAGCTTTACCCGCGCTTCGCAGAGAGATCTCATTGTAACAAATATTATCCTGTCAATCCCCCTGCCCTCACCGGTGCAAATCGCTGGAAAAAGGGCAGGGGGATTTTTTTACAGTACGGGATACCCGAAGAGATAGCGTGGAAATCTTGCAGTGTCTTTATAGTGATGATGAGATGAACGAATTCTTACGGCTGGCTCGCCTTACCGGACTAACGCGAGGAGGTAATGGAATCGAGGCTCTTCTTGGCTTCTATACCCAAACCCGAATCCGGTGTTATATCGATGATGGTCTTAAACTCTGCCTTTGCCTTTACCGGGTCACGCAGTTTGATATAACATTGCCCCATCCAGTAGTTGGCTTCCAATAAAGAGGGGGCAGCCTTGAGGGCTGCCTTGAAATAACTAACCGCCTTTTCAAAATTTCCCTGGTCATGATAGTTCCTGCCGATATAAAGGTCTATCACAGGGGCGGGGATTGTATGCGGCTGCTTGTTCTTCGCCTCTTCGTACATCTTCAGAGCCTTCTCATAATCCCCCTTACTGTTATAGACCGTCCCCATGTTGAACATTGCCTTATCAGGGGTTTCATAGAGCACATTGGAGAGGGCATTTTTAAATTCATCAATGGCCATGTCCCATTGTCTCTTGTCGCGATAGATTACTCCCAGAAAATTGTGAGCCTCCGAATAGTCGGGCTTCAGGGAGATAGCCTTCTTAAATTCATCGACGGCGTTATCCTTAAGCCCTTTCTCGACGTACGATATCCCCATATAATAATGGACTTTGGGATCCTGGGGAGAGAGCTTTTCCGCCTCTAAAAATTCCTTTAAGGCATCGTTAGAGCGTCCTGCTCCGAGATAGGCCGCTCCGACATTGACGTGGGAATCTGCCTGTTCCTGATGCCATGGGCTTGTCCCGCATGCCATGACGGCAAGAGCGCATGCCGCGAGGGCGGCACGTATTATGTTTAACCGGGTCATGCTCACTTTAGCATCTCTTCATTGTAAAAGGGTAGTGTGGAAAGAAGAAAGTTCACGTATGTTGTGATAACAAGAAAATGATATTGTCCTATCCCTTAGGTTTTTCGGGTACCTTCGGCTTTTCGAATTTGTCGGCACCCATATCGTCTTTTGCTATTATCTTCGGGGTGATAAATACCATAAGCTGTTTACGCTGTTTCGTTATACCCTCAGTCTTGAATAGCCAGCCCAGTATCGGAATCTTCATAAACCAGGGAACACCGGACTCGTTTCTTTGATCCGATGTCTTGAGAATTCCCCCGATGACAATAGTATCTCCATCCTGTACGACAATCTTGGATTCAACCTCATTCTTATTAATCGGCGGGTTTCCTCCCAGCAAGGCTCCCTGGGCGTAGTCCGCAGCGTCATTTGTCGCCTTGATCTCCATGGAAATGGTGCCGTCGGGCGTAATCTTAGGTTTAACCTCGAGTTTCAGGACAGCCTCTTTAAACGTTATACTCCTGTTTCCATCCTTGTCTATTGTAATGTAGGGAATTTCCTGCCCCTGTTTTATCGTTGCTTTGACGTTATCCATGGTGGTAACTTTTGGCGATGAAATGATCTTCCCTGTATTGTTTGTCTCGAGGGCCTGAATCTGGGCTTCAATGACGGCGTTCGCCCCGCCGATGACGAGACCGAATGTCGGTGATTGCAGCGTGCCTGGATAATTAAGGCCAGCTGACATAATAGCGGTACCGTCTGTATTGCGAAGCGGAATATCTGATGGATACGCCCACTGTATAGCGCGGCTCCCGCTGGGATTTACGCCCGGGTTTGTGCCCGCCGACAAGGAAAAGGGATAGCCTCCAAGGGAATTGTAGTTTACGCCGCCCCATTGCACGCCGAGGTTTCTCACGAAATCATCCTGGGCCTCCACGATTTTTGCCTCTATGGATATCTGTCGCAGTTTTCCTCTCTCTTCGAGCCGATCCTGTTCTGCTTTCTTGGCAACAGCCTCGGCCTTCATACGATCTTCCTCTCCCGCCCGCCGGTCAGCCTCGTCTTTTTTCATCTTCTCGACGGTCATGACACTGATCACGTCACCCATCTGCTTCTTGACAAGACCCTGAACATCTAAAATAGTATCGAGGGCCTGATTCCAGGGGACCTTCTTCATGTACACGGTCACGTTTCCCTTGACGTCGTCGCCGGACACAATCGTGACTCCTCCCACTTCGGAGAGTAATCTGAAGACGGTCTTTATATTTGCATCCTGAAAATCGAGCGATATCGCCGGACCGCCATAGGGAGGTCTTGCCTGCATTGTGATTGTATCTTCTTTGGGAACTGACGGGACTTTTTGCATTTCCTTGGATGCTTCTGCGGCTCTCGGAGATTCCTGAGAGATGTAAGGTGTTCTTTGTTCAGCTACAGGCGCTTTGGCAGCAAGGCTTCTTACGTCGAAGTCAATCAGGACATTTTGTCCTTCCTGATTCACCTTGTAAGGCACGCGCTCTCTTAAAGCGATATTGATTAATGCCCATTGTTCGCCGTCAACCGTCTTTTGAGAAGGCACGACACTTACTATATTGGAAAGCTTTCCTTCACCCAAGGTGCGCTTGAGCTCCTCAGGCACAAAAACCTTTGTCATTTTTACCAGCAGGTCTTTATCACCTACGGAGTCAACAGCGACACCTGACTGTTTGGATAAAACAATGGTGAGGCGCTCCTTGCCGTTTATTCTGTCAAATGCTATACCTTCCAGGTAACCGAAATCTGTACCCTGCACCTTGGCTGGAGAGGCCTCCTGCGGTGTTTTATCTTCCGTCGGTGCACTCCCGGCATATTCGGTACTGCCAATAAACATTACACAAGCAATCAAGATTATAAACCAGGGCATGTTTCTTTTCATGGTTACTCCTCAACTTCGTCTTTGCGAAGTTTAATCGTCAGTCTCTTTGTCTTCGCTTTGTCTTCTGCTTTGCCTTTTTCTTCAACAATGATACGGTCCGGGAGTATCTCCACTACCCTGCCGCTGTTCTTGCCAATATACGTTCCCAAAAAAATCGGGTAGGCTTTACCTTTAACATCCTGAACTATGGCTATTCTATGATGGTCATCACCTGACACGCCAACGAGCCTGAACTGCTCAATACCTTCCCTTTGAAGGGGTGAAATAGGCAGGGTTCTTGATTCAGTCTTCTTCTTCGGGCTCAACTCCTGTTCGATAAAAGGTTTAAATGGATCGGGCTTTCCAATGGGGTTGTATTTGTATGGAGGAACCGTTTTCAGGTCAGAGATCTTCGTTTCAGCCACATCGGCACTCTGCGCTTTTGCCTCGGGTGACTGTGTCACTGCGGCTGTAGATATGGACACTAACAGCCACAAAGCAGCAATTGAGGCCAGAAGTATGTGCATTACATGAGCTCGGAGTCTATTTTTTTCCATCCGCTTTTTTCTCATCCATTTTTTCGAGGAACATGTAAGTCTTTATCACACAGTTCGTGATAATAACACGCCCGCGTTTTGCGTCCTTCGCTTCTGACATTGCTATATCTTCAATATTGACTATCCTCGGAAGCTTCGCGACCTTTTCAAAAAAAGTCACGGTGCTGTGAAAGCCCCCACTTACCGATACTCTAACCGGTATCTCCTCATAAAACTGCTCTTCCTGCGGGTTCGACGCTGCGGCAGGTTTCTTGTCAGCCGGCTTTTGTGCTGCGGCTTTTGCAGGCGCCGGCTTTAATAAGAGCTCCTCCACTTCCCTGGATTTCTTTTCCGCTTGTTTCGGTTCGAAAAGGATAAAATCTACGCCGGAATCTTTCCCGGCCTGCGCAACAGAATATAGTAGACCCGGTATCTCGCGCTGGTCGGGCAGCTTCGTCAAGGCAATCTTGAATGCTTCCTTCAGCGTATTTACCTCTCTCACATATCTGCCCTTTTGGGCCGCCAGACGTTCTTTTTCCTGGACTTGCTCCTGAAGGTCGGAAAGCTTCGTTTCCCAAGCCCCTTTCTGATCCATGGATGATTGCATAAAAAGCGAATAATATGCGCCGCCTAAAAGCAAATAAATAATGCCGAGAGCAATTGCCTTACGCTTTGGGGGCCACTTCTTTATGTCTTCGAAAGTAATCGCCATCTAATTATGGAATCCTCTTTTTCACACAAGATATTACGAATTGCTGCAATTTCAGGCCGGAGACTTCTCTTTCCCTGGTGGATAACAGATCCACGGTTTTGACAAACTTGGCTCCGGAGAGATTCTTCATAAAATGCGCAACCTCGATATTGTTTCTTGCCATGCCTTCCAATGTAACTTCTAAACCTTTCTCTGAGATCTTATCGAGCCAGACATCCTTTACAGGAACTAACAGCGAAATTTCGTCAAGCATCATGACAGGGGCCAGACGATTTTCTTCGAGATTGTTGATTATAGCGAGTTTTCTCTCCAGGGTTGACTTATTCAATTTATACTGTTCTATGTCGCCTATAGTTTTTGTCAGATCGACGAGCCTTTCCTCTTGGAGTTTTATGTTTTTTTCAAGGCTGCTTACACTGATACTGAGATAAAGTTGGAGAGAACCAATGACTAAAAGAAATACGCCGAGGGTAATGACAAGGATAACGACCTGACGAGTAATATCCTCCTTCTTTTCCCTTTCCCGGTAGGGGAGAAGATTAATTCTGATCATTTGTCACCAACTTTTCTCAGCGCGAGTCCGATACCGACGGCAGCGATGGGTGCAATCTCTTCGGCTGTAGCATGATTCAGGGCCTTTGCATCACAGCCTATTTTTCTAAAGGGATTGGCGATTTCCGCTTCCACGCCGAGCCTGTGTGTGAGGTCACTCACGATTCCCGGAATTCTTGCACTTCCACCGGAGAGAAGAATGCGTTTCAAAAATTCCCCTCCATAGGTGGATCTGAAATAATCAACGGACCTCTCAATTTCCGAACAGATCGGATCAGCATAGTAAAGGAGACTTTCCCGGAATTCCTTTTCCGCTGCTTCGTTTCCGCCGGGACCTTCGATCTTGATTCTCTCGGCCTCTTCAAAGGCGATTCCCATCTTTTGCCCAATCGCCTCAGTGATGGAATTTCCTGCCAGCATAAAATCTCTGGTAAAGACCGAAGAACCGCCTCTGAGAACATTTATATTCGTGATACTTGCCCCAATATTGACGAGCACGACCATTTCATTGTCTTCAAAATCGTAATTCTCTTCATACATAGTCTCCAGTGCGAAGGAATCTACGTCCATGATAACCGGCGAATACCCTGCCTGCTGAATGGCATCGGCATAGGAGTTAACGATCTCATTCTTTGCCGCAACGATAATGACATCCATCTGATTGGGGTTGAATTCATTCTCGCCCAGGATTTGGAAATCGTAGCTTACAGCCTCCATGCTATCAAAAGGCAAATACTTTCCTGCTTCATCTTTTATCAGCTCACGCAGTTCTGTTTCATCCATTGTGGGAAAGTTTACTTTCTTGATGATAACGGAGTGTCCTGAAAGTGAGGTGATTATGGACTTTCTCTTGCAGCCGGACTGTTTGAATAGTTGTTTTATTTTCTGGGCCAGTTCTTGATGTTCGACAGGAATGCCGTCTACTATCACACCCGTTGCCAGGGGTATCTGAGAAAACCGAGAAAGTATGTATCCCTTTGGCGTCTCGACTATTTCAGCAAGCTTTATGGCGCTTGATCCTATGTCAAGCCCGACCAGACTCTTGCTTGCTGGAAACAGGTTCTTGATGGTATCAAGACTGAATATATTCTTGCCGCTTGCTAACAAATTTTTGACGTCGAACATCGGATCACCGTGCTTGGTTCTTTCTTCTCGTACGGGTTTATTTCAGATATCGATAAACGAGGTCTCCCTTCCTGACCATGCCGAGTTCATTTCGAACCAGTGTCTCCATATATTGAAGGTCGCCTCTTAGCAACATTACTTTCTTATTCAATTCCTTGTTTTCAAGGGAAATATCCTGATTCGTCTTCTTAAGGGACATTAAGCGCTCCTTCATGGAATAGTTATCGACGAGCCCCCTCTTACCGAAGATGATGAGCATACCCATCACAAAAATAAAAACAACAAGATACCTTCCCACTTTCATCTTAACCACTGGTCTCCGACAAGCCGCCAAGAAACAATGCAAGATATGTACTACGCTTCCTTATCCGATATAAAAACGTCTTCGTAATTCTTTTGTAAAGCCTTTGCCACCTTCAATTCGGAGTACTTCCTTGTCGGCAATCCCTTTTCCATCTTTGTCACAGTCTGGGGGGCCAAGCCCGCCCTTCTTGCGAGTTCGGCAATACTCAAAGGGATCGCTTCACGGAATTGTCTGACCTTATTTTTTTTCACAGTTATCCTCAAGCTGGGAAAACCTTACCCTTATATCGATTTTATGATACTAAAAATAAATAATGTCAAGTGATTAATATCACTCATACTAAATATTTTTTAAGATTAATGCACATTAATTAAGAATGGCACATCGCAAAAGACTCCGCTTTGACGTTCCTGAACGTCGCCGTATAAAGCAAAGTTAGCTGTATTTAGATACTTAAGAGGTATTGTGAGTGGTCTTATGTTTTTTTTCAGCTTCTCGCAAGTCCGGTCATTAGATCATTACAGAAGGCAGGCACTGCTGGGGCTCCCCGAGGAGGAAATCCCCGTGTTCAATCCACTCCTTGAGGATATGTGCAATTTCCTTTGCCTTGTAATAACTTGATAAGGACGCTGTAATAGCTTTCTTACCATTTATTACGATCTCGCCGGAACGGAGTTCTTTGTAGCTAACCTCTCCGAGACTCTTGAGAGCACCACCTTTAGGATAATCCATGCTGTAGTCATAGATCTGTGTGAATATATTCTCATCTTTAACCGCCGTGTACTTTGCCATCTCTTCATTCAAAACCGGTATGGGAATGCCTATGCCAACATACAGGGAAACCCCGTATCCTAACATGCTCGCGCCTACAAGCCAGTGTGAGGACATTTCTTTAAGGTTCCCTATTGCCGAAATCGTTCCGGCGCCTTCTTTAGGGACGCCATGCTTGCCCCTCTTAACATTCGGGTTATGCTGGGTCCCGTGCCAGGCCACGTAACCCTGCGCCCCTCCCAGAAAAATTCTCGTTCCTATACCGATGGTCATGTAGTGGGGATCGTTAAAGAGAGGGCTTAACTGTCCCGCCGTGGCATAATTGGCATTGGCCACGCGGGGCCTCAACACCCCCATGTAAGTATAAATTGTTTTGTCAGACATGTTAACGGCACAATTATAATTTTGATAGGCATTCCGGGGGTTGAAGAGGATTGCATCCCGCAGATCGTTTATCGTGATATTTTTTTCATATCTCCTGGCAGGATAGCAGTCGGTCCCATACCCTTCTGCACGCAATCTGATTACATTGCCAGCCACCAGATCTTGAATCACATGCCCGCCTCCATACTTGAATTCCCCCGGATAGACGCTATTCAAGGGATCGCCTTCGGCCACCTCAGTCGCTCCTATATAGCAGTCCACCGCCGCAATGCCGCCGTAAGCAAGTACATCATTCAGCCATACTTTGGATGCCCTTATTCTCGGAGCAGTATGGCCGAAGTTCAGGAAGGCACCGGATGAACACATCGGGGCGAATGTCCCCGTTGTGACAACGTCTATTCTCCGGGCCCCTTCAACGTGACCATGTCTCTCAACGATGTCGATCATCTCTTCTGCCGTTGCAACAACGGCTTTTCCTTTCTTGATCTTCTCGTTGATCTCTTTGTATGTTTTATTTACCCTGAATTTCTTCATGAAGCGCTCACCTTACTTACTTAGTATGGCCGAAACCCCCATCCCCTCTAATTGTTGCATCGAGTTGCCGACACTCTATCCATGAAACTTTGCAGACCCTGTGGATTATCATCTGTGCGATGCGATCACCGCGCCTGATGACGAAGGGCTCTTCTCCATGGTTAATCATTATTATGCCGATCTCACCGCGGTAATCCGCGTCAATGGTTCCGGGAGAATTGACCAGCGTCACACCATTTTTTATGGCAAGGCCGCTTCGGGGTCTTATTTCTGCTTCATAGCCTTCCGGCAGCGCAATCGCCATGCCTGTAGGTATTATCTTCCTCTGTCCCGGAAGTATCGTCTCATCTGTCTTGACAGCTGCATAGATATCCATGCCCGCTGAATGTTCCGTCATGTATCGAGGAAGCGACACGTCCAAATAACCGGGCAGCTTTTGAATATACACGTCAATTTCTTCTATCATCGCGACTCAGGCATTCGTCCCTGCGTTCTTACAGTATTATCCTTCATACGAATTAATAGCAATGTCCTCTTCCGAAATCCTTCCCGTGGCGGCGATGGATATGGCGCCGGGCCTGAATATTTCAAAGGCAAGTTTCCTAACTTCTTCTGCGGCAACCGCGTCTATAGCGGCAATAACATCGTCTTCGGGGATATGCCTTCCGAAAGAAATTTCGTTCTTGGCCAATCTTATCATACGGCTGTCGGTGCTTTCCATAGAAAGGAGAAAATTTCCTTTGATCAACTCTTTGACCTGTGCCATCTCCTTTTCCGTTAACGGCTCATGACGCAATCTCTTTAGCTCTTCAAGAATGAGATTAATGACAACCGGAACTCTCTCTTCGCCGGTTCCTGCGTATATTCCCAGAAGGCCCACATCCATGTACGGGGAGATAAAGGAATGGATTGAGTAAGCGAGCCCCCTTTTCTCCCTGATTTCCTGAAATAACCGCGAGCTCATACTTCCACCTAAAACGGCGTTCAATAGAAAGCCGGCATATCTTTCCGGGCTGACGGCTGAAGGGGCGAGGGTGCCCATGATCATATGCGCCTGTTCCAGGTCTTTCTTGAGGACGGCAACCTTTGACGACACTACAGGTTTGTCTGTCTGAGGTTTGCTTGTTCCCGCCTGTATGGATCCGAATGTTTTCTTTGCGAGGTCAACGAATTCATCGTGTTTCAGATTGCCTGCAGCCGCAAGCACCAGATTATCACCCCCGTAGCGTGCATCGAAGAAAGACAGTAGGGTCTTCTTGTTTAAGGAGGCTACCAGGCTCCTGGTGCCTAAGATCGGAAAACCGAGGGGGTGGCCATTCCAGAATACGCCCTCAAAGAAATCATGAATATAATCATCGGGGGTATCTTCGGTCATGTTGATTTCCTGAAGGACCACCGATTGTTCTTTCACGATTTCTTTTTCATCAAAGCATGAGTTTGTGAAAATATCAGCAAGGAGGTCTACCGCCATAGGCAGGTGGTAGTCCGGTATTTTTATATAGAATGAAGTCAACTCCTTGCCGGTGAAGGCATTCATCATACCGCCGACGGAATCAATTGCCGACGCAATTTCAAAAGCGGACCGGTTCTTGGTCCCCTTAAAAAGCATATGCTCGATAAAATGTGCCGCTCCGTTTGTGGCAGGGTCTTCATAGCGTGAACCACACTTGACCCAGATCCCTATGGATATTGACCTGACATGATCGACATGTTCCGAAACAACCCTGATGCCGTTCGAAAGGACAGTCTTATTGTGCATTGGGACTCAGTGCATCTTTCCTGCTAAGGCGGATTTTCCCCTGTTTGTCGATCTCAAGAACCTTTACCATCACTTCCTCGCCCTCATGGAGGACATCGGTAACACTCTTGACCCGCTCCCGCGACAGCTGCGATATGTGCACCAGCCCTTCCGTGCCGGGTAATATTTCTACGAAAGCGCCAAAATCAACTATCTTTTTGACGGTGCCGCGGTAGATCTTTCCCACCTCAGCGTCTTCGGTCAGCCACTTGACCATGGCTACAGCCCTTGACGCCGCTTCTGAGTCATTCGACGCAATGGTCACCGTACCGTCATCTTCCACGTCGATGGTAACACCAGTTTCACTGATGATCTGCCTGATATTCTTCCCGCCGCTGCCGATCACATCCCTTACCTTCTCGGGCCTGACCTTGATCGTTGTAATCCGTGGCGCATATTTGGAGATATCCTCCCGCGGTTGTGCAATAGTTTCCCTGAGCTTCTCAATGATAAAGAGCCGTCCCTCTTTCGCCTGCTGCAGGGCCATTCTCAGGATATCCTCGTTGAGGCCGCCTATCTTGATGTCCATCTGCAATGCGGTGATTCCCTTCTTCGTCCCGCATACCTTGAGATCCATGTCGCCGGCATGGTCCTCATCTCCGAGAATATCGGAAAGGACAACTACATTGTTGTCATCTTTTAACAATCCCATGGCAATACCGGCAACGATATCCTTTACCGGCACACCCGCGTCCATCAGGGACAGCAGACTGCCGCACACCGTGGCCATCGACGATGAACCGTTGGAAGACAGTATCTCAGAGACAATCCTTATCGTATAAGGGAATATTTCCTCGGAGGGCAGGACGGGAAGCAAGGCTTTTCTGGCCAGGGCGCCGTGTCCGATTTCTCTTCTTCCCGGACTCCTTAGCGGCTTTGCCTCGCCTACGCAATAAGGCGGGAAATTATAGTGCAGGATGAAGGTTCTCATTTCTTCGCCGCCTATATAATCCAAACGCTGCTCATCCGAAGACGTACCAAGTGTGAGGGCGGCAAGAGCCTGGGTTTCACCCCGGGTAAATAAGGCAGAACCGTGGGCCCTCGGGAGAATCCCTACCTCGGCGCTGATCGGCCTGATCTCTGTAGATGTTCTGCCGTCGGACCTCCTCTTGTCATGCAATATCATGTTCCTGACGACTTGCCTCTCTATGTCGGACAGCATGTTGCTGACCTCGGGACCAAGCTTGTCATCCCCGGCGCAAACTTCTTTGATGACCTTTTCCCTTATCAGGTCAAGCATGTTGTGCCTATCCTGTTTTCGCGCTATAGTATAGGCCTCTTTCATGCTGTCTTTGGCCTTCTCGGTTACCTTTGCCAAAAGGGCTTCATTGACGGCGACTGCAACCACAACCCGTTTCGCTTTCCCGATGGTCTCGCGAATATGATCTTGAAATTCAATTATCGGCCTCAACGACTCCAGGCCGAAATTGATGGCATCTACAATTGCATCCTCCTCTACTTCACGTGCATCACCCTCAAGCATAACCAGATTAATGTCAAAATCTTTGCTTCCCGGCGCGGACGACACTTTCCTTCCCACGATGAAGAGATTGAAATCGCTTTTCTCCAAAACCTCTGCTGACGGGTTCACGAGAAATTTGCCGTCAACCCTGCCGATGCGGACGCTGGCAATCGGCCCGTTGAAGGGAATATCGGAAATTGCCAGTGCGGCAGAGGCGCCGAGTAAAGCTGCCACAACGGAATCATTTTCATTATCGACTGAGAGCACTGTTGCCACGAGTTGAGTTTCGAAGTAGTAACTCTTTGGAAAAAGAGGTCTGATGGATCTGTCAATGATCCGAGACGTCAGGACCTCTCTTTCATTGGGGCGGCCTTCACGCTTAAAGAACCCTCCGGGGATCTTCCCTGCTGCAAAAGTCATTTCCTGATAATCGACTGTAAGAGGAAGGAAATCTACGCCCTCCCTCTTATGCTTAAGTGATACTGCCGTCACAATGACTACGGTGTCACCGTATGTTACGAGGACCGATCCGTCGGCCTGACGCGCCATGTAGTTTGCTTTGATGGAGATGCTTCTTCCCGCAAAATCCTTACTAAATATATCGTTCATGTAATTGTTCCCTCTTCATGAAAGTTTTGTCTAAATACGTGTTTCTTAAATAGGACCAAAGGACGAAAATCCGAACGACTCCGCAATGGAAATGGAAGATACCTAAAGTTACGTTCAGCTTCCAGAACTTGATGCTTGATTATTTTCTTAGTCCCAGACGCTGAATAACGCTCCTGTACCTCTCCACATCCTTTTTTCTTAGATAATCCAGAAGGCGCCTTCTCTTGCCGACAAGTTTCAAAAGACCTCTGCGCGAATGATGATCCTTTTTGTGTGCCTTGAAATGTTCCGTCAAGTATTCTATCCTGGCGCTGAGAAGAGCAATCTGGACTTCAGGAGAACCCGTGTCTACCGCATGTAATTGGAAATTGTTAATGACGTCCTTTCTTTTTACCGAATCTAACACCGCTTTATATCCTCCCTAAAATTAGTCGTAGCCAATAATTTGTTAATATCCATTCCGAAAGCAGCAGGAAACTACCCAACCTTGTTAAGGGTTCGCTTCTGCTTATGTACTTCATTCTTCCCCAAATAGATTTAATGCCCGTCGTAAGTTCACTTGTCGGTATTAAAGATTCTTACGATCTTAGCCGCCTGCTTATATCCGTCCAGCGAATCAATCCGGTCGGATGCACAAAGCATTTTCGCAACAGAAACAAGGTTGCCTATTTCATCCACAAATTTTACCATATCTCCATCTGCAAGGGAAGGGATTTGATATATTCTCAATGTTTCTGCAACCGGCTGATAACCGTCCCTCAATTTTCTGGCGAATTCGTGATCCACACAAATCGCGGCGATATGAGGCAGGGCGTCAATCAGAGGGATAATACCGTCTGGCGGCCATTTCCCCGCCGCATTTTCAAGTTCGTCAAGAGGTATGGCAGACGCCTCAAAGAAACTGCCGCTTCTTGTTCTGCGCAGGCTTGCCAGACATGCTCCACAACCCAGCATTTCGCCTATGTCGGAACACAGTGACCTCACATAGGTCCCCTTTGAACATGAGACCCTGAAAGTCACATAGGGTAAATTCACTTCATCGATCGTGATCGCGGAGATCTTTATAATCCTCCGCGGAGGTTCAATGGTGATGCCCTTCCTTGCCCATTTATATAAAGGCTTCCCCTTATATTTTATAGCTGAATATCGGGGAGGCACCTGTTCTGTCTCTCCCACAAAGCGAAAAAAAATATCTTCTATGTCCTCATGCATGACATTCGGATTATCACGGGCAATGATCTTGCCTTCTATATCCTGGGTGTCTGTCTTTACCCCCAATAACATAGTCGCCGTATAGTCTTTCGTGTCCGTTGACAGGAACTGGACTAACTTTGTCGCCTCTTCCAGACAAACGGGCAATACGCCGGTCGCCATTGGATCCAGGGTGCCCGCATGCCCGGCCTTTTTCACTGAGAGGGCCTTCTTGACGTCCTCGACCACGTCATGAGACGTCTTTCCCGGAGGTTTGTCGATAACAACGATGCCATTCATGATGAGCTCGCAAAAAAAATGAAGCCGCCTTTTTACAGGGTCCGGGCCTTCAGGCAGTGTCTCTTCATCAAGTCACTATTCATGGATTTGATGAAAGGTCGGCAACAGCGCCCAGAACTCGCTGCAAAACAGTATTGAAGTCTCCATCTATAAGGCACGCTGCGGCATTAATATGCCCACCTCCACCGAATGCCCTCGCGACACGTTCCACATTCACTTTTCCTTTTGAACGAAGGCTTAACTTGAATTGGTACTCTGATAATTCAGTGAAGAGGATGGACACTTCCACTCCGTCAATGGAGCGGGGGATATCCACAAAGCCTTCGGTGTACTCCACCAGCGCCCCCACATCGTTGAGGTCTTTCCGGTGCACAACCATGTAGCCGACTTTTCTGTCCCAGTCGAAAGCAAGCGTTTCGAGCACCTTTGTCAAGAGTCTTATCTTCGAAAGAGGGTTGCTCTCATACACATTCTCTGAAATCCACTGAGGATCGGCTCCTTTTTCCACAAGGTTTCCCGCTGCAATAAGAGTGTCCTTTTTGGTATTTCCGTAACAGAATCCCCCCGTGTCGGTAATAATTGCTGCATACAGATTGGTTGCTATTTCCCTCGTGATATCAACATCCATCTTCAGCATAAGCCTGTAGAGCAGCTCCGCCGCGGAACTCGCATTGTGGTCAATGAGAACAAGGCTCCCAAAGTTCCTGTTTGAGACATGATGGTCGATGTTTATGATACGCTGCATGTTACCGACGCGGGAAGCTTCATCTCCGATCCTGTCAAATTCGCTGCAATCGAGGACGAATACCACATCACATTTTTCAAGGGACGGAAGCTTATGTACGATCTTATCGCTTCCGGGGAGGAAACGATAATTGCCCGGTGTTTCATCCTGATTGTAAACTGTAACCGCCTTGCCCATATTGGAAAGCATTTGATACAGGGCCAGCTCCGATCCCAGCGCGTCGCCGTCAAGTCTGACATGCGAGACAATAAGAAAAGAGTTGTGCTTATTTATCACATCAATGATTCTTTTCAGCATCCGGTTCCTCTGTTGTTCGTATTTCTGCAAGCAGTTTATCTATTCGGCTTCCGTACGCGAAAGATTCGTCGCACACGAAAATAATATCCGGCACATAACGCAGTCTCAGTCTTTTTCCGAGTTCCCTCTTCAAAAAACCGGTTGCTTTTTCCAGGGCTGTTTTGGTTTGAGGGTCGCAGGTATCCTTGCCCATCTCGACAAAAAATATTCTGGCAAAGCGCAGATCATCCGTCAGTTTTACGCCGGTAATGGTAACTGACTTGATACGCGGATCACTGATGTCCCTCAAGAGGATATCCGAAATATCTGCCATAATGAGATCCGCCACGCGGGTTGCCCTCTTAAAACTCATTATACTTATCCTCGTTGTATTCGATGTGGTCCATCGAATCCGGGAGATTGGTTATCTCAATTTTTGAATTCAACACTTCAGCCAAGTGAAGACGGTCGACAAATTGCAGGACGTGGTCAATTTTTCCATTTATATAACGCCTGTCATTCCCTACAAGACTGAAACCGATCTGTGCCCTCTTCCAGTGGTCATTCTGGCCGATTTCGGCGATAGAAATATTGAACTCGTTTTGGGTCCGTTTCAATATCCTGTTCAGGACGCCTCTTTTTTCCTTAAGGGATCTGCTTTCGACGATCAGCAAATCTATGATGCCGGATCCTATAACCATATCTTATCGTAAGTGAACTCTAAATCCGAAATTCCAAACAAGTGAAAGGCCCCAATATCCAAATCATGCATTTCGTCTATATGTTTTTTCCAGGCTTCCGCCTCAGAGCTTTCTTTCCATTTCCTCATTAATATAAGCCTCGATGACGTCACCTACTCTGATATCGTTGTAGCCCTCTATCCCGATACCGCATTCGAATCCTTCCATCACTTCTTTGGCGTCATCCTTGAACCTCCTTAAGGAGAGTAACTTGCCGTCGTAAATCTGCACCCCGTCCCGCACCAACTTAAGATTTGCATTTCTCGCAATCTTGCCGCTCGTCACATAGCTTCCGGCGATGGTTCCGATCTTCGGCACCTTGAATAATTCCCTTACGTCCGCTCGGCCAATTACCGTTTCTTTATAGACAGGTTCGAGGAGGCCTTCCATGGCGGCTCTCACATCCGCAATAACATCGTAAATGACTTCATATAACTTGATTTCGACGCCCTCTTGTTCGGCGATTTCCGTAACCCTGCTATCCGGTCTGACGTTAAACCCGATTACTATGGCGTTGGATGCCGATGCGAGCATGACATCCGTTTCCGTAATAGCGCCTGTTGAACTGTGGATAATCTTCAGTTTGATATCGGCTGTACTTAGCTTATTCAAGGCGTCGGCCATAGCCTCTATAGAGCCCTGCACGTCTCCTTTTATGATGACGTTGAGCTCCTTAACCCCTTCTTTAATTTTCTGGTATAATTGCTCGAGTGTAATTTTTGACGATTTGGAAAGTTCCCGTTCGCGTTCTTTTCTTATCCAGTATTCCCCAATGCTGCGGGCCTTCTTCTCATCCTCCACACCTATAAACTCCGCACCCACCTGGGGGACCCCTGAAAACCCTATTACTTCCACCGGCATTGACGGTCCAACCTCTTCCACCCTCGTTCCCTGATCGTTAATCAGCGCCCTAACCTTGCCAAATTCCGTTCTGGAGACAAAGGCGTCGCCGTCTCTCAGTGTGCCTTCTTCGATGAGCACGGTCGCTACAGGCCCGCGTCCCCGATCAAGTTTTGCTTCGATTATAACGCCGCGGGCAGGCCTGTTGGCGTCGGCACGCAGATCCATGACGTCCGCTTGAAGAAGAATCATTTCCAGAAGCTCTTCTATGCCCAGTTTTTTCTTCGCGGATACCTCGCAGTATATGGTATCGCCTCCCCATGCTTCAGAGATGAGATTATAATCGGAGAGGACCTGCCTGATTTTGCCCGGATCTGCTCCCGGTTTGTCTATCTTATTGATGGCAACGATTATGGGAACTCCTGCAACACGCGCATGATTGATGGCCTCTATAGTCTGGTCCTTTACGCCGTCATCAGCCGCAACTACCAGTACGACGATATCTGTTACATGGGCGCCCCTGGCCCTCATTGCCGTGAAGGCTTCATGGCCCGGTGTATCAAGGAAAACAATATCTCTGTCTTTAATGTGGACATGGTATGCCCCGATGGCTTGAGTAATACCCCCCACCTCGCCGGCGATTACATTGGTCTGCCTTATGGCATCGAGTAGAGAGGTCTTCCCATGGTCAACATGTCCCATGATCGTGACCACGGGCGCCCTGGTCGTCAGATTTTCGGCAAGAGGCTCAACTTTCTGGAGAGGTTCATCATATTCGGCTCCGACTGATTCCACCTGGTATCCAAATTCGCCGGCAATTAGGGTTGCGGCGTCAATCTCGATAGCCTGGTTGATGGTAGCCATCAAGCCGAGTCCGATCAGCTTGGTAATAACTTCGCTCGCCTTAACACCCATTTTTTTTGCAAGCTCGCCGACGGTTATTACTTCACCTACCTTTATCCTTCTCTTTATCGCCTTCGGTGTGGTGATGGCCGTCTTTTTCATTTTGGCAGCTACCTGCCTTTTGCCATCCTTCCACTTACTGACTCTCTCTTCCCTGTCCAGGTCCTCGCGTCTGTCTTTCTTATCTACGAGTTTTTTGATAAAAGCTTTTTTCCTTGCAGACGGCAATTCTTCCATCACGACTTCAACAGGCTTTTTGCCCTTTATCTTGGCCTTGTCCGGCTCCCACTTAACCGGCTTTTCCCCCGGCTTGGCAGGGGTGATTTCCTTTACTATTTTTAGTGTCGGCTTCTGCGGCTGCTCTTTCTTTGGCAGAGGTGCGGCTTCTTTGGGCGCGTGAGCAGTTACAGCTTCTTTCTTATCCTCTTTTTGAGGAGCCTCCTTTGCTTCCGGGGCCGCTTGCGGGGTTGTCGACGGAGGGGCAGGCTTCTTTTCAACCAACTCAATCTTCTTCTTGGGCTTCTTTGCGATTTCTTCAACTGCGAGGGCAGGCTTCATCTGGCTCTCCACCTTTATTTCTTCGACAGCGGGTTCTTCCGGCTTGGCGACCTTAGGCGGAATTGCTTCCGCAGGAACAGTTTTCTTTGGCGCCTTTTCAGCAGCAGCGGTCGCCTTTGCCTGCACTTCTTTGGGGCCTGCCTTTTCTTTCTTGGCCTCTTTTGATACTCCTGAATCAATCTTCTTTTCTTCGGGCGCTGCGGGAATCTCGGCCTCTATGGGCTCTGCTGTAATTTCTTCCGCAGCGGGACGAACCGCCCGCCTTCTTATAATTGTGGACTTTATTCTTTGCTCGACCATTTCATGTGGTTCACCTGATAGTAAATCCTTCTGTATTTTCTCCACATCTTCGTCTTCCAGAGTACTCGAATGGGACTTCACAGCAATGCCGAATTTTTCCAAACGAGATATCAGCTCCTTGCTGTCGATACCCAATTCCTTGGCTAACTCGTAGACTCTTTTCTTAGACATTCTTGAGACCCTCACATGTAATGGTTGTAGAAATGTGTCTTTTCATAAGCTCGTCTTTGAGGGTTTTTCCCCCAATTTACGCCCCTCTCAGGAGCTTTTCTTTTCTGCCGTCTCTTCATCGATAATCTTAACTGCCGCTTCAATCCACTGCGTCGCGCTCTTTTCTCCCACACCCTGAATCGCCGACAGCATCTCAGGTTCCGCTGCTGAGATCATGGCAATGCTTTTGAAGCCCTCATTGAAAAGTTTTTCCGCCATGGCATCACCGATGCCGGGAATCTTGATGAGGGACTTGAATCCTTCCTCCTCCTGTGACGCAGCCATGGATTCGCTCTTAACGTCGATCTTCCATCCCGTCAATTTAACCGCCAGCCTCACATTCTGCCCGTTCTTCCCGATTGCCAAAGAGAGCTGATCGTCGGGAACTATTACCTCCATGGAGCGACTGTCCTCATCCATGATGACGCGGTTGACCTTGGCCGGCGAGAGGGCGCTGCAGACATAGTTGGCGTTATCGCCGGAGTACGGAACAATGTCTATCTTCTCTCCCCTCAGCTCCTGAACTACGCTTTGCACGCGGGAACCCCGCATGCCGACGCATGCACCCACCGGATCGATATCCTTATCTTTTGTTCTCACCGATATCTTGGCCCGTTTTCCCGGTTCTCTTGCCACATTCACAATCTCGATCAGACCTTCGGATATCTCCGGCACTTCCACTTCGAAAAGTGCCCTGAGGAAACTGGGATGGGTCCTGGAGAGGATGATTTGGGGTCCTTTGGTTATCTTTTTTACATCGCAGACGTATGCCCGAATCCGCTCGCCTCGTTTGTATGATTCTCTGTAGATCTGTTCCGCCGTGGGTATGACGCCTTCAGCCCGCCCGAGGTTGACGATAATATTTCCGCCGTCAAACCTTTGCACAAAGCCGCTGACCAGTTCGCCCTTCTTATCTTTATATTCATCGTAAACGTTATCCCGCTCAGCGTCCTTAACTTTTTGAATGATTATTTGCTTGGCAGTCTGAACGGCAATCCTGCCAAAGGTGCTCGTTTCTATCTTCATCCCGAGGCTGTCTCCCCTTTCCGCTCCTTCATCCAGGGTTCGACGTGCTTCGGCTAATGCAATCTGGACATCATTATCCAGCACTTTATCTACGACGGTTTTGAATTGAAAGACCTCAACTTCTCCCACTTCTTCGTTGTAGTGGGCCTCAAGTTCCACGTGGAGTCCTAATTTTTTCCGCGCAGCGGTCAGCATGGCCGTTTCCAGTGCATCTATAATGACACCTTTGTCTATACCTCTATCCTTACCCATCTGCTCGATCAGACGTTTAAGTTCTGGTAACATTGAGAGTCCTCCATATTTGCATCAAAATTCATAAACAAGATGTGCCTTTACCACCAAATCCCTCGGTATGTGATAAATCTTCCCCGAAACATCGACTACCAGAGTCTTCGCGCCGTTTTCATCAAGATAATCATTTAGTATCCCGTGAAAATTCTTCGCGCCCTCGATCTTTTCGCATGTCCTGATGCGGACGTTATGTCCGCGGTATTTAATGAAATCCTTGTCCCTCGTAAGGGGACGATCCAGGCCCGGAGAAGAAACCTCCAGCGTATAAGAGCCGGGAAGTGCATCATAAACATCAAGGCTGTCGCCGGCCTGTTTGCTGATTTCAGAACAATCGGCAATGGTGACACCTCCCTCCTTATCGATGTAAATCCGCACCAGCCATCGGGATTTCATTTTCAGGCATTCAACATCGACGATTTCCATGCCTTCGGATTCGATCACAGGCTCGATGAGTTCTATGATTTTTTCCCGGTATGTAATCGACTTATCAGCCATTTATCTCCGATCCATCAACAGCTTAGGCAAGCTTGCCGCACCCGGCATGTCCGCCTCATAACCATCTCCGCGCTTGCGGATTGCGCCTGTCTATCCAGGCATTTTCGAAAAAAAAAGTGGGCATAAGCCCACTCATCAGTAACGTACTCGATGATTTTCAGGGCATTTCTAACATATAAAAATATCCATTGCAAGAGAAAAATAGAATCTATTTAGGGATCGGATTTGACGAATAGCGGGGACTTTGGGAGCCTGAGGCAGGCATTTGATCGTTGTTGCGATCATGACCAGAAAAAGCTGGAAATTACCATGCATGCCTCTTATACTTGATGTGTACGTAAAGAAATCGTCATTATCTATATTATCGCCGGATTATTACCGCCATGAGATGCGGCAGACACGGTCTCAAGGCAGAGGAGACAGCAGATGGCATCAGGCAGCTTCATGGAGAAGATATTGGAAGGCGTCTTTGATAAAACGGCCTTTGATTCTTACCGCATGCCGGCAGATTCTGAAAAGGTTCAGTCCCTGCTCATATCCTACCGGGAGATGTTTAAAAACCATTCCCCGCAGAAGATTGAAGAGGAAGGGCGCATTCCCCATGAGATGCTGCAGGAGATGAGAAAGAAGGGCTTCTTCGGGATCAGCCTTCCTGAAACCTACGGCGGCTTGGGCGTCGGCCTTGTCGATTGCATCCGCTTCGTAGAAGAGATCTCGGCCCAGGACCTGGCCTCCGCAGTTGTTTTTCTTGCCCATCTCTTCATCGGCATCAAAGGCATTGAGCTATACGGAACCGAGAAGCAGAAGCGCCAATATCTTCCGCTCGCTGCATCGGGAGAGATGATATTTTCTTACGCCCTCACGGAACCTAATTTCGGCTCCGATGCGAGACACATCGAGACGAAGGCAGAACTCTCCGCGGATGGAAAATATTACGTCCTCAACGGTACGAAGACCTACATCACCAACGCAAACTACGCGCAAGGCCTCACCGCCTTTGCCCAGATGGACCCGGCGCATCCCGGGTTTATGGGCGCCTTCATCGTGGAGACCGCGTGGGAAGGAGTCAAGATCGGGAAGGACATGCCCAAGATGGGCATCAGGGCCAGCTCTACAGCTACCATTCAATTTCAGAATGTTCACGTCCCGGTGGAAAATATGCTGGGGAAACCTGGAGAAGGCTACAAGATCGCACTCGCCATCCTCAACTACGGGAGACTCGCCCTCGGCGCCGCAGGCGCCGGTCTCATAGACGTATCCTTGAAGGACATGCTCAAGCGCGCCGGCGCCAGAATGCAGTTCGGCGTCCCCATCCGGAATTTTCCTCTCGTGCAGGAGAAAATAATCAATGCCCGCGTTCACGGATTCGTCACATCCTGCATTAACTATTTCACTGCAAATCTCCTCGAATCCCAGCCGACGGAAGACCCGGTGATCGAAACATCGCACTGCAAGCTTTACGGTTCCACGCGTGCGTGGGACGTCCTCTACGATGCCATGCAGGTGGCAGGCGGCGCCGGCTATATCACGACCCAGCCCTATGAAAAACGGATGCGCGATTTCCGCGTTGTTCCCATATTCGAGGGGACGACGGAAATCCATTCCACCTATCCCATGCTCTTCCTCCTCGGACGTCTGAATAAAGAGCTCCGCTCACACAAGGGTTTCTCCCGCTGGTCTTTCGTTATAAAGGCCTTCTTTTCCAGCTTTGCGGCGATGCCCTGGCGTGTAGATGGCGACGACGAAACCACGCAGGAGGCAGTGAGACTGGTCAAGGCCAATGCACGGACGATCAAACGCATGCTGCTTTTGGGGACCGTCCTCCATGGAGCGAAGGTGGTGGAGAGGCAATTCTTCCTGAGACGTATGACCACGCTCAGCCTTTATGCATTCGGCATCCTCTCCGTGTTAGCGAAGATTTCAAGGGATATAAAATCGGGCGTCCCCAAGAGCGGCGACCTCAATCTCCTGAGATACTTCCTCGCAGAAGCAAAAGAGGCGCGATGCAAAAACACAAGAATATTCGACACGAAAAAAGAAAAACTGGGCGCCGCCGTTTTTCACGACCTCGAAACAATTCCATGACTATAAAAGTGGATATGGAAGCGGATGATTTGAGGAGCATATATCAAGATACGGGTAAGCTGATTAATATTAGATCAATATAGAATCCAAAGAACTTGACAGTAGTGTCATAAAGAAATACTCTCTGTCGTGTTTCCTGCGATTTCGCTCGCCGATATAAGATTTCAATTGTAAATAAACAAAATACGTTCCACCGGAAAATACTCTGCAATAATGCATAGTATATTAAAGCGGAACTTCAATTTAAAATGTGATAAAGTCCATAACGATTGAGCAAGCCAAAGGAATTTCTCAAGGCAAAGATCAATAAATATGATAGGGGGATCACAAATGACTAAAAGCAAAAATGAGGTGAGCTTTTTCATTTTTGCCCTTCTGACACTGATCTTCTTTCAGGGCTGCACAACAAAAATGTCCTTGGAGGAAGCGAAAAAGGTTTCCATCTCGATGGCGGAATCGCCGGCCTTCACCCCGCCTCCCCGCAGAATTGACGACATACTGTCAGTTCTGGATCAGCCCGGTCAATTTGAATCCAAGGTCACGGAAAATTTCAGGGCCCAGGCCGATGCAACCCCGCCGGACACAAAAGATACAAGGATATTGAAAGGATTTTACAGGGACAGAGGAGAGGCTGCCTTTCAGTTGGGCCGCTATGTGCAAGCCAGAGACGATCTGCAGAGGGCTTTGGCTTATGGGATTAAGGACAAATCCGATGGACTTATCAAGGGCCGTCTCGGCAATATAGAAAGCATTTATGGAAATTTTCAAAAGGCGATTGAACTGACTAAAGAAAGCTCAGAGTATGCTTTTGTCAGATTCGCAACCGGTACTTCATCTGGCCGCGTTAATGCTAACCGGGCACTCGTTAATCTCTATGCTGCAATCGGCGACATTGATGCCGCGAAAAGCGCTAAAGAGGCAGCTGAGATGACTTGTCGCAGTAGCAAATTAGATTCGCAAAATCTGTACTTTTGTAACCTGCATCTGGCACTCATCAATGCACGCATTTTGGAGGCGCAGGGGAACTATGCCGGGGCTGAAACCTGGTATCAAAACATAAAGAATCTCGGATCAGGGCCTGGTCGGGTGTTCCTCGAAAAATATCCTTTATCTTATATATCTGTGGATATGATGCACGCACGAAACTTACTGAATCAGCAGCGACTGATGGAGTCGGAAGTAGAGGCCAGAAAGGCACTGATGGAGTCATTGGCGCATGCTGGAAAAGAATCGGCGCTGACGGGTCAAGCAATTATAGTGCTTACCCGCATTTTACAGGCGCAAGGGCGCTTGGAAGAAGCAGGAAAACTGTCCGATGCCGCCATCCGCATTCTTGAGGCTGCCGGTATTCCTGCCGATTCCCAACCTATGGGCTTTGCCAGGGTTACAAAAGGAGACATCCTGGCGGCGACGGGAGACTTCGTAGGCGCCATGTCTCAGTACGATCTGGCCAGAACCGGCATGAAGGAGAATAAGTTCCTCTATGAAAGGTCATTCATACAGGATCCCGCCATGGTTTTATCCATGCTTATGACGGGCCGCCATGAAAATGCATGGAACCTCGCATCGCAAAATTATGATAACCTTCGGAAGCGTTTCGGCGAAAAGCATGAAAACACGGCGGAGATGCTTGCGCTCCGGGGCATGGCCCGGGAACGGTTGAATCATGTTCGTGAAGCCGTTCAGGATCTTTCCGCGGCGACAGATGTCCTTATGGAACATCGGACAGAAAAAGGTGATTTTTCCCGCCGCAAGAAACTGCGGCGGGTGATTATCGATGACTATGTCGGATTGCTTGCAAAGATTCAGGGTACCTCCATCGAGAAGGAACTGAGGATCGACGCGACGGCGACTGCATTCAAACTGGCGGAAGCGAATCGAAGCCGGAGCGTGCAGGGCGCCCTTGTGGCAAGCAGCGCCCGCGCCGCGGTAACAGATCCGGAACTTGCGGACATGATCCGAAAAGAGCAGGATGCAGACAGGCAGATACTTGCAATGGAAAACTCAATCCTTGATCTTATGGCAGCGCCGGCCGGTCAACATGATCCAAAGGCCATCCAGAAACTTAGAAGCGATGTTGAAAATCTGCGCCGCGCCCGGGACTCCATTTTGAAAGAGACAAAGAAACGCTTCCCCCAATATGCTGATTTTGTCAATCCATCACCGCGCGCCATTCCTTACATCCAGGGTTTCCTGCGGCCTGGGGAAGTTCTCCTGTCCCTTTACACAACGAAAGATCAAACCTTTGTCTGGGCCATTCCGCCTAAAGGAAACGCAAGATTTGCCACAGCTGCGATAGGCCGAGACGGTCTCATTCCCGTTGTGGCTGGACTGAGAAAATCGCTTGACCCCAAGCCGGAGACGCTGGGAGATATCCCCGATTTTGATGTCTCTCTTGCGCATGATCTTTATACAAAGTTATTTTCCCCGGTGGAGTCCGCATTGAAGGATGCCACAGACCTATTCATTATTGCCAACAGCCCCCTTGATCAGATTCCCTTCGCTATTTTGCCGACAACTCCATTTCAACTTGCCGGCGAACGCGGAGAACTGTTTTCCCGTTACCGGCAGGCGCCCTGGTTGATCCGCAAGTATTCCATTACCATGGAGCCTTCCGTATCGGCGCTCGTTAATCTGAGGACGCTGCCGCCCGGTGATCCTGGACGCAAGGCATTTCTCGGATTCGGCGATCCTCTCTTTAACCGGGAACAACTGGCGTTGCTGAAGACAGAAGAAGGTGGTTCTGCTGATAACGTAACGGCAGGCCGTGTTCAGGTCAGGGGTATCCGTGTCACCGCAAAAGGGGCCCTTGATAATCAGAAGATCACCTCGATTCAGACTGAAAACCTGAACCGTTTGCCTGACACGGCAGAGGAGATCAAAACAATTGCCCGCGTGTTGAATGCCGATCTGGCCAAAGATGTTTTTTTACGGGAGCAAGCTTCCGAACACCGGATTAAGACAATGACCCTGTCTGACCGGAAGGTCATTGCCTTTGCTACTCATGCCCTGGTTCCCGGTGACGTTGATGGTTTGGATCAGCCGGCGCTGGCACTGTCCTCGCCTTCTGTCACAGGAGATAAGGATGATGGGTTGCTGACGATGACGGAAATCATGAAGTTGAAGATGAATGCCGACTGGATCGTTCTTTCGGCGTGCAACACGGGAGCAGCGAGCGGCGCCGGCGCGGAAGCCCTTTCGGGACTCGGTCAGGCCTTTTTCTATGCCGGCAGCCGGGCAATCCTGGCTACTATGTATCCCGTGGAAACAACATCGGCCAAAAAGTTGATCACGAGGCTTTTCGAACTCGAGGTCAGCGACAATAAATTAACTCGCTCGCAGGCGCTGAGGAAATCCATGTTGAACCTGATCGATAGCGAGAATCTGCAGGAACAGACCACAGGTAAAATCATCGCCAGCTATGCCCATCCCCTCTTCTGGGCGTCTTTTGTCCTGATGGGTGATCCTGGTCCTTGATTCATTGCCGACGACTCAAAATACGGCAACAAGAAGCAAAAGAGGCGCGGTGCAAGAGCACAAGGATATTCGACACGAAAAAGGAGAAACTTGGCGCCGCCGTTTTTCATGACCTCGAAACAATTTCGTGATGGCCTCTCTTGCATTTATACTGGCCATATTTCCCTTGATTTCAACGGGGTTGTCATTTATTATGCCGTAATCGTATAAGTATGCAGAACAAGTTCCGCTCTTGAATGCCGCGAAAATGCGCTGTTATTAAGTCACTGGAGGTGATTTCAATAATGAAGCCTAAATTCTGCGTCATCATTGGTAGTTCCTGCCGGATATCATTTTTCTCAAGAATGAAAATTTCATTGATTCTCGTCTGTCTTTTTGCTGCAATCCTCATAGCAGGATGCGTTCCGGTCGTTTATCGCGTTAATCCCGATTCACCTCCCAAGATGGGGGAAAAGGAAGCACGGGATGCCGTTGAGCTTTCCCTTACCCTGATGCAAAAAAGTGTTACGGTAGCCGGGGTCACCCATGAAGGGAATCTTTTCCGTATAAATATGGCGAAAGATACGAGAGGACTGTGGGTAACAGTCTACAAAGCATATGGTGACCTAAACCCGTACATTGAAAAAGAGGGAAATATTTTTACTGTTCGTTTTGGTCACCCTTTTTATTCACTATACTGGAAATCTGAAGACGATGCGCGGTTATTTCTCGACGCGGTATATTCACTCCGGCAATGGAATACCATGGGATATAAAGGCATGACGGCGGTTGCCTCAGCACCTGCTCGCAAAGAAAAGCCTCAGCAAATAGAGAGTGCCAGTATAGCTACAGCACCTCCCAGAGCAATAGAACCTGCAAAGTCGGCTAAATCAGAAGAGACATCCCGAAAAGTCATAAGCACAGCACCTGAGCTTTCTAAGCCGGATGTGTTGGAAAAGACATCACCAAAGATTACAATCACTACGCCGGACATCTCACGCACCGTGTCTATTGCGGCGAAAAGGACATACATCACCATTACAGGATTAGCCGAGAGCAATGCGGGTATCATGGATGTTCTGGTCAATGGCCAGCAGGCGGAGCTCGGTGAGAAGGGTCGTTTTTCTTCAGCCGTTCCTCTTAAGGTCGGTCAAAACAAGATTACCGTAACAGCCATCGATGTATTCAAGAACAAGTCGACGACACAATTCGCCGTGAATCGCGAAGTGAGCAAGACCGCCTCGGCAAAAGCGGAGATTGCGCCTCCGAAGATCACGATCACAGCACCGGATACAACACGGGCCGTGTCGGTTGTTGCGAAGCGGATGAACATTACCGTTACAGGAATCGCCGAAAGCAAGGCGGGCATCATGGATGTTTCGGTCAATGGCCAGGATGCGGAGCTGGACGAGCAAGGCCGTTTTTCCACGGTCATTCCTCTGAAAGTCGGTCAGAACACCGTTACAGTTATGGCTATCGATGTACTTGAGAACAAGTCAACCAAACAATTTGCCGTGAACCGCGAAGCCGGACACATAGCAGCGACGAGGGCGGAGGAAGGTCCGGTTCATGCGGAACTTGCTTCTGCAAAATATTTTGCGCTGTTAATCGCGGTACAGGATTATGACAGCGGGGAGATCGGCAAACTGGACTTTGCCATTTCCGACGCGCAGGGGTTGGGAGACATTCTTGTATCACGATATACGTTTGATAGGGAGAATGTTATCACTCTTGTGGATCCTGACAGGAGGACTATATACAAGACCTTGCAGTCCTTAAGAAGCAAGCTGACCGAAAGGGATAATCTGCTGATTTTCTATGCGGGTCACGGATACTGGCTGGACGATATGAAGCAGGGGTTCTGGCTTCCGAGAGATGCTTCGGGCATTAACGATCCCGCAGACTGGATTCCGAACAGCACCGTCCGCGATTACATAAAGGCAATAAAGGCAAAGCACGTGCTCCTTGTTGCCGATTCCTGTTTCAGCGGAGGGATTTTCAAGACGAGGGAGGCCTTCTACAAGCAAAAGGTCTCCATGGAAAAGATTTATGAACTGCCCAGCAGAAAAGCCATTACCAGCGGTGCCATGAAGACCGTTCCGGATCGCAGTGTGTTTCTCGAGTATCTTATCAAGAGGCTCAAGGATAACAAAGAGCCATACATGGACACGCAGAAGCTTTTTGCGAGCCTCAGGGAGGCGGTGATAAACAACAGCCCCAGCCATCAGACCCCCCTCTACGGGGCAATCAGCGAAGCGGGAGATGAAGGCGGGGATTTCATCTTTGTAAGAAGGCCCTAACAACGAGTTGACCGTATCTCACGACTATCCATCCATCAATGTGAAGAGCAAGCAATCATTAATTTACTTGTCTTCTATATTCCAATCAAGAACTCGGTGAAAAATATTGAGCCTGTATGGTGGGGATAAAGCATTTGAACAATACTTTGTTATGGAATCGGATGATTTGAGAAGTATATATGAAGATACTGGAAAGGTGATTAAGTTTGATGAATCAAAGGTAGAAAAAATTTAAAGGTGCTAAAATGTTAAATTCCGTAAGTGGAGAAGTGGAAGATAAAATTTTATATCATTATACGAATGTAAAAGGATTGATGGGTATATTGGACAGTCAATGTTTGTGGGCAACTGATTTTAGATATACGAATGATTTATCTGAAATTAGGTATGCAAAAGGAATAATGATGTTCCCCCGAAAAAGCGGACACACAGTTAAGCTGCTTTATCCGACATTCGGACATTAAATTCAAGAGGCGAGAGATACCCTAAGGATGAATGCCTCCTGATACGATTATAAAAGACTTCAATATACTCGAAGATGCTCTGCCGGGCTTCTGCCCGGGTCCGGTATCTTTCAAAATAAACGTCTTCCGTTTTGAGGGTATGAAAAAACGATTCCATTACAGCGTTATCATAGCAATTGCCCGTGGCGCTCATGC
>PMBI01000040.1:12343-14146 GCA_003153775.1 Syntrophaceae bacterium | reverse complement strand
ACCAAGAAAACGAACCTGTAACCTTGAATAGGCACGACTATACAAGACAAGGCAGGATCGTATCACGCCTTGATCATAATAATATTCGGCTTTTATCTCTATTATTCTTTGCTGCCAGCCTGTCTCAACCGAACACAGCCTACTTGTCTTTCTGTTCGCCGAAACCCGTTTTTGACTCCGCAGAGGTCTTAGTAATCTTGTGGTTCTTCACGACGCCATTGTCATCAAAGAGGATAATGAGGTTGTTGGTAATGGTGGATGTCCCGCCGTATAAAGGTATGGTGGACTTGCTTGTCTCAGACCACGTATAGAAAAACATCTTCTCATTTTCCATGGTCTTAGTGGGCGGACCGAATTCCAGCACCACGTCGGACTTTGTCGTCTTGCCGTCGATAACACTGTTTTTCACCTTTGCCGCATCGATCATCGCCCCTTGCTTTACGCTCTGATGGCCGCATGCGGAGAGGGCTACTAACAGGCACAATACGCCAATCAGCGGGAAATATCTTTTCATCGTCAAGCTCCTTTCAGTTTCTGTTGATGAGTTCTTTCTACATCAGAGTGTCCGCGATTTCAAGCGCTAAAGCTGTCTGATGTTACAGCAGCATGCCGAATATTTCGAAATGATGTCATCGCCGCCGCGGTGTTTGAAGCATCATGTCTTCAACTTCGCGAGCGAAATCTCGCCCTCTTTCTTAATGTAATCGGGAAGTGCGCTCGCGAGCACGCGTCTCAGCAGATCCTCGCTCCAGGGCGCCGCCACACTCCCGAGGGCGCGCACGGCCAGCGCCTCCCTGAGAGTCTTCGGAGGATAGACCCTGTTTACTGAATTCATTTTCGGGTAGAAGAACTGGACATATCCTTTACGGACGTTCGGTCCGTACACATTTATGGTGATGGCCGTATCGCGCCCGAAGTTTTCCATTCGGTGAATCCCTTTATTGAGCGGCAGCACATATGTCGTCTCACCCGGCTGAAGCACAATTGAAGAAACCTCCTCCAACTCTGCGTACCCTTCTTTTTTCCCGTCATCGAGGCGGATGTACTTGCGTTCTCCGATGGGCCGAAGGAAGCTTCCGATGATTCCCCATGATCCGTGATCGTGAACGGCGTCAGTGAGACCCGGGTCCCAAATATAGCCCAGTACAAGGAAAGAGCGGTCGGGGCTTCTGTGCAGGGTGATCTCGTTGGGCCAGATGCCGGGCTTCTGGTTTTCGGAAAACTCCTTATCGAAAAGAACCCTCTCAAGGATGTCGCCGATCCACTCCTTCCGGCTCACAAGCTCGCCCACAAACGACCGGCCTGTTCTTATGATGGTTGATATGTCCGGCTTGCCCTTAAGAAGGTCATTAAAGCATTCAGAGAATTGTTCCAGATTTGTGACTGCCATCTTCACGCTTCCTCTTTCTTCCCGTTTTCTCTTGTTCCGGAGACCGGAGCGGCCTTCTGCTTCGTAAGACCATATTTCCGCACGTGCGTCCAGGACTTGTATTTGGGATCATCGGGGTTTGCAGCAAGGGCTCTCGCCTCCTTGAGGTATTTCTTTTGGATTCCCTCCTCTTTGTAGAGCATCCGGTCCTTGCCTATGGGGCATACCTTGGTGCAGATACCGCAGGGGTAGCAGCCTCTCTTGGTCAGATCCTCGGCCATCTCCAGACAGGCCATTTTATTGCAATCACCGGCTATGCTGTCATCGCGCATTATGAGCGCCTTCTTAGGACAGCAACGGCAGCATAATCCACACTTGATGCAGAGTTCCTTCTCCGCGAGCGGGTCCGGCGGTATGACGGCTGCCGTAAAGAC
>PMBI01000040.1:0-12223 GCA_003153775.1 Syntrophaceae bacterium | reverse complement strand
ACGGAGGGTGTCGTCTCCACGATGGGAAGGGGCATTTCCAGGCCGATCACGATAACGGTGCGGGCCGCTGGCCAGAGGGCACGGGGACGGAAATCAGGCGGCACCTCCCCGGCATCATCCCAACGCTCCACAGATGCAAAACCAACAAGGTCTGCTCCCTGAACCTCACAGAACTCTATGATATGATCTTTAAGCTCCTGACCTTCGACGGACATTTTTTCGCGCTGTTCCATAGACCTAATTTATAACCCATTCTTAACTGAAAGTAAAATCTATTGGCCTGAGAGTTTGATGATAGGCAATCATGACCGCGGCATCAGTAAAGATAGATAAATTACGATTTCTAAGAGTGGCCATCTGTCATACGACATCTCCGGGGAGAGATTAGCTTATCTCTAAAAGATAATTGCTTGCGGATGTGATTCAATCGACGCGATTGATCGAATCATATACCGTCCATTATCTCGTCATAACCAGTTTCTGTTCTTCTTTGGGAACATACCACTTGATAAAATTGTATCCGATTCCGAGAGGCGCTGGTTCGATGCCATGAAAGCGGGCATGGATAATCGGCAGGGCGTCGGGCACATACAGAAACGTGTACGGCTGGTCTTCCGCCAATATCTCCTGTATCCTGTCATAGTATTTTTTCCTTTCCTTCTGGTCAAAGGTGTCCCTTCCCTTTTCTATGAGCCTGTCCACCTCTTCGTTCTTGTATGATATAAAGTTCAGCTCCTGTGGCCCGGTTTTGCTCGAATGCCAGACATCGTATATGTCGGGATCGAGAGGTATAGTCCAGCCCAGGATTGTTGCGTCAAAGCGTCTCTTATTGATGAAGTCATTGACAAAGGCAGCCCACTCCAAGACCCTGATCTTGACCTTGATGCCTATCTCAGAAAGACGCCTCTGAACAATCTCCGCACATTTTGCCCGGATCTCGTTCCCCTGATTCGTGATGATTTCGAAAACAAAAGGTTGTCCGTCTTTATCCAGTATACCGTCGCCATCTGTATCTTTCCATCCGGCAGCCGCGAGAAGCTCCTTGGCCTTTTTCGGGTCGTATGGATACGTCTTTACATTGGAGTTATAAACCCAGGTGCCCGGCTTGTAAGGACCTGTGGCAACTTTTCCCAGGCCCAGCAAGACGCCCTCGATGATCTCGTCTTTATTGATGGCATATGCTATGGCCTGCCGCACCCGCTTGTCGGCGAAGAGCGGATTTTTCAGATTGTAGCCCAGGTAGGTGTAGGAAAAGGAGAGATACCTGTACTTATTGAAATTCTTCCGGAAGAGATTGTTCTCTGTCTGCCTCGTGTACTGGAGGGGCGTCAGGTTCATCCTGTCAATGCCGTTTGCACGAAGTTCGAGAAACATGGTGGCAGTATCCGGTATGATCCGCATAATGTAACCATCGATATACGGCCTGCCCTCGAAATAATCCGGGTTGGAGATGAGGACGATCTTCTGGCCCGGCACCCACTCCTTGAATATGTACGGTCCTGTTCCTATGGGATGACGCGCCAGAGGAGACGTTGTGATGTCTCTGCCTTCCATGAGATGTTGCGGCAGAACGGTTGTCCCCCAGCTCATGAGCGCGGGGGCGAAGGGCTTGTCATAAGTAACCCGGAAGGTATGATCGTCGAGGACTTCCGCCTTCTTAACCTTGAGAAAGTCACCGGAATAGGCAGTGGGCGTCTTGGGGTCAATCGTAACCTGATATGTATACAAGACATCGCGGGCGGTAAGAGGATGACCGTCATGCCATTTAACACCCTTCCTCAGGTGGAACGTAATGACGAGCCCGTCCTTGGACACCTCCCATGATTCAGCGAGGTCGCCCACAATATTTACGTCTTTGTCATATTTGACGAGACCATTAAAGACCAGTCCGGAAATCTCATGAGAAGTGCTGTCTGAAGAAAGGATGGGAATCAGGTTGCTGGCGTCACCAATGGAGCCCTCAACCATGATATCCCCATAGGCAGGTCCGGAATCGGTCAGATTCCTGGCGGTGACTCCCTCATCTTTCTGACTACAGCCTCCCAAGGCTATATGAGCGGTTATGATAATCAGCAAACTAAAATGCGCTAAATTCCTCATGGCGAAAAGATTACAGGATACAAAAGACCTTTTCAACGAAATTCTGCGCTCTTTTGAACTTGACACACCCATGCCTCTCCCCTATAGTTCTATTCGCTTGCGCGCCAGTTTCCATCAAGAAAAAACCCAAATGCATTCTTTATGCGGCTTCTTCAAAAAAGCATAAGCCCATGACCGGCACAGCTAAACAAACATATGAGAAACTGAAACGCAAGATGGAACGGCCCCATCTCGTCCTTGCCACAGCATGGGATATACTCAGTGACGGGATAAAGAATTTCTCGGCCAACGGCAATACCAATCAGGCCGCGGCTATCTCACTGTATGCGATGCTCTCTTTTGTTCCCCTTTTCATTTTAACCCTGCTGATAGCAAGCTACATTTTCAGCTCGCATCCGAATATTCAGAATGAGCTAATTGAAAAAATCAGGGGTTTTCATCCTTACGTCTCGGAATCCCTGCTATCCCAACTGGGACCTATGGAGCAAAAGAAACAACTCTTAGGCTGGGTCGGGATCATAAGTCTGATATGGTCTTCCGCCATGATCTTCAGCGCTATTGAAACAGCCATGAACATAATTTTCCGCTCGCGGGGCCGCCGAAATTACTTCGCATCAAACCTCCTTGCCATTGGCATGATTCCCATGGGGTGGGCTGTAGGCATCGCCAGCGTGGGGATTACATATATTTCCACAACAATTGTGAAACAACCTCCTCTTTTCAGCAATGAGTTTATGATCATTCCCTTCCTGCATGGGGCGCTGTTCAGCTATGTCCTGCCTTACATGCTGACGGTTGCATTCTTTACAGTTGTCTACAAAATAATCCCCACGGGGAAAGTAAGCTGGCGCAGCGCACTTACAGGCGCTGCAATCTTTTCAGCTCTAATGGAGATTGCCAAATATTTTTTTGCCTGGTATGTGTCCGGTGATAAGAAATACAATGTAATATTTGGTTCTCTTGAAACAGTTGTCATTCTTGTGCTGTGGGTTTTTTACGTGGCGTTAATCCTTCTGTTCTGTGCGGAGCTTATTTCTTCTTACCAGAGAAGAAATCTGATCCTCCTTGAAAAGGCCTTCCTAAAACCCAGGAAAAAAATCATGAAAATCGAGGAACGCCTGTTCAGAAAATTCGGTCGCATGTATCCCAAAGACGCTTATGTTTTCAGACAGGGAGACACCGGGCAGGAAATGTATTACATCCTCATGGGTAACATGCGTGTGGAGAAGACTGCCGGCCAGATAAAGAAGGTCCTTGCCGAAATGGGGCCGGGAGAGTACTTCGGCGAAATGGCGGCTCTGATCGAAGCGCCTCGTACCGCTTCCGTACAAGCGACTGAGGACAGCAACGTGGCCGTAATTGACAGCGACACTTTTCGCAGCCTGCTCCGGGAAAGCGGCGATGTGTCTCTTTTTATGCTCAAAGAATTCTCGATCAGAATCAGGGAAACTGGCAACGCCCTGGGCGAACTTACCCAAGCCTGGACGAGATTGATTACCGTCCTATATTTTCTCATGAACTGGCCCATGCCGGGCGACGGCGATCCGCTTCACGAGCTCGCCATGTATACGAGGAAAGAGCCTGTTGAGATTCAACAGGTCTTATGGGACCTCAGGGACCAGGGCGTCGTAGCCATCGAGGATGGACACGTTTCCGATTTCAGTAAGGAACGCGCCTGGGAACTACTGAATGATCAGGTTTTTTTCTCGGAAAGACGCCTGGAGAGACGAGAGTTAAACGTCCATATATGAATTTATTTTGATCTTCCCCTATCATCGTCAAGTTGATGACCGTCAGCACACCCCCGGCGCAGCAGTCTTTGCCCTTGAAACCATGCTGTAGAGCACCAAGTTATAAAAACTTGCAACCGTTCGGACGATAGACTAAAATGACAGGCAGATATAAACAGCTGCGGAACGATCTATCCTCTCGGAATAGCATTTAACCTCCTGAATTGCCCTCAACAAAAGGTTAGAGATCCGTTTCCGGCCGGGTATGAACTTAGGCTCTGAGACAAATTTATGATAAGCATATCAAGACTATGCTGTGGCAAAGCGGAAACTATGGATTCGCTTCGCTACGGCGATGAGAAGCATAAACGGCCTGTGGTCGTCTGGAACATGACCAGAAGGTGCAATCTCAATTGCATACACTGCTACTCAAGCTCACAGAATATCACATACAGCAATGAACTGACCACAGACGAGGGGAAGAAGCTGATATCCGATCTTGCCTCTTTCGGATCACCGGTCCTCCTTTTTTCCGGCGGTGAGCCCATGATAAGAGAGGACCTCCCTGAACTGGCCGAGTTCGCCGTAGACAGGGGTTTGAGGGTTGTCTTATCGACCAACGGGACCCTCCTTACAAGAGAACTCGCATACACATTCAAGAAAGTCGGCGTTTCCTACATCGGCGTAAGTGTGGACGGGATGAAGAAGACGCACGATACCTTTCGGGGCGTAAAAGGAGCTTTTGATATGACCCTGAGAGGGATCAGAATCTGCAGGGATGAAGGAATCAAAGTGGGAATGCGTGTCACGATGAACAGGAAAAATATTGGAGATATTCCTGCCCTCTTCGAACTCATGGAGAAGGAGAACATACCCCGTGCATGTTTTTATCACTTAGTCTATTCCGGCCGCGGTTCGAAGCTGGTCAAAGAAGACCTATCCCAGGATGAAAAAAGGCGGGTCCTGGACCTTATCATGGAAAGGACCACGGACCTCTTCGACCGGGGAAAGCCCAAAGAGATACTAACAGTAGACAACCATGCCGACGGACCCTATGTCTACATGCGCCTTCTCGAAGATGATCCCGAACGAGCAAAGGAAGCTATTGCACTCCTTATGGTGAACGAAGGTAACAGTTCCGGCAGCGGCATAGGCTGCGTGAGCTGGGACGGCGAGGTGCATGCCGATCAGTTCTGGCGGGGTGTCTCGTTTGGCAACGTCAGAGAACGTCCCTTCAGCGAGATATGGATGGATACGTCAAACGAGCTGATGTTCAGGCTTAAAGAGAGAAAGAAATACGTAAGAGGAAGATGCGCCGATTGCCGTTGGCTCGATATTTGCGGTGGAAATTTCCGGGCTCGGGCGGAAGCGCTCACAGGAGACATATGGGCTTCCGATCCGGCTTGTTATTTGACGGAAAAGGAAATAGCAAAGTGACGTCCTGAAAAATGGGCACTTAAGAAATTAAACAAATGTGCCGACTATTAACCTTGACGGGAATTGATTGAAGTTGATAGGTAACTTTGACATCTTTTATTTAAGACTTACTGCAGAAGCAGGAGCGCGTGCTGATGGATGAACAGAATCCAGCCAGGGAATGGTTCATGGAGGGATGCAGATATGACCTTCTTGATCCACAATCCGATAAGGCAATAGAAGCATACAAAAAGAGTATCATTCTTGAGCCAAGGTTTACGGATGCCTATGTTAACCTCGGATTCATTTACCTCCAGAGAGAAGATTACGACTGGGCCCTGATATGCTTAGAGAGGGTGGCTAAACTCGAACCCAATAATCCCGAAGCTTACAACAACCTCGGCTATGTCTACGAGAGAATGGGAAGGTTGGGACGTGCGCGGCAGATGTATGAACGGGCGCTGATACTCAGCCCGGGCAATATTGAAGCGATGTTTAATATAGGCCACGTCTTCGAATTGGAAGGAGATTATCACGGAGCCGTAGAACAGTATAAAAAAGCCATTGAAGCCGACCCCGATGCCGTGACACCGCGGTTCTTTTTAGCCCTTCTGTATGACCGCCACGATATGTTCGATGAAGCAATACAAGAATATCAAGGCGTCCTCGAAAGGGATCCCTCCCATGTCAAAGTCCTCTTTAACCTGGGGACCCTGTATGTCCAGTTAGGCGACTATAATAAGGGTATTGGATTCTTTAAGAATGTCCTGGCGATAGATAAAAAGAACCCCGAGGCATGGAATAATTTGGGGTCTATTTTTGAAATCACGGGCCAACCTGAAGAAGCAATTACGGCTTACCAGAAATCTCTTGCGTTAAACCCCTATCAAGAAGAAGCTAACATTAATCTCGCTCAGATCCAGTATGAGGATTACCGTACAAGTCCGGACAGCGGAAAGAAGGAAGAACTAATCCGGAGGCTTCACTTTGTCCTTTCTATAAATCCGCAAAAGACAAGGGCAGAGCACCTTCTCCACGAGCTTACAACGTAAAATCTTTGATAAAGAGACCGTAAGGATTTATGCCGGCCTCTCATTTCAGTTTGCCCGCGATAAGCTCACGCAGCTCACTCCACATGGAAATAGGATCAACTGACGGTGCAGCTACGAGCTCTTCATGCTTTTTCATGATCTGCGCCGCCAGAGTGCCGGCTATCTTCATCCGATGCTCATGCGTGGACGATTGAGCTTGTTTGAAAATGTGGTGGGGAATATTCACCGCAAACTTCAAACCGCCTACCTCCACCTCTACGGAAATGTCGTTTTTGAGCGTACGCTCTTCGAGAGAGGGCGCAGGCACATCCACAGTCCTTTCCTTCTCTGCAATGATCTCCTTTTCTTGCGACCCTTCGGCATCTTTGGTACGGCGTCGCTCCTTGAAGGCCTCAACGGAAAGAGCCCCGTGATCATCGGAAGCCTGTACCGCTTCTTTCTCTGCTGCTTGTGCGACAACCTCACCGTCAGACCGCTTTCGCGGCTTCCTCTTCGGGATGGCAGGCCCCGTCAAGTGCCGGAAGCGCTCGCCGATCTGACGAACAACCTCCCCGGAAACCTGCATGAACTCATTTGTCTCCCCCGCCTTCAGCGATAATTTGCACATCTTGTTTATCAGACGGGGTACGCCGTGTTCAGAATACTCCCACAAGAAACCATATGCATCATCAGCAAAAATCTGCCTTGCTCCTCCTGCGAGCTTCAGCCGGGTTTCCACGTAACCCTTCAAGAGACCCTCGGACTCTATTTTATCAATCCTGCTCAACGTCCCTATGCGTTGCAAAAGGTTGGCGCGTTTCGGGTGTTCCAATCTTCGGGCCAGTTCCAACTGTCCTGCAAGGACGATAGTAAATAAATTCTTCTGATCATCCTGCATATTCGTGAGTAATCTCAGGCTTTCCAAATTGGTGGGCGATATTGCATTTGCCTCATCGATAAATATCAAAACCTTTTTGCCTGAATCTATAGTGTCAAACAATATCTTGTTGAATTTTTCGAGGAGATCAATCTTTCTTCTTTCTTCACACTTACTGCCGGCAAGCTGGCCAATAATTTCCTTCAACAGCTCAATGAAGGACATATCGGGATTTGTCACCAGTGCGATTTTATATTTTTCATGATCGAGAGAATCAATAATAATCCGCAGTGACAAGGTTTTACCCAGACCGACGTCACCCACTATTACCGCAATGCATTCATTCCCTTCATCAATGGCAAAGAGAGTCTCTGCTATGGCGTTCTCCATTGAAGAATGAGAATCTGAGTACATCGTCGGGTCAGGGACGTTGTCAAAAGGCGGTTTTTGCAGACCCCAGTACTCGTAATACATAGATTCATAACCTCCTCGATGGCTGAATGAAACACTCGAAACTACTAAAGTTCTATAAATCTGAGCTTTCTGTAAGCTCTTCACTCCTTGAGAGATAATCAAGGACATCCTGCAATAGGAAGCGTCTGAGCCTGCCGACCTTGAAGCTTCTGATCTTCTTTGACCTGACCAGGTTCATGAGCAGGCTGTTACTGATCTGCAGCATTTGACAGACATGTTTCGCCTTGAGCATTCTCACAATATCTACCTTCTTGAATTGGAAATTGAAAATGATCTGCCCTTCTGTGTGCCTTTGTATATCTAAAGACACGCCGGTTGAGTCTCCGTTCAGGAAATATTTTACATACCGGTTGGACTTGACGAGATCATACTGCTCGGGAGTCAGATTAACGGAAATCGCTTCATCAGTTTCTTTGTCCGGTTCTTCGAGACCGTGCGGCTCTTCCCTCTCGCACCTCGGACTTTGATTGAGCGCCGTGGAGGCAATCTCGATCAATTCCTGCCCGTATAGCATTTGTGAACCGAGCTCAGGTTGCTGCTGCCCCCGGGTCTCAATGGCCTCGCTTCTTCGCCTTCTAACAATAGAAATTTTTTCCATTAGCTTTTCCTCATAGAGGAAAACGAATCATGAACCGCTCATTTTCCACTGCCTGGCTTTTCCTATCTTATGAAAACATTGCAATTTTTGTGCCTTTAATTCCAACTAATTGCCTGAATCTTAATTAACAGCTTCAGATAAATCAATATAATATTTGGAGCTCTGAGGCAAAGACAAAGGTCTTCACAGAACAAATATTTAGCAAGCATTCATGATAAAAAAGGGGGCATGATTGGAGGTAAATATGGGGGGCGATTTCCTCAGTATGGGCGCAATGGCAAGGTGTTTCTTAAATTCCCTGTCAAGGAATTGCCTCACAAGACTTCTTTCCCACCCTCTCGGATGAAAAAAACTCCTGTAAAGCGACAGGTCACCTTCATAAAAATCACTGACTTTGAGCTCCCGGGCTTCCGGACTATTGACCGGCAGGTTGAAGATCGCAAGATTGAGAAAATCGATCTCTCTACTGTGCCGGACTGCAAAATCAAGGGTCTCACGCGCCTCGGCAACTGTTTCCCACGGAGTTCCAAAAATCAGGTAGACGTAGGTTGCTATGCCTGCCTTCTTCAGCGTCTTCAAGGCGGCGGAAGCTGTCATGAGATCAAAACCCTTTTGCATGTTGTCCAGGACATCCTGATCCCCTGATTCCAGTCCGAGCTGCAACATGACGCAACCAGATCGTTTCAGCGCGCGGCAGAAATCGAGGTCCGTCAGTTGCGAGGATACTCTGACAAATCCGTACCATGGAAGTCTCAAAGATGATCCCGCCATACCCTTCAGAAGCGCCGGACTAACTGCATTGTCCAAAAGATGGACGAGGCTGGGTTTTGTTTTTTCGGTAAGGCTGCTGATATCCTCAAGTACCTGCTCCACGGGCGTGGGTGCATACGGATTTCCCTCCGCCCTTTCAGGACAGAACGAACAGCGGCTCCAGTAGCAGCCGCTCGATGCACTGTAAGGCAAGACAGGACCCGGTGCCAGATAGTCGTTCATGGATAATACATCATAATCGGGAGCATAATGTCCCTGCCTGTAGGCAGCACCGTGAATCGAAAGAAGCGCGGCCTCTCCCGGCCCTGCCACCAGATTGTCAACGAGGCCGCCAAATGGATTCGACCATCCATCTCGCCGCATCCACGATGTGACCAGCCCGCCGCCCAAGATTACCCTGATGCCGGGCCACTCCCGTTTCAAGAAGCCGATCATGGCAAAGGTGCACAGCGCCTGGCTGAGATAGTTTAATGAAAATCCCACATGGGCAGGGCATTCCTGCTCCAACGCTTCCGCAAGACGCTTCTTGAAATATCCGTAGAAGGGATTCTGTTCGGGTGTTTCGGAAGCTCTTATCAAATCCGCACTTCTGACCGGAGAGAGATTCCGATCAAGATAATTAGCGAGACCCAGATGCACGCCGCTCTCCGACGCCGCCACCTCTAGAACCCTGTTGATGTCTGCTACCGCCCGTTTATACCGATCAACATTCTTATAGGTCTCCCAAGAGCTTAAAGCGGTAATATTGGTTCCCAAGTCGCGGAAGGAACGGTACGTCCAGGTATTCAATAGATTTTTAGGAATCACGCCCTTGTTCCCGCCAGTCATCCGCTTCCCGAGGCGATACCCTCCCGGTTCTCTTTCCGGGAGGAGGCTTGAGATACCCTCCAAATTGGCATCAATTACTTTGCAGCGGATGTCATGGGCATACATGACGCCTGCCAGTTTCGCCAGTCCTGCCGGCGGCTCACAAGGTTTAACAACAGGTGGATATATAAGAATCATGAGAGAGGGTTTGGCTCGTTAGAGAAGTTTGTAGAAATAATATAATAGCCATTTCTTTCCGTGAAGGAAAAATAGACGATGTTCACATTGTCAGCTGCCGGCAGAGTTTGCTCCTGCCGCGATTTACAGTCACTAAAATCGCTTGATCATCGCATCTGAGGCAGGTAAATCTCTGCGAGGGTTCATTCAAGAGACGGTCTCACCGTCAATTTTCATAAGCAGCTCAACCATGTTGCGGTGTATCTTCCCATTTGTGGCCAGGACGTGTGGAGCCTCAAGGTGAAATGCGCCGCCGAAGATATCCGTAACGACACCTCCCGATTCACAAATCATGAGCCATCCGGCAGCAGTATCCCACGGCATGAGTTTCAGTTCCCAAAAACCGTCAAAACGGCCGGCCGCAATATAGGCCATATCAAGAGCAGCAGATCCGGCCCGGCGAATAGCCTGGGCGCTTTTCGCCATCCCGTTAAAGTAATTGATATTATTGTTTCTGTCAGACCTTATGTCATAAGGGAAACCAGTGGCCAGCAGACTCCTGGAAAGATCAGCCGTATTCGATACGGTGATTTTCCGACCATTCAGAAAAGCACCCTTCCCTTTTTCCGCTACAAACATTTCGTCCAACATGGGATTGTAAATAACACCCGCATGGATTTCATCGTCTTTTTCAAAGGCAATGGATACGCAGAAAACCGGATACCCATGGGCATAATTCGTCGTCCCATCGAGAGGATCGATTATCCATCGGTATTTCGAACCTCGCGTCGTTCGCGCCGACTCTTCGGCGAGGATGTCGTGGTCGGGATACCTCTTGCGAATTCTGGAAGTAATCATCCCTTCGGAAAGCCGATCCTCTTCCGTGACAATGTTTATTTCCCCTTTATAGTTTATTATGTGTATGTCATTGAGCCTTTCTCTTAAGAATATTCCTGCTTCTCTTGCTACCACCATTATAAAGTCGATACAATCATCCATAAACCAACAATTCCTATCAAGGGATATTTTAATTCTGTGGACTACTTCAAATTCGCATTCGGCCCGGCTCCGTCAGGAGTAAGTATTGCAAGAATGCACTCAGATCTTAAACGCAGGAATGTGGCAACATATACCAAGCTTTCCGATTTTTTGAAAGCTGCATCTTTCTGTTGCGTGACTCTGAAAATGATGCTAATTACGTTTTCGGTATGATCTGCTTAATGTCAGGCTTTCAAGCCCTTTCTCTTACTATCGCACCTGACCGGGATATTAAACATGGTTGATACGACAAAAAATACAGGGCCTTCCCCAAAACCGTACCAGGGTTTCGGTATTACAGAACACGATCTCAAATCGATCAGAGAATCCAAAGGGTTCACATTAAGAGACATATTCGAACGCACCCGGATCAGCGTTGCGACTCTTGCGGCAATTGAGAATGGAGAATTCCACCTGCTGCCGCCGCCGGTTTTTACCAAGTCATTCATAAAAATATATGCAAAGGCTCTGGGTATCGACAGCAACGTAATTCTCGTCCGTTATGAGAAATACTTAGAAACACTCAATCCGACTCACCGGGATGTAAAAGTCAAAGAAATCCCTAAGTCTGCCAGGCTGTTTTACAAGACCTTCGTATGGGCAGCATTGATTATTATTATAGTTGGTTTTGTCACTTTCTCGTTATCTACGTATGAAACGGCAATCGACGTCGTGAAAAATCAAATTCCCGAACAAGAACACAAATCAGCCGGTTTAAAAACGACCGATGATATTGGAAAAGTCCCTAAGAGTGAAGTTCTCGATCAGACAAACGTGGTTGCAAAGACGCAAGAAGGAGAAGCCCAACCAATCCCACTTGCGCAGACGCAACCAGCCCCCCGCGAAACTCAAGAGAAGGAGAGGGTGAAGCAGGTCACTGCATATGAGGAAACCAATAAAACCCGGGGCGACACGGCCGAAACACATAAAATAACCATGGAGGCCAGAGAGATGACGTGGTTAAGAATCACTGCAGATAATAATCAACCATATGAAATTTTACTGCAACCCGGTGAAAAGATAGAGAGAGAAGCGTCGCACTTTATTGTTGTTGTGGGCAACGCAGGCGGTATAGACATCACATTTCAAGGAAAATCTCTCGGCAACCTGGGTAAAGGAGGCCAGGTTCTGCACTTAACGCTCCCCTGATATTATAGGTTTGACAACGGCGGCTTTGTGCCTTAGAATTGTTAATAATCATCAA
>PMBI01000010.1 GCA_003153775.1 Syntrophaceae bacterium | reverse complement strand
CTTGACCCTTATCTCACCGGCAAGAGCACTCTGAACGTCGTCCCTTTCCCCTCTTCGCTATCCACCTCGATCCTGCCGCCGTGAGCCTCCACAATCGTCTTGCAGTGATAAAGGCCTATGCCCATGCCTTGCTTCTTGGTTGTCTGGAAGGGGCGAAAGAGGTGCTTCTCAACGAACTCTTTCGACATTCCGCAGCCGTTGTCGGAAAACGAAAGTTCTATGAANNCTGAGATCGAGTGAAACCGTTCCCTTGATGTAGGAATGCATGTCTTCAAGGGTTGACTTCACAAGCTCATTCAAATCCGCCGCCAGGGGATTCAGTTCCAGCTTCTGACTCAGCAGGGACAGACGGCCGGACATGGTGTTAATCTTGGCAACACTCTGGGAAATGGTCTTCAGGGCATCGTTGCGGAATTCCGGATTATCCAGATGAACCGGGAGGTTCTGCGTAACGAGGGATAACTTCGAGGCCAGATTCTTCAAATCATGCATGAAAAAGGCCGACATGGTCTGAAAGGCTTCCAGCTCCTTCACCTGCCGGAGGTATTCCGAAAGCCTGATACTCAGCAGGCTGGCCGCTGCCTGATCGGCAATGGTCTTCAGAAGATCGGAATCCTCAAAGGTCAGGGGCTCGTAAAAGATCTTTTCACTCAGGGTCATGATCCCNNCTTTCCTTCGAGATCCACCGGCATGGCCTGATCGGACATGGCCCGGATCAGATCCGCCCCCTGGTAGCCATAGAACTTTAATTGCATGGCCTGTTCCGGGGTAAAGACCGTCGATCCCCCAAAGGTCAACTGCTCTCTTTTTTCGTCCACAAGCCAGATGCTGACGGAAAGAATCTCCAGGGTTTCGGACACCATCTTGACGACAGCATTGCACAGATTCTCCGTCCCGGTAATGGTAGCCGTTCTGGCGGTAAAATCCTCCCAGATATTCTGATAATTGTACATGGGGCGCTTGAGATGACGGCTAATGAATCGTTTCCGGGCCAATCGCAAACGATCGGAGAGAAGGAAGGTGGCCAGCCCCACCACGGCAACAAAAACAAGGAAAATGGCCAACTGGATATTATAAACACCGCCGAACCGGAGAGAAAACCAGGCGACAAGGCCCACAATGATGAAATAAACACCCACAGCCACTATAGTAAAAGAACTGTACAGGAACTGATGAGACAAATGGAGCCCCACCGACAAGGCACTCCCCCGGAACAGGGAGCGGCTGACGAGGATCGTCCCCACCAGCAGAGCGCCGATATTCACGATATCCAGACTGGTATTCAGCACTCTAAAAAGGATGACCTGGCTGTCTGTGAAAATATGGATCCCGAAGATGCTGCCGATACCTAAAATCATGAATTTAATCTGCCAGCGCTTGTGGCCCGTGGAGTGGCGGAGGGTCCGTTCCAGGTTCATGAGAATCAGTATGGAACAGACAATCCAGAAGAGATACCAGAAATAACCGGACCATCCGATCGGGGTCAGCAGGAAACCCGCCGCACTCATGAGAGGAATCCCCGCATAGAAAACGCCGCGAAACATCGTGACCATCGCAAGCGGCGCAATGAAGAAAAGGATCAAGCTCCATTTCCATTTTGAAAGGAATTCGGCATAATTTGACCGGGCAAAACTCAGGCTGAAAAACAGCCAGAGGACGGGCAAAAAGGAAGCCACGATCAGCCTGATCTGCTGCCGGCCCATAAATGCCTCCAGGGAGGGCGACTGAAAAGAGAAGCCGACAAGCGCAGCTTCAATGGCAAAAAACCCCATACCGATCGCAAAGATACGATGGACAAAAGAGCGCGGATCCCGGTATAGCGCCAAGACAGCAACGCCTGCCGCCACCATGGCGGCAATATATGAAAGTCCCACACTAAAATTCATTCCCAACCTCTATATGCTCTCGCAACCTCATCGCTCCGACCCGGCGGGGGGACGCCCTTTCCTATTTCTTCGTCGCAGTATTCGTCGCAGTAAAGGTCATGGTCGTTTTGCAGCTTGGCGGCGTGAAGCCTATTTTGTTTTCGTCATTACAGTCCTTACCCCTTACCGTAGTATCACTGAATTCATAGGTGCCGGTCAATCCGTCTTTTCCAACCAGGGTTCCGGTTATCTTCTTTCGCCATTTGTCCTGGCAGTCTGTATCGGGAATCACGTCCTCGTCCTTCGATGACGAGACAATGAAGTCTTTGCCGGCGATGGTTCCTGTGAGCGGTGTTGCATCCTCATCCCAATCGATCGTGATAAATTTGTCCTTCAAGGTCACTTTGATTTCGTGACCCTCAACGAAATAGTCCTTCATATGGCATTCATCCTGGACGATACTTATATGTGACAGCTTGTAGGTGCCGCCGGATAATATTGTCTTGTCCGAGCAGCCACAGCAAACCAGGATGATCAAACCCACGGCAATCGAACCTAATCTGATCAATTTCATTTTTAACACCCCCCTTTTATTGAATTTATTTGGCATACGCCGAATACCATGCCTCCTGAGAAAATCGCTGCCCTATTTTTTATTGACTATGCTGAGAGATAATCCGGGAATATCGACGAAATCCTTTTCATTACCGGTGAGTACGGTTAAACTGTGCTGTATCGCCTGACTGGCGATCCACAGATCCTGCACCCGGTGTCGATGCTGGAGTCCCAGTGCCCGCATCTGGGCGGCCAGGCTTCCAAAGATTTCACCGGTGGTTTCATCGATGCGTAGGATGGGCTTTCGTTTCAGCCGGTGAAGGGCCGCTTGGCGCTTCTGGCGGATGTTGGGGTCCAATGCGTTATCGGCCCCGAACTTGAGCTCTGCAATCGTAACGGGCGAGATGAAAACGGCCTCCGTACCGGTGAATCGGGCGACGTCCGCCGGGGCCAGGGCGCCCCGTTCGACATCCACCCAGATGCAGGTATCGATCAGGAAACCCACGGATCACGAACCTCGGCGAGGCTGCCCCCGGTTCCCTCCCTGCTGTCGCTGACCCATGCGGCGCCCGCATCCTCAGGCAAGGTCCGGTAAAGATCGGACATGGCTTCGAGAGCCGTCATCGTTGCCGGTCCGGGAATGATCTTCGCCACCTGATGGTTGTTGCGAACGATGATTAACTCCTCTCCCTGAAATTCGACCAGATTCATCATCTGCTTGAATTTACGTGCTAATTCCGTGGCCGTGATCTGAAGCATGGCAGACCTCCCTCTGAATAATTTGATATAATCATATAGTCAGACAACGCATCTGTCAAGAAAGAAAAACAGGGGTTCCTTTTGATAATTTATATTGCAGGGGCGCCGGTGGCCGTGAACCGCACGTTGGTAAACTCCGTGGAACGCACCTGTAAAAAGTAGATGAAGCCATTCACTGAGCACCCTGGGGACGGGCATTCCGCTTGACATGCAATCTGCTCTATTGTACTATCTGCCCATAACGTACACAGGAGATGCTGTGATGACCACAAAAATATCCACGGCGGATGCCAGAAAAAACTTTTCTAATATTGTTAACCGCGTATCCTTTGGGAAAGAATCGATCATTCTGACCAGAAGAGGCGAGGAGATTGCCGCTCTGGTCGCAATGGACGAACTCAGGCTGCTGCAGGAATTAGAAGACCGCATAGATATTGCCGATGCCATTAAGGCAATGAAAGAGCAGGGTGAGGACATCCCCGCCGAGCAGTTCTGGAAAAAATTGGGTCTCTAAAGTGTCATACACGATAAAGTTCAGACCCGCTGTCGAAAAGAATCTGAGAACACTTCCCCAAAAGGAATGGATACGAATAAAGAGGAAAATCGACGCCCTCGCGGAAAATCTTCCGGACCCGACTATAACAAAAATGAAGGGAAACAACAAGTTTCACAAAATAAGAGCGGGAGATTACCG
>PMBI01000041.1 GCA_003153775.1 Syntrophaceae bacterium | reverse complement strand
ATCAACTCCGCGTCAGTAGGGACATCCTCAAGGATTAATATTCGTAATTTGTTACTCATGGGCAGTCCCAAGGCGTCATCGCCACATTAAAGCCTGATCTTTGGGAGTCGGACGTCGTTTTTGCTCAGTGCTAATTTAATTACTTGCACTTAGACGCTCTCCTTGTGACATCATTGATAATGGAAAACAATGGGGATTATTAAGTAGAGAAATGGTAGGTAAAAACTACCAGCAAGGACGGTATCCAGGGATTTTCAATGAAAGCATGTAACGCAACCGGCAGAAATACCGGGCCATACTGCAAATGTTTCTCCGTGAGTTAAGACAGCATAGATCATACTGTTCTTCGAACTCTGTCAGAAATGGAGTTTCTGCTCTTCGCCTCACGCCTTCATGGATGGCGGCTGTCCTGTTGTTTCAAGTACTCGCATCCATATATTGCCCTCCGGATTGACCTTTGATCCCGAGGTAACCACCTGCAGGGGGAGGTGCACATATTCGTCCTTTATCAGACCTACGAGCATGCTTGTTTTTCCAGCCATACCAGCGTGCACGGCATATTGACCGAGGGCGCCGCAATAAATGCTGTCGCTCGCATTGGCAGGTACGCTGCGAATCATGTAGCTGGGGTCTATATATTTGAGGTTAACCTCCAAACCTATCTTCTTCAAGTGCTTTTCTATCTCCGTTTTGAGAAACGTGCCTATATCAAGCAGCCTTATATTTCCCGAAGCGTCTTTCTCGATGGTTTCGTTGCCCTGCCTAATGAGATCCTGCCCGGCTCCTTCGGCTACAAGGATCACGCAATGTCCGCTTCTCTTGAGACGATACTCAAGAGCCTTAAGAAAACCGTTTTCTCCGTCCAGGTCGAAGTGAACCTCGGGTATGAGCACGAAATTGACATCACCCTGAGCCAGAGCTGCGCCGCAAGCTATGTGGCCGGACTGGCGTCCCATAATCTTGACGAGGCCGGTCCCCATTGGCGCGCCCTTCGCCTCCGCATGGGCGCACTCAATGGCTTTAACCGCCTCGGAAATGGCCGTATCAAATCCGAATGTCTTTTGAATAAGGTTAAGGTCGTTGTCGATGGTCTTCGGTATGCCTATTACACTTATGTTGAGATTTCTCTTCCTTGTCTCTTCTGTGATGGATCCGGCGCCCCTCATAGTCCCATCTCCTCCTATGCAGAAGAGTATATCGACGTTCATGCGCTTCAGGGTATTCACCATTTCGGCAGAATTCTGCATGCCGCGGGATGAAGACAGTATGCTTCCCCCGGACGTATGGATGTCTTTGACGATGTCGGGCGTCAATTCCAATACCTGATGGCCGTACTTCGGTATTAAGCCCTGGAACCCGTATTTGATGCCTACGACATTTTTCACTCCGTAACGGTGAAACAATTCCATGAATATTGCCCTGATGACGTCATTGATGCCCGGGCAGAGGCCGCCGCAGGTGACAATCGCCGCCTTCGTCTGCGCAGGGTCAAAAAAAATCCTTTCGCGCGGACCTGCCACTTCAAGTGAGAGGGGAACGCCGTCTGCAGTGGTCACATCTTTATAATGCTCAAGATAAATATTATGAAGAATGCGTTTGCTGTCGGGAGTGTAATAGCTGACATTTACCGGCGACGGTATGGCTCTCTCCCCGAGATCCTGGATTGTAAAATCCTTAAATCTATCATCCATCCCTGTCTCTCTCCTTTGATATGACTAAATTGGCGGCATTTATGCCGGATATTATTTCTCCCTGGAAACCAAGACCTGCCAGCAGCATCCCCCCGGTCATAAACACGTTACGATGCGGCGTCTTGTTGGATATGCTTGACACCCCGAAGAATGAATCCGATCGCACTTGGTATTTATGGTTTACCAGCTCCTGACACTTTCTCGAGAGCTCTATTGACATGCCGATATTGAGGAAATCGAGATTCTCCCTGAGGAAGGGAAGAAACTTTTCCAGCGCGCAAAAAACAACTTGAGAAACTTCCTTAAGTTCGTCATCTGTCAACACGAGAGGACTCTCTCTCAGAAAAATAGTTGCACTTAAAGCCCTCTTGCCGGCCGGAGCTCGGTCTTTAGAATCTCTCGCGCTAATCTCCACGAAAATGAGATTATCTTCCATGACCGATCTATTCTCATCGATTACGATGGCAACGTAACCCGCCGTTTTTTCGGGGATGCATCTTTCGAGTATGCCCATGTGCAGGGTAAACGGATAGTATGCCGATCTTACCAATTTAAGTTTTCGCTCCATGCGCTTTAATTTCCTGTCATTGAGAAGAAGCAATCTGAGTTTTTCCCATTTTGTACTCGCGATAAGATATCGTCCGCTAATTTGGGATAATGTATCGGGTATGGAAACATCGACATCAATTTCTCTCGTAATGTTAATTCTCATCACAGAACAATTCTTTATGACGTGACCTCCCGAAGACTCAAATGCAGATTCCAGTAGTCCCCGAAGCACCTCATTCCCGGCCACATGATGATACAGCCCCTTAAGTGGCAATGACAGCGCATACGCGGACGAGATACAAACGGGGCTTTTCCCATTGCCGGTCCAGTTTGAAAGAACAGCGCCATTTGCCTCGAATACCCTGGTCAAGGGAGGATTTTTTGCAATTGCCTTAAATCCTTTGGTAAGCGACAACCTTTCCTTCAGAATCAGGGGGATGCTCTTCAGCACGGAAATGAACTCGTCAAAGTTCGTTCGGGATACGTATGGTTTTTCAGTGATCCTCTGTTCGATAAGATTACTGATCTTCAGCACGGACGCGTACAGCTTGCGAATCATAACTCTGTCGCCGGAAAATTCTCTTCCCATATCATTGAGAAGTTCTTCCATACCATTGAAGCAATCTATCCTGTGATCCGAAAGGATGATTTGAAGACCGGGATTCAATAACTGCAGACCCGAGCATTCTGTGACCGGAATGCCAAGATTCGCAAGAAGGCGTGAACATGTCTCCCCCGGGCCGAAACCGGTCAGGGGCATGGGATCGATATTGAAAGTGTATCCATAATCGGAGTAAACATGTCTCGCATCACCTTCAGATAGGAGTACGGTCTTCCTGCCATGATATGAAACTATGGCTGCCGCGACCAAGGAGCTTAAATCGTTACCGATGACAACAGTATCATACATATTCTAAGAAATAGATGTTGAAATGCCAGCTATGCCTATTGTTCTCAATCCATTGGTGAAGATAGACACAGGCCATGAGAACGGGTAAGTCAAAAGGCTGTCAGGGGGGGATTATGAAGAGGCGCTTCGGGGATCCGCTCAGTGCCTCTTATTCTGACTTTTCTTCCGACCACTTCGATTCTTCCTTCCGCATAAAACTGTATCGCTTGAGGGTATATCCTGTGCTCTTCCTTCAATATTCTGGCGGCGAGGGTGTCTTCGGTGTCATCATCATAGGCCGGAACTATCGATTGAATAATGATAGGGCCGGAGTCCACTCCCTCGTCGGCAAAATGAACCGTACATCCCGAAAATCTTACGCCATAGTCGGCAGCTCTCTTCTGAGCATGAATGCCGGGAAAGGCGGGAAGGATGGCAGGGTGTATATTCATTATCTTCATGGGAAACGCATTCAGGAAGAGAGGGGTCAAGACTCTCATGAATCCGGCCATCACTACCAGATCGACGCAGAGCGAATTAAGGACATCGATCATCTTCAGGTCAAAATCTTCCCGGCTTTTAAAATCGGAATGCTTGATAATCACGCACGGGATATCATGTTTCTTCGCCCGCACAAGAGCATATGCATCGGCGTTATTGCTGATAATGACCTTAATCTCTCCATCAAGGAGACCCTTCTCTATATTGTCTATGATCGCCTGGAGATTGGATCCGCTCCCTGAGACGAGCACTCCCAATTTTATTCTTCGTTTCATGCCGTTAGATAAACGATACGGATGGTTGGTCTTCGTCTTTCCGATCTATGAACCCGATGGCATACGCCCGCATACCTAAATTTTCGAGTCGCCCCGTCACTTCGGACGCTTCTTTTTCGGTCGTAACTACCATCATGCCTACACCCATGTTAAAGACGCGGTACATTTCTGCATCATCAATGTTTCCCATTTTCTTGATAATCGTAAATACCGGCGGTATATCCCAGCTGCCTCTGAGAATAACGGCGCGACAGGCCTTAGGCAAGATCCGTGGTATATTATCGACGAATCCGCCGCCCGTTATATGGACGACACCCTTGATGCTGAAATTCTTGATGAGATTCAAGAGGGGTTTCACGTAAATCATGGTCGGACGGAGAAGTTCCATGCCTATGGAATGGGGCAGTTCCTCGAGCTTATCTTCAACACCGAGTCTGCCGTTTTCAAACAAAACCTTTCTGGCAAGGGAAAAGCCGTTGCTATGGATGCCGTTGGATGCAATGCCGATGATCCGGTCCCCTACGCGGATCTCCGACCCATCGATTATCTTTTCGGACTCTACTACGCCCACACAGAATCCGGCCAGATCATAATCACCATCCGTATAAAATGCGGGCATTTCAGCTGTCTCCCCTCCGATAAGGGCGCAACCGGCCTCCTGACAGCCTTTAACAATGCCTTCGATGATTTTAATATCTCTTTCCACATCGATCATGCCCGTAGAGATGTAGTCCAGAAAAAAAAGGGGCTCGGCTCCCTGGACTACGACATCGTTCACGGACATTGCCACGAGATCAATGCCGACTGTGTCGTGCTTTGCCATCATCTGGGCAACTCTTAGCTTCGTCCCCACGCCATCCGTGGAGGACACCAGGACAGGATTATTATATTTCCCGGCCTCAAGGCGAAATAGCCCGCCAAAACCGCCGATGGAACTCATCACTTCCTTGCGAAAGGTGGCTTTTGTAATGGTCCTGATCCTGTCGACAAAGAGATTGGCCTTATCTATGTCAACGCCTGCATCCTTATATGACATTTTGTCCTGCATATTATTTCCGATAGCCTTCTGAGATGGGGATGACTTGTATCGTAGTTGCTTTCTAAAGTCAATTCTTTACTTGCGAAAAGATCGGATATCTGCTAACTCATTTCAGTCCTTGTAGTTGAAATCATTATATTAATATTCTGCTCCGAAGACTTGATATCCAATGGAAACAGTAATTGCAATACTCGCTAAGATCGAAGCCCCCTTATTGTTCTCATCGAAAGAGTCATACAGTCATCTGCACCTTATGAAGGACTTTGAAGCAACAATGACACGGTTCGTAGAACAGCTGAAGAATGTTTCGTTAATGAATACGGGCGGGGATGAAGCAGACGCAGGATATAGAAATATGATCTCCGTCTTTGAAGAAGCAATCGCCGGCTTTGACAGGTTGACCTTTGAGGAAAAGAAGGAACGCATAGAAAAGGCGATGCTCGTTGTAAGGAAGCTAAGAGGGATCGCGGTAGAATATTCGAGCGGAGTTTTCTCCATGCGAGAGGAGATGGAACCACAAAATCTGAACGACGGGGAGTTAAGTTTGGAAAAGTTGTCTCTCCCTCTGAGGTTCGTAAAGGGCGTGGGACCTAAGATGGCGTCTCTTCTCGAGAAAAAAGGTCTCAATACTGTTGCCGATTTACTTTATTTTGTGCCGCGAAGATACGAAGACAGACGTACAGTCAGGGATATTGAATCAGTCACGGTGGGAAGCAGGGCGACAGTCATCGGCCATGTCGTAAGCGATGTATATAAATCCTACAGGAATAGAAAGGCATATGAAGTAACGATCGAAGACGGCAGCGGGCTCCTTACGGCGAAATGGTTCCGAGGCAATCCAACTTACCTGAGAAAGATATTTAAGAAGGGCATGCGTGTTATAATGACCGGTGAAGTGACCAGTTACCTGTCGAGCAAGGATATGGTGCACCCGGATTTTGAGGTTCTTGACGATGAGGAAAGCGGGGAAGATCTGATTAACTTCAAGAGAATCGTACCGGTTTACTCGGAGACAGAGGGTCTTCACCAGAAATATATAAGAAGGATTATGGCGCATGCCGTCGATAAGTATTCACAATATCTCTTAAGCCCCATACCTCACGAAATTTGTGAGAAACGCCATCTTCTGGATATTGAAAACGCCGTGCGCAGCGTTCATTTTCCCGGTACTGAGGAGCGAATCGAAGCACACAATGATATGCGCTCGGATGCCCACCGAAGGCTGATTTACGATGAATTCTTTTTTCTCCAGTTGGGTATGGCCTTAAAAAGAAAGGCCAACACCTTACTCGGAGGCATAGCATTTAAGACGCACGGAGACGTCCTTCGTAAATTTTACACGATTCTTCCGTTCACATTAACCGATGCACAGAAAAGGGTCGTCGCAGAGATCGAAGGTGACATGGAGAGGCGCTCCAGCATGAACAGACTTCTGCAGGGCGATGTGGGATGCGGTAAGACGGTTGTTTCTATGGCGGCGATGATCACTGCCTGCGAAAACGGCTATCAGGCGGCCATAATGGTGCCGACTGAAATCCTTGCTGAGCAACACTACAACCGCATCAAAGATTGGTCTTCTGCGCTCGGTTTGAGGGCTGTTTTGCTCACGAGCGGTATGAAGAACGCGGAAAGGGAGAACATTTTTGACGCCGTAACGAAAGGACACGCTAACATCATATGCGGAACCCACGCGTTGATCCAAAGAGATGTTGCGTTCAGCAAGCTCGGTTTGGTAGTCATCGACGAGCAGCATCGCTTCGGAGTTGTGCAGAGAGCATCCTTGAGACAGAAAGGCGTAAATCCCGACGTTTTGGTTATGACTGCCACCCCTATCCCGAGGACGCTTGCCATGACCGTGTACGGCGATTTGGATATTTCGATCATCGATGAATGTCCTCCCGGCAGAAAAGAGATTCGGACAAAGGTTTTCTTCGAAGAGGAGCGCAACAGGGTATACGAAATAATGAGGATGGAACTCGGAAAGGGAAACCAGGTGTTTGTCGTCTATCCGCTGGTTGAAGAATCTGAAAACCTGGACCTCAGGGACGCGACTAAAATGGCCGACCATCTGCAAAAGGAAATATTCGCTGACCATCGGGTGGGGCTTATCCACGGCCGTATGAAAGGAAAAGACAAAGATGAAACGATGGCGGCTTTCCTAAACAGAGATATAAACGTCCTCGTTTCCACAACGGTGATCGAAGTGGGGATCGATATACCACATGCCTCCCTAATAGTGATAGAACACGCGGAGAGGTTCGGACTTTCCCAATTGCATCAATTGAGGGGGAGGGTGGGAAGGAGCGATATTCCCTCATTTTGCATATTGATGTCGCACCGCAGAGGTTCAGATGATTCAATACGAAGGCTGCAAGTCATGGAAGAGACAAATGACGGTTTCAAAATCGCTGAAGAGGATTTAGCCATTAGAGGGCCCGGTGAATTCATGGGAACCAGGCAGTCAGGGGTTCCCGATTTCCGCATTGCCCATATCCTCAGAGACGCGCACATTCTCGCTGAGGCGAAAGCAGATGCTTTTGCATTTGCCGAGAACATTTCAGGTCTGGAGGACGGCAAATATGCATTACTGAAAAGAGTCCTCCTGCACAGATGGGGAGGCAGGTTTGAACTCGCAAAAACCGGTTAGGCAAGAGCTTAATTTGTTTTGACAAGGATGTGTTAACTGTTATAGAAGTGACAGCATTTCGATTTGGCTCTGGTATACGGGATAATTGAAACTTGATACGGGCACGTGATGAAAACAATAACTATCGGATTAATCGGGTTCGGCACTATAGGGACAGGGGTTGTAAAGCTCCTTCAAGACAGCAGTGATGTCATCGAAAATCGCCTCGGCGCGAGGCTTTTCCTAAAGAAGATTGCCGATCTTGATATCACAACGCCAAGACTTGTTGCAGTGGATAAGCATTTATTGACAACGGATGCAAAGACGATCCTCAACGATCCCGAAATATCCATAGTCATAGAGCTTATGGGCGGCTATGAACCTGCGCGGTCTTTCATACTTGAAGCTATCCGGAAAGGAAAGAACGTAGTGACCGCCAATAAAGCCCTCTTAGCTACATATGGAAACGAAATATTCCTGGCCGCTGAGGCAGGACAGGTAGATGTCGGCTTCGAAGCCAGCGTGGGCGGCACAATCCCCATCATTAAGACGCTGAAGGAAAGCCTGGCGGCAAACCATATAAAATCGATTTTCGGCATTATTAACGGGACGGCCAATTATGTATTGAGCAAGATGACTGATGAGAAAAAATCCTTTCAGGTCGTGCTTAAGGAAGCTCAGAAGCTCGGATTCGCAGAAGCCGATCCGACATTTGACATCGAAGGCATCGATACGGCTCACAAGCTAGCCATCACGTTGTCACTGGCATACGGCAAAAGGGTAAGGCTTGAAGATCTTCACAGGGAAGGGATAGCAGGCATCAGCCCTCAGGACATCGAATTTGCCAGGGAACTCGGGTATCGGATCAAGCTGCTTGCCATTGCCATCATGAGGGACGACTGCATTGAGGCAAGGATTCATCCCACTATGATTCCTCTCAGCCATCTTCTCGCAAACGTGAACGGAAATTTCAATGCGTTTCATATTGTCGGTGATGCAGCGGATTCAGTGTTTCTCTATGGCCAAGGTGCAGGTATGATGCCCACGGCAAGCGCCGTAGTGAGTGATGTTATCGACATCTCACGCAACCTGCAGAGAGGGGTATCAGGACGCGTACCCGCCCGTTCACTCCGGGAGAATGTAATCGACGATATCAAACTAATGCCTTTTGAAGAAATCGTTACAAACTACTATATCCGTCTCTCCGCGCTCGACCGGCCCGGCGTTCTGTCCAGAATAGCGGGAATTCTCGGCGCGCATGACATAAGCATTGCTGCGGTCATCCAAAAAGGCAGGCAGAAGGCAGGCCCTGTTCCCATTGTCATGACTACGCACAAATCGAAGGAAGAAAACATTCAGAAAGCTATTACGGAAATAGACCAGCTTGAGATAATTCACGGGAAGACGATGTTGATAAGAATTGAGGACGAAAGGCTTTAATGCCTTCGAGGAGACAACATCTTTAACCTCATCACATCTATCTATTTGAGGAGCAATTAAGCTGTAATGAAATACATCATCCTCCTCGGTGACGGTATGGCGGATTATCCCCTGAAGGAACTGGGCGGCAAGACACCGCTCGAATACGCACATACCCCATATATGGACAGGATCGCTAAAGAAGGAACGTTGGGCTTGATCGACACCATACCGGCCGGCCTGACTCCGGGTAGTGATGTGGCGATCATGAGCGTCCTCGGATATGACCCTAAGGAATGCTATACCGGTCGAGGACCTTTGGAAGCGGCCAACATGGGAGTAGCGCTCGGTGCCGATGACTTGGCCTTCCGCTGCAATCTCGTGACCCTTAAGGGAGATGCAGAATACATGATGGATGATTTTACATCCGGACATATAACCTCTGAAGAAGCGAAGATAATCATAAATGACATAAACGATGAACTGGGTAACACAATCTTTCAATTCTATCCTGGTGTGAGTTATAGACACCTCTTCGTATGGAGGGATAGTAAAGCACTGCTTGAGACAACACCGCCTCATGATATCACCGGCCATGCAGTCAGGGATTACCTGCCGCGGGGAGAGGGGGAGGAAGCCATAAGAGGGCTCATGGAACGATCGCAGGCTCTTTTGGGCGACCATCCTGTAAACCGGTTGCGTGTCACAGCACGCAAAAAACCCGCAAATTCGATATGGCTTTGGGGACAGGGGAGGGCGCCGAAGTTCGCCAGACTCACGGACAAATATAACATGAACGGGGGCATGATATCGGCTGTTGACCTTCTCAATGGAATCGGCATTTACGCGGGCCTCAAAGTTATACGCGTTAACGGTGCAACAGGCTATGTGGATACCAATTATATTGGAAAGGCCGGAGCGGCTTTGGATACTTTGAGGAACGCTGATTTTGTATTCGTCCATGTCGAAGCGCCTGACGAAATGGGACATGAAGGAAATGTGACAGGAAAGATTCGGGCGATTGAAGATTTTGATGAGAAGATCGTAGGCGCCATATTGAAGAAGATTTATGGACTGTCTCCTTTCAGGCTGCTGGTCTTAAGTGATCATCCTACGCCTATTAGCCTGAGGACCCATTCATCAGATCCATCTCCCTTTGCGGTACTCTCTTCTGGTAAAGCCGAGAATTTGCGAAACGGCTCAACATTCAGTGAGAAATCGGCGCTGCGAAATGGTGTGAAGGTCTCCCCCGGTTATCTTCTGATGGATTCGTTCATAAAAGACTGGAAGGCATTTGTTGAAGAGAACTCACGTTAATATACGTGTTATATACGCTGATACGGATGCGATGGGCATCGTATATCATACCAATTACATTAAGTGGTTCGAGATTGGGCGAACGGAACTCCTCAGAAATGGAGGCATAGTCTATGCCGAGATGGAGGCACAGGGTTATAACTTGCCTTTGACGGAGGTGTATTGCAATTACCTTTTCCTAGCCAGGTATGACCAGGTAATCGTGGTCGAAACTGAATTGGAATATATCAGAAGGGCGAGCATGAAATTTGTCTATACGATCTGGGATGAAGACAGGGAAAAAGGCCTTGTTGAGGGTTATACAGTGCATGCCTGCACTAACAGGCTGGGCAAGATAGTGAGGATTCCAGCCTTCATCCTTGAAAAAGTCAACGAACAATTACAAATAAAATTTTGATAGGAAATGGATATGGCAAGAAAGATCACGAAAAAGGAAATTGAAAAGCCTGATTCCTTCCAGGCGGCGTTAAATACGGCCGGTGCCTATATATCGGCCAATAAATCAAAGATTTATCTCGCATCGGGAATTGCACTCGCGATAATCTTAATATCTTCCGGCTGGTACTTGTACAGGATGAATTATGAGGAGAAAGCCCTGCGGCTTTATGCGATAGCCAATATTACCAGCATGAAAGCTGCCCGTCAGGGAGGCGCATCTGATCAAAATACCATAAAGATGTATAATGACGTCATAACTCAATATCCCGGGTCAAAGGCTGCCATGATGTCATATTATCAAATGGGCAATATGTGCTACAACCTTGGCGATATGGATGCCTCGATAAATGCATATACGGAGTTTCTCAAGGAAGCTACGGATGGGAGCGACCTGAAAATCCTGGCATATAATAGCATAGGTTATTGTTATGAAAAGAAGGCCGACCTCCCGCGTGCCTTGGAGTCATTCGAGAAAGCGGCAAATGCAAAATCAGGCGGGGGCTTCGACGGGATGACTTACAGAAACATGGCAAGAATATACGAAGAGATGGATAACAAAGGTAAAGCCTTGGAGTACTATCAAAAAGCCCTAAGCTACACTGCCGATCCGTCCATGGAACTTCTCTTAAAAAGGATAATATCAACCATCAACTGAAGATAGAGTTTGCAGTTATTTTGGATGCTCTGTTCTCTTTGATGATGCAGGCAGGGACAAATAGTATCTATGAAAGTATTGATGTCGGGAAATGAGAGTATTGCAAGAGGCGCCTTCGAGCACGGAGTTCGTTTCGTAGCCGGCTATCCGGGAACACCGAGCACTGAAATTGTCGAGAACTTTGCAAAGTATGACGGAGTTTATGCCGAATGGTCTCCCAACGAGAAGGTCGCCCTGGAGGTGGGCATAGGGGCTGCACTGGCCGGGGCAAAGGCCATGGTTGTCATGAAGCATGTCGGGGTCAATGTGGCAGCAGACCCGCTCTTCACATTGAGCTACACCGGAACTAACGGGGCTCTTGTTATCATCACTGCCGACGATCCATCCCTGCATAGTTCAGAAAATGAACAGGATAACCGCAATTATGCCAAATTTGCAAAGATACCCATGGTTGAACCTGCGGACAGTCAGGAAGCCAAAGACTACATCAAGATTGCATTCGATTTGAGTGAGAAATTTGATACACCTGTTTTCTTCCGGACAACTACGCGTGTTTCCCACTCAAAATCCGTCGTATCTCTGGGTGACCTATCGCCTGCCAAGGATACAACTGCCATTCAGATCAATGCAGCTAAGTACGTCATGGTCCCCGCGTATGCGCGTGTCAGACGGGTTGAGGTGGAAAACAGGCTGCACAGGCTCAGAGAATTTGCTGAAACCTTTCCCGCAAACAGGATAGAAATCAATGATCCTGAGATCGGCATTATTACAGCCGGTATGCCTTATAACTATGCGAAAGACGCCTTCCCTGATTTCTCATATTTGAAGCTCGGTATGGTTTATCCGCTGCCTGCCGGCCTTATCCGTAAATTTGCTGCAACGGTTAAGAAGATCTATGTCGTCGAGGAGCTCGACCCTTTTATTGAGGAACAGGTCAGGGCAATGGGTATCAATGTGATAGGAAAGGACGTCTTTCCGTACACAAATGAATTTGATCCCGGCGTGATTCATGCAGCCATTAAGCGTAAAAGGATTTCCAAGTCAATCATGCCGCAATTAACAATTCCGCCGAGACCGCCGAATCTTTGTCCCGGCTGTCCCCACAGAGGATTGTTCTATGTCTTGGGAAAATTAAAGACTTTTGTCGCAGGTGACATAGGCTGTTATACCCTGTCTTTCATGAAGCCTTTGGAGGGTCTGCATGCGTGTATCTGCATGGGGGCGAGTATCGGCATGGCGCATGGCATGAGCAAGGCACTGAAGGATAAAGGAAAAGGAAAGGTTGTCGGTGTTATCGGGGATTCCACATTTATTCATTCCGGCATTACGCCGCTTTTGAACATGGCCTATAATAAGAGCGACGCGGTCATTGTCATTTGCGATAACAGGACAACGGCCATGACGGGCATGCAGGACCATCCGGCCACCGGCTATACCCTGCAGGGAGAAAAAACAAAGGCGCTTGATTTTAAGAAGCTGGCCTCGGCATTGGGGATAGACAGCGTGCGTGTCATAGATCCTTATGATATTGAAATGACGCGGAAGGTGCTGAAGGAAGAATTGGCAAGACCCGGTGCCTCCGTCATAATATCACAAAGAGCCTGTGTGTTGTTCAAGCGAGAAATGAAAGGCGTCCGAAAAGCCTTCGAAGTTGATACGGATAAATGTGTCGGCTGCAAGGCGTGCATTGGTCTTGGTTGTCCTGCAATCTCATGGATGAAGTTCGAAGATATGCCAAGTGAGACAGTCAAGAAGAATGCAAAGAAACAGGAAGGCGTGGCATACATTGACAGCGAGCTTTGCACAGGATGCACGCTATGTAAGCAGGTATGCAAGGTCGGCAGTGTAATCGAGGCGATGTGATGTTATGAAAAACGATGGCGATGTCAAGAGCATCCTCCTCGCCGGAGTAGGCGGTCAGGGAATACTCCGCGCAAGTGATATCTTGTGTCACGTGATGATGGAAGCCGGTCTGGATGTCAAGAAAAGCGAGGTCCACGGGATGGCCCAGCGCGGTGGATGCGTAACCAGTCATGTACGATACGGCAAGAAGGTCTACTCTCCCATTGCGAGAAAAGGAGATGTCGATATCCTCATCTCATTTGAAAAATTGGAAACACTCCGTTATCTTGATTTTCTGAAGCCGGGTGGCGGTATAATCATAAGCGAAAGGGAGATCTATCCCCCCTCTGTAAACCTCGGTGACGCTGCTTATCCTGACAACGTTATTGAGATCGTAAAGAAGCTCTTCAAGACTATGCAAGTTGTTAATGCCAATTATATGGCTCTAAGAGCGGGAGACGTAAGAACAGAGAATACGGCCCTCTTGGGAGTTTTGTCATCGTATCTCGGCCAGTTCGATATTTCGCTCTGGGAGACGGTCATCCGCAGATCCTTTCCCGAGAAAGCCATCGAAGTAAACCTAAAAGCCTTCCATATGGGACGTACAGCATAAGGAAGCAATGCCCGGAATTCTCATTTCCGGGGTTTTCAATGTTTCCCTCCTGTCGTACCCATTAAAATGGGAATCTATAAATCGATTTTTCATGAAATCTTCTGCTTACATATATGTATGGCTAATCGTTTACGCGATGGCGCTTCCCGTTGTCTTAATCCCACCCGTAATGGCCGGCGCAGTCGAGACTCACGTCATCGAAGCTGATAGTCAATTCTCCTTTGCGGAAGCACTCCTTGCCGAAGGGGATTATTACAGAGCTATCAGCGAGTACAAGCGCTTTACTCACTTTTTCCCAGAAGACAAACTGGTCGAGACATGCAATTACAGAATCGGGGAAAGTTATTACAGAGCAAAGAAGTGGCAGGAAGCCCGAGAGGCATTCACTGCTTTCATAACAAAATATCCCACAAGCCCGATGATACCTGGAGCACTGTACTTTAAGGGCATGTCAGAAAAGCAACTGAGGCGTCATTCGGACGCGCTCTCAAGTTTTGAACGAGTAATTGAATCGAAATCCAATGAATTTACAGATAAGGCCGTTTACCAGAGCGCCATCGTCCATATGGAGATGGAGGAATGGCAGAGGGCCAGAGAAACATTATCCCTTGTTCCTAAACACAGCCCGCTGGCCGGATCGGCAAATGCCATGGCCTCAGAGCTTCTGCATATCGACCATCTCCCCAGGAAATCGCCCGCCACGGCAGGCACCCTTGCAGCAATTCTTCCAGGTGCGGGTCATCTTTACACAGAGAGACCAACAGATGCGCTGGTGGCGTTTCTCCTGAACGGCGCATTCATATTCGGCGCCATAGAGCTTTTTCGTCACGAAAACTACGTTGCCGGCGGGATCGTGACATTCTTCGAACTCGGCTGGTACACCGGCAACATCTACAGTGCTGTCAGCAGCGCCCATAAATACAATAAGAGGGTAAAGGAAGACTTCATAGAACATCTGAAAGAGATGGGCTCGGTATCGTTTCAGCATGATGGGAAGAGTTCTTCAAATTACCTAATGTTAAGTCTTCGATTTTAGCCGCAATACTTTATTTATTAAATATTTTCATCGTCATCAGATCATTTACAATAAGACGGACGTCCTTATCCTTGACAATTCGAAGGGAATGGGTAAGTTATAGAAATTAGAGTGCGCTTAAAGGTTTTCTCATGTCTTTCAACACATTACAGCAGGAATCGGAAAGGTAGGTTATGGCAGAAGACTATTACAAATTGTTAGGTCTCGATAAAGAGGCGACCGCCGAAGATATAAAGAAGGCCTACAGAAAACTGGCTCTGAAATGGCATCCCGACAAGAACCCGAATAACAAAGCGGCGGAGGAGAAATTTAAGAAGATAAGTGAGGCCTATGCCGTCCTCAGTGACCCCAAGAAGAAAGAGGAATATGATAGTTTCGGATCTGCCGATCAATTCAGGCAGCGATATACACAGGAGGATATTTTCCGCGGATTCGACCTTAATGATATCCTGCGAGGCTTCGGCTTCGGCGATGCAGGTGGCGCAGGACCAAGAAATTTCAGAACAAGCAGGGGAGGGGGCTTCACTTCTCAGCAAGGCGGTCCATTTTCGGATATATTCGAGGGGGAGCGACAGAGATTCAACCGCGCCCCCCAGAAGGGACAGGATTTTGAATATAACTTGTCAATAACATTAGAAGAATCAGTATTAGGTGCAGAGAAGAAGTTGGCCTTGCAAAAAGATGATAGCGTTGAGGAGATCAATTTCAAGATACCACCGGGCATAAATTCAGGAAAGAAACTGAGGTTAGCCGGCAAGGGAGGCCTTGAAACTGACGGAGGCATTCCCGGCGACCTCTACATAAATATCAGCATTCTCCCGCACCCGATTTTTGCGAGGGACGCAAATGACATCTATATAGACAAGACAATTAATTTCTCGCAAGCCGTTCTTGGAACCACTATCGAAGTTCCAACAATAGAAGGCACAGTTAAACGAATAAAGATACCTCCTGGAACGCAGAACAATACAAAGATCCGAATGAAGGGTTTCGGAGTTCCGCGGCTGAAGGGTACCGGCAAGGGGGATCAATATGTCAAAATAATCGTCACCGTACCTAAAAAGCTCACGGATAAACAAATTGGCCTCGTGAAGCAATTAGCTGAGGAGGGTTTTTAGCAATATGCTATATACGCGGCTTACGTCTTATAAGATATATTATGTAAACTAATCTTATTTATTCACCGTCTGCGCAATCCGGGTCATTGCTTGCTGCATGTTCTTGTCCTGCCATGCTAATCCAACTCCATTTCCCCAATTACCCCAAACTGATCACCGACAATTACCAAGACGCCCAGAACCCCCTCTATTTCCAAGCCTTTCATAAGGGCAGCCCTGATATCTCCTTTACCTTTCACCATATTCCCGATGGCAGTGGCAGCTGCATCAGCCATGGTGGATGATTTAGAAACAACACAAACTGCATCTGCTCTGCCAAAGCTTAGTGAGTGTCCTACCGTGCCAGATGAGGTGCAGATACCGATGGGCATATTTGCCGGCTTAAGCAATAAATTAATCTTGTACGTTAAGGGTGAATTGCCGGCGAATAGCCCCACCCTCACCTCTTCCTGACTTTTTAAATAGATATCGCCCCCGTTTTCGATGATGACATTCTTTGAGAGCTTGAGCAGATCTTTTCCCACATATTCCGAAATCGCCCCTGCGACACTGGCCATGGGGCCCACATTAGCCGCAAGCGATGCCTTGAGCATATCCCTTATGATGGGGGGAGCGATGTCATCATCGTGCCGGGGTGCAAGAGACGTCAGAAAATCGGGATGCATCCTAATATAGGACTCGATGGATCCGCGATAGGCATAAACAGATTCAAGGGCTTTGTGAGAAAGGTCGGTATCGCAGCGTATTAGAAGGTCTGTTTCACGTACGCAGAGACGGAACGACGTGAGGCTATTCTGCGATACGCGGTTTCTGTAAGTCCTTTCTTGATAGCTCATAGTGAGATATGACCGGATGACGCGTTTATTTGCTATGGCTATTCTGTTTCGATAGTCCTGTAGCTGAAACTGGTCGCTCCTGTACCGAGAAGGCTGTCTGCTTCTCCCTTCAGTTTATCGGTCGGCTCGATCTGTAAATCTCTCCCTAAATAAACGACAACTTCGCTATTGCCATTGACGATACGAATAAAGCCATCACACTTTCCCTTATGGTTAAGGAGTAATTCACGGAAAGACTCGATATCTGCTGCTGACGATTTTGAAACATCAATTGTAAAGTGTGCGACGTCATAAGGCTGTTCGACGGCATCTCCGAGAGGTACAATTTCGGAGGCAATCACTTTAATGCCTTCCTCACCTGCATCTATGGTTCCTTTGATTAAGATCGGTTCTTCGGAGTGCACCAGTCCGAATGCCTTACTGTAAAGATCCGCGAAGCATATCACCGTCACAGAGCCCCTGAGATCCTCGCAGGTTATATAGGCCATGAGGTCTTTCCTCTTCGTAGTCACCTCGCGAATATTGCTCACTACACAGCCGAAGGCAACCGTGTCGCGATCCTTCCTATCATTGATGCTCGAACTGTCGACATTGGCAACTGTACGGAGCTTTTCGGCAAATCTAAGAAGCGGATGACCCGTGATGTAGAATCCGAGGGTTTCCTTCTCATGGGCGAGTAATTCCTTATGATCCCACTCGGGCATGTCGGAAAGCGCACATTCTTGCATTATATCGAGATGCGCATTTTTTTCACCTTCCATGTGGTCGAAGAAACTGGTCTGACCACTCGACCTTTCCTTTTGGCGCCTCTGGGCCGTATCGACGATTCCTTCGTAGTATTTCATCAGTTGGCTTCTTCTGAAGCCAAGGGAATCAAACGCTCCGCATTTGATGAGACTTTCAATCATTCTCTTATTGATTTTCCTGAGGTCGACGCGTGTGCAGAAGTCTTCGAAAGTCGCGAATTTTCCCTCCTCTTCCCTTACAGAGATAATCGAGTCAATTGCACCTAACCCCACATTCTTGACGGCAGCAAGACCGAAGCGGATGTGTTCCCCGGTGACACTGAAATCGCTCTTAGATTCATTGATATCAGGAGGGAGTACATTTATGCCCATATCCTTGCAGCTGTTTATGTACTTGATGATCTTGTCCCTGTTATCCTTTTCACTTGTCAGCAGGGCTGCCATAAATTGAACGGGAAAATTAGCTTTCAGATAGGCGGTTTGGTAAGATATCATGGCGTATGCGGTGCTGTGGGACTTATTAAATCCATATTCTGCAAATGTTTCCATCTGCTGCCAGATTTTTCTGGCCTTTTTTTCGGGTATGTTTTTCCGCCTTGCACCCTCGAGAAATTTAGGTCTCTCTTTCTCCATCTCCGACGTTTTCTTCTTGCTCATGACCTTGCGCAGTATATCGGCTTCGGCCATAGTGTAACCGCCGACGGCGCTCGCTATCTGCATTACCTGTTCCTGGTATACGATAACGCCGTATGTCTCCTTCAATATCTCTTTCAGTTCGGGGATTTCATAAAGAATTTTCGTACGGCCCTGCTTGCGCGAGATAAATTCCGGAACCATATTCATGGGGCCGGGTCTGTATAGGGCAATCAAGGCGATGATTTCCTCGACGCAGTCAGGCTTCATACTTACGAGGATATCCTTCATGCCGGCACTTTCCAGCTGAAATATGCCGTCCGCATTCCCCTTCATTAACAATTGATATGTTTTTTGATCATCGAGGGGAATGTTATCAATATCGATCTTCTCCCCCCTGCCCTCTTCTATAAACCTGAGCGAATTTTTGATAACTGTGAGAGTCTTCAGTCCCAGAAAGTCAAATTTTGTCAGTCCTACAGCCTGCAGATCCATCATGGAAAATTGAGTTACAATTTCATCCTTGGGGCTCTTGCAGAGGGGCACGCGCTCGACAAGGGGCACATCAGATATGACAACACCCGCTGCATGGGTTGACGAATGACGGTTTAAACCCTCGAGGGATCGAGACAGGGACAGGAGCCTTCTCACTTTCTCATTTCTCTTCTCCTCTTCCTGAAGCCGCGGCTCGCTCTGGATCGCCATGTCGAGCGAAATGTTGAGGACGTTGGGGATTAGCTTGGCGATGCTGTCTACTTCACTGTAGGATATGTTCAGTGCCCTACCCACATCCCTGATTACTGCCTTTGCCTGCATCTTGCCGAATGTGATAATCTGCGCAACTCTATCGCTCCCATATTTCTCCGTCACGTACTTGATGATTTCATCGCGGCCGTCCTGGCAGAAATCTATATCAATGTCAGGCATGCTAATGCGGTCCGGATTTAGGAACCTCTCAAAGAAAAGCCCATACCTTATGGGATCTATATTGGTAATGCCTGTTGCATAGGCAACAAGACTGCCGGCGGCAGAGCCTCTACCGGGACCCACGGGGATGTTTCTTTGTTTTGCGTAATTCACAAAATCCGCGACAATGAGGAAATATCCGGCGAATCCCATGGATTTGATGATCTCCAGTTCTTCGTGCAGGCGCTTCTCATATTGTTCACGTACACCCGTATCTTCTTCGCGCCCCATGATTATGGGCAGCAACTTATCCAATCCTTTTTTCGCGAGCCCCGATAAATATTCATCGAGCGATTCACTCGTACTGACCTCAAAATTCGGCAGATAAATACTGCCAAAATCGAAAGTCAAGTTGCATCTCGCCGCCACAACCGCGGTATTCTCGATAGCCTCCGGAATATCCTCAAACAAGCGCGCCATGGTCTCGGGCGAACGGAAGTAAAACTGGTCTGTCTTGAATCTCATCCGGTCAGTATCATCCATGGTCTTACCAGTCTGTATACATAGGAGAACTTCGTGAGCCTCGGCATCTTCTCGATTGATATAGTGACAGTCGTTGGTTGCCACAAGCGGAATCGAAAGTTTACGGCTCACTTCGATGAGACCGCTATTTACAATCTTTTGTTCAGGAAGACCATTTTCCATGATCTCAAGATAGAAATTTCCGTCGCCAAATATTTTCCGGTAATCATCGGCAGCCGCTCTTGCCCCTTCCATATTCCTTTTTAGCAGCAGGCTCGCTATCTCTCCGTGCAGACACGCACTAAGTCCGATAAGGCCTTCGCTATATCTTGCAAGGAGTTCCTTGTCCACACGCGGTCGATAGTAAAATCCTTCCAGGTAGGCTGCGGTGACGAGTCTCATGAGATTCTTGTACCCCTGACCGTCTTTAACCAGAACGACCAAATGGTAAAAGCCCTCCCCTGTGGCTTGCGCGTTCTTGTCAAACCGGCTCTTGGGGGCAACGTACAGCTCGCAGCCGATAATCGGCTTAATGCCGTACTTCTGGGCATGCTGATAAAAGTCTACGGCGCCAAATATATTGCCGTGATCCGTCATCGCTACCGCCTGCATCTGGTATTCCTTTGCCTTCTTGAAAAGATTGTCGAGACGAATAGTGCCATCGAGGAGACTGTACTGCGTATGAACGTGCAGGTGAACAAAATTCGCAGGCATCATTAAGCGTTTACCCCTTGATAAATTGAATTAGCAGGAAAAGCGGGATTACAAGTAGAAAACTCCGCAAGCGAGGTGAGAGACCACCGGGAAATTACGCGTACAAAAAATGCGTTACACGCACAGCGTCATATGGAGTTAATATTGTGCCGTCTGATACTCAATCCAGCCAGTAGTTCGGCGATTCTTTCGTGATAATCACATCGTGTACATGGCTTTCGCGAAGTCCCGCCGATGTGATGCGGATGAATCTCGTCTTTTCTCTAAGCTCCTTGATCGTTCTGCAACCTACATAGCCCATACCGACCTTCAGTCCGCCCACGAGTTGACCTATGCTTGCGGATAACGGTCCTCTGAACGGCACCCTGCCTTCTATGCCCTCCGGTACGGTCTTCAGACTGCTCTCTATATCATCCTGATAATATCTGTCCATGCTTCCCATCTTCATGGCCTCAAGGGAACCCATTCCCCTATACATCTTATAACTTCTTCCCTGAAAAAGAATCGTCTCTCCCGGACTCTCTTCCGTTCCGGCAAACAGGCTGCCTATCATCACCGTGTGGGCGCCGGCGGCAAGCGCCTTTACAACATCGCCCGAGTACTTGATGCCTCCGTCGGAAATGACCGGGACGTCGTATTTCTTAGCCACCTTGGCCGCATCTCTTATGGCGCTCATCTGCGGGATCCCGACGCCAGCGATTATCCGCGTGGTGCATATCGATCCTGGACCAACTCCCACTTTGATTGCATCCACCCCCGCTCTAATGAGGGCTTCCGCTCCCTCAGAGGTGGCCACATTGCCGGCAACCAGTTCACAGGCCGGAAAGTTTATTTTTGTATCCTTAATCGCATCCAACACACCCACAGAATGACCATGTGAGGTGTCTATAACAATTACATCAACACCCGCAGATAACAGGGCATCTACCCGCGCTTCCCTGTCAATAATCCCGACGGCGCCACCAACCCGCAGCCTGCCGCGGGAATCCTTGCACGAATTGGGATATCTCTTTATCTTCTCTATGTCCTTAATGGTAATCATCCCTTTTAAATTATACGCGTCGTCCACGACCAGCAATTTTTCTATTCTGTGCTTATGGAGCAGTTTCTTTGATTCTTCCAGACTTATATTTGATGAAACCGTGACGAGGCCGTCTTTTGTCATAACATTCGCAACTGGCTGATCGAGGTTAGTCTCAAATCTAAGGTCCCTGTTTGTCAGAATGCCGACGAGCCTGTGATTTTTGACGACGGGAACGCCGGATATCCTGTATTTGTTCATTAGTTCGAGGGCATCGTGAACCTTCTGCTCAGGTTCGATCGTAATCGGATCCACAATCATGCCGCTCTCCGACTTTTTCACTTTATCGACCTCGATCACCTGTTTTTCAATGCTCATATTGCGGTGGATGATCCCTATCCCTCCCTCTTGCGCAAGACAAATAGCAGTCCCGGATTCTGTGACAGTATCCATCGCGGCGCTGACAATTGGGATATTCAATATGATATTATTAGTGAGGAGGGTCGTCGTTTCCGCATCCTTGGGAAGAATGCTCGATTCGCAGGGTACGAGAAGAAGGTCGTCGAATGTCAATGTCTCTTTTACGTGATCATCCAGCATGGGTGCATCTCCATATGTTTGATATCTTTTTCAGGCAGCAATTGTTATGCAGAAATGTCTCCCGTTGAGAGAAATAAAGTACTCATCTCCGCCTTCACTACATTCTATGAATTCTGCGATTTGATAATAACTCGCCCTTGAAAAGCGTGCGACAAAAGCGTTCTTCTTGACCGAACAATAAAGCACATTGTCCTTTGCCGCCCACAGAGAACCCGGATTGAGTCTCTCAATACTCTGATCTGACAAGAAAAGGTCAATGCATTCTTCATTATCTGATTCAGCAATACACTTACGTATCGTCCTCACAACGAAAGGCGCATCCTCCACATCAAGATAACAGCGGTCGTCCTCGAGCTCAATTAAATATCTTCCGGCTTCATCTTGCTTCAGATTTTGGTAGAAGAATCTTACGATTTCGTGCCTGAAAATTTCATTGCCCTTGTAGTACCAGACACCTTCTTTGTCTATTCTTATGTCACAAGGCGGAATATCCTTATCCATCGTTGTTGCAGAGCTCCTTTTTCAAAACGTCTTTCTGCTGTCGAGGAGCATCGTCACGGGCCCGTCGTTTACCGATTCTATTTTCATCATCGCTTGAAATTCACCAGTTGCGACATGCTCAATTTTTTCGCGGGCCAGGCTTACGAAATATTCATACTGTTTTCTCGCCGCCTCAGGCTCCTCCGCAGACATGAAAGAAGGCCTGCGCCCCTTTCCGCAATCCGCCAGTAGTGTAAACTGAGATATGATAAGGATCTCTCCTGATATCTTGACAAGAGATAGATTCATCTTCCCCTGCGAATCCTCAAATATCCTCAAATTGACTATTTTTTCAAGGAGAAAATCCGCATCTCGATTAGTGTCTCCCTTTTCTATACCCAGAAAGACGAGGAGTCCTTTTCCTGTAATCGATATTATCTCTCCTCCAACAATGACTCTCGCCCTATCTACCCTCTGTACAACGCACCTCATATCATCACACTTCTCCGCTGCGCCGGCATGGTAGCAATATTCAATTAATGCTTCAAGTCTTTTCTGGACATCTTGCCACAAGAGATGAGATTCTATTGCCTTGCACGCTAAAAAACTATATATAGTACACGACATATGACTTCCCGTAATAAAAAGAACATCCTTCTCATCAATCCCTGGATATACGATTTTGCCGCCTATGATTTATGGATAAGACCGCTGGGACTTCTCTACATGGGGGCCCTCTTTCGTAAGAACGGCTATCACGTCGATTTTATCGATTGCTTGAACGCCTATCACCCGCAATTAAAAAGCCACACCCGAATTAAGTCGCCGAAAAGGTATATCACAGGCCACGGCAAACTTCCTCAAGAGAGAATTCCTAAGCCGCAGGCTCTAAAGGGAATTAAGAGGAATTATAACAGATACGGAATAACGCCTGATATTTTCGCTTATGAGCTTGAGTCGTGTTGCACTCCCGATTTGATTCTTGTCACCTCCATGATGACATACTGGTATCCCGGTGTCTTTGAGGTGATAAGGATCACTAAACAGAAGTTCCCGGCTGTCCCGGTTGTCCTGGGTGGAATATATGCAACCCTCTGCCCCGAGCATGCGCCTAAATCTGGCGCCGATACGACTATAGGAGGTGCAGGCGAAAAACAGCTTTCTACCCTGTTGAGCAATTTTTTCGGTCATGAGCCCTCTTACTCACCGGACCCGGATGATTTGGATTCTATGCCCTACCCTGCTTTGGATCTCCTGCCGCGCAAGGATCAGTTCCCCATACTAACTTCGATGGGCTGTCCTTACGACTGCACCTACTGCGCGTCGCACCTCCTGACCGATAATTTCAGACAGAGGAAACCCGAAAGGGTAGTAGATGAGATACAATTCTGGCATAGACATTTCGGCGTCAGCCAGTTTTCCATTTATGATGATGCACTTCTGGTGAACCCACACGAAATGGCGATCCCAATGATTAGAGAAATCATCAAAAGAGGGTTAACTTGCCAATTTCACTGCCCGAACGGTCTCCACATATCTCAAATCACGCCTGAGCTAAGCAAATTGCTGCATCGAGCGGGCTTTTCCACCATACGTTTCGGCTTTGAATCATCCAATCCAGTGACGCAGTTGAATACGGGAGGCAAAGTGAACAACGAGCAACTGCAAGCCGCCGTCCGCTACCTCAAGGAAGCGGGCTATAAGTCCGAGGATATCGGCATCTACCTCCTCTGCGGCTTACCAGGCCAGGAGGCCGCAGAACTGCGGGACAGCATACGCTATGTGCAATTGCACGGGGCAAGACCGATCATTGCCGAATATTCCCCAATCCCGGGTACGGCACTGTGGGATGCCGCAGTTCACGGATCACGTTTTGACCTCGAGGGAGAACCGCTCTTTCATAACAACTCGTTGCTTCCCTGCAGCAGTGAGGAATTAACACCTGAGATGTATAATGACTTAAAGATGATGACGAGAGGGCGCTGATATTTGACATTGTTTCGCGTTAAAAATCATGTTAGTCATAGCTCACTTTCAAGGTGGATACAAAGATGAGAATCTGTTTATTCGTGTTAATTTATATGTTTGTCCTGATGCATACCAGCCTTTATGCAGGTTGTATCAAGGGGAATTGTAAGAATGGCGAAGGCACCTATGAGCATATCGATGGCTCGGTCTATGAGGGTCAACACAGAGACGGCAAACGCGAGGGTCAGGGAACTTACACCTACCCAAATGGTACAAAGTATGTTGGCCAATTTAGGGACAGCAATTTTGACGGACGCGGCATCTACACGGTTCCCAACGGCGAAAAATATGAAGGCGAATTCAAGAACGGTAAGCGTGATGGAACCGGGGTATTGTTCTATGCCAACGGATCAAAATATGAAGGACAATTTAAGAACGATAAGGCAACCGGAACCGGGGTATTGCTCGATGCCAGCGGCACTAAGTATGCCGGGCAATTTCAAGACGATCTACTAAACGGCCAAGGCGCCGTGATTCTTCCGGATGGAAGAAGGATAGAAGGCCGATTCCGGAACCACAAGCTTGACGATACAGGCACTCTGACATATCCGGATGGAAGGAAAGAAACGGTTGTGCAGACGGGCACAAATACCTTTAAGATTGTTTTTACTAAGTGAACATACGATACCGTACAGGACTAGATATTTATTCTGTCTTCGAATGGGGAAAACGTTAAGATGGGTTTGCGGGCGCAGTGGGCGAAGAATCTCATGATCGGCTTCGTATCGCTATTTTTTTTGGCGTTCGGCGTCAACGCCCTCATAAACGCATACAGTACGAAGAATCCTCTCGAGTTTATCATGTACTTTTTTTCGTCAAGCCTGATAATTCTAATCAGTATGGTGGGGGTCATTTACCCCGCTTTTCGCATACGAGCGATACTGAAACCAAAGAAGATGGATGAAAATGATGCATAGATCCATATGGATATCGACCTGCATCCTTGCATCTATCCTTCTCCTTATCTGCATACCCTCCCCCGGATTTTCATACGAAATGGGAAACAGGGTCTTGTCCTATACCCTGAAAAATGGCTTGAAAATCCTCATGGTGGAAAGACATTTGAGTCCGACAGTTTCTTTCTATATCAGACATCGGGTCGGCGCCGTCGACGAAATTGACGGCAGGACCGGTACGGCTCACCTTTTGGAACACATGCTGTTTAAAGGAACGAAGACGATCGGGGCGAAGAACTATCCTGAAGAAATGAAGATTCTCAAGTTGATTGCTGAAACGGGCAAAGAACTTGATCTTGAGAAGATGAAGGGTAAAGATGCCAATAAGGGCCGCGTCCAGGCCCTATCCGAACGGATGGAGGTTTTGCAAAAGAAGCACAAGAGATTATTCATGGAAAATGAGATTGACAGACTCTACGTAGAAAACGGCGGAGATAATATTAATGCGTCTACCGGACAGGATCTCACAACGTATCATGTCAGCCTTCCTTCCAATAAAATCGAACTCTGGGCAAGGATTGAGGCGGATCGAATGACCGCGCCTGTATTCCGTGAATTCTATTCTGAACGCAGCGTTGTGATGGAAGAACGCAAGCAGCGGATTGAATCGGAACCGGACGGCCAGTTATACGAGCAGTTTATGGCCACGGCATACATTGCGCATCCATACAGGCGGCCAGTCCTCGGCTGGCCGTCGGATATGCAGTTCTTGAGCCTCGAGTACACGGAAGCCTTTTTCAAAAGATACCACGCGCCGAATAATACCGTCATTGCGATTGTCGGCGATATTGATCCCGCGAATACCCTTGCGATCATCAAGAAATATTTCGGTGCTATACCCAGCCGTCATATAGACCATTCGCCTATTACACAAGAACCTCTCCAAAAGGGCGAGCGGCGGGCAGACATTGTCTCCGATGCAAGTCCTCAGATGGTCATAGGCTATCACAAACCGTCCCTGCCGGACTTCGATGACTATGTGTTTGATGTTATAGAATGTATTCTTTCCAAAGGTAGGACATCGCGATTTCATAGAGTCCTTATCGAGGAAAAGACCCTTGCAGAAAGCGTTCAGGCAGTCAATGGCCTGCCGGGGGCTAAATATGACAACCTCTTCGCCATATTTGCGAAGCCCCGTCATCCGCATACCAACGCCGACGTCGGGCATGCTATCTATGAAGAAATCGAAAAACTAAAAACAGAACCCGTTGCCGCGAGGGAATTACAAAAGGTCAAGAATCAGATCAGTGCTGATTTCATAAGAAGTCTGAATTCGAACCTCGGACTCGCGAATCTGCTCTCCTATTTTGAGGCAATAACCGGCAGTTACCAATATATAACGGATCATATCAAAGTGATCGAGCGGGTCACATCCGAAGACATCGTGCGTGTGGCAAAAAAATATCTGGCTCCCGATAACAGGACCGTAGTCCAGTTGGTCACTAAGAATTAGACGTATGAATAATCTGATTTCGCGCATCATATTGATCTCTCTTCTGCTGCTGTGCCAGGCGTTCGGCGCAACCGCCCATGCAGCGGAACGGATCGGCGTACCCCTCCCGAAACCCGATGAGCTTAAATATCGCCCGATCCACTTCGCGCTGCCTCAGGCTGAAAGGGTCCTTTTAGACAACGGTATTATCATTTACGTATTTGCGGACAGGGAGCTGCCTCTCCTGAATATATCCGCCGTCATCAGGACCGGCTACAATTATGATCCCGCAGGAAAAGAGGGTCTTGCGGAAATTGCAGGCGCGGTTCTGCGGACAGGGGGAACAGAAACCCTCTCCGGCAACGCCGTTGATGATGCCTTAGATTTTTTTGCCGGTTCACTTCATGTCTCGATGAACCGCGATTCCGGATCGATCAGTCTCTCCATTCTCAAGAAGGATTTAGACGAAGGGCTGAATATCTTTTCTCAGATAATCACAAAGCCCGTCTTTGAAGAAAGCAAACTGAAACTGGCGACGGATTTAAAAATCGAGGAGCTCAGGAGGATAGCCGATGATCCCAAGAAACTGGCTTTCAGGGAATTCACGCGCGTTTTTTTCGGGAATAATCCAGCAGGGAGATTCCCGTCAACATCATCTGTGAACAACATCAAAAGAGACGACCTCTTCGAGTTCCACAGAAGATTTTTTTTCCCGGAGAACATTATCATATCCGTCACCGGAGATATATCGAACGAAGAGGCCATCACGAAAATCAAGCAGTATCTTGGATCCTGGAATGTATCCAGAAACAATTATGCTATTCCTCCCATCCCCGTTAAGCAAAAAGGGCGTATCTATTTTTTGTCCAAAAACACCCCTCAGTCCATAGTCATCTGCGCCAATTTTGCTCCCGGCAAGAAGGAGCCGGATGCATATCCGTTTGAGGTCCTCGATTTTATACTTGGCAGCGGTGGTTTCAAGTCTCGGATCTTTCAGGAAATAAGAAATAGCCGGGGGCTCGCCTACAGCACGGGAAGCTTTTATACGAAGAGGACTGAATATGGCGTATTCGGCGCCTATGCGATGACAGAATCAGATTCGACAGCCAAAGTCCTTTCACTCCTGCGCTCAATCGTAGAAGATGCGAGGATAAGGTCCGTGGATAAGAAAGAACTCGAATGGGCTACAAAGTCCATCACTAATAACTTTATTTTTTCATTCCAGTCCGCGGACCAGATTGCCCGTCAACAACTGATGATAGAATACGACGAATTGCCTCCCGATTATCTTGCGACCTATAGAGACAAGATCGCTGAGGTTCAGCCGGAAGAGATGAAAAGAGTGGCTTTGAAATATCTATCGCCGGATGAAACTGTCATCTTTATTTTGGGCAATGACAAGGCTTACAAGCAGGTTATTGCCAGCTTCGGAAATGTTTCCCGCATTGAAAGCAGTGAGTAATATGACGCCTGTCGAAAGAATCATCAGACGGATCGACTCCTACAAGGACACCATGATCAAATTACAGGTTGATCTGACTGCCATCCCCGCTCTGTCCCCTGACAACGGCGGCGACGGCGAATTTAACAAAGCCCAATTCATTCTCAAATATCTCACTGCCATGAATTTTCCCGATGTTCTGCAAATAAACGCACCGGACGGCAGGACGTCTTCGGGTATACGTCCCAATCTCGTCGTCACCATACCCGGCAATAATCCCTCGAAAACCGTCTGGATTATGACACACATGGATGTGGTCCCGCCCGGCGAGCCGGAACTCTGGGATGAAGATCCTTTCAAATGCTATGTAAAGGACGGCAGAGTCTATGGTAGGGGCACGGAGGACAATCAGCAGGATCTCGTATCCTCCATATTTGCAGCCAAGGCCTTACTCGACGAAGGCATTAAACCGGAATCTTCGGTAGGCCTGGCATTCGTTGCCGATGAAGAAACGGCGAGCCGCTTCGGTTTATCATACATCTTGCAAAGTAATCGGAATCCTTTTCGCAAAACGGATATCATCGTGATTCCGGATTCCGGAAACGAAGATGGAACGATGATTGAGACAGCGGAGAAGAGTATCTTGTGGCTGCGCTTTAAAACGATCGGTAAGCAGTGCCATGCAAGCAGGCCCGGCCTCGGGAGAAACGCTTTTCAGGCGGCATCTCATCTCGTCGTCTTGCTCGACGGCCTTCATCAAACTTTCGCTGCTTCTGATACTTTTTACGACCCGGCGACAAGCACGTTTCAACCGACGAAGAAAGAAGCCAATATCCCCAACATCAACACCATTCCCGGAGACGATGTCTTCTATATGGACAGCAGGGTCATGCCTCAATATCCTCTATCCCATGTAATTCAAGAGATACGGGGAATCGCTGACAAGATCGAAAGTCAATTTGATGTATCAATAGAGATCGCGACCGTTCAGGAAGCTCAGGCGCCTCCTCAGACACCGCATGACGCCCCGGTTGTGACAGCCCTTAAGAATGCCATCAGACGCGTTTATAATGTCGAGGCGATGCCTCAAGGCATAGGCGGGGGGACAATCGCTGCAATATTCCGTGAGCACAACTACCCTGCCGCAGTTTGGTCGAAGATGCAGCACACAGCTCATCAACCCAACGAAAACTGCCTCATTTCAAACATGGTGGGAAATGCCAAAGTATACGCCAACCTGTTTTTGCAGGAGCAATAAGTGTCGAGAGCAAAACTGATTGCAATAGCAAATATCGCATGATAGTATAACGCATGTTTTACGCATCTTGAGAAGATGCCTTCAACATCATTGAGCAATGTTTGATGAGGTAGCCTATTTCATTGAAGCAGACGACGGATTTCAGCTGGGTTAAGAAGATCACTTTTACAGACAATGACCTCCTGAGAAGTCTCCTCGGTGAACACGACAGGAACATAAAACTCATTGAAAAGTTTGAGCCTGTAAAGATAGGCGTGCGCGGCAACATCTTATCGGTTGCCGGGGAACAAGTCGCTGTGGACCTTGTCCATAATCTTCTTCTTCAACTGCATGCGTTATTGGAAAAAGGATATCCTATATATCCCGCAGATATCGACTATGCGCACAGGATTCTTTCCAGTAACGGCTCAACAAATCTCGAAAAGATATTCCTTGATACGGTCTTCATCTCTTCAAAAAAACGCTCAATTACTCCCAAGAGCATCGCCCAAAAAATATACATTGATATGATCAGAAGCTACGATATCGTCTTTGCGATCGGGCCTGCGGGAACAGGCAAAACATACCTCGCTATGGCCATGGCTGTCTCCGCGCTTCTTGATAAGAAAGTTAACAGGATTGTTCTGGCTAGGCCTGCCGTTGAGGCAGGCGAAAGACTCGGTTTTCTGCCCGGCGATCTTGCAGAAAAGGTTAACCCCTATCTCAGGCCGCTCTATGACGCTCTTTTTGACATGATTGATTTTGACAAGGCGTCCGCCCTCATTCATAAGGGGGTCATCGAAGTTGCTCCCCTCGCATTTATGCGAGGGAGGACATTGAATGACTCTTTTGTCATTCTCGATGAGGCGCAAAACACCACGTCTGAGCAGATGAAGATGTTCTTAACCAGGCTGGGGTTCGGATCGAAAGCCGTTATCACAGGTGATATAACCCAGATAGATCTCCCCCATGATAAGATATCCGGCCTTGTAGAGGCGGAAACGATTCTCAAGAAAGTAAGAGATATCAAGTTCGTCAATTTTTCCGAGATTGATGTGGTCAGACATCCCCTCGTCCAGGACGTGATACGAGCATACAACCATTTGGATCGGGGGAGGAAGAAGAACAGACAACAATTATCTTCATGATACCGGCACATCTCAGGTTATCCACGATTGCGCAAGTCATCAGGAAGCAAGCTACGCAAAAAAGCTAATACCGGACTTTGCAGAAATAACAGCATCCCAAGGGATTGATTGCCGAGATCCCGTCATTCGGGAATTTAACGGCATAAAGAAAAAATACCATGCGAGTCATAATAGAAAACAGGCAGAAGCAAATAGGCATTGACCGCCGGAGCGTGCGAAGGGCAATGTTCAGGATTATGAAGCTCCTCAATTGCAGCGATAAGGTTATTAGCCTGCTCTTCGTCGACGATAAAGAGATAAGGGAAATTAACAGACATTATTTGAGCAGGGATTATCCCACAAATGTCATATCCTTCTCTCTTACTGACGGGGAATTCGGGGATATCAATCCCGACATCTTGGGAGACATTGTAATTTCTGCAGAGACAGCCTTCAACGACGCAGAAGAATCAGGTATCGCCTTCAATGACGAGTTGGCATTTCTGATGATTCACGGCGTTCTTCATCTTCTTCATTACAACCATGAAGATGCCAATGAGGCGAATACTCTCACGATGAAGAAAAAAGAACAGGAGTTATTCTATATGCTGAAAGGTTACGAGATTCAATAACAGTAATATCATTTAAGGATTATGACCTGACCCGGACGTATATTATCTTCACGCGCCAATTTATTCATTTCCAGGATTTTATGCAGACTGACTCCATTCTTCTTAGCAATTTTGCCCAGGTTATCCCCGTTTCGCACCGTGTATGTCTTACCACCGTCGTTAGACGCCGCTTCTTTGTTTTTCTTGGCGGGCTTCTTATGCATTTCTTTCTCCGACGCGTTGCCCTGTTGCTTTTCCCCGTTCTTGTTACTTATCAGGATGACCTGTCCCCCTTTGAGGGTCTTGCGCTTTTTGAAATTGTTTAACCTTCTAATTTCATCGACCGTCGTATCATAGCGCTTTGCGACAGAAGCGAGGGTGTCTCCTTTTTTTGTCCTGTATTTGATCGTTCCGCCGCTAACCTGCATATCATTCTTGTCTGATTGCTGAGTTGATTTAGCCCTCGCATAGCCGCTGCCGTGAACCGGTATGATTAAACGCTGGCCGGCTTTTAGTTTCTTCCTACTGGATACGCTATTATATTCCATTATCGCACTTACAGATGTTCTGTGTTTGCGAGCGATCGCCACGACTGACTCCCCCCGCTTCGCCTTGTAGTGCACGAATACCTGACGCGGCTTCTCGCATTTGGGAACTTCATCCATGATCTTGGCGGTTTTTTCAGCCATTCCGGGAGGCACCTTGAGATCATATTCTTTATCAGGCGTAATGCTTTGCCTTAGCTCCGAATTCAAAGTAGTAATTGTCTCCTCCGGAGTTCCCAGGAGGCGCGCGATATCCGAGAGACGCATTGATCTATCTGTCTTTACCGTTTCATAGCGATATGTATTCTGCCTTTCCGGATTCTCATTAAGATCAAAGCCGTACTTCTTGGGATTCTTTATTATCTGCAGAGTCGCCAGGAAGCGGGGTACGTAACGCGCGGTCTCATAGGGGAGTTGACGGTACAGGTCCCAGAATCTGTCGAAATAGTTGATATGCTGCCTCGATATGACTTTGAGTACCCTTCCTTCTCCGCAATTGTATGCCGCCAGAACTGTAAGCCAGTCGCCGAACATGCCGTGCAACTCCTTCAGATAATCAATGGCAGCCCTGGTTGATTTTTCCACATCCAGTCTTTCATCAAGCCATTCGTCGCGGTTCAGGCCATACTTGTAGCCCGTAGAAGGTATAAACTGCCAGAGACCAAGCGCGCGCGCGCGTGACAAGGCGCGAATCTTAAACCCGCTTTCAACCAGAGGAAGCCATGCGAGCTCCGCGGGCAATCCTGCATTTTTCAACTCTTTCAAGATTATCGGCCGATACAATGCAGAGCGTTCGTATGACTGGACGAAAAAATCTCTCTCTACTGTCTGAAAGAGTCTGATTTCCTTCTCCACATCCGAATTGACGACATGCAGTATTTCACTGTGCTTACCGCTTGTCGTAGTGTGCATAGATGAGTAGATGGCAAGGATTTGCTTCGATATAAGGAGGCGTATGTCGTCCTTTTGGCGAGCGATATCGGGCTCGCCATTTGCATCCAGAAGCAGCGCATAAGCCTGATCAAGCAAATCTAAGGCATTTTCCAGATCCCCTTTGACCCAGTATTCTCTCGATTCATCAAGGAGTTCCAGCGCCTCTTCCATTATGTCCCTCCCCTCTTCTCTCTCCTTTTCCTTCACAGCGCCATTCGAAAGAAACCCATGTTTCGGCGACGGGGACACTTCCTTTGTGTTCTTGTCTTTTGATTTCTCCGGACCGACGACGATGAGGGACGGTTCATCTCCGGTCTTCATCTCTCCGTGAGCTTTACTGATTGAAAGTATCGGGCAGAGAAGCAGGCATATGAAAAGAAGCGGCAGGAGAAAACGGCTTTCTCTTGGCATCTAAATGAACTCCTTTCTTTTTCAATACGACTATCTAACGTCACATCAGGACTGCAAGATGCACGCTGTCTATATCACATTCTGCTGATTCGTTATAGTCTTAATTCAACAGATATGCTTCAATAAAATCATCTATGTCGCCGTCCAATACCCTGTTCACATTGCCGACCTCAAGATTTGTCCGGTGATCCTTGATTAGCTTATAGGGGTGAAGGATGTAGGATCTTATCTGGCTGCCCCAGGCGATGTCTTTTTTCGCTTTGTTCAGTTCGTCGATCTTCTTTTTTTGTTCCTGAAGCTGCATTTCGTAAAGACGCGACTTCAAGAATTTCATGGCCATGGCTTTGTTCTTGTGTTGAGACCGCTCATTCTGGCATTGCACTACTATCCCCGTCGGCAGATGCGTGATCCTGACGGCAGAATCCGTCTTATTGACATGCTGCCCTCCTGCACCCGTTGCCCTATAGGTATCTATGCGAAGATCATTTTCGTCAATTTCCACGACTATCTCGTCGTCAACTTCAGGATAGACAAAAACGGAGGCGAATGACGTATGACGGCGCGCTCCCGAATCAAAAGGCGATATGCGCACAAGCCTGTGTATACCGATTTCCGCTTTGGCATGCCCATATGCATAGTCTCCTTCGATCGTCATGGAAACGCTCTTTAGACCCGCTTCATCACCGGGTTGATAATCGATAATGGTAGCCGAATAACCTTTCCGCTCCGCCCACCGCAGGTACATGCGCAACAGCATCTCTGCCCAGTCCTGAGCCTCGGTCCCCCCTGCACCCGCATGTATCGTCATTATGGAATTCATTGCATCTTGCGGAGACCCTAACATAAGTTTGAGTTCGGCGTCTCTTACCGATGATTTTAGTGCATCTAAATCTTTTTCGACCTCTTCTAATGTCTGGTCATCCTTTTCCTCGCGTGCCAGATCGAGGAGAATCTCCATGTCGTCGATGCCGTCCTTTAGCTTCTTCCAGTTACCTACAATTATTTCGAGCTTATTCTTGTCCTTCAGGATCGCGCGTGCCTTGTCCTGGTCATTCCAGAAATTCTCGCTGAGTGATGATTTTTCGAGTTCTTGGACGCGCTTTTGTTTTTCTATGACGTCAAAGACACTCTCCGAGATGATCTATTCTCCTCTTCAATTCCAGCATGCTTTCATTTATTCCTGTAAGCGTCAACATTTCTCCTCCTCAAACTCATTATTATGCAACACACCAAGATTGTCGTGCAGATTAGAACAAAAATATCCCCGTATACCGAATAGAATGTTTCGTTGTGTATAAATCTTATCGTATTTCTCAAGGCCGTTCGTTCAAACAATTCCGTCTGTGCGACGATCCTTCCCGTGGGATCTATGATGGCGCTGATTCCTGTATTTGCGCTTCTCGCTATATACAGACGATTTTCCACTGCCCTGAATGTAATCATGGAAAGATGCTGATACGGCGCAGATGTCGTTCCGAACCATGCGTCATTCGTTATATTCACAAGCAGATCAGCACCCGTTCTCTTATACGCCCTGCTCGCATCGGGAAATATCCCCTCGTAACAGATCAGAACACCAAGCTTATGGCCGTCCACGGTCAGAGGCTTGTATCCCTCGCCCGACCGGAAATCCCCCACGCCGACAACCAGTTTATTGATAAAAGGAAAAATCTTTCTCAACGGCACATATTCACCATAGGGGACAAGATGCACCTTGTCGTAACGCCCAACGATCTTACCTTGCGGTGATAATAGAAAAGCGCTGTTTAAGAAGGATAGGCAAGTTGCATCCCCATCGCAGTTTCTCTGATAGCTGGGACTTCCGAAAAGAAGCCAATCTCCCGAGATGCGGGCCACATCCAGAATCTCGCTTTGCATCCTGCTCGCATCCTGAAAGAAGAACGGTGCTGCAGTTTCCGGCCATACGGTGAGTCCCGGTACTGATGATCCTTTCATTCCGGAGAGATTCTTATAGACACTGATTGTATCATTCTGAAAGCCAGGATTCCATTTAACACTTTGATCTATATTCCCCTGAACAACGGCAATATCCATCGTCTCTGCCGCCTGCGATACCTCCTCTATCTGGCCTGTACGAATGTAACCGTAACAATAGATGCCGAGCATGAACATAGAGCACAAGGCGACTTCTCCCATTACACGCCTGCCCCTGAATCTCTCTTTCAGGGCATCGTAAATAACTACATTCACGAGGATGATAACGAACGTGATTCCATATGTGCCGGTAACATCAACCGCCTGAATCAGATACCTATTAAGATGTTGGGAATAAGCCAGATTCTCCCACGGAAACCCCGTCAACAAATGTGACTTCCCATATTCCAGGCAGGTCCATAAAGCCGGCGCCGCGATAATCCCGGTGATGCCTTTCCCTGAGAAATAGACAACACCCGCTGCAAACAGAGCAACGTATATGCTCAAGTACGCCGCCACAAGCACCATGAGAAGGATGCCTATAAAATATGGGAGATGTCCATAGTGGACAACGACAAACGTAATCCAATACATGATGCCTATATTGAACGTAAGGCCTGCCACAAAGCCTACGAGCAGCGCATCCCGGATCTCGTCAGTATCCCTGAGAGCAAAAAAAAGGGGAATCAAAGCCACCCAGGCCATTATCCCCGCACCGTGTTTGGGAAAAGAAAGGAAGAGGAGGATTCCCGAAGCAACACTCAAAAATAATGTTTTTCTATTTATCCTCAAGCTTTGCGTTCTCAATTTTTGTCACCGTCCCTCCCCTCTGTGACTGAGACCCGTCCAACCTCTTTAACTTAACCTTTTTTACGCTTCGCTCGTCCGCTGACTCGATTATCATTTCCAGATTATCGACATGAATCATCTCTCCGGTCACGGGAATCCTTCTCAGCAGGTTAAGTATGAATCCGCCGAGGGTTTCAAATTTCCCCTCTTGAAACTTCACCCCCAGGTAATCTTCAATAGCCTCGATCTCCACCCTGCCGTCAATCAGGGTATAACCATCGCTTAACTCCACGATGCTGCCCTTTTTCGCATCATGTTCGTCATGTATTTCTCCAACAATTTCCTCAATGAGGTCTTCAAGGGTGACGAGGCCGGATGTCCCGCCATACTCATCTATGACGATTGCCATGTGGTATTTCTTCTGCTTCAATTCGTGGAGCAGATGATGTGTATTCTTTGTTTCGGGAATATAATATGGTTTTCGCAGGCTCGACAGGATATCCGTTTCCGCTATATGTTTCGACCAAAACTTTAAAAGGTCTTTAACATTCAGGATGCCGAGAATGTTATCCACATTCTCGGCATACACGGGCATCCTCGTGTGTCCAAATTTAATCGTCAGCTCAAGAATCTCTTCGATAGCAGCATCGCTTCTGATAGCGATCATCTCCGTTCTCGGAATCATCACCTCACGTACCACGGTGTCCCGGAATTCAAGGATACTTTGAATCATCTCCCCGGACTGCTGATCAATGAGCCCCTTCTCTTCCCCCGCGTCTATTATGGACTGGATTTCCTCCTCCAGTCGCGCCTGGTCATCGGGAGAAAAAAAGTTCCTGATTTTTGCAATGATTTTATTGCTCAAGATAGCCAATCCCTTCTCTTAGAAGCCCCTCATATATTCCGGCCGCAGATATCTCACATCGTTTTTTCGGATCGTGTTATAAATCGTAGTTACAGTCTTCTCCTTTTCTGACGGCAGCCTCGCCTTTATGGGAAGATAATTCGAGGCGTGATTCGAAGTAAAGTAACAGCTGCTGAAATCGGACTTTTCGATAATACAGGCCAGTTCTCTCAATAAATGAAACTTGTCCGGCAGCGTAAATTTTCCCGATTCGTATTCTGCATAGAGAGGTGTGCCGGGTATGAGCATAAGCGTCAAGGCGCTTGCATATTCGGGATCCATGTCAGTCAGGATGCTTGCCGTATCATTAACGTGTTCCGTACTCTGATCACCGCCACCCAGACCAAGTATCACGGTAACGGATAGCGGAATACCGGCATCCTTCACCCGACGTCCGGCCTCGACCATCTGGGCAGCCGTTACCCCTTTTCTTATCTTCCGTAACAATTCATCGTTTCCCGTCTCAATGCCGAGATACACTATTCCGAGACCGAACTCTCTTAACTGAGCCAGTTGCTCGGCGGTCTTTCGCAAGATGCTCTTGGCATTGGCATATGTCCCCACTCTCTTCACACCTTTGATATGCGTCTGTATCAAGCCCAAAATCTCTACGAGCCTTTCCTGCGGTATGATGAGGGCATCTCCGTCACAAAGAAATACCTTATCGATAGAGCGCCATCGTCCTGCTTCAAGGATATCTTCCAGGATTTCATCCGATGATTTTATCCTGAATTTCTTCTCTTTGTAAGCGGGGCAAAAGCTGCACTTGTTGTGGGAGCAACCCACCGTTACTTGCAGCAACAGGCTGCTCGCCTCGCTCGGCGGCCTTATTATATCTCCTTCGTACTTCACCTTGTCCTTCTCTGATGCATTTAAAAGTATGTTTGTGGGCGGAAACAAAAAAGGAGTCAACCTAATGGTCAACCCCTCTTCATTTTTGGCGGGGTCGATGGGACTCGAACNNCTCCGGCGTGACAGGCCGGCGTTATAACCATCTTAACTACGACCCCAAAATGACATATTTGCTTTAACTTTCAAAACTTTCTTGCTCGTATTCTTAATGCGAAATAGATTAATGTATAGGTTATTACCTATTTTTTCTTTGGTAGGCGGAACAGGACTCGAACCTGTGACTTCCACGGTGTAAGCGTGGCGCTCTCCCAGCTGAGCTACCCGCCCGTAACGTTTGCCCTAACAACTGTATCCCCTGCTGTCAAGAAATAATTAGTTCAGCTTTTCGTTTGCACCACTGTGTCCAAGGGGATGGATCGCATCCGTCATCTGAATAGACGGGAGGCTCACTGACACCTCATCCTCGCGCTCCTCATGCCTTTGTGTTTCGTCGCCGGCAACAAAGGCAACCTTCATAACCTCATCCATATGTTCCACAAAGACAATTTCCAGCGCCTTCAAAACATTGGCCGGCACATCTGCAAGATCCTTTTCGTTATCCTTGGGTATAATTACGGTCTTCAAATTTGCGCGATGCGCTGCAAGCAGCTTTTCTTTCAGTCCCCCGATCGGTAATACCCTGCCCCTCAGCGTAATTTCCCCGGTCATGGCCAAGTCTCCACGAACCTTCCTTTTCATGAAGGCAGAGGCAATGGAAGTTACTACGGCTATCCCTGCGGACGGTCCATCCTTTGGTATGGCGCCTTCGGGCACGTGGACGTGCACATCCGTCTCCTTGTAAAAATTCTCATCAAGACCGAATTTATCAGCCCTCGCCCGGACGTATGTCAAGGCCGCCTGGACGGATTCCTGCATTACGTCGCCGAGTTTACCGGTCATCACCATTTTTCCGGACCCTTTCATGAGGGAAGATTCTATCGTGAGAAGCTCGCCGCCGACTTCGGTCCAGGCCAGGCCTATAGACAAGCCGATTTCATCTTTGCCTTCGGTTTCTCCATGCCTGAATTTCGGTACACCAAGATATTTGGACATCGATTTTGAACTGATCTTTACTTTACGGCCCGCGCCATTCGTCGCTATTTCCTTGGCAACCTTTCTGCAAACCGATGCAATTTCCCTCTCCAGATTGCGGACGCCCGCCTCCCTCGTGTATTGTCTGATAATAGTCAGCAACGCGCCGTCGGAGAATGCTATACTATCCTTTGTGAGACCATTAGCCTCCGTCTCTTTCGAAACGAGAAATTTATTTGCGATGTTCAACTTTTCCGGTTCGGTATATCCGGCGAGACGAATCACCTCCATCCTATCCTGCAAGGCAGGCGGTATTGTTTGCAGAATATTAGCCGTAGTAATAAACATCACATCAGACAAGTCATAGTCGACCTCAAGATAATTATCATTGAAAGCATTATTCTGTTCCGGGTCAAGAACCTCCAGCAGCGCTGCGGATGGATCACCTCTGAAATCGGAACTAAGTTTATCCACTTCATCCAGACAGAATACAGGATTATTCGATCCCGCCTTCTTTATCAGCTGTATGATTTTGCCGGGCAGAGCCCCTATGTAAGTGCGCCTGTGCCCTCTAATCTCCGCTTCGTCCCTGACACCACCCAGAGAAAGTCTGACAAACTTCCTGTTTGTTGCGCGGGCCACGGATTTCGCCACGGAAGTTTTTCCGACTCCCGGAGGGCCAACAAAACAAAGTATGGGGCCTTTATTCTTCTTCACAAGAGATTGAACGGCCAGGTATTCTAAAATCCTCTCCTTCACTTGTTTTAGACCGTAGTGATCTTCCTCGAGAATTACCTCGGATTCCTTGAGCGTATGTTTATTTTCCGTCTTCTCGGCCCACGGCATATCCAAGAGCCAGTCGATGTAATTCCTCACCACCGTCGCTTCGGCAGACATGGGAGCCATCATCTGTAGTTTCTTAATCTCATGCCTGACTTTCTTATGCGCCTCTTCCGATAATTTCTTTTGTTTTAGTCTTTTCTCGAGTTCGGCTATTTCATTCCGGAAGTCATCCTTCTCGCCCATCTCTTTCTGGATTGCCCGCATCTGCTCGTTCAGATAATAGTCTTTCTGCGTTTTCTCCATCTGTTTCTTGACCCGCCGCTTTATCTTCTCTTCAACCTCCATTATCTCGATCTCTCCGAGCATCAGCTCGTAGACGGCTTCGAGTCTTTCGTTGACATCGAATATCTCCAATAGTTTCTGCTTTTCCTCAAGCTTGAGGCTTATATGAGATGCAACGACATCGGCTAATTTCGAAGGACTGTCAATGGACGCAATTGTGCTGACCATCTCCATATGCACTTTCTTGCCAAGCTTCGCGTAGTTCTCAAAAGATTCACGGATGTTTCTCGTCAAGGCTTCAGCCTTTACCTGATTTTTGTCATCCAGATCCTCGATTTCCTCGACATTTACCAGGAAGAACTCTTCATTCGCCAGATACTCTCTTATTATGCCCCTCTTCTTCCCTTCCACGAGCACCTTTACCGTGCCGTCCGGAAGCCTCAAGAGCTGGATAATAACCCCTATGGCGCCCACCTTATGAATGTCGCTTTCCGCCGGTTCATCCTTTTGGGCGCTCTTCTGCGCCACCATGAAGATACCTTTTTCGCTTTTCATGGCGGATTCAAGTGCGGCAATGGAGCGCTCTCTGCCTACAAAAAGCGGCACTATCATGTGCGGAAATACGACGACGTCTCTCAACGGCAATAGCGGCATCGTCATTTGCGCATGATCGTTTTCCCTGTTCTTCAAAAAATCAAACATATCTCTATTTCCCATATATCAGTCTCTTCTTTATGCAGTTTCGGATTTTGTTTCAAAAATCAATATTGGTTTTTCCTTGTTCATGACGACGTCTTCCGTAATTACGCACTCCCTTACGTCATTCCTGGAAGGCAAGTCATACATGATATCAAGCATGGTATTCTCAAGAATGGATCTCAATCCCCGTGCCCCTGATTTCCTTTCAACGGATAATTTAGCTATGGCTCGGAGAGCTCCGTCCGTAAATTTCAGTTTAACATTCTCGAGATCAAATAATACTTTGTACTGTTTTGTGATCGCATCCTTTGGTTCGATTAATATCTTTACCAATTCCTCCTGATCCAATTCGTTCAGGGTGGCAACCACCGGCAAACGCCCGATAAATTCCGGAATCATGCCGAACTTAAGAAGGTCTTCCGGCTGAACTTCCGATAAGAGATTGCCTATCTTCTTATGTCTCTTGCTCTTGACATCCGCTCCAAATCCCATGCTTGACGCACTGAGTCTCTTCGAGATGATGTCTTCCAGATCATTAAAGGCTCCGCCGCAGATAAATAATATGTTCGTCGTATCAACCTGGATGAATTCCTGTTGAGGGTGCTTTCTGCCACCTTTCGGAGGAACATTCGCCAGCGTCCCCTCTATTATCTTCAGAAGCGCCTGCTGCACGCCTTCTCCTGAAACATCTCTTGTGATAGAAGGGTTTCCCGATTTCTTTGCGATTTTATCAATCTCGTCTATATACACAATCCCTTTAGATGCCCTTTCCACGTCGTAATCGGCATTCTGGAGGAGACTGAGGATAATGTTTTCCACGTCTTCTCCCACATACCCGGCCTCTGTCAGAGTTGTCGCATCGGCTATTGTAAACGGGACATTCAGAAGCTTCGCCAGGGTTTTGGCAAGAAGCGTCTTTCCTGATCCGGTAGGACCGATCAATAAAATATTGCTTTTCTGTATTTCCACCCCGTCCAGGTCCACATTCGAGAATAACCTGCGGTAATGATTGTAAACAGCAACAGAAAGAACCCTCTTAGGCCTTTCCTGTCCTATTACATACTGATCGAGGAATTTCTTTATATTCCGAGGCTCCGGTATGCCCTTCTGGAACTCCTCACTAATTGTCGGCTCACATTCTTCTTCAACAATGCATCGGCAAAGTTCAATGCATTCATCACATATATATGCAGCCGGACCGGCAACCAGTTTTCTTACCTCGTTCTGATTCTTACCACAGAACGAACAGAATAAGATCCCTTGACCGCCCGGACTATCCTTGCTTTTTCTCACCATCTGCCATACCTCTTTCTCAGTTCGGGACTTGCCGCTTTACGATGATCTCATCAATGATACCATATCCCTTTGCCTGCTCGCATGTCATGTAGTAGTCCCTCTCGGTATCCATCTGTATCTTCGAAAGAGGTTGACTCGTCAGGTCTGCAAGAATCACGTTCAATTCTTCTTTCATACGCAGAATCTCGCGTGCCTGTATATCTATGTCAGTTGCCTGACCATAGAACCCGCCAAGCGGCTGATGGATCAGTATCCTTGAATGCGGCAGGGCCGTTCTTCTGCCCTTCTCACCCGCTGCAAGGAGCAATGCACCCATACTTGCCGCCTGACCCATGCAAACTGTGCAAACGGACGGTCTTATATACCGCATAGTNNCATCTGTGCAATAATCAGATTTGCGACATCGTCATCAATCGCTGTCCCCAAAAAAATTATCCTGTCTCTGAGGAGCCTTGAATAAATATCAAAGGCTCTTTCGCCTCTTCCGTCCTGTTCGATTACCATTGGAATTAAGGGCATTTGTCGCCTTCCTTAATCTATTTCTTAACCATCTCGACTTTAGCTTTATCTTCTATGAATGCAAATATCTTTGCGTTCAGAATCTCGCTTTTTACATCATCCACCATATTTTCCGATTGCAAAGATTCCTTCAACGAATCGTAATCCTGTCCTCGCAATTGTGCCAGCTCTCTTATCTTATCTTCGATTTCCTGGTCAGATACGGTAATGGCTTCCTTCTCGCCTATATTTTTCAGGAGAAGGATAGTTCTTACTATCTTCGAGGCTTCGTCCTTGTAAAGGTCATAGAGCTCCTTGTATCGCTCTTTCGTCGCATCACGCTTCATACCACGCTTTGCCAGTCTTTTTTGCGTATCATCGATCATATATGCAACCTGACGATTCACGAATGCCTGTGGCACCTCAAACTGATTGCACTCGAGCAATTTTTCTATTATGAGACTCTTGAAGGCCGAATTCTCTCTGCCGATTCTTTCCTCGTCGAGTGTCTTCCTGATATCCTTCTTCAAATCGTCCAAGCTTTCATACTTTTCGAAATTATTAATGAACTTATCATCTATTTCAGGGAGTTTCTTCTCTTTAATGTTCTTCAATGTTACTGAAAATACCATTTCTTGCCCAGCTAAGTTTTTCGCATGATAATCATCGGGTAACTTGATTGTTATTTGTGCCGTCTTGTTCTTTGCCAAACCAATGAGCTGATCCTCGAACCCAGGCATAAATCTCTTGGATCCGACTTCCAGCAGGTAATTTTCCGCCTTCATTTCCTTGACGGGCTTACCTTGCACAAAACCCTCAAAATCAATAACGACAAAATCGCCCTCCAATACCCCCCTATCAAGACCTACCTCTTCCATTGTGCTGAACATGTCGCGGATTTCGTCAAGTCTTGCATCAACATCAGAATCCTTAACTTCGCTATTCTCTTTCTCAAGCTCGAGACCAATATACCCTGTGGGGTCGATGACCGGCTCCACTTCCACGATAGCGGTAAAAGCAAAGTTCTTCTCTGCTTCTATACCCTTCTGATCTATATCCGGTTCCGAAATAGCGTTTATTTTATTTTCCTTCAAAGCTTCCCAGTAATATCGATTTACCAGATTCGATACGGTCTCTTCTTCTGCGTGCTCTTTGTACAGGGACTCGAGAATATCCCTCGGCACTTTCCCCTGTCGAAAGCCCTTAATCTTGGCTTTCTTGGCCACGTCTTTGTAGACTGTGTCTAATTCCTTCTTGACCTCTAACCATGAAATATCAAACAGTATTTTCTTTTTTATCGGACTGACGTCTTCGACNNGAATCTGGTGCGAGAGAGGGGATTTGAACCCCTATCCGCTGAGGCGGGCTGGATCCTAAGTCCAGTGCGTCTGCCAGTTCCGCCACTCTCGCTCATTGACTATATATTCATTAGATCTGGGATTGTCAACGGCTATTATTTACTGGAGCTTCTCCGATTTGATGTGCACAAAGTGCGCCAATTAGCCATCAGCATACTTCTTGCGCGATTCCCGCGTCATCTGTTGACTTTTCACGATATTCGAGGCAGATACCTTGACCAGATGCAAAGTGGACATAGAATCGATATATGGCGGCAACAACGGGGAATGCGTCAATTTCCTTCAAGTGTGGTGTGAACCGCGAAAATGCCATGTAGACAACGGTGAGAGTCTCGCCTGCGAAAAAATGGCAACAATGAATGCCCTTAAGAATATTGACGCATTGGAGGTTAAGGGGATTCTCATTCGTATAGACGGAGTAGTCTGTGCCTTCGGAATCGGCTCGCGTCTTACCGACACGATGGGTGTACTTAATTTCGAAAAGGCACATGCGTCGATAAAGGGATTATATCAGTTCCTCGATAACGAACGTGCCGAACATCTCTTCGCCGGCTGCGAGTACATCAACAAAGAAAGCGATATGAAACTTCTAAATCTCGCACAGCCAAAAGAATCATACAATCCTGTGAATATGATAAGTCCTATCGCCTGACATTGCGCCAAGGATAGCGGTTTGGTGCCTTCCTTCCTCCCCTCTCTCTAATCTATCGTCATTAAAGATTGCCATCTTTGCCACTCCGTATTCGCGGGTAGGCCGTTCTTCTTCAAGATATCAATGATACCAGGTTCATTGAAACGAAGATAAGGATTGACTCTAAGCTCATCCGTCAATCGGGAAAAAACATGGTCGGGCTTATAATTCTCCAAAAATGTTTCTATATACTCGTTCCCCGGTTCAAGTCTCCTTGCAAAGCCCATCGCTTCATGCACATAGTCATGGCCTGCGTAAATGACCGTGCTTCCAGACAGGGACATAATCTTCTTGATGGACTGATAGAAACCTTTCAAATCGCCTGAGAAGCAATTACCGATAGTCCCATTGAAGAGGGTGTCTCCGGTAATTAAGACGTTATCAATATGAAAACAAAGGGAATCGATAGTATGTCCTGGGGTGTCATAGATTCTGATTTTCTGGCCTTCCAATTCAATTTCATTCGTATGTATGTCTTCGCGGCGCATGAGTCGGGCAGCTGATCCTTTAAGAAGGTAGGCATTGCCACTCGTATGATCCACGTGTTCGTGTGTATTTGCGACTAAAATCAGATTTAGGCGATGGCCCTCGGCAAAAGACAATATCTCGTCAAACGCTCCCCCATCAACGGCCATAGCATATTTCTCACCGTAAAGAAGATAACCTAAATTATCAAGATGATATCGGAATTGTTTTACTTGCAGCATTGATTAGGACAGAATGAGACAAGAAGAATAGATCTAAGACAGCCTATTTTCAATCCTCCGCTAAAGTTTTTCAATAAGAAAGACGATTGCTTCATATGGTCGGGGCGAGAGGATTTGAACCTCCGACCCTCTGAACCCCATTCAGATACGCTACCAAGCTGCGCTACGCCCCGACATTTAATGAACGATATTTGTACCCTTACTAACACCATGCCATGACTCTGTCAAGGACTATGAAAGCGAGTATCTTCGCTTTTGCCAATTGCACAAAGTTCTTGAAATTGAGATGGCTATGTAGTAGTTTTATGCTAATGCAGATGGCGGCATTAGAATTTATCTTGAACCAAGACGACTAAAGCTGAGGTTACCGTGCGGTTATTTGTCCTCGTTACATTACTAATCACTTTAAGCATCGCCTCACCGGCTTGTGCGGATATATACAAGTATGAAGATACACAGGGGGTCATCCATCTCACAAATGTGCCTACCGAAAGCGGCGTCAAATATGTTCTTATCATGAGGGAGAAGCGAGTTCTTCTCGACAGGAAGCTGGGCGATAATATCTCACAATATGATGACTTGATTATCAAGGCATCGGAAAAACACAAAATAGAACCCGCCTTGATTAAAGCTATCATAAAAGCAGAATCAAATTTCAACCATCGTGCTGTATCTCCAAAAGGGGCAAGGGGACTGATGCAATTGATGCCGGCAACCGCCTCGTCATTGCAAGTGCAGGATTCCTTCCACCCGGAAAATAATATTGAAGGCGGCGTAAAATACCTGCGGTATCTCTTGAATTATTTCAACGGGAATCTTCCCTTAGCCCTGGCAGCCTATAATGCAGGCGAGAATGCCGTAATCAGGCACAGGGGCGTCCCGCCCTATCGCGAAACGCAAGTATATATACAGAGGGTCCTCAGTTATCTCGATAGATTCAGATAATGAAACTCCATCTCTTTAATGCTCGTGTTTTTGAGGCACATCATCCGTGCAGAAATAGCCCTTGAGCTTTTGGAATTTCTTATCTTTGATACCGTGAATCTTCATCAGGTCCTCAACTCTCTCGAACCTTCCCGACTTTTCTCTGAATTGAAGGATCTGCCATGCAGTCTCCTCGCCGATGCCGTTAATCAGCGTAAGGTCATATAGGCTGGCCTTATTGATGTCAATCGGAATGCCGAGGGCCACCTTATTTTCATTATTCATTTGCTGTATTCTCAAGCGTCCATACGATTCAATGACAACGGCCTCCCCTGTGGAAAGCCGCCGATTCAGCGTATTCTCATCAAACGCTTCGGTATTTCCGATGCCGGCAGCCGCCACGATATCACATACTCTTGCTTTCACGGGTAGATAAAAGATACCATTGAAGCCCGCAGTGCCGCTGATCTCGGCGATTACAGGGCCAGAGCTCTTATCGCCAAAGGGAATATTGTTTACTTGAGGCGGAAATTGTGAAGAGAGATAGGAAATTGTTAAAAAAATTACCGCAATAACAACTATAACGATGGCTCCGTCACGCTGTCCTTCGGTACTCTGCATATTCGTCTTTTAATAGATTCTGCAGTATCGCAAAACGGCTATTGTGACTGTTCACTCTATCTTCGAAGAACTCATCCCTTATCTAATTCGAATGCATCATGCAGGGCGGATACGGCAAGTTCCGTATATTTTGCCTGTATGACGCACGAAATCTTGATCTCAGAAGTACTGATCATCAATATATTCACGCCTTCCTTGGCTAAGGATGAGAACATCTTTGCGGCCACGCCCGAATGACTGATCATCCCCACACCAATGATGGATATCTTCGAAACATCCGCATCAACCTCTACTCTCGCTGCGCCTATTTCTCTTGCCACTTCTTCGACCAGTTCGTGAGCCTTCTTTATTTCCTTGCGCGAGACAGTGAATGTCAAGTCCGTGTAGCCCTCCAGGCTCGCGTTCTGTATAATCATGTCGACCATGATATTATGCTGCGCAAGCGGGGTAAACAGCCCTGCCGCAATGCCAGGCCGGTCAGGAACGCGAACCACTGTAATCTTCGCCTGATCACGGTCATAAGTTACCCCACACACCACCTCCTTCTCCATCTCCACATCCTCCTTCGTCACCAGTGTGCCCCCTTCATCAGTAAATGATGACCTTACGTAGACCGGCACCTCGTATTTCTTTGCGAGTTCCACGGAACGGGGTTGAAGTACCTTAGCTCCCGCCCTTGCGAGTTCAAGCATTTCATCATACGAGATTCTGTTCAACCTCCGTGCCTTTCTGCATATGCTCGGATCCGCAGTATAAACGCCGTCAACATCAGTGTAAATTTCGCATACATCCGCTTTCATGGCTGCTGCCAAGGCAACAGCGCTGGTATCGGAACCGCCTCTCCCGAGGGTTGTGATATTGCCGTCCTTATCCACACCCTGAAAGCCGGCCACAACAACAATAGTTCCCTTTTTCAGTTCCTCGTCTATCCTCTTTGTGTCGATGCGGAAGATTCTTGCCTTTGTATAGGATTTGTCGGTGACAATCTTTACCTGATATCCCAGCAAAGATTTGGCGCGGAAGCCCATTCTGTTCAGAATTAGGGAGAGAAGCGTTACAGTCAACTGCTCACCTGTGGAGATAAGGGCGTCATACTCCCTTTCATCGGGCTCTTCAGCGGCCTTATGAGCCAGTTGTATCAGTCTGTCTGTCTCACCAGCCATGGCCGAAAGCACAACAATAATATCATTTCCTGCTTCTTTTGACTTCAATACGCGCCTGGCCACATTCTCCATCTTGCCAATATCCGCAACTGAAGTGCCTCCGTATTTTTGCACAACGAGGGCCATCCCCTAAGAACCTCCATTTCCCAATTCGTCCGAAATTATGGCTATTTTCTTCTCTTGTCCGGATATGATTATGTCACGCTCATTCTCATCGCCCTCATCAGTGTAATTTATCGAGACAAACAACGTTTCATCGGGCAGAATGCCTGTCGCTCTGTCAGCCCATTCGATAACAGTCGCGCCACGTCCAAAAATATACTCCTCATATCCCATGTCATCCATCTCTGAGGCTCGCGCTAATCGGTACAGATCAAAATGATACAGCATCATTCTTCCCTGGTATTCGTTTATCAATGTAAACGACGGGCTGGTTATCTGATACTCATCCGGCACCCCAAGACCTCTCGCGATGCCCTGAGTGAGGCAAGTCTTTCCTGCGCCCAATTCGCCAACAAGGGCAACTACATCCCTTTCGATCAGATTCCGTCCAATAATCCTGCCTATACGAAAAGTTTCCTCGGGATTCCGAGAGGTAACCGTCAGGTTGGAGGCAGGCTCACTCATGGCATTTTCAACACTTGACATAATTGTTTTCCTCGGGCCTGAACCTGTCTCTTATCTCACCCGTCATAAACACATCGTTTCACGACAAGTCCCGGTCCCCGCAGGCTTCCTCACTTTTCAAGAACTACAATTGCGTGTGCTTGCTCCCTCGTATGCGTCATGCTGACATGGATGGCCTTCACGCCGAAGCTCTCGAGGATATTGCTTATTTCTTCATTCATTTTCAGTACCGGATTTCCCAGCTCATTGTTCCTCACTTCAATTTCTCTTAACTTGACCCCCATGCCCAGTCCGATACCAAGGGACTTCAAAAAGGATTCCTTTGCCGCAAACCTTGCTGCAAAATGCATTGCCGGAAATGCCTTATTCCTGCAATATTCGATTTCGTCATCGGCATAAACCCTGTATAGGAACCGGTCTCCCCATTTCTTGAGAATTCTTTCAATCCTCGAAACCTCTACAAGATCTGTCCCTATTCCGTGAATCATCATCGGTTACTTATCAGATATACCTGTAATCTTAAGTTCGTGCTTACGCCCTCAGAATCGCATCAGCCACTGCGGCCACTTTTTTCATGCACTTCACGTCATGCACCCGCACTACGTTTGTCCCGTTCAGGACGGCTGCTGTCACCGCTGCCGCTGTACCCTCCATGCGCTCCATCGGCCCGCCGCCGGTTATTTTGCTTATGAAGGCCTTCCTGGAAGGCCCCGCCACAATGGGTCTTCCTAGGACCTTGAATTCCGACAGATATTTTATGAGCCTCATCGAGTCTTCCTGGGTCTTACCGAAACCAATGCCCGGGTCCACCATGATTTGCTCGGGGGATATTCCTGCGCCTTGGCCCTCTTCCATCCTGTCTTCCAGAAACGAGATGATGTCCGCCCTGAGAGATTCATACGACAGATCCCCTTCCTGCATGTTTCCCGGGGTTCCACGCATGTGCATCAGGATAACTGCGGCGCCCGTCTCCGCGACAGTATTCGCCATGTTGCAATCATTCGTCATGGCGCTTATGTCATTAACAATATCAGCGCCGTTGTCTATGGCAAGTCTCGCAACTTCTGCCTTTGTCGTGTCAACTGAGATTGGAATCTTGATAGACCTCTCCAGTCCCTTTATGACGGGAATTACCCTGGCAATCTCTTCTTCAGGAGAAACCGGTGCCGCACCGGGACGTGAAGATTCTCCTCCAACATCTATGATGTCAGCGCCCTCTTCCATCATTTTCAAACCATATTCGACTGCATCACCCGCATCTTTGAAAAGACCGCCGTCAGAGAACGAATCGGGAGTTACGTTGAGTATTCCCATGATCTCAGTCTTCTCTCCCAGCACAATTTCCCTTCTGCATGTTTTGAGGATAAAAATATTTTTCGAAACATTTGCGAGGAGTTCTTTGACGGCCTTCGATATGATGCTTAACCCGAGGGGCTGAATTGAAATCTTATCGGATAAACGCTGAATCTGCTTCGCAGTGCCCATGATGACACAACCCGTTTCGTTCACGCTGCACGATACCGTAGAACGAGAAACAGCGGCATCACCGCCCACAGAGAGCATTTCCTGCTTTATAATATTCGCTACGTTACATTTGATACCTTCAAGTAATATATTATGATGAACCATCTTCGGCAGCATTGCGTCAATGCCATAGGGATCGCAATCGATCTTCCTTAAGACCTCAATGGCCTCATATGACGATCTTAGTTGGAGCAATCTGGGACGACTCTTATCTGACATTGTAAAAGAAATACAGAGAGCGGGGCTTTAGCAGACTAATGCTCGCTCGGTATCGTATTACCGCCGCCCGCCACATCCTCCTTCTTCATTTCTATGATTTCGTCGAGTTCTACGCTGTTCAATACCTCTTTCTCGAGAAGCCCCGATGCAATCCTGTTCAAAATATCGATGTGGTCTGATAACAGCTTCTTTGCTTTTTCGTAGCTCTCCGAGACCAGGCGCGTTACTTCCTTATCGATCCTCTGAGCTGTTTTTTCACTGTAATCCTTATGCGTGGCAAATTCACGACCGAGAAATATCTGCTCTTCTTTTTTCCCGTAGCTAAGCGGCCCCATTTCGTTGCTCATGCCCCATTCACAGACCATTTTCCTTGCGAGGTTCGTCGCCCTCTCGATGTCGTTTCCTGAACCGGTTGTAAATTCATTCAATATCAGCTCTTCCGCTGCCCTGCCCCCTAACAGAATGGTTATATTGTTCAAGAGATACTGTTTAGGATAAGTATGTTTTTCGTCGACAGGTAATTGCTGTGTAAGGCCCAGCGCCATCCCCCGCGGAATTATTGTAACCTTATGGATGGGATCACTGCCCGGCAAGAGTCTCGCCACCAGGGCATGGCCTGATTCGTGATAAGCTGTGTTCTTCCTCTCCTCAATACTTATCACCATGCTCTTTCTTTCTGCGCCCATCATGACCTTGTCTTTGGCAAACTCGAAGTCGCTCATGTGCACCTTATCTTTACCGTATCTCGCAGCATAAAGAACCGACTCATTAACAAGATTTTCTATATCTGCGCCGGAAAACCCCGGTGTCCCTCTTGCTATCACGGCAAAATCAATGTCCTCCGCGAGCGGCGTTTTTCTGGTATGCACCTCCAGTATCTTTTCCCTCCCTTTGACGTCGGGAAGCGGAACGACAACCTGCCGGTCAAACCTGCCGGGCCTCAGGAGTGCCGGATCAAGTACATCGGGCCGGTTCGTCGCGGAAACGAGAATTACCCCTTCATTGGATTCAAACCCGTCCATTTCCACAAGAAGCTGATTCAGGGTCTGTTCTCTCTCATCATGACCCCCGCCGAGACCGGCGCCCCTGTGCCTTCCCACCGCATCAATCTCATCTATAAAGATTATACATGGCGCATTCTTCTTGCCCTGATCGAAAAGGTCCCGTACACGCGAAGCGCCTACTCCGACGAACATCTCGACAAAATCAGAGCCGCTTATGCTCAGAAAGGGCACCTCTGCCTCGCCGGCAATCGCCCTCGCGAGCAGCGTCTTCCCCGTGCCCGGCTGGCCGACGAGTAGCAGACCCTTGGGGATTCTTCCGCCCAGCCGTGTGAACTTTTTGGGATCCCTGAGGAAGTCAATAACTTCCTCGAGCTCTGCTTTGGCCTCGTCTATGCCCGCCACATCGGCAAAGGTCACTTTCTTCGATTTGTCGGTAACGAGGCGGGCCTTGCTCTTGCCGAACGCCATTGCCTTGCCGCCGCCGGCCTGCATCTGGCGCATGAAGAATATCCATACTCCGATGAGCAACAGCATGGGGACCCAGGAAATCAGGACATTCATGTACCAGGGAGACTCTTCTGCGGGCTTTGATGCAATCCGTACACCCTTATCCTTCAGGATCTGAAGCAGCCCCGCATCTTTCGGCGCATATGTCTTGAAGTTCTTGCCGCTGTTGAGCTTGCCGGAGATACTCTCGCCCTGTATGGTCACTTCAACAATCTGCCCCTTTTCAGCATAGCTGACAAAATCGCTATAGATGATATTCTCCTGTGCGCTCTTCGGCTGATTGAAAAGATGGTAGAGCAGCACGAAAACCAGACTGATAAAGAGCCAGAGCGCTATGTTTTTCTGCAATGAATTCAATATTACCTCCCCGTGGCCTCCCGCGTGTGCGCGAATGACAATAAAATACCGTTTCCAGGTTATTAAACTACAATTACATTAACAAGGGCATTATTTCAAACAAATTCTACTTTCAGTATCTGTCTTGTTTTTTCTGTTATCTTAACACGTTCACTAAGCCGTAGCCCGGCAATCCAGAGCACTGCTTCCTGATCCAGTACGAGGGGAATTTTTCTCCTATGGACAAGTGGTATCTTTCCGTCAATCATGACACACTTTATTTTCTTCATTCCTTTCATGCCAAGGGGCTGCATCCTGTCACCCGGTCTGACAGCTCTTATGACCAAGGGCGGGGATATCCTGCCGTAGTCCATAAAAACGACGTCTCGATCGTTCGTTTTAACATCAATCGGGCCATCCACAAGCTCAAATGTCATCTTCTTTCCCAACTCAGCCATTTTCACCGTACCCGGAGGGGTAAACTCGTAATAGAGATCGTCGCAACCCTTAATCGAAATTCCTTCTTCGCCTGCTTTCTCCCTGGAAATGACAACAGTATCGTATTCGCGCCTTGCCTCGATCTTACAGGGCAGGTTCACGCGCACACCCGGGTGATCGGAACGGAAGAGCCCAAGAGCGGCTTTTATGTGCTTGAATCCAATACCCTTGCCATTCGGGCTTAACCCTTCCAGCAGATGTTTCATAATCCTTCTCTGCATAGCTTCGTGATATTCTAAGAAGTCACATATAAGAATCTTGAACTTACTATCAGCCGGCGCCACACCTAATGAGGACAGCGCATTAGCGGTTGCCACTCCCATATAATCGTCTTCCATACGCATGATCTCAGCCATACTATTGATGCTTTCGTCCAATTTCGGATTGTATCTCGCCGTGAGCAGAGGCATCAATGTATGCCTTATCCGGTTTCGCAGGTAACGCTGATCGGCATTAGACGCATCTGTGACAAACTGCAATCCATGGCGTTCGAGAAACGATATTATTTCAATCCTCGTCACACCAAGAAGGGGCCTGATATATGTTGAATCTCTCGCGGGCAGCATGCCCTTTAATCCTGTCGGACCGCTTCCCCTCAAGAAATTCATCAGCACTGTCTCGGTCTGATCATTGCTATGATGCCCCAGGGCAATTTTCCGCGCACCATGTTTCCTGGCAACGTCATTCAGAAAATTGTATCTCACTTCCCGGCTCGTATCTTCTATGCCTTTACCGGTTCTCCGGCGTAACGATCCGGCGTCGACAGATTTACTTTCAAATACAAGTCCCATGTCTTGGGCCAATCTGCGTACGAATCGCTCTTCGGCGGGAGCGTTTTCCCTGAGGCCATGATTAAGATGCGCAACAATTAGAGTGAGCCCGTATTCGGAGGAGAGCATCTCCAGTACTTTCAACAGGACAACGGAATCAGGTCCACCGGAGACCGCCACAACGACCTTTTCCCCCGGGTCGAGGAGATGATATTCTTCTATGGCGTGGTTAATTTTTCTAATCATACTTGTATACGATATAGCTCAGATTTCAATCAAATATCTTAATCAGTTCCCGGAGTCCTTCACACGCGTAATCCGGCTCAAGGCCAAGCAGGATATCTCTGCGTGTAAGCCCGTTCAACAGGGCACAACTCAACACGCCTGTATTCTTTGCGAGCATTATATCGTTTATACCATCGCCTATCATGACTGTGTCATTATAGACGGCATTAACCCTTTCAAGAAGAGGAATAAACAAGCGGGGATCCGGCTTTTTGTATGCTGTGCTGTCAGCCCCGATAATTTCTTCGAAGTATTTTGAGATGCCGAGGGCGTCTGTCATCTTGACCGTAAAATATTTCCGCTTGTTCGTGATAATAAATTTCTTCTTCTCGTGAAAATGGTCGAGTACTTCGATCACGTAATCGCACAGGCATGTCGTATCCAGCATGTGCCTTGCATAGTAATCCGAAAAGATCTCCATAGCCCGATCGAACAGATGTTGAAAATCTTTCCCGAGGGCCCTTTCGATCATTTTGTCGACGCCATCTCCCACGAAAGTGAGAATTTCTTCCTGACTTTTTGTTCGTATATCCAGAGTCTTGAGGGTGTAATTGACGGATGCCACGATGTCCCCTCCCGAGTTGACAAGGGTCCCGTCCAAATCAAATATCATGAGTTCGATATGTTTCATCTTACACGTTCTCCGGATTCCATAAGCGTTCTTATATACGACGGGTCAGGCAATTACAAGGTGACAATAACTCTGTCTGTCCCGCTAATTTCCTCTATTGACTGTTTGAAACACTTTATGCTAATAGGCGGCTGTCCGCTTGGATCCGCAACGGAATGGACCGAGACGGAATGGTCAACTAAGAGTGTTTTTATCTTAAGGCCTTCCGGCGTTTATCCGGAAGGCCTTTTTGATTTTATAAACTTTTAATTATGAATACTCAAGAAATAAGAGGGGATACTGTTGCCATCCTCGGCCTCGGCAAGGTGGGTACGGCGGTTGGTTTTCTGCTGCGCCAAGCGGGATACAGGATAGTTGCTGCTGCCGGCAGGTCGAAGGCATCCCTGTCTCAGGGCATAGTCTATACAGGGGGCAGACCGTATCTGAATTTCTCCGAGGCCGCACTCACGGCCAGTTGCATTATTATAACAACCCCGGATGACGCTATTGCGCAGGTATGCGAACGAATATCGAAGGAAGGAAGCGTAAGGCCCGGCGCTAAGGTTATCCATATGAGCGGCGCGGGCGGTCTCGATCTTCTTGGATCTGCCCGGGATGCCGGAGCCGAAATCGCGTGCATACATCCGCTGCAGTCCTTTGCTGATGTAGAGAGCGCTGTCAGGAACCTTCCCGGCAGCACATTTGGAATTACTTCGGGAGATGAGATCAGGAACTGGTCCGTACAAGTGGTCAGGGATCTCGGCGGTATACCGTTCTTCGTTTCCGATGCTGACAAACCCCTTTATCATGCCGCAGCCTGTATTGCATCAAACTATTTGGCGACCCTTATCCATATGGCGGAAGAGATTTATCAATCCCTTGGCTTGAACCGAGAGGATAGCATTCGCGCCATCTGGCCCCTTGTTATGGGTACCATTGGCAATATCGAGTCAAAGGGCACTGTTCAAGCGCTGACTGGGCCTGTAGCGCGCGGGGACGCAGGTACTATAAGAAAACATGCAGCTGCCTTGCGACAAAAGCTTCCCCACCTTTTGCAGGCGTACAGCGCACTCGGCATCTTAACTTGCGAGCTTGGATTGCAGAAGAAGACTTTGTCACCGGAAACCGCCCGGCTAATTAAAGAATTACTTAAGTGAGGTGAATAACATGAGCAAGCAGACCAGCACGAATAGGATCACTACTGCCGTGATTCGCGACATGAAAAAGAAGAATGAAAAAATATGCATGTTAACCGCCTACGATTTTCCCACAGCTCTCATTGTGGACGAAGCAGGGATAGATGTCGTCCTCGTCGGAGATTCGTTGGGCATGGTAATGTTAGGCTACGACAGCACAGTCCCCGTTACCATGGATGAGATGATTCATCATACGAAGGCGGTGTCCCGTGCCGTGAAACATGCCATGGTCGTCGGCGATATGCCCTTCATGTCCTACCAGGTATCTCCTGACGATGCGCTTTATAACGCCGGCCGTTTCCTTAAAGAAGCAGGCGCCCAGGGAGTCAAGCTGGAAGGAGGCAGGGAGGTGGCCGGAATCACCAGAAGAATGGCCTCTGCGGGGATTCCCGTCGTCGCACACCTCGGCCTCACGCCGCAATCTGTTCATCAGTTTGGGGGATACAAGGTTCAGGGAAAAGAGGAACAGGCAGCCAAGAGAATCATGGAAGATGCAAAAATCCTTGAAGAAGCCGGGGCATTTTCCATCGTATTGGAATGTGTGCCGGCAGCGCTGGCAAAGGCTGTGACGCAATCCCTCACAATTCCCACAATAGGCATAGGTGCCGGTGTTGACTGTGACGGTCAGGTGCTGGTACTTCATGATATGGTCGGGATGTTTGACAAATTCATACCAAAATTTGTCAAGGCATATGCACACCTCAATGTACAGATGAAGGACGCCGTCAGTCAATATATTGAGGAAGTGAGAACAGGGGTCTTTCCCGAAAAGAAACACTCATTCTGATGCAGTTCTGTTTGTACGGACTGCGGCACACTTGCAGATCCCACGATATTATCGCTTCTGCTCCAGTACCTTGCGAATAGTCTTGGCATGTTTGCCAATGACAAAGGGCTTCATGACAAACTCCTGAATCCCCATTTCTTTGGCCTGCTTTTCATTTATGAGCTCGCTGAACCCGGTACATAATATAATTGGCATATCAGGCCGGATGGCCATCAGTTCCTTTGCCAACTCTATGCCCGTCATGCCCGGCATAGTTACGTCGGTGATGATCAGGTCAAATGCGTCTGGCTTGGCGCGGAAGGTTTCCAGGGCTTCCAGGCTATTCGTTTTGATGGTGACACTGTAACCGAGCGACTCCAGCATTCCTTTCCCCAGCTCAACAAGGGGTTTCTCGTCATCAACAAACAGGATTCTCTCAGTCCCCGTGGGCAGCGCTTCCACCACCTTAGCTTCCGGCGTAATCTCCTGCTCGATCCTCGGAAAAATCGCATGAAATGTTGTCCCTTTGCCGATTTCACTCTGAACAGTTATCATTCCTCCATGTCTCTTCACAATGCCCTGTACGACGGCAAGCCCCATCCCCGTTCCCTCACCAGGCCCTTTTGTGGTAAAGTATGGATCGAATATCCGCTCCAAAATCGCCGGGTCCACTCCATGGCCCGTATCTCCGACTGTCAGTCTCACGTAAGGCCCGGGCTTCAGATCAGGATACCGGGAAACGAGATACGCATCGGCCTTGACACTCGACAAACTCACACTCAATACACCGCCTTTATCCCGCATTGCATGAGCCGCGTTAGTGCAAAGGTTCATCAACACCTGATGTATCTGGGTTGGATCAGCCAGAATTACCCCTTTTTCGGGTGGTATTGCGATGTCCTGACGAATCTCAACGGTGCTCGGCAATGAAGAGCGCAGGAGCTTGAGCGCCTCTTTGACGGTAGGCACTATATCTATGACTTTTCGCTCCTGATCGGACTGATGGCTGAATGTAAGGATCTGATTCACGAGGTCCCTTGCCCTATAACCGGCCTTGAGCACCTGCTCCAGGTCACGCCGCACCTGAGTTGTTCCTTCGGGAATTTTGTAAAGCGCCATCTCCGTGTATCCGATTATAGCCATCAGTATGTTGTTAAAGTCATGCGCTATACCGCCGGCGAGCGTACCTATGGCCTCCATCTTATGCGCCTGGCGGAGCTCCCTCTCAAGTCGCACCTCACGCGTGATATCACGGTGGATGCTTACATAATTTATTAAATCACCGGCGCTGTCCAGCACCGGCGAAGACGTGACCTCTGTTTCGTAGAGAGCACCATCCTTCCTTCTGTTCACAAGATGCCCTGCCCATACCTCGCCGCGCGCGAGCGTGTCCCGTATATTCTTATGAAAGGCCCTGTTATGCTTATCACTCTTGAGGATCCGGCTATGTTTCCCTACGAGCTCACTCTTACTGTAACCCGTCATGCGCTCGACAGCCGGGTTGACGTATTGGATTACCCAATCTCTATTAGTTACTATAAGACCCTCTGCCGTCTGGTCAATAGCCATGGCAAGGTGCATGCGCTCTTCTTCAGCGCGTTTTCTCTCACTAATATCCGTGATGGTCCCGACATAACCGCTTATTTCTCCCGCATCGCTGAACTCGGCGGTAACCTGGCCCAGCACCCACGTTGAAGTCCCGTCCGGTCTGCAAAATTGATATTCGAGATTAAACGGACGGTTTCCCCGGACGCTTCCGTACCATTTTCTGACGACGCTTTCCCTCTCTTCGGAGCGAACGGCGTCTGCCCAATTCTTTCCCAGCGCAATTTCCATCGGCATGCCGGCAATGTCACACCAGCGGTCGTTAACGTATATATAATCGCCTTCAGCATCCGTGCGAAAGATACCGACAGGGGATACCTGCGCCAGGGTGTGAAATAATTTCTCGCTTCTCTTTAATTCCTCATTTGACGTCACCAATTCGGCGGTTCTCGCCTTCACTTGCGCTTCCATGCCGTTATGTGCCCTCTGCAGCGCGCTCTGAACGGCCTTATGAGAATTAATCAGATACTGGGTAAACGTGCCGTAGGTAACGATCAGACTCGCTATTAACAGACGCACGAAAACAACACCCGAAAGCAATGAATCAAAGAACCAATATACCAATACGGCAGCAATGGATATTATGATTAAGCCGTTCTTTTCAATCTCTTTGCATGTATTGCTTCTTTCCATGTGGAGTATCCTCGGACATGACTACTTATCGACGATAACTATATCCCGTATTTAAGGGTTCTCTTCACCATAGAAAATAATTAGAGGGATATCTTTTTTTCTAGTTTCATCTCTAGTCTATGCATAGTGCGTAGTGGATGACATGCATGGTGCGGTTACAAACGATATTTGCCGTTTAATAATATATGGAGGTGAAAAACTTCTCGACGATGCGAATGCATGGCTTGAGTCGACGCGTCATCTCAAATCCTGCATAGGGCGACCGACGCTCCCTCAGTTTCTATAAACTGTGATTTTGGCCTTGTCCCTCAGCTTTTTTAGAATTGCCTCAAAGGATTCCTGCTGTTTTTGTTGCGCAAGAAAGGCCGAAATATTTGCTTTCATCTTGTCATCAAGGGCAAGCGCCTTGGAAGCATGACGCTCCAGCACTTGAATTATGTGGAAACCATATTCGGTCTCCACGACCGGCCCTATGGCATTGACCTCCTGTGAGAACGCAGCATTCTCAAATTGCTTCACCATCTCGCCTCGCGAAAATACACCAAGATCTCCGCCGGTTTCCTTGCTGGGACAGTCAGAATTATTTTTCGCTATTTCCGCAAAATTCGCTCCTGCGAGCAACTGTCTACGAAGATCCTCCGCCTTTGCCTTCTTTTCCGCCTTGATCTTATCATCGTCTCCTGCCGCTTTTGCTATCAGGATATGTCTGACATGCACGGCCTCAGGCATTTTGAATTTGTCTCTGTTCTTTTGATAGAATTCATTTATTTCCTTATCCGTCGGTTTGGATTTACCCGACATCTGCATCATTACGAGTTTGCCGATCTTTATCCTGAAGCGCAGATCTTCCTGCATCTCTTCCTTGGTGATCCTATTCTTCTTCATGAGATCCTCAATAGTCGTGCCTTTAGGAAGATCATTCTTCACCTGCTCTTCGGCCTCTTTGAGCTCCGCATCGCTGGCGCTGATGCTCAGTCTCTTCATCTCGTTTGTCAGGAGTGTCTTTGCAGTAAAGTCGGTGAGGACCTGCCTGCGCGCATTCTCCTTCGACTGCTCGAGACGGCCGGCAGGCACCTGCTTTTTCATTACAGACATTATTCTCTTGATCTCTTTATCGACTTGACCCTGGGTAAGCTTTGAGCCATCTACATCTATGACAACCGCAGATCCTCCGGTTGGTGTAACGCCCGGCGCAGGAGGGTTTGCAGAAACGTTTTCCTCAGACGGCGGCGCCTCCGGCTTTTGAACTTCAGTTTGTGTGCTCACCTGTTTTTCGTCTTTTGATCCGCAGCCACCAAGTGCAAGGATGACAAGGCAGAAAAGGATAACCAGGGTGCGGATATATTTTTTGTCTCTCATCGTAGTCCTCCACTGTGGAATAACATTATCTGCATTTGAACCTTTCAACCCCACCCCCGGCTGAATATTTCGCCAAGCAGACAACTTTTTTATTGTATCCCCTTATGTGGACAAATGCACGTTTTATTTCATCAGCCCGTCTATGACCTCTGCCGCTTTCCCATAATCATCGCCGTTTATCCAGTGAATCGCAGTGCCTTTTTTCTCCATGCGCCTGAACCACGTTTCCTGCCTCTTTGCAAATTGATGAATGCGAGTATTGAGCTTTTGAAGCATTTCACTATAGGTCATCATCCCTCTGAGATAGAGTCCGATATACCGGTATTCAAGACCGAAAAAGTCGAGTTTTTCCCACCCTATGCCGGACCGATGCAGCCGTTCCACTTCTTCGATCATGCCGGTCTTAAGCCTCTTATGGAGGCGATCCGTAATCCTCTCTCGTAATACGGAACGTTCCCAGCGGAGACCGAGAACCAACGCAACTACCGGGCGAGAATGAGATTCGTGATTATTATGAATCTTCGTAAATTCCATGATTTCTATGGCGCGCATCAGACGTTTTCGATCCAAGAGATCCGTAGTATTGTGGACTTCAGGTTTGAGCTCAATAAGCCGGTTCCTCAATTCCTTCATTCCTTCCTTGTCCAGTTCACGCCTCAGGGAAGGATTTGCCGGAACAGGTAACAGCCGGTATCCTTCTATTGCCGCTTCAATATACAGACCCGTTCCACCGACCATGATCGGAACTATGCCTCTCGACGAAATGTCGGTGAAGACGCGCAAAAAATTCGTCTGATAATCGAAGACGCTGAATTCATAGTCCGGGTCTACAATATCTATAAGGTGATATGGAACAGCCAACCCGTCGACCACATATTCCCTGAGGTCTTTGCCTGTTCCAATGTCCATACCCCGGTAAACCTGCCGTGAGTCCGCCGATATAATCTCCGAGCCCCTCTCCCTTGCCAGCCGGGCAGCCAACCGTGTCTTGCCCGAAGCCGTAGGCCCCAATATGACAATCAAGTTGAAATGCATTGTTTTTCATAACCCCGTAACTTGCAAATATAGTTCTCTCGTGCTTATACTACATTGACGCGAACTCGTATATGCGAAACACCTTTCTATATTACTATGCGGCTAAGAATGCGGAGATTTGCAGACCGTTTGTCAAAAGACTTGTCTCTCCATGTCCGCAGAATTCAGGCTCACCGGGCAATTCTCCGCTCCTTCGTGATCGGTCCCTTGCATTTCCAAAAATCGTATAACGCATGACGCCTCACATTCCCGGATGGACGCATGAAGAATAATACTCTTGACCTCGCTAAAGGTCCTATTCTGCCTCTCCTTCTGAAGATGAGCTGGCCCTCCATAGCCGCAATGTTTGCGATGGCCCTCTACAATCTTATCGATACTTTCTGGCTCACACGGTTTGACCCCCGCGCTGTTGCTGCATTAACCGTGTGTTTCCCCATTCAAATAATATTTGGTGCCATCGGCGTTGGTACGGGCGTCGGCGCCGGTTCGTTTGCCGCGCGCATGTTCGGCGCCGGACAGCATGCGAAGGCCAGTCAAACCGCCGGTCAGGGTGTACTTCTTTCCTTCTTCCTCGGCTTGGTCATCATCATAATTACGCTTGCTTATCAGGATAAAATACTGGAAATTTTCGGCGCCACCGGAGATATTCTTCCCCTGTCGAGACAATATCTCACCGCTGTCGTATTTGGTTCACCCTTTTTGCTGTTCCTCATGATTTCCAATAACCTGCTTAGGGCGGAGGGAAATCCCAAGGCATCGATGTACGTCATACTCGTCATGTCATCGACCGGCGCGATCCTCGATCCTTTCCTCATCTTTGGCCTTGGTTTGTTCCCCACACTCGGCATTCTGGGTGCTGCAATCTCGACTATCGTTTCATATTTTCTGGCGAGCCTTCTCTCCCTCTATTATCTGAGATTGAATGCGTCCAGGTATAATCTAAGCTGGTCGCACATGAGTCCGAATTTCTCCATAATAGCCTCTATCTATCAGACGGGATTCCCTTCAGTCATAATGAATTTCGTCTTCAGTCTCGTCATGATAATTTACAACCATGTCCTGGGGGCCTTCGGACCCATGGCTATTGCAGCCCTTGGTCTGTGTTTCCGGATCAATCAGCTTGTTATCATGGTATTGTTTGGTATGGGACACGGCATAATGCCGATGGTTGGCTTCAGCGAAGGCGCCGGACTCCATAAACGTCTCATGGAAACGGTTAATGTTGCCGTCAAGATATCTGTCCTCTTCTCAGTAACGGCCTTTGTGGTTCTCGAGGTACTTGCCTACCCTATTCTCCTTCTTTTCACGACTGACCGGGAGCTCTTGGACATAGCTGTTCCTGCCGTGAGGATATTTGCCACCATGCTCCTCGTGGTCGGTCCTAATCTTGTGTGGATCAATATGTTTATCGGCTTGGGGAAGGGTTTAACATCCATGCTGCTGTTGATGACGCGCGACACCCTGCTTCTTATACCGATGCTTATTTTTCTTCCGGCGTTCTTTGGCTTAACGGGCGTATGGGCGGCGCAACCCATCTCGAATCTCGTTGCTTTTTTTATCATCTTATTCTGGAAGAAAAGGGAATTCCGCATGATGGAAGAAAAGATTTGACGCCCTTTATGCGTCCCCATGGCATGCCACGAAGTGTCCGCCGCCCCTGTCTGTCAATTCCGGCTCGTCCTTCTCACATACCTCGACCCGAACAGGGCACCGGGGATGGAACGGACATTTTCCCTGACCGTTGGTCGCGCCTGTTACCTCCCTCTCCCGTATCACCCGCTCCTTCTTTCTTCCGGGATCAGGCGCGGGCACTGCTGACAGAAGTTCCACGGTGTACGGGTGCAGTGGATGCTCATAGAGTTCGCGGTTCTCTGCAAGTTCGACGATTCTACCGAAATGCATCACCGCAATCCTGTCGCTCACATGCCGTACCACACTGAGATCGTGCGAAATAAATATGTAGGTCAAATTAAATTCTTTCTGCAGATCTTTGAGAAGATTCAATATCTGAGCCTGGATCGACACATCGAGCGCCGAAACCGGCTCATCGGCAACGATCAATTGTGGTTTGAGAATAATGGCCCTGGCGATGCCGATACGCTGTCTCTGACCACCGCTGAATTCATGAGGATATCGACCCTTCTGTTCCTTTGTCAACCCGACGACATCCATAATGCGTGCGACCTCAAGTGCCCTTCCCTCTCGATCATACATTTGATTGATCAGGAGAGGCTCCCCGATGGTGCTCCCCGCAGTTCTTCGGGGATTCAGGGATGCATATGGATCCTGAAATATAATCTGAACCTTCCTGCGGTAGCCTTTCAGATCCTTACCGGATAATTTGAAGATATTTTCACCTTCAAAAAAAATCCTGCCGGCTGTAGGCAGATCGAGCCTCATAATCAGCCGCGCGAGCGTGGATTTCCCGCAACCGCTTTCTCCCACAAGCCCGAGCGTTTCGCCGCTGTATACTTGGAGGGACACGCCGTCAACAGCCTTGACCGAGACCTGTTCTTTCGCGAGGAGTTCGGCACGGGCGCTATAGTATTTTTTTATTCCCTGAATATCGACCAGGACCATCGTCATTACTTTTCATAGAGCCAGCAGTGTACTCTGTGCTTCGGCATATATTCCTTCAATTGCGGCTCCTTCTCCCTGCAAATTTGCATTGTGTGGGCACATCTGTCTTGAAAAGTACATCCCTTGGGAAGATCATCAAGACTCGGAACAGCGCCGGGTATCACTTTCAGATGCACGTCTCGTCCCCAAGGAGCGTCAATTTTCGGAATCGATTCCATGAGACCCACTGTATACGGGTGGAGCGGTGTCGCGAAGAGGTTCTCGACAGAGGCGTATTCAACAACCTGTCCGGTATACATCACGGCCACATGCTCCGCAGCTTCGGCTATCACACCGAGATCATGGGTAATCAGAATCACCGACGTTCCTATATCGTGTTTCAGTCTTCCTATCAGTTCCAGAATCTGCGCCTGGATGGTCACATCGAGGGCTGTTGTCGGTTCATCCGCAAGCATAAGCCTGGGACCACAGCATAAGGCCATGGCTATCATGACCCTCTGGCGCATGCCGCCGCTCATCTGATGGGGGTAATTCCGGATGGCTGTCTCGGGCGAAGGCATACCCACAAGCGAGAGCATTTCTATGGCACGGGCCATGGCCTCTTCCCGTCCGAGCCCCAAATGGAGCTTTATAATCTCCGTAATCTGATCGCCGATACGCAAGACAGGGTTCAGTGACGTCATCGGCTCCTGGAAAACCATGGAGATATCCTTGCCCCTGATCTTCCGCATCTCTGCGCTATCGAGACTTAAAAGATCCACGCCATTAAAGATGACGTTGCCGGACACGATCTTGCCGGGCGGGGTTGGTATCAAACGCATGATCGACAGAGCAAGCACCGTTTTTCCGCAGCCCGACTCGCCGACGACCCCCAGTGTGTCACCTTCATCTATAGAAAGGTCGACACGATCGACAGCCTTTATTACACCGAAGTCCGTATGGAAATGGGTACTGAGGTCTTTGATTTCAAGAAGCATCCCCATAGGCCCTCAACTCTTGCTCCGTTTCTGCCGGTCCTTCAGAAATTGCACCATCAAACGGACACCAACACCGGAAGCCCCTTTGGGGATATATGGTTTGTCCTTCGTAAGCCATGCCGGACCTGCTATATCCAAGTGCACCCACGGGTAGTTGCCTACGAACTTGCTTAAGAATGCAGCGGCCGTTATGGCCCCGCCGGGTCTGCCCCCGTGATTTTTGTAATCCGCAACATCGCTCTTTATCATTTCGTGATAATCGGCCCACAGGGGGAGCTCCCAGACTCTCTCGTCTGTGGCATCTGCTGCGCGCCGGATATTCTGCTTCAGCGCTTCATCCGTGCCCATCATCCCCGTCACGTCCTCACCTAACGCGATGACGCAGGCGCCGGTCAATGTGGCAAGATCAATTATAGCCGCAGGCTTGAATCTTCCGGCATACGTCAGTGCGTCGGCGAGAATCAGGCGGCCTTCTGCGTCCGTGCTTAGGACTTCAATAGTCTGACCCGACAATGATTTTAAAATATCACCTGGCTTATACGCCCGTCCGCCAGGGAGGTTTTCCGTAGCGGGTATCAGACCAACAGCATTGACTTTCAGACGTAAATCGGCCGCTGCCATTATGGCGCCCATTACCGCCGCGCCCCCTGCCATGTCCGATTTCATCTCCTCCATCTTCTCCGATGGTTTTATTGATATGCCTCCACTATCGAAGGTCAATCCCTTGCCGACCAGAGCTACGGGGGACTCAGACTTACTACCACCCCGATATTCCAGGATGATGAACTTCGCCGGCTCCTCGCTTCCCCTGGCGACGCCCAAAAAGGCGCTCATGCCGATCTTATGCATCTCCTTCTCTTCAAGCACCTTCAGTTTGACATTCCTTCTCTTGGCGATCTTACGCGCTTCACGAGCCATATCCGAAGGCGTCATTTCATTTCCCGGAGCAGAGACCATATCTCTCACGAAGGATACTGCAGATGAGACTATCTCTGCCTCCTTCGCCGCAGCTCTTATAATATTATATGCCTTCTCTTTTTCCTCAATTATTGTAAATGCCTTCACCGCCTTTATCTTATCCCTGTCGATCGTCTTAAAGGGCGTATATTGATAAAGGCCGAGCGAGACGCCCTCTACTACGGCCCTGACTATCTCCACAAGCGGTTTATTGAGAAATATGAAATCCGGCGATGTGGAGAACTCTTTAATCTTGAGTGATCTTACGTACCGCGCCGCCGTCGCGAATGCGCCTCTCAATCTATCCGTCGTCAAATCCGCTTTCTTACCGACACCCACGAGGACAATGCGTTTCGCGGGTATGATTCCCCCTGTATATGTCACGGATACCTGAAGATATCTGCCTTCAAAATCGCCCGTGCCGAGAATGTCTTTTATCAGTCCACCACTCTTCTTATCAAGAAGCCGCACTTTGCCTTGCAGCCCTTCTCCACCTTCAAAGCATGGTAAAATCACCGCCTCTGTCCTGAACCCGGTAATCTCGCCTCTCTTAACAACAATTTTCATTTCCCCTCCTGACTACGGAAAATCAGCCACTCACAGATGGCAATTTCCCGACTTGAAGACTGAATTCAAATCCTATTTGCCGGGACGACTCCCCGTTATACGCGCGGAAATAGCCCTTGCCGCCATTACTCCGCTGGCCGCTGCCTGCAACAACCCCCTCGTGATTCCGGCTCCGTCGCCTATGGCAAAAAGATTCTTTACCCTTGTTTCCATTTCCGGCGATACTTCTATACGATTAGAATAAAATTTAACCTCCACTCCATACAGCAGGGTGTGCCGGGAAAAAACGCCAGGGGCAAGTTTGTCGAGGGCCTGCAGCATCTCGATGATGCTCTGCAGGTGACGATACGGAAATACGAAGCTCAGGTCGCCCGGTGTAGCCTTAAGGAGTGTAGGTCTTGTTACGCAGTGGTCGATGCGTTCCCGCGTGGATCGCCTTCCGGCAAGCAGGTCTCCCAGCCTCTGAATTATCGCCCCGCCGCCCAACAGATTTGCCAGTCTCGCAATGTAGCGGCCGTATGCGATGGGGTCACGAAAAGGCTCCGTAAAGGTACTGCTTACGAGAATGGCAAAATTGCTGTTGTCACTCTTTCTTCTCGCATAGCTGTGACCATTTACGGTAGTGATGCCCTCGCTTTCCTCAATTACAACCTCGCCGTACGGGTTCATGCAAAAGGTGCGCACCTTGTCATCGAATGTCTTTGAATAGAAAATCAGCTTGGGTTCATAGGTGACATCAGTAATCCTCTTGAGAATCGCCGCCGGCAGCTCCACACGGACGCCGATGTCTACGGGACTCGTCATTGTTGTAAGTCCCAACGCATCTGCCTCTCCCTTCATCCAGTTGGCGCCCACCCTCCCGGGGGCAACGACAACGAAATCACTCTTTATCACCTCGCCACCGGCGAGTTTCACGCCTCTGATCGCTCCATCTTCTGCGAGCAATGATTGCACCTGGCTGCATGTCCTTACCTCGGCTTTACCATCAAGGACTTTTCTCATGTTATTTAAGATAAGCTTGCAGTTTTCCGTGCCTATATGGCGGATAATCGTAGGAATAAATTCGAGACCCGCCACGCGGGCTTGATCCGCAATTTCCTCGACCGAAATCGCTGAATCGCCGAAGATGCGGTTCGGTGCGCCATATTTGACGAAGATCCTGTCCGTGCTATGCAACAGCTCTATTAATGCGCTCTTGTCGAGAAACTCCGACAGGTACCCTCCAACCTCAGTAGAGATGTTGAGCTTGCCGTCGCTGAAGGCGCCGGCTCCTCCCCATCCGCAGAGCACGTCTCTTACGGCACCACGTTCACGTCTTTCGAGGTCGTTGCCCTGGTCAAGCAGGACTAAGCCATCGATGCCGCTTTCCATAAGGGTCAGCGCCGTAAATATACCCGCCGGCCCGCAGCCGACTATTATAACCCGGTAGTCCATATATCCAAAAGTGTGGCCGTTCTTCCCGTATTTACCTTATTGGAGAATGTCATATTTTTTCGCTTAAATCAAGCTCCCTGCATCGCGGTCCCGCCATTCTACGTACAAATCACGCTTTCTCAAGGTGAAAAAATAGTGTATAAATACGTACAGTGTCTTTCACAAAATCAAATCATAAATTATCGAGGCAGCGATGAAAAAACGAATACTGGTCACAGGGCGTCTCCCGCAAGATATCATGACGGACCTCGTGAAGAAACATGAGGCGGATATAAATATTGAAGACAAGCCTTTCGCGAGGGAAAAATTTCTTGAGGGGATCAGAGATAAAGAGGGCCTTCTCTCCATGATAACGGATACTGTCGATGAGGAGGCACTCGACCGTGCAGATCATTTAAAAATGATCGCCCAATTTGGCGTCGGCTACAATAACATAGATGTGGCGGCAGCCACGAGACTGGGAATACCTGTTTCAAACACGCCCGGTGTGCTTACGGATGCAACTGCGGAACTCGCCTTTGCATTGATCTTGGCTATTTCCCGGAGGCTCGTGGAAGGCGACAGGATGACCAGGGAAGGACGTTTCCGATGCTGGGCGCCTATGCTCTTCCTCGGCCGTGAAGTTACCGGTAAAACACTCGGGGTCATCGGTATGGGAAAAATCGGAAAGGCTGTGGCGCAAAGAGCCAGGTGTTTCCATATGCCTGTCCTGTATCACAACCGCAAGAGGATGAGCGAATCCGAAGAAAAGGAACTCATGGCAAAATACGTGGACATGAAAACATTGCTTTCGCAATCGGACTTCATATCCCTGCACGTCCCTCTCACAAAAGAGACCAGGCACCTGATAGGCAACAAAGAACTCTCCCTGATGAAGCCTACGGCATATCTGATTAATGCGTCAAGAGGTCCCGTTGTAGATGAAATGGCCCTGCTTCAGGCGCTGAAGAAAAAGAAGATAGGCGGCGCAGGTCTGGATGTCTATGAAAATGAACCTGCCCTCACACCCGGACTGGCGGAACTGGATAATGTCATCCTGCTCCCTCACGTGGGGAGCGGTACGCTCGAAACGCGTTACAGGATGGCCAGCATGGCGGTTGAAAATCTCATCGCCGGCCTGAGCGGCAAGGTCCCCCCGAACATCGTCAACCCTGATGTTCTATCACATCGACGCTTGTGAGCATCGGCATATCTTAAGACGCAAAAAGGTGGTCCGTAAGCCGCGTCAGCATCTTTGCGCCCTTTACTTCCGTCTCGAAGAGCGGCAAGACAGCCCTCACCCTGTCTCCAAAAATCTCCCATATCTCCGCCATATGTTCATCCTGCATTTGCACGCGATTCCGTACAAACTCCACGGCATCCGGACCCACCTGGTCCTTCTGAATGACGCCGTTCACTATAACGCCTCCCACCGGTATCCCGAATTCGTGAAACCAGTTGATGAACCTCGTAATAACGGCGATAGGAAGGCTCTCCGGCAATGTCACGAAGAAGAACGCCGTAAGTTGATCGTCGGTGAGAAGGTCCTTCGCATGTGCCATCCTGTCCTTGAAGCCCAGAAGATAATCCATGAGAGGATCCTTCTCCACTTTCTTGGAAAAAGAAAGCATTTCTCTCAGAGATTTTGCCTCCTCCCTGCTCTTCAGCATCTTATCCACCCAGAGGGAATAAACTTTAGACATGCCTAAGAGCCTTCTCGCATTTGCAGTGGGCGCCGTATCGAATACATAAAAATCGTATTCATCCTTGAACATGATATCCATCATATTCTCGAACATGGCGGACTCCTCAAACGCAGGATTCATCGTGGCCGATTCTATGAAGTCCTCTGCCTTTGTCGTGATATCCGCAAATTTGAGAAACCAATTGATCTTCTCTCTGATTTCTTTCTTGGAACGCTCGATCGTATCCTTCGTGTCGATCTCGAAAGCATAGCACTTCTCTTCATCGCAGACACACGCAACCTTTCCGAAGACGTCTTTCTCAAAGAGAGTTGAGAGACTATGCACCGGATTTGTTGATGCCAGCAAGGTTCTTTTCCCCTGTTTCGCAGACCAGAGAGCGGCAGCTCCGGCCATCACCGTCTTTCCGACTCCGCCCTTGCCTCCGAAAAAGATATATTTCAATTTGGGGTTATTCTCCAAATATTTCTTCATGCCCAGCGTGATTTGATCCACTGTCAAACTCCTTCTATTCGTTCTATTTGAGATCTCCGAACATCGCTTTTGCCATTTTCTCGATCATCGGCAGTCCTGTGACATCACGTTCCATCTCCGGCACGGAGGCCAGTATCTGATCCTTGAATGTGGCGTCGATCACCTTCAAATAATGTTCCTGCATGGTGAGACGATTTTTCAAATATTCGGGAATGCCCTTGCCTTTCAAGTCCGCGGGCAAGACACGGTTAATAATGTAGCCGCTTAACGGCACATCGAATTTGGCAAAGAGCTCGGCCGCTTTCTGCGTATCCTTGATTATCATCTCTTCTGCCGTGAGAACAAAGAAAAAGGCTGTCTTTGCCTTATCCGTCAGGATGCTTGATGATTTGTTGATGCGCTCTTTTATGTACAGAAGTTCGTTGAGAATGGCGTCTTCATCGAGTTCCTTCTCGCGGCGGATCACGGCGGCAACCTGGTCATATTCCCGCATCTGTTCCCTGAGGCCAGTTATCTTGTCTATCCAGGCGTCATATACTGAGGCCATGGAAAGATAGTAGAGGGCATGTCCGAGAGGCACCAGATCGTATATGTAATAGTCATAGCCGCCGGTAACAACGATATCAACGACCTCATCAAATATGGCGCTCTCTTCCATGGCAGGCTCGGCGGCAGCTGCCTGGATGTAGCTCTCGATCTCATCGGGAATTTTATCCATGCCGTACCTGTCAAGAATCTTCTGGCGGATTTCCTGCTGGTACTCCTTCACGCGGCGGTCTGCATCTATCTCCTGTGCAAAGAGGTTCGGCATAATTTCCGTTGGCCCCTTCCCGAAGATATTTACTTTAAATATATCGCTCAGGGAAGCCTGAGGATCTACCGAGAATACAAGAACACGTTTGCCTTTTTTTGCAAGGTAAAATGCCGTGGCAGCGGAGAAAGTCGTTTTCCCGAGGCCGCCCTTCCCGCCGAACATTATGTAACGTCTGTCCGGATACTGGTCGAATATCTTCTCTAATGAAATCTTAATCACCCCTTTCTTTCAGGCTAAGGCGTCCGTCAAATCCTTTTCTCTCAACATGCGTCTCTTCCACGTGGCGATCTGTGGCACCACATAAGGCAGTAGACGCAACGAATAGTAGGGAGGTAGTATGGGTACACCCAGCATATCTCCCATGGTAATCAGGATGAAGAGATGCTCCATGCTTGCTCTCGTCTTCAGAGCAAATCGAGCGGAATCATGAGCGGCAACACCGTAAGCAAATTCTTTAGCTGCCTTAAAGAATCCCCCCTTCTTCTTCTCTTTCATAAAATTATGTCTCCTCTTTTACATTTTGCAGGCGCTCGCATGGGTCAAGCTTCTTCCCCAACACCATTCGAGCGCCTGAATAACTCATCCTACGCGGAAGCCGGTTTTGGTTGCAATCTCAGTTTTCGATAACGTTTAAATGCTTTTAGTCCTTCAAAGCCCAATGTGAGCGCCGCGATCACGAGGAAGATACCGACAACGCCCATCATAGTATTTCCAACTAATGCCTCTCCCTTCACCGCGCCGGAAAATACCTTTTGCAGCAGGGTAACGGAAGTGTATAGAAGTGCGGCGATCGTGGTGACGAACATGAATATCATCGGGTAGAATGCCCACGCATACGGCTTGCCCTCGGACATCAGATAAGCGGTAATAAGCATGAGGGCCAGCGAAGCCATCAACTGATTTGCCCCACCAAAGAGCACCCACAGATATTGCCACCACCCGGTCAGGACGACTGTGATGCCCAGCACGCTGGCAATAACAGTCCCCACATGGGCGTTCTTAAATATCGGACTTATATCGCTCAACAGTTCCGAAGTCGCAATCCTCATAAACCGAATGACCAACTGCATGATCGTGATTGCGAGAACAATCATCATGACGCTGCCGTAGGCGCGTCCCACATCCGACGGCATCCCTAAGACGCCGAGGAATTTCGATACACCGGCTGCGAATACGGCGCCAGGTCCTTTAGCAATAGCCACTCCATATTCGGCGGGTGACGCGTAAATAGTCCCGGCTATAATCAAGGCGAACACGGCAAGCATCATTTCCACAAACATAACACCGCCCCCAACGGGACGGGCATCCATTTCACTCTCCAGTTGTCGGGCGGTACCTGAACTGGACACTATGCTGTGCCAGCCCGATATTGCGCCGCAGGCAATGGTCACAAACATGATCGGCCATATGGGGCCTATTTTGATCGTAAAGTCAGTGTAAGCGGGAAGCGTAAAATCAGGGTGGAGTACGAAGATTCCGATAATTCCGAAGAAAAGGCCAAGAAAGACAATATACGACGCCACGTAATTAATCGGGAGCGCGAATCTCCAGATGGGCAAAACGGCCGCGAAGTAACAAAAGACAAATGCCACAACCGCCCATAGGAACCGGCTGTTCGCGAGTTCGTCTCCCAAAATAGCGTTGGAGGGGGCGATTGTCCCCAGATAGATACCAAGCAATGCGATAGCTACCGTAACTACTGTCGTCAGGATTATATCCTTTTTCCAGCGATAAATCATCTGTCCTGCCAGAATGCCGCCGATTGTAAGAAGCAGCCATGCCATCGGGGAAGCCTTCAGACCGATGGCCGTACTGACAACGACATTGCCGAATGCCCCGGCTATGAGGAGGAGATAAAAATATACGAATGAGAGTAGGATCATTCTTGCCCGTGGCGAGATCAGCTTGTGACTCAAGCCGCCGAAAGAGGCGCCGTCATTCCTCATGGCGATCATGGCGCTTGAATAATCATGAACCCAGCCGATGAAGAAAGCCCCTCCCAGTATCCAGATCAACGCGGGCAGCCATCCCCACTGGATGGCAATAATCGGGCCGATTATCGGCGCGGCACCTGCAATCGATTTGAACTGATAACCGAAAAGAATATTCTTGTTGGTCGGCATAAACTCCACTCCGTCCATGTACATAGTGGCCGGAGTAGCCCTCTTCGGATCAGCCTTCATGACTTTTGTATCGATATACTTAGCGTACACACGATAACCCAGGAAAGCGACAATAAAACCTAATATTAAAACGTATACTGAATTCATGCCTTACCCTCCTTCCCCGAAATTTGTAGTAACATTTGATATATATGCCAACTACCCTCACGGACGGCAATATCACCTTAGGAACGTGCCTATAATATACAATCGTTTTATATTCAAGAGATATTTGAATTCGCGCACATACTCATTAGTCGCGCGAATAAGTCCAAATTCTCTTCTGAATCTCTTCGAAATAAAGGATTAGGGGGAAAATTGCAGAAATTTCACTTTATTGAAATAGCGATGTGCACAGAGAGCCTATTCCTTTTCACTGGGTGGAACAGCTTCTTCCTTCTCTTTTTTTCTCTCTTTTAACAACGGCACAAAATATTGCACCAATAACACCGCCATGATCGTCACTGCCGTGATCGTTATCAGAAAATCGCGATAGATTAAAATTAAGGACAGCATAATTAGTCCATAAAGCACAAGCGCTATGACCGTAATCTTCTGGTTGTCGGGCTTGATCTTCAATATTTATACCTCTTCATTTTTTCTTCAGGAATGATGACATGGCGAGTTGTGCCTCCCCTGCTATGACGGCAATGCCTTTCTTATTTATGACTTCCGTAGACAACGTAACACGACCCTTTGCAGGATCCCAGGCGATGACCTTGGCGCGGGCCGTGACCTCGTCACCCGGACTCACGGGAGCAAGGAACCTTAACTGTTGGCGGAGATAAATTGCCCCCGGCCCCGGGAGCCTTGTTCCGAGAACAGCGGATATCAGGCTCGCAACAAGCATCCCATGCGCTATTCGGCCGCCAAACATCGTGCCTTTCGCATATTCTTCGTTTATGTGAACAGGATTGTGATCACCCGATATTCGGGCAAATGCCTTGATATCTTCATCGCTGACAAGCTTTGTTAGCGATGCTTCTTCTCCGATAGTGAAGCTGCTCCGCTCGTTTATCATTAATATCAAGACCCCCCTGTCCAATTAGTGAAGGTACATTTAAATAGTATCGTAGATCATAGCAGCCTAAGACTTCTTCATTCATGCGGAAAAACGGCTCTTCCCCGTGAGGATATACACGACTGCCTTAGACAACTCTCAATCTGCTGAAAGTAGTTCTTGACGAAGGGACTGATCCCTCAAACCCGCGCATGCGTGTGTGACCGCTTACGGCACTTGAACCTTGTAACCCATATCTTCCACTGCGCAGGTGAGGTCTTCCTGGCACAGGTTGGGATTCTCGTGCTGTATGCTGATCATCTTTTTCTGAATATCGATATCGACCGCTTTGACTCCTGCCATGGACTTCAATTTTTTCTCAATTGCATTCGCGCAGGATTTACATTCCATATTCGGGACTTTGAATTTCACTTTCTCCATGAGCTTCCACCTCCTAAAAAATAACCGATGATATGAACAGACACCCGCATCCTCAGGGGCCGGTAATGCGTTCCCGGCGCCTTCCTGTATCCACAAGGCTTTTTTTAATGACCCCAGGGACCTTAGTCTATGAGATAGCGGCCCTGGGGTCAGTAAAGCATGACAATACTCAGCCCTTGGGCTTGAGAAAATCCTTCCGCAGAAATTCGGGATTCGGGTAGGTATAAAATCCCCTCCCGCTTTTCACACCGAGCCTTCCCGCCTTGACCATCTTGAGCAACGCTGCCGGAGGCTTGTCCTTAGGATCCTTCGACTCGTTGTAATAGACCATCTCGATATCGTAGACCACATCGAGCCCGACCTTATCCATGAGCCCGAAAGGACCTTCCTTCATCTTCGTGAACACCATCCACCCGCGATCGGAGTCGCGAAAATCCACGAACCCGTTTCCCCACATATAGAGGACTTCACGCTTGATGGCGCGCCATACGCGGTTGAAACAGAACCCGAGGATTTCCTTGTTCACGGTGAGCGGAATGCAGCCAATCGATATGATCCACTCCCTTCCCTTCTTCATCACTGCGGGCAGCGTCTTCGTCCCGCCCATGATATCCACCATATTGGTGCCCTGAAGGGGAAAATAGAAATGAACATTCAGGCAGCGCTCCGGTCTGCCGCTGCTCTTTTCCATTTTTGACACAGGGATGGACGAGCTGTTGGTAGCCAGAATACAGTTCTTGGGCGCCATGGCCCCCAGCTGCTTGAAGACCCTATTCTTCAGTTCGATATTTTCCGGTGCAGCCTCAATCACGAAATCGGCGTCCTTTACCGCTTCGCGAAGGTCCGTCACCTGTACAACGGCCTTCCTGATGCGCTCCCATCTCTCCCAGGGAATGAACGGCGTAATCTTCTTCCCTTTGAGCTCCGCTTTGCGGTTGTTGAAGGCAAGCTCGAAGGCCCCTTCCCGGGGATCATAGACCTTCACTTTGTACCCGACGTTCGCGGCCAGCATGGCAATCTGCGTTCCCAATATACCGGTGCCAACCACGGCAACTTTCTTAAACGGTTTTTTCATAGCTGTTCTCCTTTTCAATTTCGTTGTTAGTATATCCCCGTGAGAAGGTAGAGTGCAATGACCACAAAAACCATGGAGGTCTTGATTACCGTCATGGCAAAAATATCGATGTAAGATGTCTTATGTGTCAGACCACACACCGCGAGCAGCGTAATAACCGCGCCGTTATGGGGCATGGTATCGCAACCTCCTGAAGCCATCGATGCAACTCTGTGCAAAATCTCCGGCGACATCCCTATGGAGTTTGCCCAGGCAAGCCAGTCCTTCGACATAAGGTCAAGGGCAATTGACATACCTCCCGATGCGGAGCCCGTGATGCCTGCAAGGGTCGTAACCGAAACCGCTTCGGAGACGAGGGGCGTACCACCGATTTTGATTCCGAGAAGGAATGCGGCGATGGATTTGAATCCCGGCAACGCAGCAATGACATTACCATAACCAACTTCGGAAGCCGTGTTCATGATCGCGAGAAGCGATCCGATGGCGCCGACATTCAATGCCTTCTGCAATCCGCCGTCCTTAGGTATATTCTTGAAACCAAGTGCGAGTGCCAGAACGATGCCCAAAACAAGACCGATAACGAGCGCCCAGATGCCGATGACATTCTTCACGGCGGGTGCCATCAAGGGAAGCTTCATGCCGCTTAAAGGCGCGAGGATTGCAGGATCCCAGGTATAAACCCGTGACAGGTAATAATTGACAGCCAGGACCAGAACCAACGGCAGAACCGCAACGTACCATTTCGGCAGCTTGATATCGGCGGCAGCGGGACCGGGCTCCATGAGCGTATGTTCACCGTAGCCCTCGCCCTTGTTCACCGCCTTCTTCTTCCGCCATTCGAGCCACCACATCCCGATGATGAAAATCAGGACACCGCCGACGATGCCGGCAATCGGCGCCGCATAAGCATTTGTTCCATAGAAATTTGTAGGAATAATGTTCTGTATCTGCGGCGTACCGGGGAAAGCGTCCATAGTAAAAGTGAATGAGCCGAGTGCGATACATCCCGGAATGAGCCGCTTGGGAATATTCGCTTCCCTGAAGAGGGCCGCTGCAAAAGGATAGACTGCAAAAACGACAACAAAAAGGCTCACGCCGCCATACGTCAAAATGGCGCAAGAAAGGACAACTGCGAGGACGGCGTGTTTATGACCGAGTTTTTCCATGATGGCGTGAGATATCCCCTTTGCGAGAAGCGTATCTTCCATGACCTTGCCAAAGACCGCCCCTAACATAAACACGGGGAAAAATAATTTTACATATACAACCGCTTTGGCCATAAACAGCTCCGTATAGGAGGGCATGACCGGCAGTCCCTGCAGGGCCGCTGCAAGGAGGGCGAACACAGGTGCAAATAAAATAACGGAAAAGCCCATGTACGCCATGAACATCAACAAGAAAAGACTCAACAAGATACCTAATACTTCCATTTTGAACCTCCTTATTAGTCAGAATACGAAATCTCTCTCAGTTTGCATATACTATAAAAAATTCAGTATCACGGGGAACCTTAACGCCAGTTCCAATCTCAAAGATCACCCTCCTCGTCTTGGTTTAGTTGTAAGGAATTTGTTGTGTAACCCAAACACGAGCAAACGTTTCGCCCATCACCTCCCCTCCATGGTGCTATTGCGACCGTGTCACAGGCAACAATGATGCCAGCATCAGAAATTTCTAAATATATGAAAATAATAGGCTTCTTTATAGTGAATGATTAATGAAATAACTCGCAAGCGAGTACTACCCTCTGCAATTGAGTCTCTGTGTCAAAAAATATTATCTTATATCGATGGTTTACAACTTGAAGAGACATATATCTACATGTAGCTTATTGTAGACATATTTTTTGTCAAGAAAAATTAAATTTTTTCATTTTCTTATAGAGGGCCGTCCTGTGTATGCCCAAGATTTGCGCCGCCTTCTGTTTGTTATTATTTGAGGCATGCAGCGCCTGCATGAGAGCCTCCTTCTCCGATACGTCTTTAATATTCCTCAATGACGAGGCGTGCCGCCGTGGAGACCTTTCAGACCGGGTCTGAAATATGACGGGTAGATGATCGAGCCTGACTGTATCATCAACTCCTTCCATGGAGCAGAGGGTTCTTTCCAGCATGTTGGACAATTCGCGAATATTGCCCGGCCAGTCATAGTTTTCGAAGGTCTTCAATACGTCATCGGAGATCTTCGTTACCGTCCTTCCCAAGTCTCTTCCAAGTCTCGCAAGAATATTCTCAGCCAGTATGGAAATGTCTTCCTTCCTCTCTCTGAGAGGCGGTATCTTGAGGGGAATGACATTCAATCTATAGTACAAGTCTTCCCTGAATCTGCCCTGTTTTATCAGTTCCTCCGGATCTTCATGAGTGGCGGCAATTAGTCGAAAATCGCATCTCGTTACGCGGGTTCCTCCTAATCTTTCCACCTCCCTGTCCTCCAAAATGCGCAGGAGCTTTGGCTGCATTTCCAACGGCAGTTCGGTAATCTCATCTAAAAATAATGTCCCGCGATGTGCAAGCTCGAACTTCCCCGGTTTGGACCTGGTCGCCCCTGTAAAAGCGCCGGGCTCATAACCGAAAAGTTCAGCCTCCAACAGATCTTTGGGAATCGCCGCACAATTGATCCGGATAAAGGGATTAAGTCTGCGCATGCTTGCGTCATGAATGGCATGAGCAAAAAGTTCTTTGCCAGTGCCGCTTTCCCCCATTAACAATACCGTTGAATTTACGGTGGCTGCCTTCAGGGCTAATCTTTTCAATTCCGCGATGATCTTGCTCTTTCCCTGAATATTACTTATTGAATATCTCGACGATCTTAGGTTCACCAATTCCTTTTGAAAGAGTTCTACCTTCGATTCCAATAAGCTGAGTTTACTTGCGAGGACGCTTACGTCTTTTACATCCTCAAACATGACCTGGCCGAAGACGGCTACCAATTTTCCGTCTATCCAAATAGGAAGACGCTGTACAACCATATCTTGATCCATGATGCGGTGCGGATGGTTGATTTCCGGGATTCCCGTTTGAGCCACGATATGCATCCGCGTATTTTCGATCACCTCTGTACAATGTCTGCCTATCTTCTTTTGGGGATTCATTCCCAGAAATCTGCCATACGTTTCACTGAAGAAGATGACGGAGCCGTCGGGATCAGTGATTATTACTCCGCTCAGAATATTATTCAAAACGGCTTCATATAGCCTCACCTTCTCCTGCAGGATGCTAACTTCCTTGGACACCATAACAAACCTCGCCCTTCGATATATGCCCTACCCAGAATTTGCATGACTTGAAACACGCTGACGCCCGATTCAGTATCACAATAAACGCCCCATAACAATGAAATTGATGGCAATAGATGGCGTAACTTATGCGATTATCATGTTCACAATAATGAGGGGCTTCTTCATTGATGCTTCACGGCATCGCAGAATGCATATGCAAGGAGAGATAATTTGTTAGTCCCGATGTTGTCCCCGCCGAATTTGGTTTGAATTTTCTATGGGATTGCATTATCATCCCATTCATCGCAATGATCGCACCATAACTCATCTTGTATAGCCGTTCTTTTTCTTAATGCATAATTATAATTCAGGAGCTTTGCTTGATACCAACGAAAAAACTGAGAATTGCCGCATTAGCATTAATCTCAATTTTCATGATCGGCACTCTGGGCTTCCATTTCATTGAGGGATGGAGCCTGACGGACTCCCTTTATACGACGGTTATAACTCTTTCTACGGTTGGATATGGGGACTTCTATCCGGAAACTGCCGCAGGGAGGCTTTTCACCGTTGTCCTCGTTATTTTCGGCGTTGGGACGATGCTCTATACGATTGGTCTTCTCACTGAGACCATGGTGGACGCCCGTTTTAGATCACTTATGGGAAGGGGTAAATTGGAAAAAATGATAAAAAAACTTAATCGTCATTATATAATTTGCGGCTGCGGCAGGATCGGCTATCTGATATGCAAGGAATTATCTCAAGAGAAAATCGATTTCGTGGTCATTGACGACAATCCAGAGATCATTCAGAAGATAGAAGAGGAGGGCTTCATTTATTATAAGGGGAACGCCACCCAGGATAAGATTCTCATCGCAGCGGGTATAAAAAGGGCCAGGGGTATTGTTTGCGCTCTTCCCTCCGATGCGCAAAATCTCTATGTGATACTGACGGCTAAAGAGCTCAACCCGGATATCTACATACTCTCCCGCTCTGAGGAAATCGAATCTGAACATCGGCTTCTCCGAGCCGGTGCAGACCGCGTCATCTCTCCGTACGTCCTCGGGGGCATGAGAATGGCTATGGCAATCTCACGGCCGGCCATGCTTGACTTTATAGAAATAACAACAAGGAGGCAGAGCCTTGAACTCAGGATGGAGGAAATCGATATCGGCGAGAGCTCGCCGGTTAGCGGAAAATCTCTTGAAGAATCGGAAATCAGACAACGATACGGCCTGATAATTGTGGCCGTCAAAAAAGATTCCGGACAGATGATGTTCAACCCCATGGCAAGTTACGTCATTTCAAAAGGGGACAAGCTTATAGCTCTCGGCGAAGATAAGAATGTCAGTCTCTTCGCACAAGCATGTATTTCAGCGTGAATTAGAAAATAGCTTAAATCGAAATGATGGGTTTGTAATACAAATGTATTCATTTGTAGAAGTTAATATCTTCCCAGACAGCTCGTCACATTGAGATTGGACGTCAAATTAATCTGATTTTCATAACATTTGTATAAGTTGGAATCATTTGGTGCGTTTTTATATTCATTATTTCTTGACACTCGACCCCCTTTTCCTTAGACTTCCAAAACATGAAAGTGACTGAATACAAAGGGAGCGGTCTATGGTAAAGATAGGAATTATTGGAGGTTCCGGACTTGATAATCCGACAATTTTAAGGAAAGCGGTGGAAGTCAAGGTTGAAACTCCTTATGGCCTCCCTACATCTCAACTCACACGTGGTATGATTGAAGGTGTTGAAGTTGTCATCATAGCAAGACATGGCAAAGACCACTCCATATTTCCTTCCGGAGTGAATTTTAGGGCTAATATTTGGGCACTTAAAGAACAGGGTTGTACACACGTCCTTGCTTCAACTGCGGTAGGTTCACTAAGGGAAGAGATAGAACCAGGCCACCTTGTATTTCCGGATCAGTTCATAGACCATACAAAAGAAAGAGACACGACCTTTTTCGATGAAGACGTCGTAGTTCATACACCAATGGCAGAGCCTTTTTGCTCCAACCTTATAGAATTGTGCTCAACTTCTGCAGGACGACTGCAAATACCCTTCCATAAAAACAAAACTGTAATTACAATTGAAGGCCCAAGATTTTCCACAAAAGCTGAAAGTAACATGTTTAGAAGTTGGAATGCTGATGTCATCAATATGAGTACTGTACCGGAAGTCAATCTTGCCAGGGAAAAGAAAATGCATTATGCATCAATTGCCATGTCTACAGATTACGACTGTTGGAGAGAGGGGGAGGAATCGGTAACGTGGGAGATAATAATGAAGACCATGAAAAAAAATGCTGACAATGTTATAAAGTTGTTTTTAGAGGTAATACCAAAGATCAGAGATTATAACGACGTCTGCATAAAATAAATTAAGAGGAGCAGCTGTGATGTCTATAAAATCTAGAATCAGGACTATACAGGATCACCCTAAGAAGGGAATCATGTTCCGCGATATAACTACCCTAATTAAAGACCCTGTTGGATTCAGGCTGGTTATTGATAATTTTACACAAAGATACATAAAGGGTGATATTAATTTTGACCTTATAGTCGGCATCGAGGCACGTGGCTTTATAATTGGCGGGGCCTTGTCCTATACGCTGGGAAAGGGTTTTGTCCCCATCAGAAAACGAGGCAAACTGCCGGCAGAGGTAGTGCGACACGAATACGAGCTTGAATACGGCACGGATACGGTCGAGGTACATAAAGATGCAATAACAAAAGGCTCAAGAATCCTATTGGTTGATGACTTGCTTGCCACAGGCGGTACAGCCCTTGCCGCCGCTGCACTTATTGAAAAACTCGGCGGTACTGTTACCGAGATGGCATTTATCGTTAATCTCCCGGATGTCGGCGGGTACAAGAAGTTAAAAGATAAGGGCTACAATGCCTATTTCTTGACGGAATTTGAAGGAGATTAAGAATATCATATACGAAATTCCCCTATCTTTATATTTGTCTGTGTCAATAAGGATAAAAAATAAAAAAAACCACGGATAACCCCGCCAAAATCCACAGCCCCGATGAGATTTCTTTAAATCCTCCGGAGAGGACCTTCACTAAAGGATAAACAACGAACCCGGCAGTCATACCGATCCCTATATTATAAGTAAAGCTCATCATAATAATGATACAGAATATGGGAACAACTTCGGTCAGGTCATCAAAGTTTACTTTTGTAATGGGAGACAGCATGAGCATTCCCACAATAATCAATGCAGGACCATATGCGCAGGGAGGAACGACTGTAAAAAACGGTGCAAAAAAAAGTGCACCGAGAAAGAGAAATGCAGTAACAACGGCTGTTAACCCTGACCTGCCGCCTGCTTCTATACCTGTTGCCGACTCAATATAAGCTCCTGCTGTTGACGTGCCCAAGAGCGCGGCAAGAACCGTGGCGAGTGCATCGCACAGCATCGGCTTTTCGATCTCAGGTAAATTTCCGTTCTTGTCCAATAGATTTGCCCTGTACGACAATCCTATTAACGTACCCATGGTGTCAACGAAATCCATTACAAATATTGTCAGGATAACGGCGAAGAATCCCCAGGTCAGTGCACCCAATATATCCAACTTCAAAAATATGGGAAGGATAGAGGGCGGCATGCTCATCCATCTCTCAGGCACTGCAATTATTTGCAGGGGAAAAGATAAAAAAGTAACGGCAACAATACCTATAAGTATGGCCCCTTTGATTTTTCTGATCATCAATAAACTGATGAGAAGAAATCCTGATATGGATAAGATCACCTTTATATCTTTAAGATTGCCCACGTGGACAGGCGCTCCCGGCACGCCTAAGGAAACGATGCCGGTTTCATTCAAGCCGATAAAAGTCAGGAACAAACCAATCCCCACAATGAAGCCGATTTTAAGCCCTTCGGGTATGGCGTTCGCCAGCCAGCTTCTTATCTTCATAACGGTTATAATCGTAAAAAGGAGTCCCCCGATAAAAATGGCCCCCATTGCTGTCTGCCAGCTGTAACCAAGAACTTTTACTACCGTAAAAGCAATAAAAGCATTCTCACCCATGTAAGGCGCTATAGCAAATGGCCTTTTCGCATAAACGCCCATGGTCAAAGTTCCGAAAAATGCCGTTAATATAGTAGCAACCATTGAGGGACCAAAAGGAATGCCGGCGGCTTCGAGTATCTTTGGATTAACAATTATGATGTAAGCCATCGTAACAAAAGTTGTGACACCGGCAAGAATCTCCTGCTTTATATTTGTTCCAAGTTCATCCAGTTGGAAAAATTCTCTCAGCATTTTTTCCTCCCTTAATATAATGTTGGGCAATATAGAACCATTTAGGGAAAAATTAAAGAAGAAATTGCGTCAGTATCATGCAGCAAGCTGAGGAGAATTAGACCAAAGACCCTTCGATTCGTTTCTCTCAGGGACAATTCGTCTAACTGCTTTCTTAGGATGTCTATTTGAAACAGACAAAGACTCGATGAACTAACCGAGAGCAAGCTCCGGGGAATTGAGCCCTACGTGATTAAACAAAATGGCTTATGGTGAGTGGAATCCATAAGCCATTAATATCGCTGGTGCCTAGGGCCGGAGTCGAACCGGCACGATACTAAGTATCGAGGGATTTTAAGTCCCTTGCGTCTACCAATTCCGCCACCCAGGCACGATTTGAAAGTAGGAGAAATCCATATTATTTTTAAAAAAACGTGTCAAGATTTTAATTGGATGGTATAACCCACACGTACGCGAATTTTCTTGAAACGGGGCTGCAAGGTGCAGAAAGTCGACAGAATCATTTCTGGTGGCACGATATTGATGATGGATGACGATGACCAAACGATCAGGAACGGCGCCGTGGCGATTAAAGGAGAGAACATTATCGCCGTAGGAGAAAAAGAGGATATCGAGAACCGGTACATTTCCAGTGAGATCATCAATGCAGAAGGCTTTCTGGTGATGCCCGGCCTTATAAACTGTCATACCCATGCGCCTATGACGTATTTCAGGGGGTTGGCCGATGATCTTGAACTTACGGACTGGCTGAACAATTACATATTCCCCGATGAGGCCAGATTTGTAAACGGCGAATTCTCATATCTGGGGAGCCTGCTTGCCTGTGCAGAGATGATTAAATCAGGAACAACAACTTTTTGTGACATGTACATATTTGAAGATGATGTAGCAATGGCGGCAAAATCCGCAGGCGTGCGCTGCCTCATAGGTGAGGCACTCTTTGATTCTCCGTCCCCTAACCTCAAAACACCACAGCAGGGTCTGAAATACACAGAAATGCTTATCGAGAAGTGGGCAAATGATCGGCTCGTGAATATTGTTATTGAGCCTCACGCCCTCTATACATGTTCTCGCAACCTGCTCAGAGATTTGAGAAGACTTGCCGACAGGTATGGTGTTCCCGTAGCTACTCATTATCTGGAAACCAAGTCAGAAAAGGAAACACTCGCAGCAAAATATGGAAAATCTCCAACATCCTTCCTAAAGGATATCGGGTATCTTTCTGACCAATTCATTGCCCTTCACTGTGTATATATGGAGGAAGAAGATATACAGATATTCGCCGACCACGGCTGTAAGGTGGTGCACAATCCTGAGAGCAATATGAAACTTGCCTCAGGCATCGCTCCTGTGCCGGAAATGATGAGCGCAGGCATCACCGTGGGTCTGGGGACGGATGGCTGCGCAAGCAACAACAATCTGGACATGTTCCAGGAAATGGATACGGCGGCCAAGCTTCATAAAGTTGCGAACCTTGATCCCACTGTAATGGATGCGAGGACGGTCGTGCGGATGGCCACCCATGAAGGGGCCAAGGCCCTCGGCATGGGAGATATCGTCGGCTCTCTTCAAGTCGGGATGAAGGCGGATATTATCGTCATTGACATGAACAAGCCCCACCTTACTCCGCTCTATAATGAATATTCCCATATCGTTTACGCGGTAAATGGCGCCGATGTCGACACGGTCCTGATAAACGGCAGGGTTGTGATGAGGAACCGCACACTTCTCACCATTCACGAAGACGAGATAGTGGCAACGGTGGAAGAGACGGCGATCAGAATCAGAAAACAATTCGGTAAGAATTAGCCATGGACAATGCTCACGACAAGAGTGGACTGGATATCATAATCGAAGGCGGTACGTTGCTCACCATGTCGGAGACCATGGATGTAATAGAAAATCCGTTAATCGGCATCAAGGACGGAAAGATCGCATTTATCAGAGGCGGGGATATCCATACAGCAAATTCATACATCGCAGGAGAGGTCATCAACGCGCACGGCTGCATTGTTATGCCCGGGCTAATCAACACGCACACGCACTTGCCTATGGTCTGTTTCCGGGGGCTTGCCGACGATCTTCCCCTCATGGAGTGGCTCCATGACCACATATTTCCGGCGGAAGCAAAATTCGTGACGCGGGATATGGTTTATGCCGGGTCCATGCTTGCTATTGCAGAAATGATTCTTTCCGGTACGACGACCTTCTGCGACGCCTATTTTTATGAGAGCGAGGTCGCCCGCGCCGCCTTTGATTCCGGTATGCGCGCCGTTGTCTCACAGGGATTCATCGATTTCCCCAAACCAACCGACCCACAAACAATTGCTGATATCGCGGAAAGATTCGTAAGCAGATGGCAGTTGAAATCTCCCCTGATTATACCCGCTCTTGCCTGTCATTCGCCTTATACGTGTTCACCCGATACCCTCAAGAGCGTAAAGGCCGCAGCACGAAAGCGAGATGTGCTCTTCAGTATCCACGTCGCAGAAACAAAAGATGAAGTTGCCATAGTGAAAGAAAGGTTTGGGAAGACTCCTCTCCAGTATCTTAAAGATATAGATATACTGGATGACAGGACATTGGCTGTTCACTGCATCTGGCTTTGCGAGCACGAAATGGATATACTGCGTTCCTTAACTGTGAAGATATCTCACAATCCGGAAAGCAATATGAAACTGGCCGCCGGCTGTGCGCCCATACCGACTCTTATTGAAAGAGGGATTGCAGTTGGACTGGGAACCGACGGCAGCGCCAGCAACAATGATCTGGACATGTTTGGGGAGATGAGCACGGCAGCCAAGCTGCACAAGGTCATCCAAATGGATTCTACAGTGATGGACGCCAGGACGGTCTTGAAGATGGCAACGATCACCGGGGCAAAATGTCTCGGTTTGGATGACCGGATCGGTTCCATTGAACCGGGAAAATCGGCCGATCTCATCATAGTAGATACTAAGAAACCCCATCTGACGCCGATGCACAGCTACTACTCACAGCTCGTGTACGCGGCTTCCGGCGCGGACGTTAAGACAAGCATCATAGGCGGCAGGATCGTTATGCAGGACAGAAAGCTCCGGTTGGTTGACTTGCCTTCAATCATGCAAGAGGTAAGGGGCATCGCTAAATCAATCGCGGCTAATTAATCTCTCTCTGGAGGTTGGCACATGACTGACAGGAAAATCTCTGCAAAGAAGTGCATATCGGCAGTTGTAATTTTTCTTTTATTCCATCCTGCGAGTTCCTGGTCCCTTCCCCGCGAAGTCACATTATTCCCCGGCTCTGCACAGGTTTCCGAAATTGCGAAAGTGAAGCTTTTGCCTCACGGAACAGAACAGGCGAAGGCTCTCATCATACTCCCCGGACAGGCGGATCCCGACTCACTCGTAGTCCGCGCAGCCAATGATCCGAAAACGCGAATCGATGATATAAGCTGGCGACAGGTAAGCCGCCCCAATGATGAGAAGATAGCAAGCCTCATGAAGCAGCTTGAGAAACTAAGAGAGACGCGTAAGAGCCTGCAAGCGACCATCCGCGGCCTCGATACGCAGATTCAGTTCTGGCAGTTGCAGACTAAAGCGAAGTTAAAAACTATGGCGGATGTGTACAATATGTCCGCTGCCATCGGCAAGAATATACAGAAAGCCTACCAGGACAAACTGTCGAGAGAAACCGAGCTCGAAAAACTCGACAAAGAGATAAAGAAGGCGCAGGATGATATTGACCGCGCTGCGGGAACGAAAGAAACCGCATGGGAGGTGACTGTTATTCTTTCCGGATCGCGCGGTCCCGAGGCGACTCTCACATACACATACTCCTTGGCTGGCTGTGGCTGGCATCCCCTGTATCGTCTTGAGGCAAAACCGAAAGACAGGCAGATAACATTTACCTGGGAAGCGGAAATCTGGCAGAGCTCCGGCCAGGACTGGAATAACGTGAGCATCAATTTAGCAACTTTGAAGCCGCCCTCTTCCGTTTCTCCGGCTGAGTTGACACCGTGGATTATCAAACCCCGCCCTCAGTTCCGCAGGGAAGGGGTAAGGCAAAAGTCTCTGAAGTCTGCTGCGGCGGCAGACCAGATGGAAGCCCCTGCTGCTGCCGAAGCCGCCTTCGGCGCTCGAGAGGTAAGACAGACCTCGTATTCCATCTGGCAGGTAGGCAAGAGAAACGTACCTGCCGGAACGAAACAGAAGGTAAAGATCGCGGAAGAGATCTGGTTCGCGGAATTCACATACCTCGCAAGGCCATCCCAGAGCAGCCAGGTCTTTCTCAGGGCGAAGGTGAACCTTCCGGAACCCAAAGATATCCCCTCGGGGAGCAGCTTATACGTCGTCGACGGCGCCATATTGGGGAAACGCTCATTTGCTCTCGCCGGGCAGGAGGCGGTCATATTCTTTGGCATCGATCCCCTTGTCACCGCGCGGACACAGTTAATATCCAAGAAATCCGGCGAGAAGACATTCCTGCAGGACAAGCAGACATACACCTGGGATTGGCGCACGGATATTCAGAATTCCAGAAATGCCGCCGTCAGGGTCCTTGTAGAGGAGCCGAATCCGCAGTCCAGGGACGAACACATCTCAGTGACAGGAAAATATGAACCTGAACCCGCAGAGAAGACTCCATCGTCATTGACCTGGGATATGGATATTCCGGGAGGACAAAAGAAATCCTTATTCATGACCGTAAGGATTGAAGCGCCGAAGAATATGGATCTGGATCTTGGATGGAGACAATGACGATCACTGGAGGTTTCCGAACACTTGCCCTCACTAAAGAAATTGAACAGCGGCCCTCGCCTCCCCGTATTGCGAAGAGGCCGGAAAAGGCCTTCGAGAGAATGATCTCGACAGCAGTCAGGAACACCCGATGAAAAAAAAAGGCGAGGCCGATCACACCGCTCATATGATACTGCGCGATCCTTTCCTTGAACCCTTTGCAGCGGTGCTCCATGAGAGATACGAAAAAATCAAGGCGACGGAACGGCGCCTTACGGGCGGCCGTATGTCGCTTGCGGACTTTGCCTCCGGTCACGAATACTTCGGTCTCCATCGCGATGGAGACGAATGGGTGTTCCGGGAATGGGCGCCTTATGCCACGGCTGTATTTCTCATCGGTGATTTCAACGGCTGGCGAAAGGAACAGGAATTTGCCCTCCACCGGATCAGTGACGAGGGGAACTGGGAACTGAGGCTCCCCCGCACCAAACTCAATCACGGCCAGCTTTATAAACTATCTGTCCACTGGCCCGGCGGACATGGCGAACGTATTCCCGCATACGTCCGCCGTACGGTCCAGGACCAGCATACCAAACTGTTTGCCGCCCAGGTGTGGGAACCCGGCGCCTCATATCAGTGGCGGAAGAGTTCATTCGTTCCCTCGCCGGAAGCGCCAAGAATTTATGAAGCGCACGTAGGCATGGCCCAGACTGAGGAAAAGATCGGAACCTTTGACGAGTTCCGGGAGAAAATCCTGCCCCGCGTGGTCGACGCCGGATACAACGCCTTGCAACTGATGGCCATCCAGGAACACCCGTATTACGGTTCCTTCGGCTACCATGTTTCCAGCTTTTTTGCCGCTTCTTCCCGCTTCGGCACGCCGGAGGAACTGAAAGCGCTGGTCGATGCCGCGCACGCGTCGGGCATTTCCGTGCTCATGGATATCGTGCACTCCCATGCGGCGCGCAATGAGCAAGAGGGGATCAGCCGTTTTGACGGCACGTTTTATCAGTATTTTCATAATGGCCCGCGGGGCTTCCACTGGGCATGGGATTCCCGCTGTTTCGACTACGGCAAACCCGAAGTCCTCCATTTTCTCCTTTCCAATTGCCGCTTCTGGCTGGACGAGTACCATTTCGACGGCTTCCGCTTCGACGGTGTGACAAGCATGCTTTATCTCGACCATGGTTTGGAGAGGATATTTGCCTCCTACCAAGACTATTTCGGAAAGAATGTCGATGATGACGCCCTCGTCTACCTCACCCTTGCCAACAAGGTCATACACACCGTCAAGCCGGCTGCGGTCACCGTTGCTGAAGACGTGAGCGGCATGCCGGGACTGGCCGTTCCCATCGAGAAAGGCGGCTATGGTTTCGATTACCGCCTTGCCATGGGGGTGCCCGATTACTGGATTAAGATTGTCAAGGAGATACCTGATGAGCGGTGGCCTATGGGGAGCCTTTATTATGAGCTGACCAATCGCCGCGCAGACGAGAAGACCATCGGCTACGTTGAATCCCACGACCAGGCGCTCGTTGGCGACAAGACGCTTATCTTCCGGCTCATTGATGCCGACATGTATGACCACATGAACATCTTTAAGTCAAATTTAAGGGTGGAGCGCGGCGTGGCCCTGCACAAGATGATCCGCCTCCTTACCCTGGCTACCGCCGGCAGCGGTTACCTGAACTTCATGGGCAATGAATTCGGACATCCGGAATGGGTCGATTTTCCCCGCGAGGGGAACAACTGGTCATACAGGTATGCGCGCCGCCAGTGGAACCTGCGCGATGATGACAGTCTTCTCTACCGGTTTCTCGGCGAATTCGACAAGGCCATGATGCGTCTCGCGTCCGAATACGCCCTTCTCGATACGCAAGCGATAAACCTAATCCTCGAGCATCAGGAGAATCAATTGCTGGGATTCGAGCGTGCCGGCCTTGTCTTCCTTTTCAGCTTCAATCCTGCGCAGTCCTTTCCCGATTATCCCGTTGATCTTCATCCCGGCCAGTATAATCTCATACTCGACAGCGATGCGAAGGCCTTCGGCGGGCATGGACGCATCGAGCCCGAACAGACCTACTTTACCAGACCTATGCCACTGCCAGACGGCGCTCTGCGCAATCGCTCCACCGTTTATCTGCCGACCCGCACGGCACTGGTCCTCCGCAGGATCTGAGCTTGCAAATGTTGATCCCTGCCATCCCTATCATCCCACGATGCCTGCAGTCCGTGAGAACCAGAACGCAACGCGTTTATAGATCTTAACGAAGCTCTTCACCTAAATACAAAGCAGAGGAGAAAGGAACCAAGGGACTTTCTAAGAAGTTACAAATGTGAATGTTTCGTATGCAGAAGATATAGGAAGTGACTTCTTTGTCGCTAAGCCAGCGGCCTCCCGCCGTTCAGCCTCTCATAGATTCTGACGTACTCGTCAATCATGCTTCCGAGGTCGTATCTTTCGCGCGCCTCCTTCATGATGCGCTTGATCTGCGTTTCTCTGATCTTCAAAGCTCTCCTGTGAAAGGCAATGCTCCTGGTCAAACCGTACCACAGGCCTCCCGGGTCATAATTTCTGAAAAGAAAACCATTGCCTACATCGTGGGGAGATCCATCCCTCTTCAACCTGAGTTCCCTTATCTTGTCATGATACCCGCCTGTATCGCGGTTGGTGGCTGTGGCCCCGAAGAGGTTTCCTATCTGATCGATCTGACCGCAGGGCTCATAAAGCGACGCACCGAATACATCGTTCGCAGCGGCGTACCCCAGCATGGAAAGACTTTCGCTGAAGGGTTGGTAGGTAATCTTGCCGCTTGATCCACAGGCGATTCTCCCCAAAATATCCACATGCGTACGATCGTTTCCCACGCCATCAGCGACAATCGCAATTTGCGCATCGCCGTTCACCGTCACAAAATGCTGCGCAATGTGCTCAAAGAGATCCACCCCCTTCTGGAAGGGATCAAGCCGCGAAGGCCAGAAGAACAAGATCGCGTCCGGATTAATCTGGAGACCCGTCCTCTTCTGAAATTCAACGAGATTCTCTTTCTTTGCTTCCATAAACGGGCCATCCGGGCCGAACGTCCTCACACAGTATTCACAATGCTCCGGATACATCGCGCGGGAGGGAGCATTGATGATGGCCTTGGCAGAGTCCTGGTAATATTTCGCCTTTACTTCCTGGCGCACACTTGGAGGCACAAGGACCCTGTCCATGAAGTAATCATCAACGACTTCTTCCAAGAATCTCTTCCCCACAAAATTGACGACAGTCGCATTCTTTATTGCTGTCGCCTGGCAGTCTATCGCTTTCTTTCCATTCTGTTCAGAAAAATAGACGTAATCGGCTATGTTCCTAAGATTGATCCCTCTAAGAAACTCAACAGGTACATTTTCCGTAAACACGTTATGGACCGTATGCAGAACTGGTATTCCGGTGGCCTTGGCATAGGCAGTTATGGCGCCACCCGCCATCCAGTCATGGCTGTGGATGATAACCCTGCCTCCATGCTTCGCCCTGACGTCCTTGATCAGATTATTGACGATCTCTTTTTGAAATTCCGCCGCGGTCATCAGTGGATCGCCGGAATAGGCGCTGAGATTGTCCGCAAAAATGGCGGAGCTGATAAGGTGAATCTTTTCGGGATCGATTTTGTACCTTATTTCCCGCCACTGCTGCTCATCCAAATGCATTTCTCTCTGAAACCTTTTTTTCAGATTCAAGGTCACCAGATGGACATCAATGCCCCTCTCCGTCAGACCCTCGCACAGTGCGGAAATTACCTCTCCCTGCCCCCCGCTTTTCCCGGTAATGTATCTTGCCAGAGCCCCCATATCCTGCGGCAGTCTTGCGGTTTCCGGCGTTATCATCAAGAGGGCCGTCTTACCGCCGTGTTTTAAGATATGGAATCTTTTTATGAGCATCTGGATGTCATCTATCTTCCTCGTCAATATATGAGCGGGCTGGCCCATCGATCCATCATACGGGTTAAAATAGAAATGAACCGCATGATCTTCACCAATCTTTTCATGGAGGAAATAGAGATGATCCGAGGTGGTTAATTGCCGCCATTTCGTCAGAAGTTCTCCGCCCGCTCTTCTCACATCCTTCTCCATACTTTCGATGTCTCTGAATAGGTCCTCCTGTGTGGGATTGCTGAGCCATCCAAAGGTATCTCTCGCCTTATCATCCCATGATGATGGAGATAAATCGTGAATGGATATGACCGGCAAATCAGCATCCGAGTATCGTCCGGCAGTCTCCGATGGATTGCTCACAATAATGTCCGGAAATTTTGTGAGGGCTTCCGGCAATCCTTTCCAGAACTCGAATATGCCCTTGTCCTTACGTATGTACTCGCCTATGTGCTCCAGTTCATAACCCAACAAGACGGCTTCGCCCTCGACTTTCGCTATACGCGATGCATACTCATCCGGAGATACATAGACATACGGAAACCTGAAAGCGATTTCATCGCTCAATTCCCTATCTCTCGGAATGACGATCAAATTACTTCCCTTAGCCCTGAAGATTGCATTGGAGGAAATGGGGCCGCTCTTCTCCACGAACATGTCGTCTCTCTTTTCGCAGAGAATCGCAAGATACCCCATATCAGAAACAACTTCCGCAATACTGCCGTTGTACATAAGCTCCGTATTCTTGAATGCAGTCGGCAGAACACCAAACAGTTTATGTATCTGCTCCCTGTGAAGCGTCACCTGGTCCCGGAACTCCTGTTTTTGGGGATCGGCAAACAGGCTGGCAAGAGAATGATAATAGGTTTCGTCGAGCAATTCCACCTGGCGGCTTTCCCTTCCCGCTTCAACCAATCCCTGCAAGCTCTTGATTACATCGGGCTGGTAAAGCTCAGCCTGTTCGAGAAATGTACCGGACATGCTGAAGGCAATCTTGAATCCATCGTAGCGCGAGATAAGGTCCGTAAACATGGAGATCGCGGGGAGGTAACACTTTTCCGAGACCTTGATGAAGACATCCCTGTTCTTTTCTTCCCACAGGAACTCGTGTCTTTCCGGATGGAGCCGGAAAGGCTGATGGAGGTGAAAGCAAAATGTGGTGAGCGGCATTTCAAAACCCTTTTCTGTCTCATCGCCATCGGCCGATTTTCTGTCGGCTTCAGGTATGGTAATCATTCCCAACTTCTTACCGGCGGGATACGGGGATCGAGTTCTTAGATATCCGTTTTTTCTTGCAATATTCCTGCCTGCTTGTAATTAGTATATAACTTTTTAAGATAACTGTAAATGGAAGTATTACAGCCTAAGAGAAGAATGCTGTGCGGCAGGCAGAGGACCCAAGGGTGGAAAAACAGATACAGCAGCGTCTTTCAAGGGTTGGGAAATAGCACCCGGAAGCGCGCGCAGCGCCGTGCCACAGCCCTCGCACCGGTCGTCAGCGTTGAATATTTTCGCCTTGCTCCGCTTGCAGAATAAGTAATCACGCGTCGGATTATTGACATCCCGGCCAACTTCATGGAATAATGCCACACATATGACTGAGAACCGCATCTTGAAGCAGAACAAACTTGGGACTGCCCCTGATAAAAGAGGCCTCCGTCTCCGCAATATGCCGGTAATTACCTACCCGGGAGCTCTCCCGATTACAGTACGACGTGATGACATCGTCAAGGCCATAAGAAAGCACCGCGTCGTCGTCATAACCGGAGAAACCGGATCAGGAAAGACGACGCAGATACCGAAGATGTGCATCGAGGCCGGCCGGGGGCTTTTGGGTGTCATAGGATGCACCCAGCCGAGGAGGGTGGCTGCCGTGACCGTGGCACACCGCATAGCGGAAGAGCTTGGCGAGGAGATCGGCCGCTCCGTCGGCTACCAGATCCGTTTTGAAGACCGCTCCGGCAGGAACAATTACATAAAGATCATGACAGACGGAATTCTCCTGAACGAAGCACAGAATGATCCTTACCTCCGCAGGTACGACACCGTCATCGTGGATGAGGCCCATGAAAGAAGTCTCAATATCGATTTTGTCTTAGGCATTCTCCTGACTCTCGTCAGGAAAAGAAGCGATATCAAGGTAATCATCACGTCGGCGACCATCGATACGGAAAAATTCTCCCGCGCCTTCCATGCCCCGATAATTGAGGTCTCCGGGCGCATGTACCCTGTTGACGTCCGCTACCAGCCTCTTGATCATCAACTCGAGGAAAAAGGCGAGATAACTTATGTTGACGGCGCCGTGAAAGCCCTCGAAAAGGTGCTGAAAGACAGATCGGAAGGCGATATTCTCGTATTTATGCCCACGGAGCGGGATATACGGGAGACCTGCCAGCTGATTGAGGCGAAGCTCGATCACAGAGCCGCCGTTCTTCCCCTGTTTGCCCGTCTGCCCTGGAGGGAACAGCGCCGCATCTTTCAACCGGCATCGCGAAGAAAGATCGTGGTGGCAACTAATGTTGCGGAGACATCCATTACCATTCCCGGAATCAGATACGTAATCGATACGGGCCTGGCGCGTATCTCAGAGTACAACCCCCGCTCCCGCACGACAAGCCTGCCCGTGAGGGCGATTTCGAAAAGCAGTGCCGATCAGAGGAAGGGAAGATGCGGCCGCGTACAGAACGGGGTTTGTATCCGTCTGTTCGATCGGGCCGACTTTGAAAACCGCCCGCTGTTTACGGAACCGGAGATTCTCAGATCAAACCTGGCGGAGGTCATTCTGCGAATGCTTTTCCTCAATCTCGGGGACATATCGACGTACCCCTTTATCGATCCGCCGCACCCGAAGAGCATCAGGGACGGCACAGATATTCTCAGGGAGCTCGGGGCCATCACAACGGACATAAAGAATGGAGAGGCGAGCGATGGCAAGCGCTCTTCGCTGACGGAAAGAGGGAGGATGATGGCGCGCCTGCCCATTGATCCGCGGATATCACGTATGATCATCGAAGCGGAGCGGGAAGGATGCGTGAACGAAATCCTGATCATCTCTTCCGCGCTCAGCGTCCAGGACCCGAGGGAACGGCCCCTCGAAATGGAGAAGGAGGCCGACAAGGTCCATGCCCGCTTTGCCGACCCTACCTCGGATTTCGTGACCCTGCTTCGCATCTGGAATCAATACCACGGCCTCATGCAAACCGTAAGAAGCAAGGGCCGGATGAAGAAATTCTGCCGGGAGAATTATCTTTCCATAAGGAGGATGAGGGAGTGGGTTGATGTCTACGATCAGCTCAAGGCGATACTGGAAGAACAGGGATGGAAAATAAGGAAGAGAAGGGAAGACGATGATAAGCCAATCTACGACGGCATACATAAATCTATCCTGAGCGGCTATCTTTCCAATATCGCGATGAGAAAAGAAAAGAATATCTATGCGGCGGCAAGGGGAAAGGATGTGATGATCTTCCCCGGGTCCGGGCTTTTCGGCAAAGGGGGAAGCTGGATCGTCGCTGCCGAGATGATCGAGACTTCACGGCTGTTTGCACGCACGGCCGCCAATATCAAGGTGGAATGGCTCGAGGAGCTCGGAGGCAGCCTGTGCCGGAGAACCTATTCCGAGCCGCACTGGAGCCGGGACCGCGGCGAAGTCGTTGCCTATGAACAGGTCAGCCTGTTCGGCCTCGTGATAGTCACAGGGAGGCCCGTTTCCTACGGGCCGATAAATCCGGATGAAGCTTCCGGGATTTTTATCCGCAGCGCCCTCGTCGAAGCGGACTTGAAGAAGCCCTTCCCTTTCCTGCTTCACAATCAGGGAGTGATCGAGCAAATATCCCGTATGGAGGATAAGATCAGGAGACGCAACCTCCTTGCCGGAGAGGACGAACTCGCACGCTTCTATCAGGAAAGGCTCCCGTGCATATATGACGCCAGGTCCCTTCAGAAACTGATCAGGGACAGAGGAAGCGATAAATTTCTCCGGATGCGGGAAGAAGACGTCCTCGCACGCATTCCGGAGGAGGAGGAATTCGCCCAGTACCCGGATGACGTCACTCTTGCAGGCCATCGCTTCAGATGCGACTACCACTATGAACCCGGTCATCCCAAAGACGGAGTAACCGTGAAGGTTCCCCTCCATATGATCTCAACGGTTCCGGCAGCCTCCGTCGATTGGATCGTCCCGGGTCTCATGCAGGAGAGAGTCACTTCTCTCTTGAAAGGGCTCCCCAAGGAGTACAGGAAGAAACTTCTCCCTCTCTCACAAACCTGCGATTTCATCATGGCCGAAATGACGGATGAAGGAGACCTCCTTATCTCCGCCCTCGGTAAATTTATCCATCGACGGTTCGGCGTGAATATACCGGCGTCATCATGGAATACAGACGCCGTCGACGACCGTCTGCAGCCGCGCTTTGCCGTTATAGATGACAGGGGATCGGAACTTACTGCGAGCCGCGACATCAGCCGCCTTCAGCAAGACATCATCGCCGAAGCCCAGTCAAGCGCCTTCGATAAGGCGCGCAAGTCCTGGGAAAAGGCAAATGTGACAGCCTGGGATTTCGGGGATCTCCCCGACGCCATCGCCCTCGATAGTCGAGGCCAATTGGAGGGCTACGCATACCCCGGACTCGAAGCTGCCCATGGGTGCGTCAACATTCGTCTATACAAGAACAAACATGAGGCGGAGGTATTGCATAAGAAGGGCGTTCGAGCGCTCTATAAAATTTATTTCAAGAACGAGCTTAAGTATCTTAAGAAATCCATCTCTCTCAGCGGAGATATGAAGAGGTGGGCTGATTCATTCGGCGGTGTAAAATCAGTAGAAAGTGCCATACTCGATAAGCTGGTGCATGATCTTTTCTCAAAGCACATCAGATCACAGGATGTATTCATCAGGCATGCAGAAGACATCAGGACCCGCTTACTGCCTCACGGCCAGGATATCATGCATGCGTGCGGACCTGCCATAAGATCCTACTACGACACTTCTGCATTTCTTCAAACGCTCAGGCACGCCAATCGCGCAAACAAACCGGCGCTCCGCTATCTTGAATATCTCAGGGGAGAAATGAATCAGCTCCTGCCGGGTGATTTTTTGATACACTATGACAGCGCGAGACTGACCCACGTCATGAGGTATCTGAAGGCAATCGGCATTCGCGCTGAAAGAGGAATCGCCCATCTGGAAAAGGCAATGGAAAGGATCAAAGAGGTAAATATTTTTTCCGATAATCTTCAATGTATGATAAGTAGCTGCAGCACCGGCGTATCCGATGAAAGAATGAAACTGATTGAAGAATACCGGTGGATGATTGAGGAATACAAAGTGTCGCTATTTGCGCAGGAACTGAAGACCGCCTTTCCCGTTTCGAGAAAGCGTCTCGAAACGAAAAGGCAGGAAATTGAACGCATCATCTGATTGCATGGAGACGCATCTTTGAAGCTGATTCTGGTCAGGCATGGAGAGACGCTGTTGAACAGGGAAAACAGGGTCCAGGGGATAACCGATACGGAGCTTAGCGACTATGGCCGCATGCAGGCAGATAAACTTGCAGAGTCACTCAAGGGCGAGCAGATCGAAAGGATCGTGTCAAGCCCACTAAGACGCGCGTATGAAACCGCAAAGGCTATCTCTAAGTTTCATGGTGCTGCGATTGAAGCCGACCGCGACCTTCAGGAGATGAACCANNTCCGTCGTCATGCCCAATGGAGAATCGCTTCATGACCTGCAGAGACGCGCGTGGCGAGCTATCTCGGGAATTACCGAGACCGCAGGAAACGCGATCGTGGTCACCCATAACATGACCATCAGAACCATCATCTGCAAGATTCAAAACACGGATATGCTGCACATACGCGGGATGCACGTCGATCTCGCATCCAAAACGTTTGTCGAGTTCAAATTCGGAAAAGGCGCAATCGTTATATTGAACGACACCAGTCATTTGAAAGAAACGTGAATCCCTCTGTTAAGAAAGCGCCAATTTTTGAGCAAACCTGAAAAGATTCTACACATTTAATTGAATTTGAGTTATAATACGATAAGAATATTGCTGCAAAGGGTATGACAAGCGGCTGGTGCATCAGGAGAAGGAATGACGCCTCTGGTTCTGCAAGACAAGTCTGTGAATGCTTTAGTCATGATGAATACGGCAATCATCAATTTGCGTCTTTATCCACCGACAAATGCGATGGTCACAAGGAGCATTGACAGGCTATATGAGAGTTTGCTGAACATTCTTGAAGATGCGGAGTCGGTGATCTTTTCCGAATCGGAAAAAAATCTGCTCGTAGAGGGCGAGCCCCTCGGCCCAAAGCATAAGGGCAAGGCCCATGTGGCGATATTTCTCGTATTGATGATGAATTGGGGAATCAAGAGTATCACGTTTACGAAGGGTATCGATAAGACGGAACTCGCACCTCTGCTGGAAATAATAGGAAAGAAACCCGACGATCTGCAAATAAAGAAAGTGTGGAATCAGATCATCGCTGAAGGGAAGATGCCCCATATTTTGCTTAATCAGAAGATCTACATCGCCAAGGATGAAGAGCATCAACTCATGGCGAGCATTGATATAAAAGACGATGAAATCGTGAAGTATATAACCGCCGAAGATCCGAATGCCATTTTCGATCCACAGAAAGTGAAGGACATGGCGCAGGATCCTGAATGGGTCTCACGAATCTTTCAATCGGGTATGAATAATATTTTCACAAGGGCAGGCACGGCCTCCAGCGCCAAGTTATCCAAGAGCATGTTCAATATGTTATTCGCCGTGGATGACATCTCCGTAAACTCGGATCAGGGAAAGATCTCACATCTCATTGCCGGATACATATCGGACATGGATGCTGAACTCATTGCCATGACTTTGGCTCAGAATATCGAAAGCCTCCTGGGCAGCCAGCTCTTCGGAGACATCGTTACCAAGATGGACTCACAAAAGTTTGAGAGAGTGGTAGGCATGATCGGCCAGATATTGGATCGCGTAGCCAAAAAGGGTGACGCCAGCGCGGATCCGAGAATTGCCTACATGCAGCAGGCATATGACAATATGATGAGTTCAGATAGGGGCATTGAACTCCAAAAACGGATTGATGAAATAAAAGCACGCGAAGAAGCGGAGCACAACAGACGAATCGCCGATCTCAGAGAAACAGGGAGCAGTATCCTGAACAATCTCGAGCAGGGGATACTGGATGAGAGAATCGCGACGTCGTTCGATGATATAATCCAAGACCTTTTCGCCGTGGGTGAAAACGAAATAGCTGAAGAGCTCATTGATCGTTTGAGTAATGAACTCTTCAACTATGATGTCGATATCCGGATAGAGGTGTCAGAGGCCCTGGTTAAAGCCCTCGACAGCCTCTCCCTGAAGAAGCGGAGAGAAATATTGAACAGGCTTTCTGACAAGCTGATAAATTGGATAAGATTTGAAACCAAATACACCGATTCATACAGAGCCCTCTCGGCCCATCTGATTGACCTTGCTAAAAACCAGATTCAGGATCAGCAGTTCCTGGAAAGTCATCCCATTGTCGAGACCTTCCGGCTCATTATTTCCAAGGAACTGGAAAAGAATGAGGAGATAAGCTCCGCGGCTTCTGACACGATGAAAGCAATCGCGTCCGATGAAATATTGAATCTTCTTATACAAGACTTCGTGACCGACAGGAATGGCAAGAGAGATGAGGCGGCGCAGATTCTCGTTCTAATGGTTGATTCATCTATAAATCGCCTTCTCGATATCCTCAAGAAAAGCGAAGACAGTTCCGAGCGTATCCTGATATTAAACCTCATACCTGAGATGGGCCCCGCGGCCGCGCCGGCCGTGTTGGAGAGGATTGATCAAGACCCTCCCTGGTATTACATGCGAAATCTGGTGCGTCTCTTAGGCAGGATTGGAAGCGATGAGCATTCGAGAATCATCGCACCGCATCTGCTCCACAGCGATCATCGCGTCCAAAGAGAGGCCGTAAAAAGCATCAGTCAAATAGGAGGAAGGCCCAAGGCTGAACTTCTCCTTAACATCCTTCCCGAATGTGATGACCGCGTCAAGGCAGGAGTGGTAACCGCATTGGGTGCCCTGAAATACCGAAATGCCGTAAAGCCCCTCATTGAACTGTTTAAATCCAAGCTCGCATTGCCTGAAGACGTAAAAGTCGACTTGCAGGAAAAGATCTGTCTTGCCCTGGGTAACATAGGCGACAAACAGGCCTTGCCCTTTCTAAGGGGAATCCGCAAACACAGGAGCTTTCTCGCCCTGAAATCATCTTACCATCCGACAGTGAGGGCCGCTGCAGCAAAGGCTCTAGGCAGAATCACGAGCAAGACCTGATTATTTCGAAGCCGGCTGCTCTAAATACTTGTCGACGAGCTCCTCGATCCTTTCACGATCCCAACCCGTATAGACATCTTTTCCTTCAATGATGAACGCCGGATATTGGCGCAGACCGTGTATGAGGGATTTGTAGATGCCGCGCGGCGACTGGGCGTCAGTCAGGCGGATAGCAATTCGGTGTTTGTATAGTTGCTTGAGCTCACCGAGCCGATCGGACACCTTTAGAATTTCTTCTTTTAACTCCTCAGGATATTCTTCAATATCCCCCTTATTAGCCTCCTTCCCAAGCCCCGACTCACGGAAAACGACCTCACACCTGCTGCAGTGACTATAGGTTGTAAGAAGATTGCCTACGACTTCTAAGGATACTGCTTTCATATACATAGCGCCCTATTTACACGGGAGGAAGCACGGCATGCCTGTCAAGGGCAAGCCGTCGACCGGATTTTTGATCTTCACTCGGATAGTATTAGTGTAGAAAACGAAGACCCATTCGTCAATGAAAAAAGGGGCGGAAGACCCCGCACATTTTCGGATTCTAATCGCGAAAATTTATCTGATACATCCCTCGGGGTTATTGCGAGTGATTCTTCAGGTAACCGTCGATGTACCGTTTGACATTTTCCTTCGGCTGGAAAATTCCGAAATGGCCTTCACAGAGTATATCAGCATCCAGGGCGAGGAGTTTCTTCATCGACTCCTTCCACTTCCCTATGTCAGATCCGAAGATGTCCAGGAACGGCCCATGTATGTCCTGGCCGAATAATACGCGCCTTCCCGCCCTGTCAAGATATATGGACATGGACCCGGGCGTGTGCCCGGGCGTATGGAGGCAGTGGAGTTCGCTCCCGCCAAAACGGAGGATTTCGTGATCTCCTTTGATTTTAAGGTCGACCGGAGTCGGCGAAAAGAACGTCCCGTAACAACTCGCGGCAGTTCGCACGTTGTCTCCTTCCTCAACGGCGCCCGCGTCAAGGTCGTGCATCACGATCTTGCACCCGAACTGTGTTCTGAAATACGCGGCCGAACCGATATGGTCAATATGGTTGTGGGTGAGAATAAGCGTTGAGATTCTCTTCGGGTCGAGTCCGGCGTCTTCAATGTTCTTTTGCAGTATCCGGGAGCTCCCCCCCGCGCCGGCATCAATCAT
>PMBI01000095.1 GCA_003153775.1 Syntrophaceae bacterium | reverse complement strand
CGGGTATCGACAAAGATGGCGTACATATCTTTAACGCACGCTTCATTGCCGAACCTGATCTTGGCGCCGCGGCGGATGAATTTCTGCCATAAAGCGCCGGCTCTTGCCGCGGCCGGATTTGACTGCAATTGAAAAGGCCCCTGAAAGCCGATCCAGTAGAGCAGGTTTCTGAAAAAGCGCGCTCCTCCTGATGGCGGAATCAGGATTTTCAAGGCATAAGAATTGGCAACCTGCAATCCCGGCAGCGTATCCGGTTCGATGCTGAGAACTTTCACTTTGTAAACCTGTCCCGCAAATCCGCCGCCGACAAACGCCTCTATCTGTACTCGAACGCGGGATGTTTTGTCGGAAGCATCAGGCGCAACCGCGCTCGCGTCATATTCAACGATATCTCCGACGTCGTAGCGTTTTACGGCTAACGGCCGCTGCAAACCAAGGCCGTTGTATTCATTTTCGAGAATCTTACACATCTCTATCGAATAATCTTTTTTCATGATGACCGCTGCAAATATCTATTTAACAATGCCATGTGGGATACCACAAAGATCTGGAAATATTCAATTTGTGATTCCTGCGAAAGCAGGAATCTATAATTAGGACTGGATTCCGTGTCAAGCACGGAATGACATTTAAAAGTCTTCTTCGTACCGATGAATGCTCGTTTTCAGAGCAGCATGCGAGATAACTTTTTCTCATAATCGCTTCTTCAGGTCAAGCTTCCATCTTTTCTTCCCGCGATTCCTCATTACGATCTGGGATATGGGTCACCAAGTCATGTATGCCGGGTTATTCTCGCCCGCCCCAATATTCAGCAAATGAATCTACTCAAATATTGGTGCATCACATTCATCAATTTTATCAGTCTGGGTTTTCGGACGGGAAATTAATTTGACGAAATGGGCGGTGGGTACATGCCTCGAGTAATTCTTTTTTCTGGAATTTCTTTGAGAAGAAAATTTTCGGGACACATCATTTTGATCGAAAAGATTCAATGCGGCCGGAGAGCCAGTCGAACCAGTCTTTAAGACCTGCCGACGTCTTGCAGGATACCTCGAATATTTTAAGATTACGGTTGAGGGTGAGGGCGTCTTTCTTTGCCTTGGCCATATCGAAGTCTACGTAGGGGAGAAGATCTATTTTGTTTATAATCATAGCCTCCGACTGCTGGAACATCAGGGGATACTTCGCCGGCTTGTCGGAGCCTTCCGGGGTGCTCAGGACCATCACCTTCACATTCTCCCCGATCTTGAACTCAGCGGGGCATACGAGATTACCCACATTCTCGGCAATGAGAAGATCGGTCTGTGTGAGATCAAGGCCCGGCAGGGCTTCGCGGATCATATTTCCGTCTATGTGACATGCCCCTCCCGTATTAATCTGAACCACCGGGACTCCCAGTTTGGCGATCCTCTCCGCATCAGCGGAACCCTGGATATCCCCTTCTATGACGCCTATTTTATATTTGCCCTGAAGGGCGGTGATCGTCCGCTCGACAATGGATGTCTTCCCCGCGCCGGGGGAGCTCATCAGATTAAGGACGTATATTTTTTCTTTATCGAATATCTTTCTGTTCTCTTCCGCAATCCTGTCATTGGCATCGAGGATATTTTTTACGACTGTTATTTTGGACAAGGTGACTTCTCCTCACTATTCTTAATAAATCTCTTTTTCTATGATCTCTTTTAAGAGATCGAGTTTCTCCACGGCGAGCGCTTCGTCGATCTTATGTATTGCGTAGCCAGCATGGGATATAACGTAGTCTCCGATGGCAACATCCTCGTCGACTATATCAAGACAGACTTCCCGCCTGGTGCCGCTGATATCTATAACCGCGATATTGTCTTCATCAATGGATATGATTCTTCCCGGAAATCCAAGGCACATATTTACCAGTTCCTAATCTACGTCTATCTCGAGAAGTTGGATCTCTTCCGTTCCGCCTGCAAGAAGCACTTCCGAGCCTTTGCATTGCGGGCACTCCGCAGCATATTGTTCGAGCTCAACGTCTTTTTCGCAGGAAAAGCAGTGAATGATGATTGGTTTGATATCAAATTCGAGCGCTGCCCCTTCCGCCTTTGTGCCAGTCGACTGGATGTCGAAGGTGAATTCGAGGACCTGCGGATCAATGCAGGACAGCCGTCCAAACGAAATCTTCATGGACTTAACTTTGCTGAAGCGATATTCCTCTGCGTATTCTTCGATTATATCCAGAATTGACCGGATAATGGAGAGCTCATGCATGATTCAACTTCGACGGTGTCACGCCGCATAAAAAAAGTTCTTTTAAGAGAAGCCTTTCGACGTCAGAAAATCTGTTTCTTATGGAGGGGGTCAGTTCAAGACCCATATCTTTGTATTCGTAGGGAACGATGCAGAGGAAGATGCATTCCGGCAATTCATCGATAAGTTCCGCCTTGCAGAGCACGTCATGAAACGATACTTCATGGGCCGAAGTCGGTTCAAGCATTTGCGCATCAACTTCTTCTTTTGTGAAGCGGTAGATGGAGCCGGGCTCTGTGGCTGCTTTTATCACGTCGATGACGAGAAGTCTATCGCAACTGCATACCGTATCGAGCAGTCCATAGCCGAGGGTGCCACCCTCCACAATCTTGACGTTTTCCGGAACTCGATAATTATTCTCGAACCACCGCACGAAATGGACGCCAAATCCTTCATCCTGAAGAAGGACGTTGCCCAATCCGAGAATAGTGATGCGATCGTTATCTGCCATATGAACCGTAGAAATAACAATGGGGGAGATGATACCCAGTTCTCCCCCATGAATCATTCTCCTTCGAGCAAAAGAGAATATCTTATTTCCCTTCTTTTTCGAAAAGCACCCCGCTGATCATGGAAGAGACGGTCCCTTCCTTCAATATGGCGTCATACCAGAATGCCATGTACACGTGCACGATGATAAAGAGAATGAAAAGCCACGTGAAGATATGGTGAACATAGCGGACGATCGCCAGGCCTCCCAGCATATTCTCCACCGGTTTGAAGATCTTGTACAGGAAGGCGGTCATCCCGGCATGGTAACCCGCCCCCATGAGGATCAGACCGGTTACGAGGATGACGAAGATCATGAAAAAAAGACCGCTGTAGGCAAGGGATTGCATGGGTCCATAAAGAGCACAGTGTTCGGGCGGGTCCTTCTTTATGAGAAGATAGAATTTGATCTGGTCCCAGGTGCATTCGAAATCGAGCCATGCGAAGAAGTCCTTCCAGTCCGCGTGGAACTTAGAGAAGAAGGCGAGATACAGCCTCCATATGAAAATGAACAGGAGAAATATCCCGAAGAGGATATGCACATATCTCATATTCCCCACGAAGAACTTATCCACTGTCTCTCCCTGGTAAATTGTATAGGGATCGGCAATATAAAATCCTGTGACAATCAAGACAAATATGGATAACGCCATGGCCCAATGGTTGATCATGATTGCCGCAGACCATTCTTTTACAGGTCTTATTTCCATGGTTGTCCTCCCTTTCCTTTAGGCGACCCTGAATTTCCTGATTTCATTGGTCTTGGGATCGACAATGTGAACCGCGCAGGCCATACAGGGATCAAACGAATGAATCGTTCGCAGGATCTCGAGAGGCTGGTCCACTTTGGCGAGTTTCGTCCCGACGAGGGATTCCTCATACGGGCCTCGTTTCCCCGCCTTGTCCCTCGGGGAACAATTCCATGTGGAAGGAACTACGGCCTGATAATTTGCAATTACCTTGTTCTCAATCCTTATCCAGTGGCCTAACGCTCCTCTCGGCGGTTCCGTCATGCCGCGACCCTGAGCAGGTTTGCTCGGGACATCGCAGCGCGTCCAGGTGCGTGTATCCCCCTTCTTGACATTGGCGATGAGTTCACCGACCCACCCCTCGATGTGGTCGGCTACATATTTGGTTTCTATGCAGCGTGCCGCCGTCCTTCCGAGGGTGGAGAAGAGGGCCGACACGGGAATTCCTGTTGCCTTGAGCGTTCCATCAACGAGGGCCTTGATCTTTTCGTTCCCCACGGCATAACCGACAAGCATGCGCGCCAGTGGACCCACTTCATGGGGCTGCCCGTCATATCTGGGCGCCTTGCACCAGGAATATTTTTCGCCTCCCTTAACATTGCCGTTGGCGTCGTAGCCCGTATATTCCGGGTCTGTCGTCCCCTTAAAGGGATGTTGGGGCTCCGTGCCCTTATACCAGGCATGGGTTACTTCTTCCGTTATCTTTTCCTCGTCGAGCTTCAGGGGCTTTGCGATGTCTCTGTTCTTTACGACTCCCCGGGGGAAGAGGAAGGTATTCATGTCGTCATCAAGCGGGAAACCGCCGTAACTCAGGTAATTCTTCACGCCTCCTCCGATGCCGGCTGCGCCTTCGCCTTTGTAATATGCCGCTGCGAGGAGCACATCGGGGAGGTAGGCGGTCTCGATGAAGTTCTGCAATTCCTTCAGGCGGAATAGATACTGGCCGAGACGGTCTGCATCCAGGGCATCCATGACACAGGTCACGCCGCCAACCACCAGGGATTGGGGATGGGGGTTCTTTCCGCCGAAGATGGCCTGCATCTGTGCCGCCACTTTGGATACCTGAAGTGCATCCAGATAGTGGGAGACAATTATCAGGTTAGCCTCCGGCGGAAGCTTGTAGGAAGGATTTCCCCAGTAGGCATTCGAGAAAGGTCCGAGGCGGCCAGATTTCACAAACTTTGTGAGTCTCTGCTGAACGGCCTTGTAATGCGTCTCCGAGCAGTTGTAGGGATCAGCGCTGTAGCTCTTCGCGAGCTCCACCGCTTTTTTCGGGTCTGCCGAAAGGGCGCTCACAATGTCTACCCAGTCGAGTCCATGCAGATGATAGAAGTGCATGATATGGTCGCCGAGATACCAACTGCCCTGAATCAGATTTCTGATAATCCTGGCATTGGGAGGCGGCTTGATGCCGAATGCATCTTCGCAGGCCATGATGCTTGCTTCGTAATGCACATAGGTGCAGACTCCACAGAATCTCTGAACAATAAGTCCCGCATCCCGGGGGTCGCGTCCTTTAAGTATTGTCTCGATGCCGCGCCACAAGGTAATGGTGCTCCAGGCGTCCCTGATTACGTTACCGTCATCGACTTCACACTCTATTCTCAAATGTCCTTCAATCCTGGTGATGGGGTCTACAATGATTCTCTTAGTCATGTTTCTCCTCCTCATCTTTTCCCTTATGACGGATTGCACTGGCAACCGCATGTGCTGCGACACCCGCCGCGGTCAAACCGGTTAACACCAGACCGATATTGTCGACGGTACGTTCCCCGCCTCCGATTGAAGCTTCATGGATCGGCTTTTCGAGCGGAGCCATGGTATCCCAGAATCCGGGTTCCGTACAGCCTATGCAGCCATGACCGGACATGACAGGCCAGGACACGCTATCGTTGAAACGCACTTTGCCGCAATTTGCAAAAGTGTAAGGGCCTTTGCAGCCTACGTTGTACAGGCACCAGCCTTTCTTCGCTCCATCATCACCCCACTCTTCCACGAACTCCCCGGCGTCATAGTGAGATCTGCGTTCGCAGACATCATGGATCCTCTGTCCGTAAGCCCAGATCGGTCTTCCTATGGAATCGAGGGGAGGCATGCCGCCAAACATGAGATAGTGGAGGAGTGTCCCGACAAAATTAACGGCATTCGGCGGGCAGCCGGCGATATTAACCGTGGAGATGCCAAGGACTTTGCTGATGCCCGCGGCATCCGTGGGATTGGGCTTTGCAGCCTGAATATTTCCATAGCAGGCACAGGCGCCGATACAAACGGTTGCTGCTGCGCTGCGGGTTACTTCTTTTGCTATTTGGATAGCAGTCTTGCCTTTCGGGCCAAGTCGCAGATATTGTCCATTCAGCCCTCTTGGCAGCGCGCCTTCGATGACGCAGACAAACTTCTTTTTAAAATCAGCCATGCACTTTTCCAGGTTCTGTTCGGCCTGGTGGCCGGCCGCCGCCATCACCGTCTCATGGTATTCGAGAGATATGGTTTCCAGCACTATGTCGGCGACGTTAGGGTATGAGGTGCGAAGGAAGGCCTCGGTGCAGCCTGTGCATTCGGCGAAGTGCAGCCATGCGATGGGGAGGCGGCTGAAATTTTCCGCTGCCGTGGCCAGGGCGGGACGGAACATGGGAGGCAGCATCAATAGGGAAGTCATGACGGACGTCCACTTGATGAAGTCCCTCCTGCTCACGCCGCGTTCCGCCAGGAGATCGTTCAAGTCTTCCCGCGGCGGCGGGAGTTCTCTGTCCAAACGTTCCTGGTTGATCTTACAGTACTCCATCAGTTGTTTATAATGATTGCTTACAGCTTTACTGTAGTCATCGGAGCCTCTCATGTTACCTCCTTTCAACATCTCATGTATTTTTCCCAAAAGGCTTGTAGCTGCTTTTGAGATTCAGAAGACAAAGTGAAAAAATGGTGTTTACAAAGAAGCGTGGGGACTCGTGAAGCACAACACTAATCGTGTGCATAAATATTGCGGCCTATAGGTGGAATGCAACGCGAATTAAGTGGAAGCATTGTAGTAGGCATAAGCTCACAATTACGGGTCGAAAGTGACATATGTCATTTTATGCATATTGTCAACCACAAATCAGCATATCGATCAATAATAATACGCCTTGCAGAAATAGACTTCGACGAAAGACGGGAATCTTTATTGGATGGGGGAATCGGGTTCTGAAAAAGAAACGCTAATGAAGGATATTACGGCAATACCTCTGCGAAAAGATCGTATTCGCCGGCTGCTGTGATCTCGCAGGAGAGCAGGCTTCCTGCAGCAAGATTTTCCCCCTTCACGTAAGTGACGCCGTCGATTTCCGGGGCCTGCCTTTGGCAGCGTCCGACATAGGGATGATCAGGGATATCACTTTTTCCTTCGATGAGGACCTCCTGGACCGAACCGATCAAGGCCTGATTGATTTGATAAGAAATAACCGACTGCTCTTCCATAAGAAGCTGTCTCCGCAGTTCCTTTTCTCTTTTCGATATCCGTGAAGAGTAGGAAGCGGCTTTTGTACCTTCCTCTCTCGAATAGATGAATACACCGAGGTGATCGAATCGGGTTTCTCTGATAAAGGAAATCAGTCTATTGAATTTTGTGCGCGTTTCTCCGGGAAACCCCACGATGATGGATGTCCGCAGCGCCACGCCGGGGATTGTCTCTCTCGCCCTTCGGATGGTCTTTTTGATAAGGTCGCTGCCGCCGCGTCTCTTCATGGCCGTCAGGATGTCGTTGTCGATGTGCTGGATAGGGATATCTATGTATTTGCATATATTCTCATAGCTGGTCATGACTTTAAGAATCTCATCGGTGAGACCGGCGGGATACGCATACAGAAGCCTTATCCAGCGTATACCCGTTATGGATGCGAGTCCCTTGAGCAGATCGCCGAGATTCGGTTTTCTCTTCAGGTCGCGGCCGTAGGCGGTGGTGTCCTGAGCGGTGATGATGATTTCTCTTACCCCTCGCCTGGCAAGGGATTCCGCTTCCATCAGGATGTCTTTCATCTCCCTGCTCCTGGCTTTTCCCCGGATAGCCGGAATTACACAATAGGAACAGCGATTGGAGCAGCCTTCGGCGATCTTCAGGTAACTGGTGTAAAAGGGGGTGGTTATGAGGCGTGGAGTTTGCGCATTCATCAGGAAGTCGGGTTTGCCGATGACAGAACGGCAGCCAGGCGCTTCTATCTGATTCAAACCATCGAGGTGATGCACGATGTTCCCCACTTCCCCGACCCCAAGGAAGAGATCAACCTCCGCCAGCTCTTTTTCCAGATCTTTTCCGTATCGCTGAGGCAGACATCCTGTAACGACCAAATGGGTGCAGGCGCCTCTTCGGCTTTTCTTCCACTGGGCCGCCTTGAGGATTTCATCTATGGCTTCTTCTTTTGCAGAAAGTATGAAGGAGCAGGTATTGATCAGGATGATATGCGCCTCGTCTGTTTGAGAAGTGATGCTATAGCCGCCTTTTGCAAGGAGTGCCGCCATAACCTCGGAGTCAACCAGATTCTTCGGACATCCCAGGCTTATGATGTGAACATTTCTGTGTATCAACGGGGGATCTTTCTGGCCAGTACTTTTCTCGGTTTAACGCCATCGGAGGGTCCAACGACTCCTTCCGCCTCCATGCGTTCGACCATGCGGGCGGCGCGGTTGTATCCGACTTTCAGGTATCTCTGTACCAGAGAAATTGAAGCCTGTCCCAGCTCAGTGACGAGTTCGACAGCCTCATCATATTTTTCGTCAAATTCACCGTCCGATTTCTCTGTGTCCGATGAATCTTCCCGGTATTCTATTATCGTTTCATCGTAGGAAGGTCTGGCCTGTTTTTTTATGAAGTCCACAATTCTTTCTATTTCTTTCTCTGACACATATGGCCCATGAATACGGGTCAATTTAGACGTACCGGGGGGCATAAAGAGCATGTCGCCGGCGCCCAAAAGATTTTCGGCGCCGAGTTGATCGAGGATCGTCCGCGAGTCAACCTTTGAGGATACCTGAAATGATATTCTCGTGGGGAAGTTCGCTTTTATAACCCCTGTAATGACGTCCACGGAAGGCCTCTGGGTGGCCAATATCAGATGAATCCCCGCGGCCCTTGCCATCTGGGCGAGCCTGGCGAGTGATTCTTCCACGTTTCTCTGTGCGACCATCATCAGGTCTGCAAGCTCGTCGATGATGATCACAATAAATGGCAATTTGGATGGTACCCCACCGGCAGGCTCTCCTTTTTCATCTGTGCCGCGCGGCTGAATGGTTTTTTCTTTCACCTTCTTGTCTATGAGCTTGTTATATGCCTCGATGTTCTTAACCCCCAACTCGACAATTGTCTGGTACCGCTTTTCCATCTCTTCTACGGCCCACTTGAGAACCTGAGACGCCCTTTTGGGGTCAACGACAACCGGGTGCAGCAGGTGCGGTATCCCCTCATATGCAGAGAGCTCCAGCCTCTTCGGGTCGATCATGAGGAATTTAGTATCATCAGGGGTCGTCTTGAACAGGATGCTGCAGATCATGGCATTGAGGGAGACGCTTTTCCCCGACCCTGTTGTGCCGGCGATAAGGAGATGGGGCATCCTCGCGAGATCGGTGATTACAGGGGTCCCTATTATATCTTCGCCCAAGGCGATAGGTAGCTTGAATTGAGATTCAAGAAAAGCATCGTTATCCAAAACATCCTTCAGGTGTACCGGCTCCCGTTCGTGGTTGGGAATCTCAATGCCGATCACCGCTTTTCCGGGAATCGGGGCGATGATCCTGATACTGGGCGCCCTCAGCGCTAAAGCAAGATCGTCCGACAGATTGGTGACCTTGGTGATCTTAACGCCGGGCGCGGGTTCCAGTTCGTACATGGTAATGAGGGGACCCGGTTTGACTTCAACCACTTTTCCTTCAACGCCGAAATCGGCAAGTTTCTTTTCGAGGATTCGGGAATTCATAATCAGGCTTTCCCGCTTTATCCGCGTGTCTTTTCGCTCAACCTGGTCCAGGAGCGTCAGCGGCGGCAGTTTGAAGGCGCCCTCCTTTTGAATAAAATCAAAATGGGCCTGCTCCGTCCTTTTTCGCTTCATCTTTTCCACGGAAGGCGCTGCTGTCTCAATCACGGGGACCGTCTTCGGTATTTCTTCTTTTGCGTCCGCTTTTACTATTCGTTCTTTCAGCATGTCCGTTTGCGCAGATGTGAATCTTTTCAATCCGTCCCATAAAAAAACAAAGACACCTCTAAACCTCTTGCTCGCAGAAACCAGGGATAAGTTGACCATGATAATCAGGGATATGATGAGGACAAGCAAGAGGATGATATACGTACCTGCCTGATCGAAGTAATTGGTCAGCAGCGCCGCGGACACGGTTCCCAGGAGACCTCCTGCGCCGAGTTTAACGCCATACACCTGGACATCCGCCAGGCTTGTTGCAAGGAGGGCAGACGTGGAGAAGATAAGACCGCCAAGACCGGCGACGCCGATAAGATTGATCCTAAAAGGTTCGTCGAGGAAGTACCTGAACGAGACGATAAGAAGGAAAAAGGGAATGATAAACGCACCTATGCCGAGTAACCTGATGAGGGAATCTGCTATATGTGATCCCACTGAACCTATGAGGTTGTGCGTCTTGGTATTATCGGTCACGAAATGCGTGAACGACGGATCGAGAGGATGGTAGGAGGCTAAGCACAGCAGCAAGAAAATGGCGCCCGCCAGGCAAACCGCCCCCCAAATCTCTTTCACTTTTCTGTCGTCCAATTTCAATTTCTTATCTCATGATTAAATGTCGGCGTTCCACTTACATCATACCGCCTTCGCAACTGATCGCGCCTCATAATTTCCGGCGATGACATTCTGCACCTTATCTATGAGTTCCTGTCGGTTCTCAATGGAATATCCGCTCACGTCTATCGGTTTATCAATGACCAGCGTGATTCTCCCGGGTTTTATATGCAAAGATCGTTTTGGCATTATTTCTCCGGCGCCTATGATGGATATCGGCACTATAGGGACGCCCGACTTTATGGCAAGGTAGAACATGCCATGCTTGAACGGCTTGATCTTACCATCCTTGCTTCTTGTTCCCTCGGGGAAAGACATCACCGACTTCCCTTCCCTGATCTTCATAGCCGCCCTGTCAATACTCATCATCGCCTTTTCACGGTCTTCCCTGTCGATCTCTATATATCCCGCACTTTGCATCGCTCTTCCAAAAATGGGGATATGGAAGAGTTCCTTCTTGACTATCCAGCGAAACTGGCCTGGAAGGTGGGCCAAAACAATCAGTACGTCGAAATCACTTTGGTGATTGGCCATGAAAATTTGTGGTTTTCCGATCAAAACGTTTTCAGCGCCGATAATCTCAACCTTGGTGTTTGCCAGGCCAAGGAGCATCCTTGCCCAGATATTTCCCACCCTGTGAGCCATATTTTCATCCGAGGTAATAAACCCAAAGGCAACTGCACAACCGGACATAAATGCAGTGATCGCTATGCCTATCGTTACTAAAAATAAAGCCCGGATCATGGATTAATCCTCAATATCCTCGATAAGTTTTGCCCTTGGCAGGTATTTTTTTACTTGATAATATGGGCTAAGTCAATAAGGATTATACCGCGCCTCCCGGAGGAAATACTGTACCGAGAAAAGGATTGACAAAAGATAGTCATGATAATAGCATGACTCCCCCAAGAAAATGCCGAATAATCGGTGTTGTTCAATTTTCAAATTGAGGATCTCAAAAATTGGTAGAGTTTCCATGAAAAAAATCCTAAGCAAAAAAAGGGCATTCGAAATTATTGAGAACTTTCCCAGATCAAAGGTTCTGGTGGTCGGCGATATCATGATCGATCATTTCATATGGGGTAAGGTGGCGCGGATTTCGCCGGAGGCCCCCGTTCCCGTCGTGGAGATCCAATCGGACTCGCTTTTGCTGGGGGGATGTGCGAACGTATTAAATAATGTCTTTTCCTTAGGCGGGAAAGTTTATGGGGCGGGAGTCATAGGCGCCGATGATATGGGAAAGAGGCTGCTCCTGGAGTTTCGTAACAGAAAGATAGATACGGCAGGAATTGTTGTAGAAGCGGACCGTCCCACGACATTGAAGACCAGAATTGTGGCCCACGGTCAGCAGGTCGTCAGATTTGATCAGGAAAGCAGAGAGCCTATTCGGCCAAGCAGTATAGAGAAGATAACGAAGTACATAAAAAAATTGCGCAATGATCTGGGTGCCGTAGTGATCTCCGACTACAATAAAGGAGTCGTAACAAAGCACCTGCTTGATGGTATTCGCCGAATCACATCCGGGAAAGGCATCCCCGTTTGTGTAGATCCGAAGCAGAATGATTTTTCTCTGTATAAGGGTTTCGACATCATTACGCCTAATCACCTTGAGGCAGGCCGGGCGGCCGGCATGGATATTATTGACGGCAATGACGTCGCAAAGATAGGCAGGACGCTTCTTAGCAAATTTGGTTTCAAGGCCCTTCTTGTTACGCGCGGCGAAGAGGGGATGAATCTCTTTGAAAGCAATGACAAGACAATGCATACAACCTTTCCGACTGAGGCGAGAGAAGTCTTTGATGTCACCGGCGCCGGAGATACGGTCATCGGCGTGTTAGCCCTCTGCGTCGCCGCCGGCGCGACTCTTAAGGAGGCAGCAGCTCTGGCCAATATCGCTGCCGGCATTGTTGTGGGAAAGGTCGGAACGGCGACGATTTCTTTGGATGAACTCAAAGAGGTCATATGAGCAAGCCGCGGCCTGCAGAGTCAGTAAAACTGCTCATGAGTCACATATATGCAGACGGCAATCTGCTGAAAAGCATTCTTGAGGCATTATCTGAACTCTACGGAGACATTGACTTTGTGAGCGCCAGGATGCCGTTTCATTACACTGACTACTATACAGAGGAGATGGGATCAGCCCTGGAAAGACGGTTCATTTTTTTTGATACATTGATCAGGCCGGAATCACTGCCCGATGTGAAGCTGCGTACGAATGATATTGAGGAAAGAACTTTGGAGGGCGGAAAAAGAAGGGTTAATATTGATCCGGGCTATATCTCTCAGGCTCATTTAATTTTGGCGACCGGCAAGGGCTATACTCACCGCCCTTACTTGGGAGATGGCATCTATGCGGATCTGACACTCATCTACACGGGGAAGTCCTTTCAGCCGCTACCCTGGACCTATCCGGATTATGGAGAAAAGCCGGCCATGGAAATGTTCAACAGGATTAGATCAAAATATCTCATGCAGTTGAAACATTAGGATCCTGTCCGAAGAAGTTGTCAGCCTATTTGTTGAGGAATTCGAGTAAGCACCAGATTTATTTTTTGGCATTTATCAGGAGTTCGTAATGATTCAAAGCATGACCGGCTACGGCAGAATCGAGTTTGTGCAGAACGGCAGAAAATATACCGTGGAAATGAAATCTCTCAACCACCGTTATCTGGAGATTTCCCTGCGGGTGCCTGCCATCCTTTCCCCCCTGGAACTCGACATCAAAAAAAGAATTGGCGGTAAATTTTCCCGCGGCAGGATAGAGACAATCATCAGGATCGATTCCGAATGCAGTTCCGTCATCGAGAACAGGTATGAGCTGAATCTCCCGCTCATCCGTAATTATTATGAGCTGCTTGTACAATTGCGAGAGGAGCTTAAGCTTGAAGAGGAGATTACACTGAGCATGATGACAGGATTCAGGGAGGCTTTTGTTCAGAAAGAACCGGGCCTGGATCTAAGCGCTGTCTGGGGGGAGCTGGGAACGGCACTCGATATGGCAATGGCCGCTTTGATCGAGATGAGAAAAACGGAGGGGAAAAATGTCTGCGATGACTTGCTCCTGAGGCTTGGCCTGATTATAAAGTCACTCGATTCAATCGCGCGGAGTGCGCCTCGGGTCGTTTCTGAGTATCAACTAAGACTTGGTGAGAGGGTGAAGGAACTGGTGGGAGGGATTGCTATCGATGAGCTTCGCTTGCAACAGGAAGTGGCCATCATGGCCGAAAAAAGCGATATCAGCGAGGAGATTGTCCGCTTGAATAGCCACATCGTACAGTTTCGTGATCTCTTAGAGAGCAGCGATGCCGTCGGGAGAAGCATAGATTTTCTGATTCAGGAGATGATAAGAGAGGTAAATACTATCGGCTCCAAGAGCAGCGATGCAGAGATATCGCGTAAGGTAATTGACATCAAGAGTGAACTTTCCAGAGTAAGGGAACAGGTGCAGAACATTGAGTAAGAGCGACTCGCAGAAGTCAGAAGGATTGTACATCGTAGTTTCGGCGCCTTCAGGCACCGGCAAGACTTCTATTCTGCGAAAGGTCTTGAGGATGTGTCCTAATTTGCTGTTCTCCGTTTCGTATACGACAAGGCCGCGTCGTCCCGGCGAGAAAGACGGAAAAGACTATTATTTTATTACCGAGAAGGCTTTCAAGGATAAACTGGACGAAGGAGAATTCGCTGAATGGGAAGAAAATTACGGCCACCTCTACGGGACATCCTTGAAAACGATGAAGGAATTCTTGCAGAACGGATTCGATCTGGTATTGGACGTTGACTGGCGAGGCGCAAAGACGCTGAAAAAGAATTACCCGGGCGGCGTGTTTGTTTTCATCCTTCCACCGTCAAGAAGTGAATTGGAAAAGAGGTTGCGTGGAAGAGGAGTTGAAAGCAAAGAAAACATAGATAAACGCCTCGCAAAGGCTTTAGATGAAATCAAAGAAATTGTATGGTATGATTATATAGTTTTTAACGATCATCTTGAGACTGCAGTTGACACTCTGAGATCGATATATGTGGCAGAAAAGAGTAAGAGGGAAAGATTAGCTTCTAAGATTAAGGAATTTATTGCGTTGTGAGGAGGTCATTTGAAATATGGCAAGGATAACAGTAGAAGACTCGCTAAAGGTGGCGAAAAACAGATTTGCTCTCGTTGTATTGACTGCGAAGAGGTCAAGGCAATTGCTGAAAGGAGCCAAGCCTCTGACGGATATCAAGAATAATAGGGAAATCGTAGCTTCCTTGAGGGAAATAGCCGCAGGGAAAGTGACATACGCCAATCCCGACTATTTACAGGGCATCAAAATCGATTACAAACCCATACTGGACGAGACGGAATTCGTTGACGATGAAGAATACCTTGAATAGGAATCCAAGGGGGATGCTTATCTTTGCCCTTGATGTAGGGAAGGGCATCGAAGAAGCAATGACATGGGTCGAACGTCTCAGGGATCACTTGGAAATATTCAAGGTAGGAAAAGAATCCTATACACGGTATGGTCCCTGCATTGTCAAACGAATCAGAGAAAGCGGCAAGAAGGCATTTCTGGATCTGAAGTTTCATGACATCCCTAATACAGTTGCCGGAGCCGCTGTCGTGGCTGTTGAACAAGGCGTTTACATGTTCAATGTCCACGCCCTCGGAGGACGGGAGATGATGGAGAAAACCGTCGCCGCTGTCAGTAGGGCCGCCGAAGATTCTGCACTGCCTCCTCCCATAATCCTTGCTGTTACCGTACTGACGAGTCTTAATGATATTGATCTCAAGCAAGTAGGATTTAACTGTTCTGCAAGCGAGCTTACGCTGCGCCTCGCAAGGCTCGCAAAGGATTCCGGCGTTTCCGGCGTAGTAGCTTCAGCCCATGATATTGCCAATATTCGCAGGGCTTGCGGAAATGATTTTATCATTGTAACACCTGGCATCAGAGAGGGAGTGCCGGCAGGTGATGATCAGAAGAGAGTATCAACAGTGAGAGATGCCATAAAGGCAGGAGCGGACTACATAGTTGTCGGCAGGCCCATCAGACAAGCCGCAGATCCGGTTCTGAGGGTCGAAGAGATTATATCCGAAATTGCCGATGGTCTTGCAATGCGTGAACGAGTAGAATAGATTCAGTATACTTATCATCAATTAGCTAATTAATTAGCTAATTAGCTCATTGTCATATGCGGTTTCGATTATAATTGTATCAGTAGTATAGTATTGATGAAGTGAGGGCATGCAGGTAATTTTTGGTATTAATCCCCTCTTAGAGGATCTCAGGAGTCAGGCTGGGAGGGTAAGCAAAATCATTGTTGCCGAGGGAAGGGGAGGCGAAGCCTTCCAGAAAGTCCTGAATCTGGCAAAGCAAAAGGGAATTCATATAGAATTCAAGGAGAGAAGCTACTTAGACAGAAAGGCAGGTCAAGGATCCCATCAGGGCGTTGTCGGCATCTGCGAGCCTTTCGTATATGCAAGTGTGGATGATGTTATCGCAAATCGTCAGCCTGATTTTAAATATAATTTGATTCTCATCCTTGACGGCATTACGGATCCACAAAATCTGGGCACACTGATAAGGACAGCTCATTGTTGCGGAGCAAATGGAGTCATTATACCAGAAAATCGTGCCGCATCGGTGACGGGAACCGTGGTAAAAGCATCAGCCGGAGCTGCCAACCATACATCCATAGCCAGGGTAGTAAACCTGTCCAATACTATTGACTACTTGAAGGAGCAGGGATTCTGGATATATGGCACCGATCCTGCGTCTGGCAAAGATTTAGGTTCTTTTGATTATGATGGACACATCGGCCTTGTACTGGGCAGCGAGGGGACGGGCATGAGGCCGCTCATAAGAAAAAAATGTGACTTTCTTCTCGCGATTCCCACAATGGGCAAGATAGACTCACTGAATGTTTCGGTAGCGGCAGGGATTATCCTGTATGAGATATTGAGAACGTTTGGAAAAGTCTGAGTGTTCGAAAGGGGTTTTTAATTATGGCAGAATTTTTATGGGAAGCGGCGACAAAAAAAGGTGAGTTAAAAAAAGGAGAGATGGCCGCCACTGATGAAGGTGTGGTCAGGGGGCTTCTTCGTCGTCAGGGCTTCAAATCAATCACCGTAAAGAAGAAGCCAAAGGATTTGGCCGATTATCTGCGATTTGGCAAAGGCAAGGTCAAGGAGAAGGAGATAGTGGTTTTTGCCCGAATTTTTTCGACCATGATCAATGCCGGACTGCCCCTCATTCAGTGTCTCGATCTGCTGGCCCAACAAGAACAAAACAAGACTTTTTCTAAAGTTATCACATCCGTAAAGGAAGAGATCGAAGGTGGAGCGACTTTGCACGAAGCTTTGAAAAAGTATCCCAAGGTCTTCGATGATCTTTTTGTCAATCTCGTTGCTGCCGGGGAGAGCGGCGGTACACTCGATGTTATTCTTAACCGCCTTTCGGCTTACATGGAAAAGGCGATGAAATTGAAAAGCAAGGTCAAGGGCGCTATGACTTACCCTGCCAGCGTTCTAGTCATCTCTGTAGGTGTTGTTGCCCTTCTGTTGCTCAAGGTTATTCCCGTATTTCAGAAAATGTTCGAGGGCATGGGCGGTCAATTACCGGCGCCCACGCAGCTTCTTATCAACGCCAGCCAGTTCATGCAAAGTTATTTTCTCTTTATGATCGCTGGTATTGCGCTGGTTATATATGCCTTTAGGAGATATTACCGCACGGAAAAGGGGAGGCTTACCATTGATGCTTTGACGCTAAAGGCGCCCGTATTCGGGCCGTTATTGAACAAGGTTGCAGTGGCGAAATTTACCAGAACCCTTGCAACCATGTTAGGCAGCGGTGTTCCGATTCTCGAGGGACTGAGCATCGTCAGTAAAACGGCTGGAAACAAGATCGTTGAGAATGCTATTATCAAGACGAGGCACAGCATCAGTGAGGGGAGAACCATCTCAGAACCACTTGCAGAAACCGGCATTTTCCCTCCCATGGTGGTTCAGATGATCGCTGTTGGTGAGGCTACAGGAGCCCTTGATTTGATGCTTGCCAAGATTGCGGATTTTTACGACGATGAAGTGGATGCGGCGGTGGATGCCATGACAGCGCTGCTCGAGCCTGTCATGATGGTTTTTCTTGGAGGGGTTGTCGGAGGAATGATCATTTGCATGTACCTGCCGATCTTCAAGATGGCTTCTGTAGTCGGTGGTGGTTAGGAATATCGATGTCTTGATAGGCTGGCGATTTACACCGATATTTCCGTTATCCCGCCTCCGAGGGAAGATAATGGTCGGGATGGCGCGATTTGAACGCGCGACTCCTGCGTCCCGAACGCAGTGCCCTACCGGACTGGGCCACATCCCGACATGGTGTAACAATATGTTTGAAAGATATATAATTAAATTCTAAATGTCCACACTATTTTTTTCTAATATGTCTGATTTGGGAAAATAGGCCATGATCATATACGATCTAAGATGTGAAAAGGGCCATAAATTCGAAGGCTGGTTCAATGACAGAACTTCATTTGAAAAACAGCAGACACAAAAGCTGATAATCTGTCCCGCATGCGGAAGTTCCGACGTAGGAATGGTGCCCTCCACAATTTCCATTATGGGAAAGGATGTCAAGGAATCTAACAGGAGGGATGCTGAAGTATCATCTCTGCCGAAGGCTCTGAGATTGTTTCACGAATATCTCGACAAGAATTTCGAAGATGTCGGCAGGAAGTTTGCTGAAGTGGCCTTGAAGATTCATCATGGCGAGGAAGAAGGGCGAAATATTAAAGGGATCACTACAGAGAACGAAGAAGAAACCTTAAGAGAAGAAGGAATTCAATTCCTCAAGATTCCTGTGCCCAAGTTTGACAGCTGAAAGATCGAGAACCTTTTGCGATTACCGTCAGGGAAGTGGGAACCGGGCTGACCTTGACGCATTGGAGTGAAGGTGCAAATTCCAGGAGGAATCTGCACGCAACAGTAATAGTAAGGATAAAGCGGGAATTAATTCCTTTGAACCGTCATGGAGCCGTTGTCTCTTACATTTTAAATTCTGCCACATCTATCCATTTTTATCAATAATTCCATCATGAAAAGAATGTATAAGAGCATTATAGAAAGTATCGGAAATACGCCCCTCGTGGAAATCCGTAAGCTCAATCCGAGCAAGAAGGTCAGGATATATGCAAAGCTCGAATATTTTAACCCAGGAGGGTCCGTAAAGGACAGGATAGCCCTTTATATGGTTAACGAAGCGGAAAAGAGGGGCGAATTGTCGGGCGATAAGATTATCCTCGAGGCCACGAGCGGCAATACCGGGATTGGTCTGGCACTCGTGGCTGCCGCCAAGGGATACAGATTATGCCTGGCTATGTCTGAATCGGCCAGTGAGGAACGAAAGAGAATTCTCAAGGCGATGGGAGCTGAGCTATACTTGACTCCTGCCAGTCTTGGCACAGATGGCGCCATCGAAGTGGCATATAACATGATGCTTAAGGATCCGGGAAAATATTTTGGCACCGACCAGTTTAATAATGCCGATAATACGCTGGCTCATTATCACGGTACTGGTGAAGAAATATGGCATCAGACGGATGGGGCCGTGACAATGGTGGTGGCAACCTTGGGAACAACGGGCACTGCTATGGGTATTTCAAGGCGACTCAAGGAATATAATCCTGACATCAGGATAGTGGGCGTTGAACCCTACCTGCAGCATAAAATCCAGGGTCTGAAAAATATGAAGGAATCTTACCGACCGGGCATTTATGACAAGAACCGGCTGGATGAGAAAATAAATATCCTTGACGAAGATGCATTTGAAACCGCACGGAGGTTGGCCGGAGAGGAAGGTCTCTTTGTAGGAATGAGTTCAGGAGCCGCCATGTATGTGGCTATGCAGAAGGCGAAAGAAATGGAAGATGGGCTCATTGTTGTAATCTTTCCTGACGGCGGTGAGAGGTATCTGAGTACGGAACTCTTTGCCGACAAGAAACAATCTACCTTACGTCTCTACAACACATCAACGAGGGAGAAAGAGTTCTTCAAACCGATCAATCCCGAAGAAGTTCTGATGCATTCTTGCGGACCTACGGTTCATGAAGTCCCTCACGTGGGCAATTATCGGCGTTTTGTAGTTTCCGATCTGATCCTGCGCTACCTCGAGTTTAAAGGCTTTAAAGTCAGACACATAATGAACATAATTGATTTGAACGACAGATCCATTAAGGAAGCCGAGCACGCAAGTATGGACTTGGCTACGTATACGGAAAGATGCACAAGCAGGTTCCTGGGAGACATAAAGAATTTGAATATCAAGCAAGAGAAGGTCTACCCTCGGGCCAGTGAAAATGTCGAGGCTATGGTGACCTTAGTTGAGAAACTCGTGGCGAGGGGCCACGCCTATGAAAAATTGAGGTCCGTTTACTTTGACATATCGAAAATAGACGATTATGGTCGCCTGTCCAATATTGACTTGAAGAAAGTGAAACCCGGCAAGACCATTGAATCTGATGACTATGAAAAAGACAGCCCCGTGGATTTTACTCTCCTGAAAAGGTCTTCCCTAAATGAATTGAAAAGGGGGATTTATTTCAAGACCCGTTGGGGGAACGTGAGACCCAGCTGGCACCTTGAGTGTGCAGCAATTTCACTTAAATATCTGGCAGACAATATCGACATTCATGCGAGCGGAGCCGATGTCATCTTTCCTCACTGTGAAAACGTCATGGCCATAGGGAGAGCTGCAACCGGCAAGCGAATGGCCAATTACTGGATCAATACGGAACTGGTCATGGTAGACGGCAAGAAGATGTCCCGCTCTTTGAATAATGTCAAGACCATAGAAGACCTCGAGACAATGGGATATGGCGGCAGACAAATCAGGTTCTTTCTGCTCGGCACCCACTACCGTAAGCCTCTAAATTTCTCCTTGGGCGCTTTAGAGACGGCAAGAAATACGGTCAAGAAGTTAGATAGATTCATTCAGCGCCTGATTCGTTATACCTCGGGTGAAGGATACCCGGATGCTGATCAACTTGTCTATGACATCAAACAGAGATTCTCCGACGCCATGGATGATGATTTCAATATATCTGATACAATGGCCTCTCTTTTTGAATTTATAGGGAAGGTCAGTATTCCACTCTCTTCCGGGCAGTTGAGTAGTAGGGAAAGGGATAATGTGCTCGATGTCCTAAAGAGGATAGATGCTGTTCTCGGGGTAATGAATTTTGAGGAGGAGACATTGACCGACGATGCGCGTCGGCTTCTCGAAGAGAGAGCTCGCGCGAGAAAAAGTGGTGATTGGAAGGCTTCTGACGAAATCAGGAAGAAGCTTCTTGGGATGGGAATCGAGACCTCCGATACAGCCCACGGAGTAACATGGAGATTAAAATAGTTGTAGGAGTTGCGTGAAGCAAATAGAATTAATATACTATGCTTGGAATTGATGGCTGACACGAATGGATGAGGACATCTGATGGACAAGGAAATCAGAAAGTCAGTTATTGCAGGGACGTGGTATCCTGGCAGCCCCAAGGTTTTGCGGGGGGATATAGAGAACTTTTTTCAAAACGCACCTGATGTAACTGTTGACGGCAGTATCAGAGGCCTTATTGTCCCCCATGCAGGATACATATATTCGGGCCAGATCGCCGCAACAGCGTATAAAATAGTTAAGAAAAAAACCTTTGATGCCGTTTTGGTATTGGGCCCGAGTCACAGGGCACTTTTCCACGGTGTTTCGATATACGACAGAGGCGGATACGAAACCCCTTTAGGCATGGTTCCAGTGGATGTGACCTTGGCAAATGATATAATGGTCCAGAGCGAAACGATATCCTACATACCGGCTGCCCATTCTCAGGAGCATTCACTCGAGATTCAACTCCCTTTTCTTCAAGTGGCACTGGGAAAATTTCACTTTGTTCCACTTGTCATGGGAGAGCAAGACCGCGAAACATGTGAAGACCTCGCTGAGAGCATAGTCAATGCAATTCATGGAAGGAATGTCTTGATCGTGGGAAGTACCGATCTTTCACATTTCCACTCTTATGAGCAGGCTGTGAAACTTGATTCAGTGGTGATCAAGCGCATAGAGAAGATGGATGGCAGGGGTCTGCTCGAAGATTTGGGAAAAAATCTCTGCGAGGCCTGCGGCGGAGGGCCGGCAGCTGTAACCATGATGGTTTCAGAAAAATTGGGTGCAAATAGGGCAAAGTTGCTGAAATATGCCAATTCGGGAGATGTGACAGGAGATAGAAGCAGCGTTGTCGGTTATGCTTCCGCTGTTTTCTATAAGAGCCGGGATTCTTAGATTTTGAGAAAGCTTAGGTTTCTGCGTATGCAGTGCGTCACGTCTCGGGTCCCGTATATTCTGCCGTATGAATAAACGGACCTCAGGCAGAACCCATGCAGAGATCACAGATTAGAATGATGAATTTGTTAATTACACCCCCTTGGTTGAAATCTATAGTAAGTTTTTCGATGCAAGTTATTGAGATGTTGGGGAGGGATCATTATGGCGCTAACAGACGTGGACAAAAAGGCGCTTCTTGATGTTGTAAGAAAGACAATAGAGGCAAGACTAACAGGCGGACCTCTACCGGAATTTAATTTGTCCGCCGAAGTACTGAATGAAAAGAAGGGGGCGTTTGTAACGCTTAAAAAGCACAGTCATCTCAGAGGTTGTATCGGCTATATCGAGGCGAGAAAGCCGCTTTACAAGACCGTGGGAGAAATGGCTCTGGCCGCTGCCTTCGATGATCCACGTTTTCCTCCGTTAAAGCTGGACGAACTGAAGAACATCACCATCGAGATATCTGTAATGAGCCCGCTCCAACAGGTTAAGAACATGGATGAAATAGAAGTAGGCATCCACGGCCTTTACATTACTAAGGGGTTTCATTCCGGCCTTCTACTTCCGCAAGTGGCCTCGGAATATAATTGGGATAGCTTGACATTTCTTCAGGAAACCTGTTACAAGGCCGGACTTGAACGGGACGCATGGAAAGATAAGGATGCCAAAGTGTATAAATTTTCAGCTGAGGTCTTTGGCGAACATTAGCTATATATAGAGGGGCACTGCAAGCCAGCCTGAACGCTGGCGCCGAGAAGTGTTCAAATATACCGCTGTTTGAAGCTCCATATTGCCGGCGAAAAAATAGACGGTTGCACTATGCCTCCTGCCTCTTCGCGAGCGTGAGGATGACCGAGCCGCCTCTGTGCCGGCGTGGAGGCTCACGTTTATGGGCATCGAAGCTGCCAGCGACGCTTCGACATGTTAAATGCGCAGAAGTCATTCTTTGCAAAGTTTGACATTCTGGGTATATCTGAACCTTCAATCAATAAAGTGAAGTTTATGCAATGTATTCATCAATACTCGAAATCATTTCTCTACAGTACCTGCTTATACATGCTGAGCCGATACGCAAATCTTTAGGCACAACAACACAAAAAATAATTGTTGACAAATTTTGATTANNGTAAATGAAGTTTCCCGTTCTGGTTAGTAAGTCGGCTGGCGTAGCTCAACAGGTAGAGCAGCTGATTTGTAATCAGCAGGTTGCGGGTTCGAGTCCCATCGCCAGCTCCAGCTTTTGGTGATGTAACTGGAGGGGTACCCGAGTGGCCAAAGGGAGCAGACTG
>PMBI01000056.1 GCA_003153775.1 Syntrophaceae bacterium | reverse complement strand
TTAAGAGTCGTGGCAATGGGGATGGCCGACCTCACCCTTTCGGGGTAAGAGGCAACCCACTGGAGTGCCTGCATGCCGCCCATGGAGCCGCCCGTCACGCACAGCAGTTTGTCGATTCCGAGAAAATCGATCAGATGCCGCTGGGCATGGACCATGTCGGCAACAGTTATAAACGGAAAGTCCAGGGCATAAGGCTTACCGGTAGCCGAGTTTATCGAAGAGGGACCAGTCGAACCTTTGCAGCCTCCAATGACGTTCGAGCAGATCACAAAATACCTGTCCGTATCAAAGGCCTTTCCCGGCCCGATCATATCATCCCACCAGCCTTTATTGTCCTGGCCACTGTGAACGCCCGCTGCATGGGCATCTCCGGAAAGGGCGTGCAGAGCCAATATTGCGTTCGTCTTCTCGTTGTTCAACTTTCCGTAGGTTTCATAAGCGATGGTGATCGGTCCCAGTTTCTCCCCGCTTTCAAGCTTATGTTCCTTGCCCGGTCCGGCATAGGTATAGTACTGCGTTTCCACGACGCCTACGGACTTATTCTTATCTGTCTTGTTTTCTTTTTCCGTCATTTAAAGATTCACCTGCTACTTCTGGAACAGCCACGTCGAGAGATACCTCTCCCCGCTATCGGGAAGAATGACCACGATCATCTTGCCTTCCGCCTCTTTCCTCTTTGCCACCTCCATGGCGGCCCACAGCGCGGCGCCGCTCGATATACCTACAAGTATACCCTCTTCCTTCGCCAGGCGCCTGGCTACCTCTCCCGCATTTTCGTGGGACACCTGGATGATTTCGTCCATCACATTTCTGTTCAACACTTCCGGGACGAACCCGGCGCCAATCCCCTGAATCTTGTGGGGACCGGCTTTCCCGCCCGACAGCACCGGTGAATCCGCAGGTTCAACGGCAACCATCTTTATGGACGGCTTTCTTTTCTTCAAGACCTCACCGATACCGGTAATTGTCCCACCGGTACCTATCCCTGAGACAGCATAATCGACCTTGCCGTCCGTATCCCGCCAGATCTCCTCCGCCGTCGTGCGCCGGTGAATCTCGGGATTAGCAGGGTTCTTGAACTGCTGGGGCACATAGCTGTTCTTATATTCCTTTGCCAGCTCCTCCGCCCTGTCCACGGCGCCCTTCATCCCTTTTGCCCCTTCCGTGAGCACCAGCTCGGCTCCCAGGATTGTCAGCAGGTGCCTTCTTTCCATGCTCATCGTCTCGGGCATTGTAAGAATAAGCTTGTATCCTTTGGCTGCACACACAAAGGCGAGGGCGATCCCCGTGTTTCCGCTCGTCGGCTCGATGATGACCGTATCCTTTTTGACAAGGCCCGCTTTCTCCGCCGCCTCAATCATGGAGACGCCGATTCTGTCCTTCACACTGGAAAGCGGGTTGAAGGACTCAATCTTTACGACAATATCCGCCTTCGAGCCTGCCTGCATCCTGTTGAGTCTCACCAGGGGGGTCTTTCCTATCGTCTTCGTAATATCTGAATATATGCTGCCCATGATTTGCCTCCTTGAAATTAAACCTTCGCCAGGGACTGATCGATATCGGCGATGATGTCGTCAATATGCTCCAGGCCCACGGACAGGCGAATAAAATCCTGCGTCACGCCTGTCGCCAATTGTTCCTCCGCCGAGAGCTGCTGGTGCGTCGTCGTCGCCGGATGGATGGCCAGGGTCTTTGCATCACCCACATTGGCTAAGTGTGATATCAATTCCAACGAATCGATAAATTTCCTGCCGGCCTCTAAACCACCTCTGACTCCGAATCCGAGAATCGCCCCCGCGCCCTTCAGTAGGTACTTAGCCGCCCTCTCCCTCTCCGGACTGGACTTGAGCCCCGGATAATTGACCCAGGCGACCTTAGGATGTTTTTCGAGATGCTCCGCTACCGCCAGGGCATTTTCGGAATGACGCGGCATCCTCAAATGGATCGTCTCTAACCCCTGAAGAAACAAGAAGGCGTTAAACGGCGAGAGCGCCGGGCCCAGATCGCGCAGGAGAGATATCCGCGCCTTCATAATATAGGCAATATTTCCCATGGGCTTTAAGGCTTCCACAAAATTGATGCCGTGATAGCTAGGATCAGGCCCATCGATGAGGGGAAACTTTCCGCCCGTCCAGTAAAATTTCCCTGAGTCAACGATGACACCGCCAAGGGAAGTGCCATGACCTCCGATAAATTTGGTTGCGGAATACACTACAATATCCACTCCGAAATCAATGGGGCGAAGGAGATATGGCGCAACGGTATTATCCAGGACGAAAGGAATGCCATTTTTATGGGCGACCGCAGCCATGCCTCCGAGATCCGCCACATCAAGTTTGGGATTGCCGATAGACTCCGCATAAACGGCTTTTGTCCGCGGTGTGATTGCTTTTTCGAAAGCAGCGAGGTCGTTCGATTTGACGAAACGGACATTTATCCCCAGGCGGGGAAAGGTGTAATGAAAGAGGTTGTACGTCCCCCCGTAGAGGTTGTCAGCCGAAANNGCCATGCGCTTCTCGAGCACATCGGTCGTGGGATTCATCAGCCTCACATAGATATTGCCGAACTCCTTCAAGCCAAAGAGGTTGGCCGCGTGTTCCGTGCTTTTGAATTGATAGGAAGTTGTCTGGTAGATGGGGACAGCCCGCGCTCCCGTCGTCGGGTCCGCTTCCTGGCCGCCGTGCAGGGCCAGCGTTTCAATTTTTAATTTCGCGTCGATCTTACTCATGTTATCTTACCTCTCATGTCATCATGTTATAAAACGGCAATTAAATATCGCAGCGATTAATAGGGGAGTGAGAACCTATGAGGTGCTCGATACCGGATCGAGTCCGGCATGACGTATATTTGATTGCACCGTTAATGCGATGAATCAGTCTCTCAGACGATTCTCTCCTCGCCGCTGAAGATACACATTATGCTTCCCCGGGCGAGACCGACAACGGTCAGATTAACATTCTTTGCCAGTTTCACGGCCTGGTTGGTCGGCGCTCCGGCGGCCACGATTATCGGTATCCGGCACCGCAACAACTTTGATAAGATCTCCGAAGACACGCGGCCGCTCGTTAAGATAATCTTGTTCTCAAGATCGAGTCCCCGGCACAGGGCTTCCCCGATAACCTTATCGATCGCATTGTGCCTGCCTATATCGTCACGGAAAATAAGAATATCATTGTCGTCCGCAAGGGCGCTGCTGTGCACGCCTCGCGTTTCCTTATGCTCGGGAGATTTCGTCTGAAACATCCCCATGAATTCTTCGATCTTTTTATAATCCACTGTAAATCCATCGGGGAGCCGCACCCGGTTCATCACATCCAGGGGATTGTGAAATATGACTCCCTTACCGCAGCCGGAGGTATATATCCTCTTGAAGAGCATCTCTTCAGATATGCCGTCGCCGGCAAGCTTCACGGCGGCTTTCCATCGATCGCGGTCGATGATCAAACTCTTGACGTCACCGGCTTCTTCAATAAAGCCGGAGTTAAAAAGAAAACCGTACACGAGGTTTTCCATATCCCCCGGGCTCGAGAGCAGTGTGACCAGTTCACTCCCGTTCACTTCAATTGTAAGGGGAATCTCCTCTGAGACGCGTCGAGAAATCCTTTCCCGTATTCCTTTTCTTATAACGGTAATGTCAAATGGTTCCATATCCACATCCTGATCTTACAATCAATTTAGTGATCAAGCATTATCTGGAGACTGCTTTTCGCTTTGCTGATTATGTCCGGCGGTACCGTAACTTCATACTGCATCTCCTCCAGAGCCCACAATACCTTCTCCAGCGTCGTCAGTTTCATATTCGGACATACCGCCCGCTCCGATACAGGATAGAAAGATTTTTCCGGATTTTGTTTTTTCAGACGGTGGAGAATACCTATTTCCGTCCCTATGATAAATTCCCGCGTCTTCGATTCTTTAGCATGCCTCATCATACCCTCCGTCGAGATAACCTTGTCGGCCAGCTCGGTGACGGCCGGTGTGCATTCCGGATGCACCATGACTTCGGCTTCAGGATAAAGAACCCTTTTCCTGGCAATATCTTCGGGCAGTATCTTCACGTGCGTCGGGCAGTAGCCCTTCCAGGAAATAAAGTCCCTGCCAACCCGTCTCGATATGTTATGGGCTAAATACTGATCGGGAGCAAAAATTATCTCGTCGTCACTCCGAAAAGCCTCTCGCACTATCCGCTCCGCATTCCCTGAGGTGCAGCACACATCACACTCGGCTTTGACCTCAGCCGTTGTGTTTACGTAGCAGAGAACCTTCGCTCGAGGATGTTCTCTCTTCAGTTTCCGGAGCTCTTCGGCTGTAATCATATCCGCCATGGGACAGCCCGCCTTCGCATCCGGGATGAGAACGGTCTTTTCCGGTGAAATAATCTTCGCCGTCTCCGCCATAAAATAGACGCCGCAGAATACGATGACATCCGCAGCGGTCTTTGACGCCTGGATGCTCAGCCCCAGGGAATCGCCCACATAGTCCGCGATATCCTGAACTTCGGGGATCTGATAGTTGTGCGCCAGGATGACGGCATTTCTTTCTTTTCGTAATCGATTGATCTTTTCAACAAGTTCCATGCAAAACCTCGTCAATGATTCCCCCTCCGAGAACACGGTCATCGGCATAGAAGACCACTGACTGGCCGGGGGTGATTGCTTCCTGTTCTTCGGCAAATGTTACGCTGACACTGTCACTCTCGAGAGTCACCGCGCAGGGCGCCTCCTTCTTACGGTATCTGATCTTGGCTGAAACCAGGCGTGGCCAGGTCTCGGCAAGCATATTCAAACCTCCGGCGACAAGCCCCTTCGCCTTCAGGTCATTCTTTCCGCCTACGACGATGCTATTATTCTCATGATCTATGGAGATAACGTACCGGGGAATTATACTACTGATACCCAGACAACCTCGCTGGCCTATGGTATAAAATATGATCACCTTG
>PMBI01000018.1 GCA_003153775.1 Syntrophaceae bacterium | reverse complement strand
CGGGAGGAGGCCGAAAATGGTGCGGAACAGCGTGGTTTTTCCTGCCCCGTTGGGCCCGATGATGGTAACAATCTGCCCTTCCTTTATCTCAAGGCTGATCCCCCGCAGCACTTCCGATTTACCGTATCCTGCAACCAGATCTGTTATTTCTAACATTCTTCGTCTTCCTCCGTGCCAAAGTATGCTTCGATGACCTGTGCGTTATTCTGGATCTCTTCCGGCGTTCCCTCGGCAATCTTCTCGCCGGCATCCAATACCGCGATCCTCGTACAAAGGTTCATGACGACGTCCATATTATGCTCGATGACGATAATGGTATGGCCCTGTTTATTCAGATCCCGTATATAATCCATCATCTCCTGGCGCATCTCCACCTCGACGCCGCAGGTGGGTTCATCAAGGAGAATCAGCTTCGGATTGGTCATCAGTACCATTCCGAAGTCCAGAAGTTTCTGCTGTCCGTAGGACAGGTTTTTTGAGTACTCGTCTCTAAGGTGGGAAATTTTTAAAAACTTCAGAAGATCGAGCGCCTTTTTGACGTTCCCGTCCTCGTTCATCTTCAGCAGCCGTCCGAACATGCTCCCCTGGCTTTCCTGAATAGCCAGCAGCATATTGTCCAGTACTGTCATATTCGGAAACATCTCGATCAATTGGAAGGTCCTGCCGATTCCCATCCTGTATATGGCATCGGGGCTTTTATTGGTGATATCCTTCCCTCGAAAGAAGACATTGCCTCCCGAGCAGCTAAGGGCCCCGGTTACGCAATTGAAAAAGGTCGTCTTTCCCGAACCGTTGGGTCCGATCAACCCGAACAGCTCGCCTTCATTGACATGAACGTCTACGCCTTTCAATGCCGAAAACTCTTGAAAAGATTTCTTTAATCCTCTCGTCTCTAATACTTTCATGCGCCGTCACCACCTTATTTGGTCAATTGAAGTTCTTCTTTTCCCGTCAGCTTTTTATATACCCAATCAACGAAGGATACGCAGCCTTTAGGCATAAAAACCAGTATGAGTATCGCCGCCAGCGCGAAGATGATGGGATAGTACTGCTGCGCAAATCTGAGCGTTTCAGGCAGAATCGCTACGATCAGAGCTCCCAGTATCGCACCTTCAAACCGCCCCGCTCCTCCGACAACCACCATCAGAAGGAACTGGAAAGAAAACCCGAGCGCAAACATNNGTCGGATCGATATATCCGAAGAGAGGACCGATCAGGCCTCCAGCCACCCCGGCATACCCTGCTCCGATGGCAAAGGCCATCAGCTTATAATTGCGGAGGCTCACCCCGAGCATCTCCGCTCTTCCCTCGTTCTCGCGGATCGCCTTGAAGGCCCTTCCCCAAGGAGAATTTAAACCCCATAAGGCTAAGAAGAGGAGGATAAAGGTGATAACGGCCACAACGATGTGATACTTCGTCGGTGAAGTGAGTGCAAATGAGCCTATGAAGGGTCTTCTTATGTTGGAGATGCCGTAAGGGCCTCCGGTCCACTGCTGTTCGTTCATCAGGACGAGGTAGACGATGACCGTGAATCCTATGGTCACCATTGCCAGAAAGTGGGTCTTCACCCGCAGTGACGGGAAACCGAGCCCCAGGCCGAGGACAAAGGCAATGAGCCCTCCCAGGGGAAGCGCGACCCAGAAACCGAGGGTAGAACCCAACAAAGCGCCGGTATATGCCCCTATCCCCAGGAAGCCTGCCTGGCCAAGCGATATCTGCCCGGCGTACCCCATCGTAATGTTGAGGCCGCACGAAACGATCATATAGATGCAGGCCAGACTGGAGAGGTACAGAAAATACTGCGATTTAAAAATTACAGAGGGGAGGATGAGAAGAGCCAGTCCGCAAAGACCGCCGGCAACCATCTTTTGCCACCTCATCCCCTGATTGATCTTATCCATGATTTACCTCCCTTAATGTCCTTCTATTCCTTCTTCTCACATCTGCTCCTTCGTTCCCAGAATGCCTTCCGGTTTAAAGAGAATCACAACGATCAGAACGAGCAGCACAAAGCCTGACTTATACTGCGTCGAAATATAGGCCGCCGTAAAGATTTCGATCAACCCCACAAGAAGCCCTCCCAGAAGGGCTCCCCTCACCTGATTGAATCCGCCGATGATCGCTGCGTAGAATGCTTTGAGCCCAAGCTCGTTTCCCATGTCATATTTCACCATATAGATTGGGGCTGCCAGAGAAGCGGAAAAGGCAACCAGCACCGCATTAATCACAAAAGCCATGAGAATCATTTTCTGTACGTCGATTCCCATAATGACCGCGGCTTCACGGTTCTGGGCCACGGCCTGCAACGCCTTCCCCTGCTTTGTTTTTCGGATGAACAGGTGAAGGCAAATGATCACAACGGCNNGCCACGAATATATTCCAGAGATCGAGAGAAGAGAACATGGCCCCGCCAAACTGCAGAGGCGTTTGAGCGATCATGCTTGGAAAATGCAGGGCCTCGGGTGTTGCGAATACGGTCAAGGAATCCTTGACTAAAAAACCGAGCGCAATGGTGCAAACGACAAAGGGCGTGTTTCCTCTGGCAATCAGGGCATCGACCAGGGTTTTTTTCATTACGAATCCCAAAAGAAAAGCGGAAACAATGATGGCGGCGATGATGGCCGGAGCGAAGGGCAGGTTGAGCACACTGTAGAAGAAAACCATGAGAAAGGCCGGTATGGTCACAAATTCGCCTTCGGCAAAATTGACCAGCCTGGAACTCTGCCACAGAAGACAGAACCCAATGGCGATCATGGCGTAGATCGCGCCGAGCGAAAGACCTTTAATCAGCAGTTGTTCTATCATAATTATTTCTGTGGTTCCGTGGAAGCCTTTCGGCCCCCACGGAACCTTCTCCTTTCCTTTAATCTTTGTTACTTGCAGCCGGCGAAATTTCCCGGATTCATGGGCGGAAGGATATCTGACATGGTTTGTTTCTGATCCACGATCTTGATGAGAAAGCTCTGCCGATCAATATCTCCTTTACCGTCATAATAGACATCCATGAGGAGCCCCGGGTTATCCTTACNNACAGAAGACGTGATTCTTCATTCTATCCCTGAATTTCTGCTGGTCGAAGGATTTGTTTTGCTCCACAGCCGTCTTCAATACATTCAGGGAAATGTATCCTTTAAAGAAATTATGATCGGGGAACTCCTTGTATTTCGCAAAGTATTTATCCGCCAAGGATTTCAAAGGGGCAGCCGCGGGGCTTAAGCCCACATGTCCCTGGACTCCATTGGCGGCGTCCTTTGCAAGTCGCACCGTATCTGCGGTAAGCACCGTGGTTTCACCGATGATCTTCATCTGCTTGTCGATCCCCATTTCTTTAATCTGGGGCAAGACTTTTCCACTTTCCTCCTCGTTCATATAGACAAAGAGTGTATCGGCGCCTGAGCTCTTGACGCGGGCCAATTCCCCTGTAAAGGAGGATTGTCCCAATTCGGTAGCCAGGTCAATGACGATCTCCACGCCCTTCGGCGCCAGGAGCTTTTTGATGGCTTCCTTGCCTGACTTTCCAAACTCATTATTAACCCAAAGGATGGCCATCTTTTTCGTCTTCAGCACATCGGTAATCCAGGTTGCCACCTTCTGCACGGCGAGATCGACATTGAGGCTTGACAAATAGGTGTTGGGATTTTGGGGGTCGTTTTTTGTCGCAATGTTCGGAGACTCGGAAGCGACAAATTGCGGTATGCCGGCATCCCTCAAAAGCCCCATGCAGGCAAGTGAGGATCCGCTGTAAACTGGACCCATCACGGCAAAAGGATTGCTTGCAATGGCCTTCCTAACAGCAGCAACGGCTACGGGTGCTTNNGCTTCCGTTTTTGTATCAATGATGAAGAATTCGACCTTTTTCCCCAGTATGCCGCCAGACGCATTTATTTCGTCCCCCGCCATCTGTAAGCCTCTGATCCACCTTTCGCCAACGACAGCACCGCCCCCGCTCTGCTCGGCCACGATCGCGAGCGTCACCTTGTCCTGCGCTGAAACAGGAGAGCTCAACAGAAAAGTGCACGCCACTATTGCCAAAAAGCTTACCAACCAGGTTTTTCTTACCATGATGCTCCTCCTTTTCATTATGCGACTCTATTATGTCCTATTCATAAAGCAAAAAAGCTTTGCGTCCGCTTTCCTCTCCGATTTGCACCACCTCCCTTCTACTGACTCATTATGAAGATCTCGATTTCACCNNGCCTTCTTACGCGTCCGGCACCGACAATATCTCCTGCCCGAGTTGGGGGCCTTCCATATCGCGGTGGAGCGAACGGTAGCCGTTCCACATCATCAGGTAGTCCACCAGCACAATTGCCGTCATGGCTTCGGCGACCGGCACCACCCGGGGAACGATGGTGGGGTCCCGGCGCGTCTCCGCAGCGAGTTTTTCATTTCGTTTTTGGATCACGTTGATCGTCATTTGATCGATGGAGATGGTTGAGGTCGGCTTGACGGCAATCCGAAAAACGATATCGTCCCCGTTGCTGATTCCGCCCAGCATCCCGCCACAGCGGTTGGTGCGGAAACGAACAACCCCCTTCTCGTCATAATAAGGGATGTCATTATTTTCGCTGCCCAGCCGGCGCGCCTCCGCGAAACCGTCCCCGAACTCGATGCCCCTGACGGAACCGATGCTCGTCATGGCATGGGCCAGGGCGGCCGTCAGCTTGTCAAAGAC
>PMBI01000032.1:3951-5561 GCA_003153775.1 Syntrophaceae bacterium | reverse complement strand
GCCAAATTTTTCTTTCAGATATGCTTTTTGATTCTTGTCCATAGAACACCTCTAGACAACTTCTGTCGGTTGCGGCGGTCGCGGCCGTTGCGGCTTTTTCCTCCCGTTTCCGCTGCCGCAGTCCCCTGATCCGCCGTTTTTGCGCCGGTCTTCTTTGCCATTTTCTTCTCCTCCTTTTTCGATTCGAAAAAACGGTTCCACGAAACCCAGACAGGCATGGCGGCGCAGGAGCGTGCGGAGGAACTCTTCGCGGTGGCCGACGCGGCAACGAAGGTGGAAGTCGAGCGTTTCCTTAATCAGCGGCGGTTCAGCTCCCGTCGGCATCCGTTGTCGGGAAGCGAAGGGTCTGTCACCCGCCTGGTTCATTAACTTACGGGAGAGAATATCACCGGGAAGAACCTATGGCAAGAATAATCATCATTAAAATCATTGACAAACCGTCCTTGGTTTATTCCAGTCAAGATATTTATGATCAACCCAAATCATTGAAAACCAGGCGAGATCATCGTCCATGAGCAATCCCCGAATGATCCGGCCACCATTGACTTTTTAAATCAATGCCCGAACGAAAAAGAGAACATCCTTCTCATGGATATGATGCGAGGTTTTCAACGTTTCATTAACCGGTTTAAAGCAATATTATCAAAAAGGGCTCTGAATTGGTTTCCCGGCTCGCCTTATCCGTAACGCTAATTCTCCATTATTATAAACAATCACATATACTTAAAAATACTACAGGCATGAGCAATCAAAATTGGCACGCTTTAAGCAATATAGAAAGGCAAACAGGCGGCAATAACGCAATCATAAAATAGACATAGGGGGACACAGATTATGAAAAAGACATTCGGAACCATGATGGTATCGGCGGCGGTGATTCTTTTAACGGCAACCTTCAGCTTTGCGGAATATACGGCAACCGGGGCGAGTGAATTTCCCTTCTTCCAGCTCGGCTCTCTGATTGTCGGCGGGCTAATCATCATCTCCCTGAAGAGCAAATTCGAGAAGATGTACACGATTGAAGCGGTTGGTGCTTTCGCCCTCTACGCCGTTTTTATCGCCTTGTTCACCAATCCCGTGATCGATACGGTGAAGATTCTGGTAAGCTAACAAAACAGATGGATGAGCGCTATTGAAAAACAGGAGGAAAGGCACATGACGACCCAAACAACCTCTAAAAACCAACTTCGGCTGATGCATGATCTTGGATCGGTCCTGATGTTGAGCGCCTGGGGACTGGTCATTGTGGTAGCATCGTTTCTTTTCCTCTATGTGGGTCATCTGCTGGATCAGTGGTTGGGAACGGAGCCCAATTTTATGTTGGGCCTNNTTCTTCCTGGCTATTGTGACCACCATCGGCAGACTCTATCAGGAAGCATGGCTGAAGAGAAAAGACGTCTGAAGCGATCATCAACAGTAAAAACCCCCTCCGGTCCGTGCTGGAAGGGGTTTTTTTGTTCATCCGGTACAAGCGTGCTTGTCTAAAATGTCTTGCTTCCGGTAGCCAAGCAGCCGGTGATTTTGATAGGCCTACATCATTTCAATCGGAAATGAATGACGATCACTTTTATCGGGACCTTGAATATTCCTATATTTTATTGACATAACAG
>PMBI01000032.1:2964-3945 GCA_003153775.1 Syntrophaceae bacterium | reverse complement strand
TGAGAGATGCTTTAAGGATGAACATGAGTGCCCTCTATGATTGAATTGAACACCGCAACAAAACGATACGATTCCCTGGAGGCTGTTGACAACGTCTCCTTCTCCGTCACGACAGGAGAGTATTTCGCTCTGCTTGGACCCAATGGTGCAGGGAAGACGACGATCGTCAAGATGCTGCTCGACTTTACACGGCCGACATCGGGAAGTTTGTNNGTTAAACGGCCTTCCAAGTACACATGCAGCCTGCCGAACCGCAGTCGGTTATCTGTCTGAAAACCTCCATATTCCACCGTACCTTTCAGGATGGCAGTACCTGCAACGCTGTGCGGAGCTATTGGATATAAGCCGGTCCGATGCCATGGATCAATGCAGGCGCATCGTCGAGCTTATCGGCATGCAAGGCAGGGAATACACCAAGGTGAACACCTATTCCAAGGGCATGATTCAACGGTTCGGACTCGGCGCTGCACTCATAGGAAATCCGAAGCTGTTAATTCTCGACGAGCCCACNNTCGGAAGTTGAAAAAATATGCGATACCGCTGCGATCATCAACCGCGGCAAGCTTCTGGTAAAAGACGCGATTTCCGCCATTGTCAAGGACGGTGATACACTGGAAGATGTGTTTGTAAGGCTTGTGAAAGGTTGACATGAAAACGTCGAAAGCACTTCCCCCCATCATCAGGATTGCGAAATATACGCTTATTGATGAAGTGCGGCAGAAAAGCTTCGTCATCATGTTCGTTATTTGCGCCATCTTCGTACTTCTTATTCGCGGTTGTTATCAAGGCAATTACATGGTGAACGGGCAGTTTCTCGATGCCGGAACCGTTGTCAGGGCAGTGTCGAAAGTGACCTTCCACGTCATTGGCGCAGGCGTGATGCTCATAGCGGCTTTACTTTCGATGCGTGTATTCAGGCGTGACCGGGACGAAGGGATGCAATCGTGTATTTTGTCAAAACCGATAGCCCGGTGGCAGTAT
>PMBI01000032.1:2578-2871 GCA_003153775.1 Syntrophaceae bacterium | reverse complement strand
GCTATAAGCCATAGCCAGATGGCGCAGGCGATGATGCAGCAACCGGGCGCCCACCCGCAGTCGGACTTGACATGGTGGAAAGTTATCTACTATTTATGGCCAAAGCTATCAGGCGCGCAGCAGTGGGCTTCTTCNNCAAAACCGATAGCCCGGTGGCAGTATCTTATGGGTAAGATCATCGGAATGTGGGCTTTATCGACACTATTCATGTTCATCCTGCATTGCATTGTGTTCTTGATTACATCCATAAATTTGAAGGTTGTCATGCCAGAATACCTCATTGCCTCACTGCT
>PMBI01000032.1:0-2444 GCA_003153775.1 Syntrophaceae bacterium | reverse complement strand
GCAGCGAAACATTCCATGGATTCGGGTCGATATATCCACTCATCAATGTCCTTCTTTATTGCCTTATCCTCGGTGCATTGCTTTTCCGGCGTTTTGGGAACGAAGACATTGTCTAAATCTTTGGTATGATGTAAAAACCATGGCCACAAAAATTTAATATATGAAGTGGATTCGCAAAGGATACTGAAGAAGTTTTTANNACTAACGGCGGCAGGCGGGCGACCCGGTTCGAGACGAAGTCAAAAAACCAAAGGAGGCAGCGATGAAAGAAACCACATTAACCATGCCGGAACTGGCGATGATCGGCGGCACGCGCGTGGCTCTGGGTGCGGGGATCGGCTTTCTTCTGGCCGATAAGCTCAGCAGCGAACAGCGCCGGACCGCGGGAATCGTGCTGCTGCTGGTGGGAGCCATCAGCACCATTCCCCTGGCTCTCGAAGTATTCGGCAAGAGCGAGCGGTGAGGCAGCGATGGCCGGTCAAAANNTGAGTGACAAAATCGAGCGGCGCGAGGACGTGAACCCGGAAGAAGGCGAGCGCAAGTATGGCGATGTCGAGTTTGCCGATCCGGTCAATAACAAGTATCCGGTGGACACGCCGGAACATGTGCGAGCGGCGTGGTCCTACATCAACCACAAAGACAACGCCGCTAAATACGACGCGGACGAAGTCAAAAAAATCAAGAAGCGCATCCGGCGCGCCGCCAAAAAGCACGGCGTCGAAATCAGCGACGAATGACAACGGAGACGGTCATGCCAAACGAAGAAACTTGAAGCGGCAGCCGACCCACCAGCGTCTTGACGTCGTTCTTGAAAAAATTTGATGGACTCTACTACGACGAAATCAGCCGGATCCTGGGTNNATCTTATCAATATCCGCTTTCAAGAGATCGTACCGCGGAACGTCAGAGATGTATTCAGCACATGGACTCGTCGAATCTGAAAATCATATATCAACGGTACCCTGATTGAATCAGAATCTCAAATCACACCTTGCAATCATCGGGGCCAATACGATTTATGGTCTTAATTATGTAATTGCAAAAGGGATCATGCCTGATTTCCTTTTACCCCGAGCCATCATCTTCCTCCGTGTAAGTGGTACGGTCGTTCTTTGTTGGATGTTGCATTTTTTTGTTCCATCGGAGAAAGTCGAAAAAAGGGACCTGTTAAAGATGGCCCTTTGTTCTGTCTTTGGCGTGGTGGTCAATCAGATCTCATTTTTTGAAGGACTGAACCGGACCACACCGATCAGCGCGTCNNTAAAAGTTTTCGGAATTATGCTTGGCGCTGCCGGGGCGCTGATGATCATCCTTTCGGCAGGAGCCGGTGATTTCCGGTTGAATACGCTCCTTGGCAATTTCATGATTTTCACGAGTAATGCTTCCTGGGCTCTCTATCTGGTGTTGGTAAAGCCATTGATGGAAAAATATGACTCCCTGACCATCATGAAATGGATCTTCCTCTTTGGTTTTATCATCATTTTCCCCTTTTCTTTCAGCACGGTTGCTTCATCATCCTTCGCTCAAATACCGTTTAATATTTGGATGTCGGTTTTATTTGTCGTATTTATTACCACCGGCTTTGCCTATTATCTGATCAACTATTCACTGAAAAATGTCAGTCCCAATTTAAATGGCATCTATATCTATCTCCAGCCACTCGTTGCTTCGCTTGTTGCCATTATTTGGGGGAAAGATTCACTGACGGTCATTGACCTCATTGCAGCGGTTCTGATCATGGCAGGTGTATATTTAATAACCCAGCAGCCTAAATTAAAGAACCCGCAATTACCTGTAACCTGATATTTCCGCTATTGCTGATGGGGTGGAAGAGAACGGTCGTTTGTCGGCGGCAGCTAAGGCGCCGGCGCCGGTGATGCGGGCGCAAGGTCGAGTCCCCCGTGGTCCGGGCAGTACACGGTAGGCTGGGTCCCCGCGACGTAGAATTCCTGCAGTTTTTGACAGTCCGGAGTGGCCAGATCGCCCGTCGTAGGATCGATCAGGGCGGATACGACCGAATCGGGCTTCGGAAAATCGACGGCCGGTTTGTCGGCCAGGGCCGAGCGCATGAACCGTCCCCAGATGGGTGCGCAGATCGCCCCTCCGGTGAAGCCTCTCCCCATGGGTTTGGGTTTGTCGTAACCGGCCCAGACGCCGGTGATCAACTGGGGCGTGTAGCCGATGAACCAGGCGTCCCGGTAATCATCGGTGGTACCGGTCTTCCCGGCGGCCGGGCGTTCCCGACTGAAGCCGTGAAGCGATTTGGCGGTGCCGTAGATGAGGACGTCCTTGAGCATCGAGGTCGTGACATAGGCGATGGCCGGGGAAAGGACCGGGTTGACCGCGGAGGGAATCTCCGTCCAGTTGTTTCGGTACCGCTCATAAATACGGACGATGGTCCTGGGTTCGGGCCGCGCACCGCCGTTGGCCAGGGGGGCGTACGC
>PMBI01000068.1:1192-7138 GCA_003153775.1 Syntrophaceae bacterium | reverse complement strand
AAACGCGCCGATAACATACGATAACGTGGCGTTCGCAGGACAGATTCTTTAATCCGCAATTAATAAGGATTTATCAAGAAAGTGAAAGATAAGCGTATCACAATCACCGGCGGCAAGGGGTTCCTGGGGTGGCACCTCATAAAGAAACTCCGGGATAGAGGCTATCAAAAAATTGCCGTCGCGGGAAGGCCGGAATATGATCTCGTCAATCTTGCCGACATTCAGCGGATGTATGGGGCCACAAAGCCGGACGTCGTCATTCATCTCGCAGCAAAGGTGGGCGGCATCGGGTTTAACCAGGAACATCCCGCTTCCCTTTTCTACGACAATATTATGATGGGTGTGCAGCTGATCCACGAAGGGTATCTCAGGAGGATTGAAAAATTCGTGGCTTTGGGTACTATCTGCGCCTACCCAAAATTCACGCCGGTGCCCTTTAAAGAAGACGATATATGGAACGGTTATCCGGAGGAGACAAACGCCCCGTACGGTCTGGCAAAGAAGATGATGCTCGTTCAGTCACAGGCATACCGCAACCAGTATGGTTTCAATTCCATATTTATCCTCCCCGTGAACCTCTATGGCCCGGGAGATAATTTCGATCCAAGATCGTCCCATGTTATTCCTGCCCTGATCAAGAAATGCGTCGATGCGGTCGCCTCCAAGGAACGGGAGATCACCGTGTGGGGCACAGGTAAGGCGACGCGGGAATTCTTTTATGTGGAGGACGCGGCGGAAGCCATCATCCTGGCCATGGAAAAATACAACAAGAGCGATCCTGTCAATATCGGGGCGGGCTTTGAAATCTCCATTCGGGACCTCGTCGGTTTGATCATGGAGCTGACGGGATTCAAAGGCAGAGTGATCTGGGATGAAACGAAACCGGACGGACAACCAAGGCGTATGCTTGATACAACGCGGGCATATCATGAATTCGGTTTTAAGGCGCGGACGGATTTCCGGGTGGGGCTCGCGAAAACCATCGAGTGGTATAAGAGCCATCACGCTTGAATCGGTGCTTACGATTTGGGAAACCCTTATAGATACTGCTTCAAGGTGTCATTAGCGGCGGAGTGCAGCAGAGCGGAAAAACCGAGCTCGAACAAATTACAATCAGGTGCTGAAATATGCAAGCGCTACTAATTAAGGCAGTTTCTTTGCCTCATCAATTAACATAATCGGTATATCATCTTTGATTTCGTACAACAGTTTGCATTTATTGCAGATCAAGCCATCTCCCGATTCATTCAGGCGGATGTCACCCTTGCACTTGGGGCATACCAAAATAGCGAGCAGTTCTTTGCTTATGGCCAATTCCTTCCCTCCCTCGTAATTCCTGCGATACCAATCCCCTCATCCCCGTCCGGGGAAAAATCAATCAAAAAAGACCGAGTAGCCGATTACCCCAGAACTTGTATCAATACCCCCGTTAGGATCTGCAAGATTCGCATTGGACATATGCCGGAAGCGGTAACCTGCGTTGATGGCTGAGTCCTTCGTGAGATAATAATATAACCCGGCGCCGACAGTGTCGGCGAAAATAAACCCATTGGCCTGTTTGGTTGTGGTGACGGAAATATAGTGCGGTCCAACGCTTCCGAGGGCATAGATGGATAAGTTACCCACGACCGGATGCAGGTACTGGAGGCCAATGCCAACGCCCAACTCGATATCTGTTTGCGGATTCACAACGGGATTGATCTGGGGCTCGAGAAAAACGGAAAGCGTTCCGCTGTGATTCTTAAGTCCTGAGAAATATCTTTTCAGATCGACACCGAAATGGCCTATGAGAAAGACAGGCTGATAGCTGCCCTCCGGAATGCTGGCGCTTCCGAAACCGGTGATAAATCCCATCTCTGTGAAGAATCTGTCACTGGCACGACCTTCTTTCTTTGCTTCTTCACAATAAGCATAATTTGCAAAAAGAATAATAACGACAACAATAAAGATAGTTGGCTTTGCAAGCGATCTCAGTTTCAGCATAGTATTTATCCTCGCCCCGATAATTTTTCTTTTACCGCATGAAAGACTTCGTCAACTGTAATGTCGGACATGCATTTCATAGAGTCGCACTTCTTCAGTAAACAGGGGCTGCATGGTAATCCCCTTCGTATAACTACGTGGCCCTTTCCGTAAGGTCCTGTTCTTGAGGGGTCAGTAGGACCGAAAAGGGCGATAACGGGCGTGCCCATAGCCGCCGCAATATGCATGGGGCCTGAGTCTGTGGTAATCAGAAGCGCGGATCGCTGGTAAAGATAAGCTAAGTCCCGGAGCGTCGTTTCACCTCCCAGGTTAACGGAGGGTGTCTTCATCAGGGATTGAATCTGCTCCAGTTTGCCGCGCTCGCTTCCAGTAAAGACAACGCTGACCTTCAGCTCTTCTGAAACACGGTCGCACAACGCGGCGAATTTTTCATCCGCCCAGAGTTTGGTGTCCCACAGGGCTACAGGGCTTACTGCCACAAAAGAGTCCTTCTTGTCAATCTCGTTTCTTTGCAAGAGTGCTTCCACCCTGCTTTTGTTTTCTTCCCCGATGGGAATCAAAAATTCCGGCTCTTTGACATCTGCACCGAGATACCGAAGGAAATCGAGATAGCGGTCGATTGCGTGTTTCTGCATGTCCTCCGGGATTTTTTCATTGAGGAAGAGACCGCTCAACTCCTGCATGCTGTCGTAGCCCAGTCTTCTCTTGCCGGAACTGAGAAGGACAATTGCAGCGCTCTTGATAAGCCCGTGAAAATCGATTACCAGGTCGTAAGACTGCCTTCTCAGATCATCGATGAAGGCCCTGATTTCTTTTATAGGTTTTGAGACGCGGCCCGCTTTCAGCTCTCTTATCCATTCTTTCCTGTGAGAGACTATGACTCTGTCCAGATATGGGTGGCCCGAAATGAGGTCGGAAGAAGCATCTTCAATGACCCAGGTGATATTCGCCTCAGGATATAGTTTCCTGAGGGCGGCCAAAGAGGGGAGGGTATGGATAACGTCGCCGATAGCGCTTAATTTTACAATAAGAATATTCATACCAATTCTTTTGAGATCTCTTCACATTGCGAGCAATGGCGGTTCAAAACACTTTCGCAAGTTTCTTTTTCCGGTCCTTCATGATCCATTTAACGGCATCGAGAATGTCTTCAGCGATGTATCTCGGCTGACAGATTTCCGGAGACCCGGACGCTAAGTCCTTCTCGATGGTGTTTATGCCATAGCCAGTCTTGACGAGAACTCCTTTCGCCCCCACCGTACGCGCCACCTGGATATCTTTGAGCATGTCTCCCACAGTGTAAGAGCGAGAAAGGTCGATTGCGAGGTCTTTTGCCGCTTCGATAAGCATTCCCGCCCCCGGCTTCCTGCACGCACAGGACTGAAGATATGCCCCGATACCTTCTGTCTGGTGATGCGGGCAATAGTAGAACGCATCTATGAATGCGCCTCTCTCCCGCAGCATTTCTTCGATGCGTTCGTGAACCGTCCTTACGAATTCCTCGGTGAAGTAGCCCTTCGCTACCCCTGATTGATTGGTCATTACCACGGCCTTCATGCCGCTTTCGTTAATCAGCCTGATTGCTTCTGCTGTATTGGCAAAGAGCTTCAGCTTGTCGATACTGTCAAGGTATCCTACTTCTTCATTGATCGTTCCATCCCTGTCCAGGAAAACTGCAGCGTTCTTTTTCATAATTCCAAAAGATCCCTGGCGGTTTCACAAACTTCCTCAACACTGACCATTTCCATGCATCTGAAATCCGTCAGGCATGTTTCTTTGAGACAGGGGCTGCATGAGGCTCCTTTGTAGATTACTACACTCCTCTCTCCGACAGGAGACGTCGTCACAGGATTTGTTGAACCGAAAATGGCGACCGTGGGAATATTTAAAGCCCCGGCTATGTGCATCAAACCGGAATCGTTGGATATGAAGAGGCTGCACCTGGAGATAACCGCTATGGCCTCCTTCAGATTCGTTTTCCCGGCGAGGTTGATCATGGGATGATGGGCATGCTGCTCCACAAGATCAGTGGTTCGCCTGTCTTCACGACTTCCGAAAAGGACGACCTGTGCGGAGAGGTCTTCAATCAATCTGTCAGCGGCGGCGGCAAACCTCTCCGGGAACCATCTCTTTGCGGGTCCGTAAGCGGCCCCCGGTGCGAGGCCGACTATGACGCCCTCTCCTGCTATGCCATGCTCGCGGAGTATCTTCTCTGACAGGTTCTCATAATCGTTCCCTGGCTGAAGTTTAACGTCCGCTTCCGCGGGAAGGCAGCCGAGAGATTTTACCATCTCCAGGTAATACTGGATCTGGTGCACCTTCCTTATGTCTTCCGTCCTCTGGACGGAGTGTGTCAAGAGCAACCCCCTGCCGTCGGAATTGTATCCTGCCCTGACGGGAATACCGGCCAGCCGCGTTATGACGGCCGCTTCTATGGCATTTTGCAAGAGTACGGCCGTATCAAACTTTCCGGCTTTCAGTTCCTTTGCCAGTCTCAGCTTTCCGGATATGCCTGAATGTATGCCGGGGCTTTGAAATACGATAACCTCATCAACGTCCGGGCAAAGGTTGAATATCTCTGCAACCCACGGCTTTGCGAGAATGGATATGCGCGCCTCGGGGAAGGTATTTCTGACGGCACGGACTGCGGGCAGCGTCATAACGGCGTCTCCGATCCAGTTAGTGCCGCGTATCAGAATATTTCTTGCCCTGTCAAAAGGGATGCGTGTTGAGATTCGGACTTTCATTTGTCGGCTGCACCCTGTTCCACACGCTTCTTCGCTACCTGCCAGGGTTTGGTCTTCCATCTCTGATGAATCCAGAACCATTGATCTGGATACTCCCTGACCGTATCTTCTATGAACCTGGTGAAATTCTGGGTATTGATCAGAATATCCGCATCTCTGTCGCCTGTGCGGATGACCGCAATCTCCTCTTTGATAACCATCCTGTACTTGCCGTTTTCCAGCCTGAGTATGTAGCCAGGGACCACCGGCGCATATGTGTGTAATGCAAGGAGTGCCAGCCCAGTGGTTGTACAGACGGGCCTGCCGAAAAAATCCACAAACACACCTTCCTGCCAGGCCATGTTCTGGTCGATCATTGTTGCAACAATCTCGTTATGTGCAAGACTCCTGAGCATCTTTCTCATGGCGCGTTCCTTATCTATAAGGACATTTCCCGTGCATGATCTTACCCATAAAACCAGGCTATCAAGAATGGGACTGTCCAGGGGACGATAGGTAATAACCGCAGGTTGTAACACCAGTGAAATCGCTGCCGCAGTAAGTTCCCAGTTACTGAAGTGAGCGCCAAGCAGGAGAATACCCCTGTTCTTTTCCATGGCCTTTGTGTAGTATTCGAGTCCTTCAACCTCAACCAGGTCGCCGATGTTTTCCTTTGTTAAAGAAGGGATTTCAAAAAAATCCGCCGCCGTTATGCCCATGGTCTTATATGCGCCTCTGGCGATCTTTTTTACTTCACTTATGCTTTTTTCCGGAAAGGCACATGTAAGGTTGTGGATGGTAATAAATCTCTGCCGAGCGGAAAGATAGTAAAAAAGACAGAACGCTCCTATAAATAAGGCTCTTCTCGGCTCCCGGGGTATGGCACCGAAGCACTTGAGTATAATGTTTGTCAATGGTGATTTCTTCATTTCAATTTCTCGAAAATCAGCTTTTCAAACTCCTCACGGGAAGGGAGCATTTCCATCTCCACCCGCAAGAAAAAGACGTCTTTCAAGAAATCGGGGAAGTCTGTCAGACGAATGCCGTCCTTTTCTGTCGTGACAATGATATCGGAGGAGGAATCGGTGCATCTTCTCTGGATATATGAAATGTCTTCTTCGTCGTAACGGTAATGATCGGGGAAGTCAATGAAGCTCGTCACTGCCCAACCTAAAGATTCGATGGTTCTCCTGAATGCCTCCGGCGATGCGATTCCGGCAAAGGCACAGACTTTTTT
>PMBI01000068.1:0-1164 GCA_003153775.1 Syntrophaceae bacterium | reverse complement strand
CCGTTTCCGAAGGGTTGTTCCCTATTAAGGATGACAATATCCACATCCCGAAAGATTCGCCTGTGCTGGAATGCATCATCGAGAATGAGGACATTGGCTTTCAGGTTCTCTATGGCGAAACGGCCTGTGCGGATCCTCTCCGGCCCCGTGAGCACCGGTATCCCGTCCGCAGCTTTAGCGATGAGAAGCGGCTCATCTCCGGCGTCAACTTGCGTCATCAGTATTCTTGAACCGTCTGAGACAACATTCACAGCGGCTTTGGCCATTCCCCCATATCCCCTGCTTAATACGGCAGGTCTGTATCCTTTCTCCTTCAGCGACTTTGCCAAAGCGATCACTGTAGGAGTCTTTCCTGTTCCGCCCACGGTCACGTTGCCGATGCTAATGACCTTACAGGGGAGCTTAGACTGCCGGATGATGCCGAAGTCATACATCATGTTTTTCAAGCTGACGGCAGAACGGTAGAATAGTGATAGGAAGGATAGAATCAGTCTCAGGGGGTTTAGAACGGACGGAGCAGTGTCGGAGTACCAGATTGTTCTTAATCTACCGGACAGTTTTTTCAATGCCGTTCCTATTTTCATCTTTAAACTGCATGCTGTAGTACTTAAAGTATTCTCCTCTCTTTTCCAGAAGAGATTCATGGGTTCCCTCTTCAACAATCTCGCCGTTGGCAAGCACCAGTATCCGATGGGCGTTACGGATTGTCGAAAGCCTGTGCGCAATGATGAGCGTCGTCCTCCCTTTCATCAGATATTCCAGGGCATCCTGTACCTCGATTTCCGCTTCCGTGTCCAGGGACGACGTCGCTTCGTCAAGAATTAGAATGGGTGCATCTTTGAGCAGCGCCCGTGCAATAGAGATTCTCTGTCTTTCCCCGCCGGAGAGTTTTGCCCCCTGCTCGCCGATGATGGTATCGTACCCTTTCGGTAAGTTGATAATGAAGTCATGGGCGTTGGCTGCCTTTGCCGCATGTATGATATCCTCGTCGGTCTTTTCGATGCTGCCGTAGGCGATGTTACTTCGCACTGTGTCATTAAAAAGGATGGTCTGCTGCGTGACGATGCCGATCTGTCCGCGCAGGGACTCAATGGTGACATGACGGATATCATGGCCGTCTATCACAATCTGCCCCTCCGAGACATCATAAAAGCGCGGGATCAG
>PMBI01000062.1 GCA_003153775.1 Syntrophaceae bacterium | reverse complement strand
CTCTCGCGCGCGGTGGGTAAGCATTCACGGACGCCCTCTGACGGCTATGAATTCCGGATCACGAATAATCGCAGCGGGGTTCTGAATGTCCTCGCAAATGTGGCGTCCATACCTTCTACGAAGAGGGTGGTCATGTCTTTCCTCGATATTACCGAGCGGAAAATGGCCGAGGAAGTCGTGAAGAAAAGGGAGCAGGAGCTGCAATTGAAATCGCAGAGTCTTGAGGAAGCGAATACGGCGCTAAAGGTTCTCCTGAAGCACCGGGAGGAAGATAAGGCTACCCTTGAAGAGCAGGTGCTGGCCAACGTCAAAAAACTTGTTCTGCCCTACCTGGAAAAATTGAAGGGCCCGAGGCTGGACAGCAGCCAGCGGGTTCACATAGAGATCATTGAGGCCCACTTAAATGACATCGTATCGCCCTTCTTGAGGAATCTGTCCTCCGCGTACCTCAGTCTGACGCCGAGGGAAATCGAGGTGGCCACCCTCGTCAAAGAAGGAAAGACGACCAAGGAAATAACCAGGCTTCTTAACATATCCACCACTGCGGTAGACTTCCACAGAAAGAACCTGCGTTCCAAGTTTGGTATAAAAAGCAAGAAGACAAACCTGAGGTCATTTCTCACATCCCTTTATTCATAGTAGCTTGCACCTGCCATTACCCTATGATCTTAACGTCACTACCTGTGCTGGCAGGTTTTCCGGTTTGTGGTACTTTAGATTGTAAAGTGAAAATATTCAGGACAATAGAGATGACATGTTTCCCTGATCTCACGGAGCGTCTTGGCAGGTTTTAAAGATCAGTCATTTTTTCATGTCGCAAAACATTCTCAAGGAGGATGCTATGGGAAGAAGAATCGGTGCTTTTTATATTACCAAGGGTCTGTTCATTCTAGCTCTTGCTTTGGTTGTCTTTGCCGCCGCTTGTCTCAATGACGAGGGGCGCACCGAGACAATCGCCTTTCCCCAGTCCTTTGCTGAGCTTGCCAAGAAGGTCACGCCTGCTGTTGTGAATATCAGCACGACAACAACCGTCAAGGTACCGGGTAATCCTTTCCGGCAGTTCTTCGGACCCCGCGGCGGGCCGTTCGGGGACTTCGGTGACATGCCGGACAAAGAAATGAAACAGCGAAGCCTCGGCTCTGGCATCATCGTCGACAAGGAAGGGTACATCATCACGAACAATCACGTTGTCTCCGGGTCGGGAGAGATCAAGGTTAAGCTTACGGACGGAAGGGAATACACGGCTAAGGTGATAGGCAGGGACCCCAAGACAGATCTGGCCCTGATCAAGATATCATCAGTTGTGAAAGAGCTGCCAACACTCACTCTCGGCGACTCAGACATCATGCAGGTAGGCGACTGGGTGCTGGCCATCGGAAACCCCTTTGGGCTGGAACACACCGTTACGCAGGGTATCATCAGCGCCTCCGGGCGGGTTATCGGTTCCGGACCGTACGACAATTTCCTCCAAACAGACGCCCCCATCAATCCGGGAAACAGCGGGGGACCGCTGGTAAATCTGAAAGGCGAGGTCATCGGGATAAACACTGCCATCGTTGCCGCGGGCCAGGGTATCGGGTTTGCCATTCCGAGCAGCACCGCAAAGGGCGTCGTCGCCCAGCTTCGGGAAAAGGGCAAGGTAGTGCGCGGCTGGTTGGGGGTCTCGATTCAGATGGTGACTCCTGAACTTGCGCCGTCCTTCGGACTGAAAGAAGCGCGGGGCGCCATCGTTGCCGACGTTGTCAAGGGCAGTCCCGCCGAAAAAGCCGGCATCAAGCAGGGAGACGTCATTCTTGCCTTTGACGGCAAGGCCGTCAAATCCTCGAACGACCTTCCCTGGATCGTTGCAGAGACTCCCGTGGGGAAGACCGTCAACGTAAAGCTGATGCGGCAGGGAAAAGAGCTCGACGTTAAAGTGACGATTGTGGAAATGACTGACCAGCGTCTGGCGCTTCAGTCGGGCAAGACAAGAAACGTCTTCGGCTTTACAGTCGACAATATAAAACCTGAATGGAGGAGGCAGTTTGATCTGACCGCTAAGACGGGGGTCGTGGTTCTACAGGTTGAGACGGACAGCCTCGCCGATGACGCAGGCATAGAGCCCGGCGATGTCATCCGGGAAGTGAATAAAAAATTCGTCAAAGATCTAAACGATTTTAAAAAGGCAATGGCGCAGGTTAAGTCGAATGAGAGTGTGGTCTTTCTTTTGAGCCGCGATGATCAGTCGTATTACGTGTCCATAGCAGTGCCTTAGGTTTCTTAAATTTGTGGAGATGAATGGCAGCCCACCCCTGCGGCAGGCTGAAGGATCAATAAGTTTAGGAAAACGATTGGAAAGGAGAGAGAGATGAAAAGGCAAAAGATTCTTATGACGTTATTTTTGGTTGCGATCATTTGCGCTTTCGTTCTGCCTGCGGGGTGCGCGAAGAAGGCGGTAATGAAGGAGGAGCCTGCGGTGGAAAAAGAGGCGGCCGTGGAGAAGCAGGCGCCCGCGGAGGCCGCTCCTGCGAAGTCCCCGGAAGAACAGAAATTCGATGAAGCGGCTATGGCGGGGGCGGCGCAGGCCGAAAAAGAGGCATCCGAGTTCGCGGACATCCACTTCGCATTTGACCGCTTTGACCTCAGGCCTGCCGAGCGGCAGATTCTGGATATGCATGCCAAGTGGCTTGTTGCACATCCGGAATTCACGGCTCGTATTGAGGGAAACTGTGACGAACGAGGAACGGTTGAATACAACATGGCCCTCGGCCAGAGACGAGCGGCCTCCGCCATGACATACCTCGTTGACCTCGGTGTCGCGAAGAATAGGTTAAGCACCATAAGCTACGGAAAGGAACGTCCCCTCGATCCGGGCCACAATGAAGAAGCCTGGGCGAAGAACAGAAGGGATCATTTCAGCGTAACGCGAGCGAAATAGAAATTTATCGTTTTACTCCCTTCATTTTTTTCTCTTCATTTTTTGCAAAGGGGGATCAAGGGGGATCTTGCATGGCAGAGCAAATCCCCCGTTCACCCCTTTGTCAGAAGGGCCGATGCCTGAGGCATATAGGCGCCGCTTGCAATGAGTGACTGAGTCTCCTCCGGACACGGAGTGGTTCATGGATGGGCTTTATGTGATTTGCCGGCGAGTATCTCTTCGAGCTCATCGAGAAGCCCGATTTGGCCATCGAAGATCTTTTCTCTCGCTCCTGCCATGGAAAACCATGCAGCACGGTCGATCTCCGGGAACTCGCGTGTGATGCCCGAATGCGGCGGCCATTCGAGGGGGAAGGTATTGCTCCTTGCCGCAGCGGCATCGCAGTCACCTTCTACCGCCCAGGCATATACAAGTTTATTATTCCGCTGCCGGACCGGTGTGAGAGCCGTGAAACGGCCTTCCGCTTTAAAGCCTGTTTCCTCTTCAAATTCTCTCTTGGCGGCGGCGAGCGGGTCCTCGTCCGGGCCGAACTCCCCCTTGGGAATTGACCACGACCCCATATCCCTGTGGGCCCATATCGGTCCGCCGGGATGTACGAGAAATACCTCGAGAGCGCCATGGCGCCGCCCAAGGCAGGAATCACACGTGGTGTGAAGTCCGCAGGAGGCCTGCTGAAACCAGCGGATGGTTTGCAGAGATTCACGGTGGCCGGCCAAGTATTTTTCCATCAGCTCATGAAACTTCTGATCGACCTTGAGCGCCTCAAGCCTGGTACGCGATAATGTCTGCAGGATGAGCCAGGGGTTGCCGGTGAGGTTCCATATATCGGGATCGATATATTCCCACAACGGGTCTGCCGTATGGCTCCATGACCACCGGAGGTTGAGGGCCAGTTCCGTGAGCCCTTCCAGACCCTCCGGCATGGGAGGCAAGAAGTAGTTTGCCGGTGCTGTTGCTATGATGCCCTCCTATGAAGATTTACTGTCCGGTGAGTCAATACTTGAGATTTACCAAATGTAATTTAAAAGACTAAATTATCCTGCGGTCGGATTGAATGAGGATAAAATGGTCGTGAATTAGTAGGAAATAGCTCCCATTCCTCTTCCATTTAATACTCATTGCTTTCCCGTATGCGACACGCTTATCTTATGGCGTAAATATTTGCTACTCCTGAGCACAATACTTGAGAATGAGGAGGTGTCTGATGAAGCGACGAGCGAGTACCTTGAATCTTGCATGGAAGGCAGTTTCGATTTTATTGATGTTTTGCTGTTTGTGTCCCGGGATGTCTTTTGCCAACTCGCCTCAGGATGTGAAACTGGACTATGATGTGAGTACACAAATGCTGACAGTCACAATCACGCACCCGTCTGCCTTTCCCAATTATCACTATATAAAATATGTTGAGATCAAAAAGGCCGGAGCCGCCGCGATGAAAACTGCTTATGAAAATCAGCCTGACATGGAAACCTTTGCGTATACATATCAGGTAACCGCTGCCGAAGGCGAGACGCTGGAAGTAACAGCCACGTGCAGTTTGTACGGATACAAGACGGTGAATCTGACGGTTGCCAAGAAGTAGCACACCAGGGACCCTCCCTCCATAGTTGAGAACGGACGCATTGCATCTTATCGCAAGCTGAAAGATGTCACCTGGCTGCGCGGCCCTGCTTCTGATTTCATTGAAGATGATATTTGCAAAATAAAATGCCGCAGCTATTTTGTCTCAGGTCATATCTCCGTCCGTATCAACAGGTAGCTTATACCTACCATTCTTCTTCTATTTTATGACCATTGCCTTCCCCCGCTTAGGAAAGTAGTTTACAGAAACAAAATACTCATTCGCTCAATCCTGGCATGGACATGCCGAGCCGAGAGAACCAGTTTATCCGCATCAAATGTTAGACATTGATGCGAGGGGGATTACGATGAACATCAACAAAGTCCGCGAGATAGTGAAGAAAAAGAGCGTGAATATCAAGGTAGGCCGCAAGAAAGAAGACATGATCCGCGACTATCAGCTGATTGAAGGCAATTCACCCTGCTTCCATACGAAGGATTCATGCGGGGAGGATTGTCTGTGGAAGGAAGACTGCCTTAACGACGGAGGATAAAGGGAACCGCTCCTTGCCCAGAAGACGAAGCACGTTTTCATAGCGATTCAGGAAAGAAAGATAGTGTCCCTCAAATCCGGAGAAAGGTGACGGTCCAGATTGAGAAGATTCTTGATTTCAAATTAACGCCGCACTCGGACGTCGAAAGGAGTTGATAGGAATATGAAGAATTGGAAAGAAAAATTATTTTGTGCAGCGGCATGTTCGAGATGCCGTAGGTCGCTAAAACAGAAGGATGAAAGAATTCTTTCGAGCTACGATCACGCGGCCATATGCATGACATGCAAAAAGGCTGAGGAAAAACGCCCTGACTACGAAGAGGTCTCAAAGAGGATGATAGGCCAGTGTCTCTCGGAGGCGGAATTAAAACAAAGTGATCCGGAGTCATTCTGCTACAATCACTTTTATGCTTATAAGTGCTGACCTCATGATATTTTGATATTAAGCGTGGGAACGAGTGAAGGAGGCTTCCATCTCTGATATGGCGGGGACGCCGCAGGCCACGCGGGCGGCACATGCAAGCCGGTCATATTGCGAGGTGCACGCGGAAAGAACAATCCTCTATCGCCAGCTCGTGTCGTTCTTCTCTCCTGTGGCGGAGGGTGTTGCCTCTTCACCCTCCGCCAGACACATTTTCCGGAGATTCTTTCCTGAACCGGAGACCTCTCGTGGGCGCAACCGGTTTGGGGATTGCAAAGTGCGGCGCTCTATTTGCGGAGGACAAGCTATGAGATTTGTATTAATATTTTTTATTGTTGCTCTTTTCTGTCAGGCCATCATTCATCTGCCTGTAGAGTCAAGGGGAATATACGGTGGTCCGGTGCAATGGCAGTCGGAGCAGGAAAAGAAGGAATTTCATAGATTGCTCAAGAAACATGGGCAGGACAGACATATATCTGTGATCTTCTATGACGGGTCAAAGACGTATTTCATCAACGAAAAAGGTGAGAAGTGCCTTTTTAAATAGGGCGGAGAAGGCTGGACAAAGAGCGCGACCTTGTTGTACAGATTGGCGTCTGACCTGCATAGAAGGAGGGAAGGATTCTGACCGTGGCGAAGATGCGTGAAAAAGAAGTTCTCATTCCGGCAGGCGATCTGAACCTTGCGGGGATTTTCAGTCTTCCTCCAAAACCGGCGGGCGTAATTGTCTTCGCCCATGGAAGCGGAAGCGGCCGTCTCAGCCCACGCAATGCATTTGTTGCCGGGGTATTGCAGGAGGCCGGTTTCGCGACGCTTCTGTTTGATCTGCTCGATATCTCCGAAGAACTGGACCGCAGAAAGGTTTTTGACATCTCTCTTCTTGCCGAGCGCCTTCTCACGGGTGTGCGGTGGATGCAAAGTGAGAGAGGAATGCAGGGACTGAAGCTCGGCTACTTCGGTGCGAGCACCGGCGCGGCAGCGGCTCTTCAAGCCGCGGCGACAGAGCCCAAAGGCATTGCAGCCATAGTGTCAAGGGGAGGCCGTCCCGACCTTGCCACGGGTTTTCTTGAGAAGGTCAAGGCGCCGACCTTGCTTATCGTCGGGGGCAATGACAGGCCTGTTATTGCCATGAACAGGGAAGCCTTTGAAAATCTCAAGGGTAAGAAAGACATGGTCGTCATACCGGGAGCGACCCACATTTTTGAGGAGCCCGGCGCCCTCGCTGAGGTGGCCAGACTCGCTGCAAACTGGTTTCTCAAGCACATGGGGCCCAAGAAATAGGTCCTCATGCGTTTCCTTGCAGACCTTCACATCCATTCAAGCTATTCCATAGCGACGAGCAAAGACCTGTCCCCCGAAACTATCTGGAAATGGGCGCAGCTGAAAGGTATCACGGTCATCGGCACTGGGGATTTCACACATCCGGCATGGTTTGGAGAATTAGGGAAAAAACTTGAACCCGGCATCCTCAAACTGCCGGCAACCTTCTCAGCCGCGGAACTATTATTCTAAAACAAAACGTTCAATACCTTGTCCATTTCCTTCAGTGTGGAGAGGATATCCGCGGCCTCGTCGGGTTTCAGGGCCTCGGGCTTGATCGCAGAGAGAAGAGACTGCATGGCATCTATAGCTTCTCCGACACGCAAGTCATTATCCATATGCCGGACAAAGGCATTCTTAAGACGAACGCCCGCCTGAGAATGTCCTGTGGATTTGGCGGACGCCCTTCCCGCAATACAATGTGCCGGACCTCTAAGTTCAAGAAGCTTATCTCTGGCGCGGCTCATATTCTTCGGCGAATAATTTATTCTCTTGCCGTAATGATTTGCTATGAGGAAGAACCTGATTTCCGCAGGACTGTATCCGTCGGCGAGCAATGTCTCGGTATAGTAGATATTTCCCTTGCTCTTGGACATCTTGTGCCCCTGCACAAACAGATGCTGGCAATGGAGCCAGTATCGTGCCATGGCATAAGGCCGCACGGACTCAAGAATGGCGCGCGTATAGTCGTGATGGCGGATCAGGTTATCGATTCCTCCGCAGTAGATGGAGAGGGTCTCATGGAAATACTTGTTCACCATGCTTGCGTCCTGGATGTTCCATGCGGGCCTGCCTTCGCCTATCGATGTCTTCCAGTAGTCCCTTTCTCCTTCCTTGCGGCCGTGCCAGAGAATAAAGTCGCCGAGATTCCAGCGCATGCCCGGATAGGTGTCTTTACTGAAGCGCCTTTTCGTCTCCGGCCACCGCGTCATATCGAGGCCATAAATTTTTCCAAATCCCTTAAATTTTAGCGGATCAAAAAAAACGTCGCCCCGGTGCCAGTATGCCACGCCGCATGCGACGAGGTTCTCGACGATTCCTGCCGCCTCGCTCACCGAACGGGAAGCGAGGGGAAGATAATCCGGTTTCTTGATTTTGAGGAGGGACATTTCATCGAGAAATGATTTGATGTTTTCTTCTGTCAGGCGCTTTACCGTCGTATGCCTTTTTTCCGCTTCGAGAACTGCCTTATCCTCGATATCGGTGAAGTTCATGCCCCGTCTGACCTTGTAGCCGGAATATTCCAGATATTTGACCAGGACATCTTCGAATATGAAGGTCCTGAAATTGCCGATATGCGCCCGCTGATAGACGGAAGGGCCGCAGGTAAATATATTCACGACTTCCCCGTTAACAGGGCGAAAAATCTGCAATCGCCTTCCCATTGAATTGTAGAGGTGCAGCATTGATCTTTGTCTCCTTTCACCGGTTATAGAACCAGGGAGTCCGTATTTCCGGATTCCTCGTTCATTTCAATTCCAGCCTCTTCCACCTCCCCCGGTGGAACCACCAGGCCATCATCAGCCCCTGGCAGGCCATGGAGATCACCATTGCACACCAGACGCCGGGAGCCCCGAATCCCATGAATAGCGCCAGAAATACGGCAAGGGGGAGCCGGATGAACCACATGGAGATAATGATGACCCACATCGTCCCCCTCGTATCGCCCGCGCCCTGAAGGCCTCCTCCCATCACTGTACTTAAGGCGAGGAAGGGTTCGGAAACCATATTTAATCTCAGATACCGCGCCGTTTCGGCAATAACGGCCGGCTCTGAAGTCAGTGTGGATGCGAAGCTCTCCGCCCAGATAAAGATGACAATGGCCATGATGCTCGTAACAGCTATCCCCAGACCGGCAAGTTTCCAGCCCATCTTTTCGGCCCTTTCCGGATCGCCGGCGCCCAAGTTCTGGCCCACGATGACTGATGCAGCCATATTGAAGGCAAAGGCAGGGAGGAAAATGATCGCCTCAATCCGGAGCCCATTGGCAATGGACGCAAGGGCGGTGATGCTTGCCTCTTTCAATCTTGCCAGGACGTTAAAAAGGAATATGCTCGCTATATTCCAGGCGACCTGGAGAAATCCAGCGGGCCATCCGATGTTGAAAATGGTTTTCATCGTCTCGAATGATACGGCCCTGAAATTGGAATAAACAGGTCGCCACCTCTCAGTGATCCATAAGAAGACGAGGTTCATCAGGGTTCCCAACATGGTCGAAATGGCCGTGGAAAAGGCGATTCCCGCATAACCGAGTTTCGGAAAAGGGGGAATACCGAAAACGAGCAGGAAGTCCAGGGCGATATTCACCACGCTGATGACAAACATCGTTATGAGGGGCTTTTTCACCTCTGCGCCGGCGCGGAAAATGGTATTCGAAATAATGAGCAGGTAATTGGGTCCGAGGGCGAAGGCAAAAATTTTCAGGAAATTCTCGGCAATGTCCGTGATCTCCTGCGGGAAGCCGGCTGCCGATATGATGCTGCGATAAAATATGAGACAAACCACAGTGAAGGCGATGGAAATCAAGAGTCCCAGGAGGAGCGACTGCTTTGCAGCGTCAATGGCCCGCTCCTCATCTCCGGCGCCGACAGCCCTCGAAATCACGGCCAATGAGCCTATGCTGATGGCATTTGCGACGATAATGACGAGGAAATATATCTGGGTGATGAAACCGACTGCGGCCTGAACATCAGGGCCGATAAGACCGGCAACGTAAACATCGGTGAAGCCCACCAGGAAACCGAAGATCATCATGACAAGCATGGGCCAGGAAAGGTTCCAGATGCCGGTCCAGATATTTCCCGTGGTAACGTCGATGATCCGGTCTTTGAACATTGCCATAGAACCCGCGCGTGAGAGCCTGTTCCGGAGAATACAGGGGCAGAGGATATGTCCTTAGCGATGAAATCTATGCCGACGTGGAGCTCGTCAGGTAGTTCTGCAGGTTTTGATACATCTCAACATCAGCGTCGACCAAAGAAGCCCCGATCTTGGTCTCTTTGTCCGACCGAAACACTCGTTGGGGCACGCACTCTATGGTAAAGGGTTTCTTGGTTTCGGGCAGTGCGAAGGTAATGGTCATCCTGGAAGCATCGCCGTCTCCCTGCTTTTTGAACTCATAGGTACTCGGGATCAATATCTGTAATCCGCCGAGAGAAATATCTACGACCAATGCGGTCTGCAACAGGGCCTTATCTTCCAATCCATGGCTTCCTACCAAAGCGGGAAATGAGACGGTCTTTCTCGGATGCCGGCGTTTTTCTCCCTCCACTTTCTTGTTCCGGGAAAATTCGGGATAGAGCTTCTTCACGCAATCGGGACAGATGCTGTGCGTAAAATCGAGAGCGGAATGGCTCTTCAGATAGGATTCAACCTGTATCCAGTAGCCGTCATCATTGCGTATATTTTTGCAGTTGGCGCAGATGGGGAGCAGTCCGCTCAATGTTTTTATATTATCGAGCGCCTCTTTCAGTTCCGTTATCAGTCTTTCCTTCTCTCTTATATTGTTGAAGCGTTCTATAGAATATTTTATGGAACGATGAAGCAGAGTGCTGTCCGTCCTGTTCTTATTTAGATAGTCCTGAACACTGTGCTGCAAAGCCTGTATGGCTGTGGCCTCATCATCGAGGCCGGTGAGGACGATAATGGGGACATTCTTTTCCCTCTCACCCATTTTTTTTACGGTGTCAAGGCCCTTGCTGTCAGGGAGTGACAGGTCCAGGAGTATGACATCCACCGCATTCTCGGCCAGATATTTCAAGGCATCACAGAGCAGTTCTTTGTGGACCAATTCGTAATTGCGGTCAGAAGAACCATGTGCGTCGGCATCGTGGATCATTTCTTCAATCAATACGGCGTCCGTTTTGTTATCCTCAACAAGTAGTATCGTTAACGCATTTTCCATTGTCCTGTCCTCTTGATTTGTATTCAGTTTAGGGGTCTGCCGTTCAGCCTCTCGTAAACCTTCACGTACTAATCAACCATAGTGTCTAAGCCGTATCGCTTCCGGGCCGGGATAGATCACTTGCTGCAGTGCTCTGCATAGAAAGCGAATTTATCCACTTAACACTAATGCGATTGGCAGCGCTAAGCAATGATGATTAAATAGCAGAATAATGGTAGGTATAAGCTACCTAAGGGTTTTAAATATATAGAGAAACTGCAATGGCAATATGAGTCTAAGTAAATGTTTTATTTGATATTTCTATCCTTCAGCACGAGTTCCTGCTTTTTCAGAAATAGCTCCGTATCTGGCGGCACCGAGTCGATAATCCAGACGTTCCCGCCGATCACCGAACGGGCGCCGATGACGGTCTTGCCCCCCAGCACGGTCGCATTTGAATAGATGATAGCATCATCCTCAATGGTCGGATGGCGCTTCTTGTTTCGGAGACTCTCCAGTTCTTCGCGGCCGAGTGAGAGAGCGCCCAGGGTTACGCCCTGATAGATCCTGACACGCTTGCCGATGGTGGTCGTCTCTCCGATTACGACACCCGTACCGTGATCGATGAAGAAACTCTCTCCGATATCGGCGCCGGGATGAATATCTATCCCCGTTCTGCTGTGGGCGTATTCCGTCATGATGCGCGGGATAAGGGGAATGTCGCTCGTGTGCAGCTGATGAGCGATGCGATACACCGTGATGGCGAAAAGCCCCGGATAGCTGAAGATGATTTCGTCGAAGCTCTTGGCGGCGGGATCACCTTCATAGGCCGCTTTAACGTCCGTAGCAAGCAGGACGCGCAATTTAGGCACGCCGCTGAGAAAGCCGATAGCGGCCTGCTGGCCGCGCTCTTCGCAATTTGTGCAGACCTGATTGTGCCGGATGCAGTCATGCTTTATTGCCAGCATTATCTGTTCGGAGAGGGCTTCGAAAAGAGCAGTCAACTCCTGGCCGAAATAGTATCCCACGTTGACCTCATCCACACGCGTGCGGATAAAATAACCGGGATAGAGAATGCGGCACGCCATGTGTACGGTGTCGATGATGGCCTCCCGCGACGGAATGGGTTCCGGCCCGACATGGTCAAAGCAGTCGTGGCGGGCGCAGGACGACGCAAGCTCTTCGACGATGGCCGGTATTTCATCGCGAAATTTCCGGGCTGTTCCTATATCCGTTTTGCATTGATCCGTCTTAGCCTTGTCATCGGCCATGGTGATTTTCCCTCCTTTACTGGACAGAGCATACCTGGTCGCCTGCATTCCAGTACGGCGACATGCTGCGCAACCTTTCAATTATGGGAGGCAGCTTTTCTATGACGAAGTCTACTTCATCTTCCGTATTATAGATTGAGAAGCTGAACCTGATAGAGCCGTGGGCCATGGTGAAGGGAACGCCCATGGCGCGGAGCACATGGGAGGGCTGCAATGACCCGGACGTGCAGGCGGAACCGGACGATGCGCATATTCCATAATCATCCATGAGCAGCAGGATGGCCTCGCCCTCGACGAACTCAAAGCTGATGTTCGTCGTGTTGGGGAGCCTGTAGAGTCTGGTTCCATTCACCCGGCTGTTGGGAATACGGGTGAGGATCTCCGCCTCCAGTTTATCCCGCAGGCGCAGAACCATTCTGTTCTCTGCATCCATGTTGCGTGCCGCCAATTCGCAGGCCTTCCCCAGTCCGATAATGCTGGGTGTGTTTTCCGTGCCGCCCCGGCGCCCGTTCTCCTGATGCCCGCCTATAAGGAAGGGCGAGAACCGCGTTCCCTTGCGGACGTAAAAGATTCCGATGCCCTTTGGCGCATGAAGCTTATGACCCGATATGGAGAGCATGTCGATGGAAGTCGCCTTCATATTTATGGGAATCTTTCCCACTGCCTGAACGGCGTCCGTGTGAAACAGAATCCCTCTTTCCTTCGCAAGTTCCGCCGCCTTTTCCACAGGAAAAAGAACCCCTGTTTCGTTGTTAGCCCACATGAGGCTGACGACGGCAGTATCCGGCGTCAGGGCCCTTTCATACTGGGTCATGTCCAGGATGCCGTCTTTGTCGACGGGGAGCTCGGTGATGCGATAGCCCTGCCTGGAAAGATGGTCGCAAAGAGACTTGACTGCGGGATGCTCTACCCGGCTCGTCAAAACGTGGCGTCTGTCGGGATGGGCCGCGAGGGCTGACCGGATGGCTGCATTGTCGCTTTCCGTACCGCAGCTCGTGAAGATGATCTCCTCCGGCCCTGCGCCGATGAGGGCTGCCGCCTGTTCGCGGGCCTCGCGTATTTTCCGCCCCACCTGTCCTCCGAAGGTGTGCATGCTCGACGGGTTTCCGTAAAGGTCGCGGAAATAGGGCAGCATGGCATCGAGGACCTCTTCTGCGACCTGCGTCGTTGCATTGTTGTCGAGGTAGATCGTCTTCATGGGGTCACCTCTTCAATGACGAGCTCCGGCGATACGAAATCCCGGAGTTTTAATTCGACGAAATGTTTCAGTGTGATGTCGGCGGCCTTGCAGGTTGCACAGGTCCCTCTTGTGGCAACGAGGACGCGGTTGCCGATGACATCCACGAGTTCGATGTCGCCGCCGTCCTTCTTCAGGGACGGCCGGATCTCGCGATCGATGATTTCCTCGATCATCTTGATCTTCTGGATGTTGGAGAGCTTCGGCCTGGCAGCGGGCGCGGTTTCGGCCCGCACCCTCTCGATGATCTGCCTGATCGCATCATGACATCCCCCGCAGCCGCCGCCGGCTTTGGTATAGTTTGTTACCTCTTCGACAGTGGAGAGATTGTTTTCCCTCACGGCCTGCTCGATTTCGCGTTCCGTGACGCCGAAGCACTCGCAGATGATCTGCGCCGCCGGTTCCGTGGGCGGGCCGCCCTTATAATTTTCAATAGCCTTCTCCATGGCCTGCTTGCCCATGACGGAACAGTGCATCTTCTCCTGGGGCAGGCCGCCGAGATAGGCCGCGATATCCTGGTTTGTCACTTTCATCGCTTCTTCGAGGGTCATCCCTTTGACCATCTCCGTCAATGCGGATGACGTCGCAATCGCGCTGGCGCAGCCGAAGGTCTTGAACTTGATGTCCTTGATCCTCTTGTTCTCATCTAATTTGAAAGAAAGTTTGAGGGCATCGCCGCAGGCGATGGAACCTACTTCGGCTATGCCGTCGGGGTTCTCAACCTCCCCGACGTTGCGCGGATTGAGGAAGTGCTCCTTGACTTTTTCCGTATATTCCCACATAAGCGCGCTCCTTTTTCCAACAGCAAATAATACTTATTCAATCGTGCAAGATGAGTCCTGCCTTTACGACCGAACCACAATACACTGATGACGCTCCCGGCTTTCTCGTAGCCGACCTTTGGCGTCAATGCAGTACTGAGAAATCCCGGCGTAGCCTTCCTGCGGCAACAAGAAGTCTTTTCGCACAGAGTGGCAAAAAAGGAAATTGTGAGAGCCCCGGAGAAGGAAGAGACCTTTCCTAATTTTTCAGCACATGGGTCATATAATCAATTATGGCCTTAGTGTCTTCGGGCTTGAGATTTATGGCGGGCATCACGCCCTTGCCCTTCTTGATAACCTGTTCGATCTTCTGCCCGTCGAGTCCCTTCCAGGAATCGGGGTCGCTGAAATCCTTCGGCCTGAATTGACGATAATATGCGGAAGGGTAATTATCATCACCCTTGAGATTGTGGCAGAACTGACAGTTCTTTTTGAACAGTGTTTGCCCTGCACTGTAATCGTCAGCCCGGGCATTTCCGAAAAGAACGAGCATTCCGCCTAATGCCAATGCTATAGAGCAGATAAAAATCTTTTTCATAGTACGCTCCCTCTTATTGCCGCATCAATCTCACGACTCTTATTACATTTTTATTGTTAAATTATAGTATGTCAAGACTTTAATAACTCACCGGCAGAAATAATAACCGGGCCAATCTGATTGATTGGTCTGATCATGAGGAAGGGATTTTTCCCGTGTGGAGGCCCTTAAAGATTAACTCTCTGATAAAATATTTTCTTTGCGAGCTCTGCCGCGAGAATATAGAAGATCACAATTAGACCCATCATCATCAGAAAAGAGAGCGGGAGTGATGTAAATCCGAAGATAGTGCCAATGGGGGTGAAAGGAAAAACGAGCGTGACGATGACAACGGCGACTGTGGCAAAGGACAGATACTTTCCCGGGCGGCTCTTGAAGAAAGGCTTGCGACTGCGGATTACCAGCACAATAACGGCGGCGGAAATGACGGATTCCACGAACCATCCCGTTCTAAATTGGTCGGGTGTGGCATGGAGAATAAAAAGCAGAACTCCAAAGGTGAGGTAATCAAAGATTGAACTGACGAGGCCGAAGGTGAACATGAATTTCCGTATAAAGGAAATATTCCAGCGCCGGGGCTGATCCAGCATCTCTTGGTCTACATGATCCGTGGCAATGGTCATTTCCGGAAAATCAGTCATCAGATTAGTAAGCAGGATCTGCTTGGGGAGTAGGGGGAGAAAGGACAGGAAGAGGGATGCGCCGGCCATGCTGAACATATTTCCGAAATTAGCGCTCGTGGCCATAAAGACATACTTCAAAGTGTTGGCAAATGTTGTCCTTCCTTCACGCACGCCCTGCACAAGGACGGCCAGATTTTTTTCCATAAGGACGATATCCGCGGATTCTTTGGCTACGTCCACCGCTGTGTCCACCGAAATGCCGACATCCGCTGCATGCAGGGCGGAAGCGTCATTGATTCCGTCTCCCATATATCCCACAACATGGCCTGCCTTCCTGAGGGCGAGGATGATTCGCTCTTTTTGATTGGGCTCGACCTCTGCGAAGATGTCCGTCTCTGTCACCCTTGATAAAAGGGCATCATTGCTTGTGTCATGGAGCTCGCTTCCTGTAACTATTCTTGCGTCCGCCATTCCCACATCCTGACTCACCTTGGCGGCGACGAGACGGTTATCTCCGGTAATAATCTTCAGAGAAATGCCGAGCTGCCTAAGGCGGTTGATCGTTTCGGCGATGTCTGCTTTTGGCGGGTCGAAAAAAACAAGGAATCCGAGAAATGTCATATCCTTCTCACAATCCTTATCTATGCGGGGCGCAGCCGCCATATCCCGATAAGCAATCCCCAGGAGGCGAAAACCCTGATTGCTGAGCGTCTCAAATCTCTGCTGGATATCCTGTTTCACCGAAGCTATATCCACTTTATCGCCCGCGGCAGTCTCAGCCTGAGAACAGATGCCAATCACATTGGGAAGGGGCCCCTTGGTGACCATCAGGGAATTGCCGTCCTTTACGACCAGAATACTCAAGCGCTTCCTGAAGAAGTCGTAAGGCACCTCGTCCGCCTTCTCATACCCGGAGACATCCGGCTGTTTGTAGGAGCGGATGGCTTCATCGATAGGATTTGAGAAGCCCTTTTCAAAGAAAGCATTCAGATAGGCGTGGAAAAAGACCCGTTCACTGGGATTGCCTGCGAGGTCCAGGGCCGAATGGAGATGCACCGTTCCCTCTGTAAGGGTTCCCGTCTTGTCGGAGCAGAGGACGTCCATACTCCCGAAATTTTCTATGGCGGCGAGCCGCTTCACAATGACCTTTTGCTGCGCCATCTTCTTGGCGCCATGAGCCAGATTGATACTGATGATGGCGGGCAGGAGTTGAGGCGTCAGCCCCACCGCCAGGGCGAGAGAAAAAAGGAACGATTCGAGGACGGGTCGGTGGAAATAGACATTGACGGCAAAAATCAGGAAGACCAGGGCCAGCGTCACTTCGAGCAATAGATACCCGAATTGCCGGACGCCGTGCTCAAATTCTGTCTCCTCGGGTCTCAGCTTCAGCCTTTCCGATATTTTGCCGAACTCGGCTTCCTTCCCTGTGAAAACAACGACCACCCGGGCCGTGCCGCTGATGACATGGGTTCCCATAAAGAGGCAGTTGGCGCGCCCGTTCAAGGACGTCTGCACCGGTAATTGACCGGCCTCCTTGTCGACGGGGTACGTTTCACCCGTCAGGGTCGCCTCATCCACAAAGAGATCTTTTGATTCGAGAATCAAGCAGTCCGCGGGTATGGCATCGCCGGCATTCAGGATAACGATGTCTCCCGGGACGACATCTTCCGTGGGGACATCTATGGGGCTGCCGTCACGGAGAACCGTCGTCTTGATTCTCACGATGGACAGGAGCTTTTCTACGGCATCAGCGGCGCCTCGCTCCTGCCAGAACCCGAGAAGGCCGCTCACCAGAACGATAAAGATGATAATAGCGCCGTCCACATGATCCCTCAGGAAGAAGGATAATCCGGCCGCAAAAATAAGGGTGAGGATAATGGGGCTCTTGAATTGGGCAAAAAGAAGCGTGACCGTGTCGGATCGCTTAGGCGGCCTGAGTAGATTAGCTCCATAAGTATCCAGCCGACGCCTCGCCTCAGCGCCCGTGAGACCCTCCGGGCTGGCATCGAGACCCGCCAGCACATCGGCCTCTCGGATGCTCCAGAAATCGGATGGCTGTCGGATCATTTAGTCACCTGCGGCAAGTGGTCTGATGAATCGGCCATAATCTTCTGCTGAATTTCCACTTTATATAATATAGGGGAAAGGCAGCCCCCCTGTCAAGCATACTAAGCCTCGGTCAATCAGAATCACCCCTCTCAAAGTCCCTGACCAAAGGCTATTGAATAAAACGCCATAAAAGTCATTTTCTCCTTGTCAACGATATTGTTTTGTTGTATTTTCCAAAAACCGTCTCCCATTCTCTTAGGTTATTGCCCCATCTCCAATTAAACGGATATTTCAGGGCGGCAAAAATGCAACCTCGTCTTCCTCAAAATGCATATCAGCTGTAGTAGCATTGACGGACGCTTCAGCCGGAAAGCGCTCGGTGTTCCCGATATTAAGACTGGGTCGTTGTGTTTCTGAACTCTGACGAATTGGCGGCTTCCTGACATGAAAGACAAAGCGCAGACACAGGGACAAGTTGCAAATGATCTGGACAGGGAACATCATCAGATCGCAAGGATGAATGCCGATAGAATGAGACGCAAAGGCGCAGAGAAGGCGTTTCAGAAGGATGAGTTGCTGTACGATCATATTGTGGACCATATCGGCGACGGAGTTTACAGGATCAACGAAAAAGGGTACTTCACGTTCGTGAACACAGTAATAGCCGAGAGAGCGGGAATTCCCGCGGAAAAGTTTTGTCATCTGCATTTTCTCGATCTTGTCGCGCCTGAGCACAGGGAACTCGTGAAGAATAATTTTAAAAAAGCGATGCAAGGCAAAGAGGTGGCGCCCTATGAATTGAGCTACAGAAGAGCCGATGGACAGAAAAATATAGTGGAAGTTCACAGCAAGGCCGTCTATGAAGGGAACAGGGTTCGCGGTATTCTGGGAATATCACGTGACATAACGGAACGCAAAAGGGTGGAGGAGGACTTAAAGGAGGCGTATGATCATTTGGAACGCCTGGTTGCGGAGCGGACTCAAGAACTCCTTCTGAAAAATCGGCAGCTCGTGGATGAGGTTGCACGGCGCAGAAAGATAGAAGAGGCGCTGAGAAGAAGAGAAACCGATCTCGAGGAAAAAACCGATAACCTCGAGGAGCTCAATGTTGCGCTGAAGATTCTGCTGCAGCAGCGGGACAAGGATAAGAGAGAGTTTGAAGAGTGGGTAACGGCAAATGTTGAGAATGTCATCATGCCGTACATAGGAAAGTTGAAGAAGATCGGTTTGGGAGCTGAACAATCAGCCTTTGTCAAGATACTCGAGGTAAATATAAAAAATATCACCTCTTCCTTTTCGCACAGACTGTCTCCAAGATATATGAATCTGACTTTCAAGGAGCTGCAAATTGCCGACCTCGTGAAAGAGGGGAATTCGAGCAAGGATGTAGCCATGATACTGAATGTTTCAGAGAGGACAGTTGATTTTCACAGGAAAAATATAAGAAGGAAGCTCGCCATCGCCGACAGAAAAACAAATCTCCGAACCTACCTCTCTCGTCTCCTGTAATAATGCATCAAAGGCTGAATTACTGAAAGCACCGGCTATCCGCCTGGGGATTATTCATCAATTCGTCTATTTCCCGGATAGGGCGCCGATAATCTCAACGCAGAAGAAAGGCAGGTCTTCTGGTTTGCGCGAAGTTATGATGCAGCCGTCACGGACGACGGGCTCATCGAGCCAGATTGCACCGGCGTTGATCATATCGTCCTTCATGCTGTAGAAGCTGGTCACTTTTCTTCCCCGGATGATTCCGGCGGAAGCGAGCATCCACCCTGCGTGACAGATGGCCGCCACGACTTTGCCTTGATTGTAGGCGTCCCGTACAAGGGCGATCATGGCGGGATTGCGCCGCATTAAATCAGGGGCGTATCCACCGGGCACAACTACACCGTCATATTCCTGAACCCTGATATCTGCCGCAGAGGCATCTGCGGTAATCTCATAGCCGTTGCCGCTCTTATAGACGCGTCCTCCTTCAGGACCTACAACTGTTACCGTGGCACCGGCCTCACGCAGACGGATGAGCGGATACCACAGTTCCAGAACCTGATACCGGTCTTCCACGAGCAGGAAAACCCGTTTACCTTTGATCTCCATATATTCCCCCGCACCCAATGGCCCTTCGCCATAGGGAGCGAACGTTCGGCAATCGGGCGCTAAAATTATTGTGCAAGAAAATAACTCCTCATATGACCGGAAGCAATAGGCATAAAATAGCTGTAAAATGGGAGTACACAACTACAGAATAGAAGAGGCAGGCGCTGTGCCGGAAATTCGTCGGAACACGCTCAGCACTTTTGGGCAATGCGTCTTACGTTCGTCTGTGCCGCATAATCTTGGGAAGGGCCAAAGCCCATCGTATCAAGGCTCTGCTGTTGTCCCTATCTTGTTATATTCCGGGTAGCGCAGGAGGGTGCTGAGTAGAAATCCGGCCGCGGGAAGGATCATAATCGATTTCAGAGCGACAGGCACGCCGAAATGATCGGCAATGACGCCGAGGAGCGTGACACAGATGCCGCCTGCCCCGATAGCAAAGCCTACCATGAGGCCGGAGGCAACGCCGAGATTTTTCGGCAGCAGCTGTTGTGCCATGACAACGGTAACAGTAAAGGTTGAAATCAAGGTCATGCCGAGAAATCCGAGTACAAGAAACAGCATGTAGCCGTCAACGACGAATATCAGGGGCAGAATAAGGGAGCTCGCAAACATGGACAGCATCAGATAGCGTTTATGTCCCCACCTGTCAGCGAGAGGCGCTCCACCGAGGGTGCCTATGACTCCACCGAGAAGCAGAACAAACACGAGCTTGCCTGCATAAAGCGGATCTCCTTTTAGATGGTTTATGTAGTAAAAGGGGATGTAACTCATAAGGCCCATCTGCGTCCATGACCTCATAATGACGACTGCAATCACTATTGATAAAGATATGTAAGCGCCCTTTTGCCGCCCACGTGCAACCTCTCCTCGCGCCGCCCTCTCCCGTTTGATTTCGGTAATCGATATTGCGCGCCAATAGAAGATTATAATCGCCACAAAAGCGACCGATGGAATGATTATAACGGGCAGTGAAGAAAATCCCATGTACTTGATTATGTAGATTGCGATTATCGGGCCTAAGGCAAATCCCAGATTTCCGCCGACTGAGAATATGGCCATCCCGGTTACCCGCTTCTCGCCTGTAAAAAAATGGGCGGTCTTGTATCCTTCCGGATGGTATGAAGCGATGCCGAAGCCGCTCACTATGACAAGCGCGAGGACGAGCGCGTAGCTTGAAGGGAAGGATAACAAAGAAAATCCGGCGCCGGCGCACAGGCACCCGAAAGGCAGAAGAAATGCCTTTTCCTGTTTGTCTGATAGATATCCGAAAAGAGGCTGGACCAGAGAGGATGTGAAATTGGCGGCCATGAGGATGACGCCTGCCATGGTGTAGGAGAGGGAAAGGTTCTCTTTCAGAAAGGGCAGTATGGCGGGAAGCGCACTCTGGTATATATCCGTTACCAGATGCCCTAATGAAAGGACCATGAGAATTTTCAGGTTGAATTTGCTCATCGCAAGTGCCCGGCAATAAGAATCAGAATGCGAGGTTTATAAGAGGAAAGCGCCTGCATGTCAACGAGATTAAACCGGGGATCTTTCTGGTATGAGCAACATGTCGTTTGAGAAGACCTTGCCTTGCCGCCGCATCGTTAATCGCCGTAGCGGCTGTTCGCGATGCGTTCCCATTACGGAGGCGCATTCTGCAACGCCCAATAGGAACCTATTTCGGTGACAGTCTCAACAAATTTGTCATACGCTATGGGCTTTACGATAAAGCTGTTTGCTCCCAGCCGGTAGCTGTCTATCCTGTCCCGGTCGTTGGTCGATGATGAGAAAACCACTACAGGGATCATCTTCGTCGTCTCATTCGATCTGAGCATTCGAAGAACTTCAAGCCCATCCACCTTCGGCAACCTCAGGTCCAAGAGAATCACGCTGGGCTGCTTAAAAGAATGGCGCTCCGAATGCTCACGGGGCGCAAACAGATAGTCCAAGGCTTCCCCGCCGTCGCGAAAAACCTTGACCCTGTGGGCTAGGTTGTGCTGACTTAGGGCTTCGAGTATAAACTCCACGTTGTATTTATTGTCCTCCACAAGCAGGATATCAGATTTTTCTTCCATCGTTAATCCACCCCTTCTTCCCGTAGTGCGAAATGGCAGACCGGACTCATTGATCTTCACGCCGCCGTCACGGCGCTGCGCCCAGTCCACTCTTTCACTTAAGTATAGCTTACACGCGAATAAAGGCAATGCGTCAATAACTGATTTTAAACCGCTTTATGCCTTAGTCCGACATTGGATAATCAATGAGAGGCTTGCAGGGATTTTTGTGGAGAGATGAATGTTCCCGCTTTGTTCTGCTGCGCCGGAAGCGGTGCAGAACGATTTTTCCGATTGGGGAAATGAAATACGGCTTCTCCGCCCGGTTTACTGCGGCTCCGAAGAAGTATTGACTAGTTTGTAAGCACCGCATAAAATAATGCAGTTAATACGACCTAACGGAGGCGATTGTGAGAAGGGCCCATACACGAATCCCAGAAATAAGCTTCGTCATTCTGATCCTTGCGGCGGTCCTGATTTCTCTGTGGCCTGCCGCCTGGGTATCTGCTGAAGAAAGAACCGGCAACGAAAATATACTGAGAGCCACACTGGAAAATGGGTTACGGGTCGTCATTGTCCGAAACACCCAGGCTCCGGTCGTTACAACAATGGTGAATTACCTTGTCGGTTCAAACGAGGCGCCGACGGGGTTTCCCGGTATGGCCCACGCCCAGGAGCACATGATGTTCAGGGGCAGCCCGGGCCTTTCAGCGGACCAGCTTGCAGACATCATCGCCCTGATGGGCGGGGATTTCAATGCGGACACGCAGCAGACGGTGACGCAATACTTCTTTACCTGCGCACGGGAAGACCTGGATGTGGCCCTGCACATAGAATCAATCCGTATGCAAGGTGTGCTCGACTCTGAGGAATTATGGATGGAGGAAAGGGGGGCTATTGAACAGGAGATAGCCCAGGACATCTCCGATCCCGACTACATCTTTTACGCAAAGCTGCTCGAGATTATGTTCAAAGATACGCCGTATGCGCATACACCTCTCGGAACGGTTCCATCCTTTGAGAAGACGACAGGAGCCATGCTCAAAACATTTCATGACACCTGGTATGCACCCAACAATGCAATTCTCGTCATTGTAGGCAATGTAGAGCCCGGGGTTGCAATTAAGGCAGTCGAGAAATATTTCTCTCCCATACCGCGGAAGAATATTCCGCAACGTGCGGAAGTGCGGCTTCGACCACTGAAGCCGGAATCCTTTACGATGAGGACAGACCAGTCGCACGGGCTTGCGGCTATTTCTTTCCGCATGCCCGGTTATGGAAGCGGCGATTACGCGGCAAGCGAAGTGCTTGCCGACGTATTGAGCAGCCAGAGAGGAAGCCTGTTCGAATTGGTGGTTGCCGGAAAAGCGCTCGACGTAGACTTCAGCCTGCTCATCCTTCCCGCCGCAGGCCTGGCCTATGCGGCTGCTTCCTTCCCCAAGGGAACAGATCCTGAGCCCCTGATTAAAGAGATCAGGAGGATTCTTGCGGACGATGTGAAAAAAGGGTTTTCCGCCGACCTTGTTGAGGCAGCCAAACGCAACAGGCTGACGAAGGCCGAACTTCAGAAAAATTCGGTCCCCGGCCTTGCCATGGCGTGGTCTCAGGCGCTGGCTTTGGAAGGAAGGCAATCACCCGACGACAGCTTAAGTGCCATTCAGAAGGTTTCTGTAGCCGACGTCAACAGGGTGGCTGCGGAATACCTGCAGCTTCATCAATCCGTAGAAGCGATTCTCGTCCCGGAAGCGGCCGGCAAGCCCGTCTCCGCAAGGCCGCGCCGGGGAATGGAGTCCTTCGCGCCGAAAGAGACGAAAAGCGTTGAGCTTCCCGGTTGGGCGGAGAAGGCATTGAATCGGCTCTCCGTGCCGATTTCGACGGTGAATCCCGAGGTCACAGTTCTTCCCAACGGGCTGAAAATCATCATTCAGTATGCATCCGTCAGCGATACTGCAAGTATATACGGCCATGTGAAAAACAATCGTTATCTTCAGGCACCGAAAGGGAAGGAAGGGTTGGATCGCGTGCTGGGACCGCTTCTTTCCTTCGGTACTGTTTCTCTGGACAGGCTCGCTTTCCAAAAAGCTCAGGACGACATAGGGGCGGAAATATCCGTGGACACGGATTTCTCTCTGCAGGCGCTCGCCAAACACTTTGACCGCGGCGTCGAGCTTCTTGCGGACAATCTACTTCACCCGGCGTTGCCCGGGGAAGCCTTCAAAACGTTGCGGAAACAGGCGGCGGATCAAGTGGCGGGCGAACTTGAAAGTCCCGACTACCTGACAAAACGGACACTCCGGACTTCCCTCTTTCCCAAAAACGACGCAGCGCTGCGCGAGGCCACACCGTCGACCATTTCCTCTCTGACCCTCGGCGACGTGAAATCATATTATCAGAAAGTGTTCCGCCCGGACCTGACGACAATCGTCTTTATCGGCAAGGTGGCGCCGGACGCAGTCAGGAAGGTGATCGGGAAATACTTCGGATCATGGCAGGCCGAAGGGCCAAAGCCAGAGACGCTCCTGCCTCCGGTTCCGCCGAATAAGCCATCCGCTACGGCCGTACCGGACCTCAGCCGGTCTCAGACGAACGTGATCCTCGCCGAAACACTCGGCTTGACCAGATCTCATCCGGATTACTATGCACTGGAATTGGGGAACCATGTGCTCGGCGGCGCTTTCTACTCAACCTGGTTATACCGGGATCTCAGAGAAAAGACGGGGCTCGTCTATCACGTTTCTTCATCGTTCGATGTGGGTGAAACGCGGTCCCTTTATGAAGTCAGGTATTCCTGCGATCCTGACAATGTATCTAAAGCGCGAGCCATCATTGAATATGACCTGACAAAGATGCAGGCGGAACCCGTCACACCGGATGAACTCCGCAAGGCCCAGGCTCTCGCCCTCCGGGAGATACAGCTTGCCGAGGCCTCCGCCGACGGCGTAGCGCTGGGACTTATCCACAGGGCGACTCATGACCTGCCGCTCGACGAGCCTGTCATGGCTGCACGAAGATTCCTGAAGATAACCCCTCAGGATGTACAGGCTGCCTTTTCGAAGTGGCTTCGAGTCGGTGACATGGTTCAGGTTACTCAAGGGCCCTTTCCCAAGTAACGGCAATTTTGGTATTGCCACAAGAGGAGGGTTCTCTTAAATCGGCACATTTACTCCGGGAAAGGAGGCCCTGAGGATGCTTAAATGCCCTCGCCGCTTATCCAGCCGGCGCATCAGGGGTTGACGCGCCGCATTCCTCTTTCATGCACAATCGCACAATCCTTCTCAACTGCTCCGCAGTGACAGGCGGCAGCTGGATACGGGCCTTTTCGCAATGGCAATTTTTCTCGATATTGCGGCAGCGGATAGCGCCTGCCCCGATGATGGCATTTACAGCATCGTCATTGTTCTTTGCGTGGACCTTTATTTCCTGATCACAGGGTACCGGACAGGCAAATGAATATGTCATGGCCATTTACTCCTCTCAAAAAATATTCCCTTCCTCAAGCACAATCTTCGTAGAGCGCGTCGATAAGCGTGCTGCCGATCTTTGGAACGCCGGGGCCACAAGCCTGATTTTGACGTTGGCACTTTTCCGACTCGTCATGACTCCCACTTTAATTCCTCTTTGTACAAATTTCCATCCTGCAATCCCTTATTATCTGCACCGATATTCTTGATTCTCGATGTGCATCTGACTGATCTCGGGTAAAGGAAAGGAGTAAGGAATAAGAAAATTGGTATCTACTGCTGCGGCTGGCGCCGACTTTCCCGTGACGCATTACCGCTCGCAGAATGCATCCGCGCCGGGGTCTCTGCGCCCGGCCGATATTCTCAGCGGCGGTGTCTGCCGTTTGTCCCGAACTTTATCCATCTAAGACATTTTCGGGTGATAAATGAGTGAATCCCTTATGGAACTATTCTGCATATCTAAATATTATCTTACTTGTGTCGTCATTTTTGAAGAGCAAGAAACGTAATATAGCTTCCTGACAAACAAAGCCGTTTGGGCATTGACAAGAAAGTGAGCACTTGCTATATAATTAAACATGAAGACAGGGGGAAGGATATCGCGCGAAGAAAGGCGAAAACTTATACTGATAAGGGTTCGCGAACTCTTCGCGAAGAAAGGTCTCCACGGAGCGACTACACGGGAACTGGCGGAGGCGGCGGGCATTTCCGAGGGCCTCTTATTCAAAATATTCCCCAATAAGGAGGCGCTCTATCATGCCATGCTTGCTTTATTCTCGGACAACATTTCCGAGAAAAGTAAGAAGATAATGTCCCTCAAGCCTTCTACCGAGACGCTCGTGCTGATAGTCCACTTGCTGGTATCGGAACTGATATCCGTCAGGTTGGCGGAACGTGATGATTTTATCCGGCTCTACATCCGCAGTCTCGCAGGGGACGGGGAATTTGCCAGCCATGTCATGGAGGAGGCTGAAAGCCAGCTGATCCCGATGCTCCGGGCAAATATCAAGGCGGCGATCGCAGCGGGTGATGTTATGGACAGCCCCGTGCCTCATAATCTGCGCGCCTGGTTTACGGATCGTTTGCCCTTCATCATCATGATGGATTTTGTGCCGTCGGCGCCTGTGTTGAATTACGGCGTGTCGCGGGAGAAGCTCATCAAGCATGTCGTGTGGTTCCTGCTGCGGGGTATTGGCCTGAAGGAAGAATCGATACGCCGTTATTATAATGCCAGGGGATTGGCGATTGAAAAACGCTGATGCTTGAAATACGTTGTGAGGCCCGTGTTATGTTTGCGACCGGAGAAAGACCTGTAGCGTGTAAACGAGCGACGGCCGTTCGGACTGCTATGGCGGCGGTCTTCGCGATGACCATCTGCGCCTTCTCCGGGTGCGCCGTGGGTCCCGATTTCCAGACGCCGAAAGCCCCGGCCGCAAAGGCCTATACTGCGGAGGCGCTGCCGTCCCAGACAGATGCGGCGCCCGGAACTGCGGGCGCGACGCAGCGGTTCGCGCCGGGGAAAGATATCTCCGAGGAATGGTGGACGCTCTTCCATTCGGTGGAATTAGATCAATTGATCCGTCAGGCGTTGGCAGAGAGCCCGACAGTTGCGGCAGCCAAGGCAAGGCTGCGGGAGGCGGATGAAAACAGGCGGGCCCAATACGGAGCCCTATTCCCCGCTGTGGACGCCAACATCTCCGCTTCGCGTCAGAAGATCTCCGGCGCAGGGTTTGGCCAGCCGGAGAGCGACATCAGCGCCTTCAACCTTTACAACGCCTCCGTGAATGTTTCGTATTCACCCGATCTTTTCGGCGGCACCAGGCGTAAGCTCGAAGCGCTTCAATCGCAGATCGACTACCAGCGGTTTCAGCTGGAGGGCGTTTATCTTACGCTTACAGCCAATATTGTCACTACGGCGGTGAAAGACGCGTCACTGCGCGCCCAGATAGGGGCGATGAAGGAGATTATAGAGGCGCAGGAAAGGCAGCTCGATATAGTGGAAGAGCAGCTTCGGCTTGGAGGGGCGTCGCGTTCGGACGTGCTCGCCCAGCGCGCGCAGCTCGCACAGACACAGGCCTTACTGCCGCCGCTGGAAAAGCAGCTTGCCCAGACCCGTCACCAGCTTGCGGTGCTCGCGGGAAGGCTGCCCTCCGAGGCTGCACTGCCCGAATTCGATTTGAACGATTTCCAACTGCCCGAGGAACTGCCGGTAAGCCTGACGTCATTGCTGGTCCGTCAGCGGCCTGACATAAGGGCCGCGGAAGAGACGCTGCATGCGGCGAGCGCGCAGGTCGGCGTTTCGACGGCAAACCTGTACCCGCAGATCACGCTGACTGGCAGCTTCGGCCTGCAGGCCGGCACGGTCGGTGATCTTTTCAACAGCGGCGCGGCCATCTGGAGCTTCGGCGCCGGTCTGCTGCAGCCCATATTCCACGGCGGCGAATTGACCGCAAAACGGCGTGCCGCGATCGCCGTCTACGATCAGGCGGCGGCACAGTACCGCGATACGGTTCTGCAGGCCTTTCAGAGTGTGGCTGACGTACTGCGCGCCCTCGCGGGGGATGCGAGCACACTAAAGGCGCAGGCCGAAGCGGCGGCGGCGGCCCGGGACACTCTCGATCTCACGGACAAACAGTTTCAACTCGGTGCAGTAAGCTATCTCTCGCTGCTGAACGCGGAACGCCAGTATGAGCAGGCGCGATTAGCTCTGGTTCAGGCGCAGGCGGCCCGTTTTGCGGATACTGCCGCATTGTATCAGGCCTTGGGCGGCGGCTGGTGGAACCGCGGCCCGCAGGCTGAGGCGGCTGCCACAAAGCCGGAGTGAGTTTAGAAGCAAGGGCATGCGCGGAGCTTGCTGCGGAGAGCTTCATCATATCTTAAATAGAGCGGCGGCCGGTTTCGGGCGCCATGAGCAGCGGGAAAATGGACCCGGGATGCGCTCCTGGTCCGCGCAGTTCATAACAGTAGTGACACGTGTATACAAGGGAAGGAGCTTCTGATGGCAAGGCGAATGGTAATCATGGTGGCGGTCGTCGGCCTGCTTTTCGGGGGCATTTTCGGCTATTATGCCTTTAAGGCGCATATGCTTAAGAAATACCTGGCCGGCATGCCGATGCCGCCCGTTACAGTAACCGCTATAAAAGCGGAATTACACGAGTGGCAGCCGCAGCTCAAAGCCGTGGGCTCTCTCCGTGCCGTGCGGGGAGTCGACGTAACCAGTGAGATTTCCGGACTCGTACGAACCCTGCACTTCAAGTCTGGAGACGACGTGAAGGCCGGAAGAGTGCTGGTGCAGCTCAACGCCGACTCCGACATAGCCCAATTGCGCTCCCTCGAGGCCGCGGCCGATTTGGCGGGAACGGTTTACACGCGCGACCAGCAGCAATTTGACGTGCAGGCCATAAGCCGGGCCGCCCTCGACGCGGACATCGCCGATCTCAAGAGCAAACGCGCCCAGGTTGCACAACAGGTGGCCCTCGTTGACAAGAAGACGATTCGCGCACCGTTCGCCGGACGGCTCGGCATCAGCACCGTGAATCCCGGCCAGTACATAAATCCCGGGGACAAGATCGTCACGCTGCAATCACTCGATTCGATCTACTGCGACTTTTTACTCCCGCAGCAGGAGCTTTCACGGATATCGCTCGGGCAGAAGGTTATCGTTACTTCCGACACATATCCCGGCCGCAGGTTCGACGGCCGTATAACTGCGATCAACCCTCAGGTGGATGCGGCTACGCGGAATTTCCAGGCCGAGGCGACGCTTGCCAATCCCAAGCATAAGCTGTTGCCGGGAATGTATGCATCAGTGGAGGTTCAGGCGGGCTCTGTGGAGCGCCACCTGACGATGCCACAGACAGCAGTGACCTACAACCCCTATGGAGAGACTGTCTATATCGTAGAGGAAAAAGGGAAGGGTCCTGACGGCCAACCGGTCCTGACCGCCAGACAGACATTTGTCACCATCGGCCCAGCAAGAGGAGATCAGGTGGCAATCCTCAAAGGAATCAAGGAGGGTGATTTGGTGGTCACGAGCGGCCAGCTCAAGCTCAAGAGCGGTAGCCATGTGATCATCAACAACCAGGTTCAGCCTTTAAGCGACGCCGCCCCCAGCCCGGTGGACCATTGATCAGGAAGGCGCCTGTATGAATTTCACCGACATATTCATCCGCCGCCCGGTGCTTGCCACAGTGGTCAGCCTGCTGATCCTGGTATTGGGATTGAGGTCGATCGACCGGCTGCCGGTCCGTCAGTATCCGGAAACACAGAGCGCGGTGGTGACCGTATCAACCGTCTATACAGGCGCCGACCCGGCGCTGGTTGCCGGTTTCATCACAACCGCCCTTGAAAACTCAATCGCGCAGGCTAACGGCATCGACTACCTCACTTCGGCAAGCACGCAGAGCATGAGCACGATCCAGGCAAACCTGCGCCTGAACTATGACCCGAGCAAGGCCCTCACCGAGATCAACACCAAAGTCAACGCAGTCATCAATCAGTTGCCGAGAGAATCGCAGCAACCCGTGATTACGCTGTCCATTGGCGAGACTGTCGACTCCATGTACATCGGCTTTTACAGCAAGGTAATGCCGACTAACATGATAACGGATTATCTGATCCGGGTGGTGCAGCCGAAGTTGCAGACCATCGAAGGAGTTCAAACGGCAGAGATTATCGGCAAACAGCAGTTTGCACTGCGGGCCTGGCTGGACCCGGCGAAGATGGCAGCCTATAGCCTGACCGCTACGGACGTGAGCACTGCGCTTGCCGCAAACGACTTCATCTCGGCCCTCGGGCGTACCCAGGGACAGATGGTCACAGTAGACCTTACAGCAGCAACAGGGATGCACTCCGTCGATGAGTTCCGCAACCTCGTGATGAAATCGACAAACGGCGCTATCGTCCGTCTCGGCGATGTTGCCAATGTTTCACTCGGCGCCGAAAACTACGACTCGACGGTGCATTTCGACGGCGAGAGCGCCGTCTTCATTGGTATCAAGGTGGCGCCGAATGCAAACCTTCTCACGGTCATCGATGGTATACGCAAGGTGTTCCCGTCAATTGAGCAGCAACTGCCCGAAGGCCTCGAAGGGCGCATCGTCTATGACGCTACGAAGTATGTGAACAGCTCGATCAGAGAGGTGGTCATCACGCTGATAGAAGCTCTGCTGATCGTAACCCTGGTGATCTTTCTGTCCCTCGGCTCGGTCCGGTCTGTGATCATCCCGACCGTTGCCATACCTCTGTCACTGATCGGGGCATTTTTTATCATGCTGGTGCTGGGCTACACGATCAATCTCATGACGCTGCTCGCACTGGTGCTCGCCATCGGCCTTGTGGTAGATGACGCGATCATCGTGGTGGAAAATGTGAACCGCCACATGGAAGATGGAGTTCCGCTCCTGCAGGCTTCCATGCAGGGTGCACGTGAGCTTGGTGGGCCGATTATCGCCATGACGGTGATTCTGATAGCAGTATACGTCCCCATCGGGTTCATGGGAGGCCTTACGGGGGCACTGTTCACCGAGTTTGCTTACACGCTTGCCGGGGCCGTGTTCATCTCGGCGATCATCGCGCTTACTCTGTCCCCCATGATGTGCGCTCGCTTTCTCAAGACATCCGGCCCGAACGAGCGGCACCGCTTCGGTGAATTCATCAACCGCCAGTTCTCCCGTCTGCGTAGCGGTTACGAAAGGATGCTGCGGGGCACTCTCAACTACCTGCCTGTGGCAGGGGTATTTGCCGTGATCATCCTTGCCAGCAACTACTTCCTGTTTGTAAGCTCGAAGAGCGAGCTCGCACCGCAGGAGGACCAGGGTATCATCATATCGATGATAACGGCAGCCCCGGATGCCACCCTGCAGCAGACACAGCTCTATGCAAAACAACTCTACAAAACTATCGCCTCCTTCCCGGAAACAGACCACGTGTTTCAGGTCGAGGGATTCAACGGGCTTAACTCGGGTTTAGCAGGTATGGTGCTGAAACCATGGGACGAGCGCTCGCGCACGGCCATGAGGGTGCAGCCCGAATTGCAAATCCGGCTTGGCGAGATAGCGGGGGCGCAGGCAGTAGCGTTCCAGCCCGCAGCGTTGCCCGGTACCGGACATGGCCTGCCCGTACAATTTGTGATCGGAACCACGGAGTCCTACGAACGCCTGAATGAGGTGTCGCGGGCTCTCATGGAGAAGGCATATGCAAGCGGCATGTTCATGTTCGTGGACACCGATCTTAAGATCGACAAGCCACAGACCATCGTGGAGTTTGACCGCGATAAGGCGTCGCAACTGGGACTAACTATGCGTGATGTTGGCGGCGCGCTGGCCTCCATGCTGAGCGAAGGCTACGTCAACTACTTCAGCCTTGCCGGACGCTCTTACAAAGTGATTCCGCAGGTGAAGCAGCGCGACCGGCTCAACGCCGACCAACTGAAGAATTACTACATCAATACTACGAGCGGCACATCCATTCCGATTTCTACCATAGCTAATCTCAAAACCACCGTGGTGCCACAATCGATCAACCACTTCCAGCAGCTCAATTCCGCAACCATATCAGCAGTTCTGTCTCCCGGCATCACCCTTGGTCAGGCGCTGGCGACACTCAAGACACTGGCCAAAGACATACTTCCCCAGAACTACAGCATTGATTACTCAGGAGAATCGAGACAGTATGTTCAGGAGTCGAGCGCATTACTGCTCACATTCTTCTTCGCCTTGATCATCATTTTCCTTGCCTTGGCAGCACTCTTCGAAAGCTTCCGGGATCCGCTCATCGTGCTGGTGAGCGTGCCTATGTCCATCTGCGGGGCGATGATCTTCATCAGCCTCGGAGTCGGCCAGGCGAGCCTGAACATCTATACGGAGGTGGGCCTGGTAACGCTGATCGGTCTCGTCAGCAAGCACGGCATATTGATCGTGCAATTCGCCAATGATCTACAGCGTGCGGGCAAGGGCAAGCGTGAGGCAGTGGAGATGGCGGCGGCCATCCGCCTGCGACCGATACTGATGACTACTGCGGCGATGGTACTGGGTGTGCTGCCGCTGGTCTTTGCGTCAGGCGCAGGAGCCGCGGGACGATTCAATATGGGCCTGGTGATCGCAGCCGGAATCTCAATCGGCACGCTCTTTACGTTATTTGTGGTGCCGGCCATGTATGTGTTCCTTGCTGCGGAACACGCCGGCAAACGGGCCACTGAAGATGCCGCCGTCACGGAACCGGCCAAGGTTTGATAGGTATGGAGGCTCCCCTCAATTCATTTTGATGGATCGATGTTCATAATCGGTGAGACCATATTCTATTTCCGTTCACACTTCTTATACATATGTAATAGAATTAGAATGTTGGAAAGCAAAGATCAGGAGAAATCACCATAGCCAGCGGTCAAAAAAAAGGGGCTTATAGTTTCACGAGGAAACCTAAGCCCCTTTTGATATCGATAATATACAGGCCTGAACAACCCCGCCTGCGCGCAACAACGGGCGTTAAACGCGGGGCAAGCCTGTGATTAATAGATCTTTGTCGGCGCCTAATCCTTCGGAACTACCGCGGCCTTCGGCGGAAGATAAGGCTTTTTGGCACCGGCTTTTTTCCTTGCATCCTTGATGGCATCCATGGTTATCCCGCTGCGGGGAATCTTCAGCTTCTGGCCCGGGTAGATTACATTTGCCTTCTTGATCTTGCCTTTGTTGGCGTCATAGATGACAGGCCAGAGGAATGCATCGTTGTAGATCTTCTTTTTCTTGGCTATTGTCCATAGGCAGTCGCCCTTTTTGACAACGTAGGTCTCCATCTTTCCGGCTTCCGCCTTGCCCTTCGCTTCTGCCCTGCTTGACCCTGTCACGGCTCCACTCTCAGGCGCGACTTTCTGGCCCTCTGACTTCTGAACGCCGGCAGCTGATTCCTTCTGTGCCGCTGTCTGCTGGTCGGCGCCGACGTCCTTCACCGTCGCCGACTTCGTGCACGCGCCGGCAAAAATCAGCGTCAGACTCATAATGAATGCTAATAGCCCATAAAGTACGGTTCGTCTTTTCATACGAAATACTCCTTTCTATGATTTTGAGCTACAATAATGTACTCTTTTTACTACTTTTAGAAAAAAAGTCAATTGTTTTTTACAAAAATAATTTGTATAGTAACAATCAGTATAGAAACTATATGCGGTTTACCGGCGAGGAGTATGACGTGCAAAAAAAGCAAATGGCTATTGCTGACATCTTCGATAATCTGAGAAGGGTTTACCAGGTCATTAACGAGCAGTCCAAGAAGGCGAAGAAACAGACGGGCATTACCGGTCCGCAGCTCTGGGCTATCAAGATGATCGCCGAATCCTCTCCCGTTCAGGTATCTGAACTGGCCCATAAGATGTACCTGCATCCGGCGACAGTAGTGGGCATACTGAACCGTCTCGAAGAGCAAGGCCTTGTCATACGGACGCGCACACGCGAAGACCGGCGGATTGTCGATGTGAATCTTACGCCGGAGGGAAACGCACTAGTTGCGAGGGCGCCCGAGGTGGCTCAGGGCCTTCTGGCTGCCGGTCTGGAAGTGCTCCCCGCCGCGCGGCTTCTGGATATAGCTTCCGCCCTCGACCAACTTGTTCATATCCTCGGGGCGCAGGAAGTTCCGCCCCATTTGATCTTGTCGCCGGAAGTGAACCTACCGAGAAAGCTCGAAAAAGATTAATTTACAGTAAATAAGAGAAGCTGGATGCAAGCCAGAATTGCTCTCAGACGTTGACGCCGAGGAAAGCTCGCATGGTATAGCCGATCAGGAAACTGACCGCAGCCACGGCAAAAGTTACTCCCGTCATCTCCATAAGTGCGTCGTTCAGACCCAGCACCATGGATCCCGTGTAGCGGAGTCTTTCTTCATCAAGAAGTTCCAAGAGGGCCATCTCGTGCTCGCTCTCGTTCTTCGCGATGGCATCGGCTTCCGGAATTGTCTCCCGCAGGCTCCCGTAACTGTCTTGTGCGCCCTCTTCGCCTTTCTCGAGCAGCTTAAGGCCGAATGTGAACCCGAAGACGCGGCTGATTAAATAATATTTCCAGATTCTTAATCTGTCAGGTTCCACATCGTGCCGTGTATATTCCTGCCACTTTCGATAGTGCCGGAGCTCGTCATCGGCGATGTCTTCCAGTATCCTGCGGTTTTCAGGTGACTTGACCTTTTCTGCGAGTTTACTATAGATATGATGCTCGGTGATTTCATTCTTCTGAAAACCGAGCAGTTTCTCACGCAGCGTCCCGGTGATGTTCATCCCTCGGCGCACCTCTTGTATTCTATCTTCGTTCGAACTGCCTTTTGGGGCCGACCCTGTCTCTCAGCATCTCCGCCCTTCTACAGGCTTCTTGGGCCCCCAGTTTGCAGGCGGCTGCAAAATCCGCCTGGGCCAGACGGGGCCTTTTCATTTTTATGTACACTTCACCCCTGATACGATACAGCCTCTGGCTGCCGGGTGCGATATGCAGCGCCTTATTGATGAGGCCGAGTGCGATATCAACCTGATCCGGTCTGTCCTTCAAAATCAGCGCCTTGACTCCCAGATTTCTCGGTGACAAAGGATCTATCTCTAATCCCTTATCCGCGGACGCAAGGGCTTCCTCCGGCCTTCTCAGCATATAGAGGGCGAAAGACTTCCCCGCATAGGCATCGACCATGACGGCATTAACGGTAACAGCCCGATCGAACACATCAAGGGCGTCTTTCCAGCGCTGAGTGGCGAGGGCTCCATTACCTTTCTCTACATATTCCAGTGCAGACATCCTCTTGACGATATCCTCGTGCTTTTCCTGAAGCTCCTTCGTGGGAGGTTCTTTGGCCCCTGCCGCAGCTTCCTTCTGCCTCTGGGCCTTCAATTCCGAAAGCTCCTTCTGCAAAACCGCCAACTGGTTTTGAATCTCCTTATAATTTTCCGTGCCTTCGCCTTCCTGCATCCTGGATATCTTGTCTTTGAGGTTGGAAGTGTCGATGGTCGCGCGGATCTGGATAGTGACCACCATGTTTTCGCCTGACAGCTTCCAGTCCTCTTTCAGAACCTCCACGGACATGATACCCGAGGCCAGCGTATTTATCTGATCTTTGGACAACTGGAAGTTCCTCACTTCGGTAGAGCTTGCGATGTAAGTGCCTGCCTGCTCGAGCGCGAGCCTTTTTGCTTCAATCAAGGCAAGGGCCTTGGCATCCTTCTTGGAGTCGAGGTCGCCCATCACGTACTTGCCCTCGGAGACTACTACGGATGGTCCTGCAAAGGCCGCCTGACCAAACCATACACAGCCACATAACAGTATGACAAAAATCTGCATCAATCTTTTCATCTTGCTCTCCTTGCGAATGGCTACATATAAACTGATACGGAAGAACACCCTTGTCCTTGTCGAAGATCGGATTCCCTCATGAGCGGCGCTGCAAAAAATCAGCACATATTTATATATCAAACCCGGACAAACTACAAGGGGAGTCATTTGTCCACGCCGAACAACAGCGAGAGGCGAGCAATGCGCAATTGCCCTTCGTGCAGTGGAAAATCTCCTTGAATGTAATTCCAACTTGAGGTACCTTGCGTGATACATTTCGTAAAATAGACGATCGGCAGACTGTTCAATTACAGGTTCTGCGAAGTATCAAACTACAATCTTTCATTCATAACCTTCTGGGAGAATTGCCATGGCGTTACGCATCATGGGTAGTATGGAGGGACGGGAGTTAAGATACAAACTCTCCGTCATAGAATTCCTGATTTTTGCCCTGCCTTTCCTCGTCCTTTTATTTATTATTTATCAAAGTGACATCTCTCTCAATTTTGTACACGTGATCATAATCGGCGTGATCCTCTTCATTGTGTGCGCCGGGTTGATAATCCTCCGCCAGGTTTTTAACAGGTTCTTCGATGTCGCCATGTCGATGAAAAAGGCCGCATCCGGCGACCAGGTTTCCATGGAGATAAGAAACGATGTGGCGGAATTGCGGGATATATCCGTCGCCTTCAACAGATTGATGGAGAAGTTTGAGCATACAACGGAAGAGCTCAGCCAGAAGACGTTTGAACTGGTTTCGATTAAGGAGCTTACAGAAATTGCGAGCAAGATACTGGATATCGATGAGATGCTGGGCCTGCTTCTGGACAAATCCATGGCATTGACGGGGGCTCAAATAGGTTCTGTTTACATGGTTGACGCGGCATCGCAGCAGTTCCGCATCTTAGGAATGAAAGGTCTCGGCAAGGATCTTAGAAATTATCGCATCAATATGGCGGATTCCCCGGCAACGTATGTCCTCATGGAGAAGAAGGCTCTCCTCGTGAAGGACGCCGACAGTGATCCGAGAGTAATACGGAAAGACTATCCGGAGTGCGGATCGCCTTCATTTTTGAGCATGCCGATTTTTATCAGGGATGAGGTTGCGGCTGTACTGAACCTTGCGTCCAAGGGAGGCAATGGGCTTTTTGATACGAACGACGAGCAGATACTATCCATCATGATACGAGAAATAGGCTTTGCCCTCGAAAACGCCCAGCTCCACTCTCGGATCAAGCTGCACATGGAAGATCTGAAAAAACACGCAACGACCCTCGAAAAAGAGATCACGGAACGGAACAGGGCGGAACAGGCGCTAAGGGAGTCCGAAGAGCGTTACCGCTCATTCCTGCAGAAGTTCCGCGGCATCGCCTTCCGGCGGACGATTGACTTTGCGCCCATCTTTTTTCACGGCGCTGTTGAGGAGATAACCGGCTATACTGCGGAAGAGTTTGTTGCCGAGAATCCGGCGTGGGACCAGATCATTCACCCGGAAGACTTTCTGAAGATCCACAAGAGCAAAGAGAATATCCGCTCCATTCCCGGCTATTCTACGGAGAGGGAATACCGTATCGTCTGCAAGGACGGGCAATCGCGGTGGGTTCATGAGCTGATCCAGAATGTCCGCGACGATGCCGGCAAGTCTATTTACATCCACGGTTCACTGTTCGACATCAGCGACCGCAAGCACATGGAAGAAGAGATAATGGCCCTCTCCATGACGGACCAGCTTACCGGACTGCACAACAGGAGGGGCTTTTTAACCCTCGCCGAGCACCAGTTGAAGATAGCAGACAGGACAAAGAAGGGGATGCAGCTCTTTTTCGCAGATCTCGACGGGATGAAATGGATCAATGATAAGATGGGTCATAAAGAGGGGGACAACGCACTGATGGAAGTGGCCACGGTACTCAAAGACGCCTTCAGATCATCGGACATCATCGCGCGCATGGGGGGGGATGAATTCGCGGTACTCGCCATTGACACATCTAAATTAAATCCGGAAATTCTTACGAACCGGTTGCACAACCAGCTTGAAGCGCTCAATAACAGGGAAAATCGGAAATTCAGGATTTCAGTCAGCGTCGGCTGCGCCTACTATGACCCCGAAAAGCCTTCTGCTATCGACGAGCTTATGGCGCATGCGGACAAATTGATGTACGAAGAGAAGAAAAAAAAGAAATCCTGATATGCACAAGAAAGCTAAAAGAGAGTTTGCGAAGTGGAATGAATTCCCTCAATCCCCTTTGATAAAGCGGGCGAGAAAGAGATAAAATCTATTTTTGCAATAATTTCCCTACGGATAAAAAAATGATGTAACATTTTATTTTATCTCTCGCTCGCGTCCTGTTTTCTCAGGGCGAAATAAAAACACGCTCCCCCGTCTACCTTGCCTTCAGCCCACACACGACCTCCGTGCCTGTGTACGATGCGCTGGACAGTTGCCAGACCTACGCCGCTCCCTTCGAAAGCATCGGCGCTGTGCAGGCGTTGGAAGACGCCGAACAACTTATCATAATATTCCATGTCAAAGCCGACGCCGTCGTCCCTGACAAAATACACGTTCTCTTCTTCGTCTGGATAGCCCCCGGCTTCTATATCGGCATCGTCCCGGTACTTTGTGAACTTGATGGCATTGGAAAGAAGGTTGATGCACACCTGTTTGATGAGAGCCCTGTCTCCATAACCTGCGGGAATATTCTTGACTGTAAGCCGCATATTCCTGTCCGGGTTGATGACCTCCAGTTCTTTCCAGGAGTCTCTCATCAGGGCGTGCATGTCCAGCTCACTCACAGACATATGTTGTCTTCCAAGGCGGGAGAAGGTCAAGAGGTCGTCGATGAGCTGGCTCATCGTCTGCGTGCTGCTTCTGATTACGTTAAATTTATGAAGCGTATCTTCGTCAAATTTATCGGCCTGTTTCTTGAGGATCATGCGCGCGTACCCGTCTATGGCGCGGAGCGGCGCACGCAGGTCATGTGAAACGGAATAACTGAAGCTCTCCAGTTCCCTGTTTAGTTCTTCAAGCTGCGCTGTGCGTTTCTTTATTTCCTCATCGGCCTGCTTGCGCTCGCTGATGTCTTGAAAGACAGTTCCAAACTGTCCCTTGGCCGGGGAAAAAGCAGAGATGGCAAAATACTTTTTCATCGGAGGAAAGTACACTTCAAATACTTCAGGTCTTCCAGAAAGGGCCACCCGTGCATATACCTCGACAAATGGCGCTTCAGTTGTGCCGTATGCTTCTGTGGCTCTCTTGCCCACAATCATTTCTCTTCTCAGCCCTGTAATAGACTCATATGAAGGGTTAACGTCTGTGATGATGTAATCGACGGCGTTGCCGGATGCATCATAAATAATTTTGTGAAGGGCCACTCCTTCAACCATCGAAGAGTATAAGCCGGCAAATTTATCCTCACTCTCCCGCAGCGCCTCTTCGGCCCGGCTCCGGAGATGCTCATGATCGAGGGCGTCGATGGCATACGAAATGTCGGCGCTCAGCGATTCAAGCAGGCCAACCTGCTCCGTGTCAAAGACGCCGGGCTCAAGGGCGTAAATGGTGAGTGAGGCGGTGGCCCTTCCCCGGCGGCGCAAGGGGAATGCAGCAGAGGCGCGGAACCCGTAACGACCGGCCTTTTCGCGCCAGGGCGAAGTGGCGGGGTTGGTTGCAAAGTCATCGTTGATCACCGGCCGGTTCTCCCGGATGCTGGTGCCCGTCGGGCCCTGGCCCAGTTCGCCTTTGGTTTCCACTTTGATCTCTTTCACATAGTCGCCGGCCGGACCGTACCAGACGATCGGAACAACTTGCTCGCCGTTCGCCTGCCCTATCCAGACCAGCGGGAAACCTCCCTCTTCGGACACAATCCGGCAAACCTCACGGTACAGCGACTCCACATCCCGGACACGAATAATTGTTTCGTTGACACGGCTGAGCGCCGCGTAAAGACGGGTCAGCTTGGCGATCCGTTCTTCCCTCTGTTTCCGCTCGGTGACATCTATGCCCATCCCTATGAGATACTGTTTGTCCCCGATGGCTGCCCGCGTTCCTGTCAGATAGAAAGGGATCTTATGCCCACTTTTCGCTGCTAAATGCGCTTCCGCAGTGGCTGTGCCTTTGACAAATCCTTCCTGCAATTCACGGACAATTAGATCCTTGTCCTCTTCGGCGATGACGGTCATGATCTCAAGGGTAGACATTTCCTCTCCCGAATAACCGGATATTTTTTCCGCATTCTTGTTCCAATGAATAAGCCGGCCTCTTTCGTCAATGATAAAGAAGATACCCGGCAGACTGTCTACGACGGCGTCAGAAAATAGTTTCTCCTGTGCTAAAGCTTCCTCCACCCGCCTGCGTCCGGTAATGTCGCGGATGATGATCTGGACGGCGCGCCTTCCCTGGTAGTATACCGTACCCCCGACGGTCTCGACCGGAATCACTTGCCCGTCCATACGCACCAACCTCGCTTCCCGGAGCGGCAACCTTTGTCCAGCCTGTCCCTGTTCAAGACGCAACGCAATAGCTGCACGGTCATCCGGGTGCACCAGGTCAAGGACGGTTTTGCCCTGGAGTTGTTCGATGGAATCCGCGCCATATAACCTCAGCGCCGCGGGGTTGGCGAAGAGGAACATGCTGTCGCGGTGTACGATCACGGCGTCCGGCGATGACTGGACGAGTTCACGGTAGCGCTGCTCGCTCTCCCGCAAGGCCTCTTCCATCTTCTTTCGCCCCGTTATTTCGGCTTGCAGTTCGGCAGTCCTTTGCTCAACCTTCTTTTCGAGGGTTCGGTGGGCTTTACGCAGTTGCTCTTCCGCATCCTTGCGCCCCTTGTGTTCTTCCGCTTCGGCGAGGGCCCTGTGGACGGCCGGCACAAGACGGTGAAGACGGCTCTTCATGACGTAATCCTTTGCCCCGTGGGTCAGGATCTCTATAGCCCGGTCTTCACCGATGGCGCCCGTCACAAGGATAAAAGGGACATCGGGGCATTTAATTTTCGCCTCGCTAAGAGCCAGGAAGCCGGTGTACTGGGGAAGGTCGTAATCGGAAAGAATGAGGTCGGGACAAAATTCTTCGAGTTCCCTGAGAAAGGCATCTTCAGTCATGACCCTTTTTGAGATAAAAGTGAGTCCCGCCTCTTGGAGCTCAAATTCCATGAGATCCGCGTCGCTCGGCCTGTCTTCGAGGATCAGTATGCGGAGGGGTTTGTCCATGCTCTCATTCCTTGCAGACAAGAATCTTTTTCTTGCGCCCGCGATTTTTTCATAAAAAGCACTGTCGCGTCCGTACGCTGTTCGTTATCGAACAAACGGTCGCAGCTTCTGAGAATAACAAACGGAGCCGTGACCTATGGAATCATGAAGACCGCGGCAGTTTTCCCGGAGGTTTGTAATCTTACTTCAATAATCCTTTATCCCCTTTTTCTTACAATTTAGGACGATGAAATTAAATAGGGCATTCTCTTATTTTTGACACAAAAAAACCTCAGATGATTCTAAGGAAATCTTTTGTAAAGAAAAGATCAAAGATAATCAAGAGTTGTTAGCCGCAATCCCCAAACCTGTGGAAAAATCTGTTGACAACCATGTGGATAATTTCCGCCGTTGCTTGTCTGGTCTGCATTCCTAACGGATTGCACGAAATATGGGCAGCGATAAATGCAATGATATAAATATCTTATAATATAACAGCCGATTTCTGCATCCCTCGGCGGCTATCGCACAAATTATGCCATGAGGGAGAATAACTTTTTGACGGGACCAATAAAAAAAGTCGCGTTCTATTATCGCGATCATGCTTATTTGTTTCCGAGGGAGGTACCGCATGGGTGTGCTGAGTGCAGAAGTTTCATGTTTGTCCTTCAGTGTTGGCGGCGCCTATATAACTTGAAAGAATGAGAGTTCTGGCCTGCGTACTTCAAAAGAGCTCTGAATGCAGAGAGGCAGATCTTTTCATCCGACGCAGCATCGAATTCCGGTAGCGAGGTTTCAATGTGTCGGGTATCGATGTCCTGATTTTTCAGCAGAATGATTCGCACATCTTATATATCTCTGGGACGGCCGGCAAAAATCTTGTGCATGATCACGTCTTACGCTCGCAAAGGAGCCGGCCTGTCCGCCGCCGATCATGTAAGTCACGTTGCTTTCGCTCGGTGTTGCGCCTAATCGGGCAAGGATCTTGTCAAAAATTAATTAAGTATCCGCACAATCCGGAAATCAACGGCGATCGCTTCGCATGAATCTGAGGGAGGCAGGGCGCCCATGACAATCCCTTCCTTCCACATCGCTGTTAAAATCTCAAAAGACTGTTCTGCGGGGCTCTTCGCTTCTGATGAGGTCATCTTCGAATCTTCTCAATATGAATGCGGTCTTTATCATGTTTTAACTTATGCCACCGTTCTCCAGGCATTGCCGCAGTCAAGCCTGTCCGCACCCCACGCCTCGTATTTTCAAATGCTATTTATTCTTCTTGTCCCGTTTTTCCTGCTTCCTTTCCTTGGCTGATTTGGTTGGTTTCTTTTTAGTACTTTTCTGCGCGTCTCTTGATTTTGCCATTAGAATCCTCCATGATAAGGTGTTTGATAAGACTCAAAATCTTCTGATAGAAAGAGATACCACAGTGCCTGTACTGGGGTCAATCAGAGATAAATCCATTAGAATGCGTAAGGATTGATTTGGGTAGGAAGGCTTCCGGCGCATCTGCGCCGTCGGACAATAGTACGCTACTTATAGTATTATTTTTTTATAACGCATCCTTAGAATTTACCATCAGGGAAAAACTTACTTCTTTAATCTAAATTCCTTATTTCTATTTTCAAGAATAAGGAAGAGAAGTGTCCGTCATTTGCCGCTTGTATTTTTGAAGAAAACTGTCTAAAAAAGAAGATTCATATATGTAATGCATTTTGAACAAAGGAGGATCACGATGAAAGTAGTAGCGTTGAACGGAAGCGCCCGCAAAGACGGCAATACGTCAATTCTAATCAACTTGGTCTTTGATGAGTTGAAAAAAGAAGGAATTGAGACGGAATTGATACAGCTTGCGGGGAATCCCATTGCTGGATGTCTTGCCTGCTATAAGTGTTTCAAGAACAAGAACCGCAGGTGTTCTGTTAACAAGGATATGCTCAATGATATTATCGAGAAGATGCTGCAGGCAGACGGAATAATAATTGGATCGCCGACATATTTTTCCGATGTCACGTCCGGCACGAGGGCGTTTATCGAAAGGTGCGGTTTTGTTGCACGCGCAAATGACTACATGTTCAAATATAAGGTAGGAGCAGGCGTCGTTGCCGTCCGCAGGGCAGGAGCGATCCCCGCATTTAGCTCCATCATGCTGTTTCTCCATTATATGCAGATGATGATCCCGGGTTCGAGCTACTGGAATATAGCCATAGGCAGGGATCCCGGCGAAGTCCTGAAGGACGAAGAAGGCGTTCAGACCATGAAGACCCTCGGGCAGAACATGGCATGGCTCCTCAAAAGAGTCCGGGCGTGAAATGCCGCTGTGCCAGCTACTCAACCCACTTGACGTATTCGCTTATATCCGCCCTTTTTCTTTCAAAGCTATTGAGAGGAAAGTCAAAATCGGGATACCCCATGGCTATCCCGATGGCGATCTTCCGTTCTGCCGGGATGGATAGGACTTTGTGTAGGAGACCCGGGTTGCGGACAGCCATGGCCATGATGCAGGTTCCAATGCCCCTGTCATGGGCAAGAAGGCATATGGTCTGGACAATGAGGCCGATGTCGAACATGGCATACTCGACGAGGATATCGCCGGGAATGCAGGCGACAACGAGGCAGGGCGCACCGAAGAGCAGGGTCATGTCTTCATACAGCCGTTTGCGGGCGTCCTTGTCATCACGTTTGACATTCATTGTTGTCAGCATAACCTTTCCCAATTCCCCGTACCTTTCTTTCAAGCGCTCGGGCCAGACCTCGTGCATGGGGACATCGGGGGGGAATGTTTGGCCATCGACGAATGAGCGGTGGTTTGCCTCTCTGAATTCATCAAGCCTTTTTCCGGTCAGGACATAAAACTCCCACAGCTGCGTGTTGCCCCAGGACGGCGCCCAGCGCGCCGTCGCCAGGATATCACGAGTTGTCTCCCGGGGAATCTCTTTTGCCTTGAATTTTCTTATGCTCCGCCTTCCTTCGATTGCAGCCCGTAATTCCATCTTATAGCCTTTCGATATCCATTGATTGATGCCATTCTCCATCCGGCATACGGTAATTCTCGATCATAATATAGCATGGTTCCCAGGAAAAGGAGGTAAAGCCGGGGACCCTTAACCCGATAGAAAGAAAGGGAGAGGATGACAACTCACGCGTTCGGGTTCTTTCTAAAATGTCCGATTGCTGCCTAATATGCCCCTTCAGCAAATCCTCTTACGCATCAGGCAGGGCAATCTCAGTCAGTATTTAATCACTCCTCCAAGCTTCAAATTGGGCATGAAGAATCCCGCCGTGATAAGGCCGCTAATAATGACGCCCCAGATAATGTACTTCAGCATCCTGTGCGAATCGAATTTTGTTTCCAACCTCGTGGCCGAAAAAATAAAGCCGAGGACAAAGAAGCAGACTATGACAATAACGCCGTGCGTCGTCCAATGATGCCCCATGGCCGCCTTCATAGCGCCCATGACAGCGTCGTTTTTTTCCTTGATGACCAGGATAATGGCGTTCAACACGCATGTTACGGCCAGAGACATGCCGAACCCGGCAGCATATTTATCCATCCGTGAATTCTCCATAGCTCTTACCCCCCCATTAGCCCTATTGTCACGCCCTTGCCTATGATGCCGCCTGCACCTTCCATGAAAAATCCCAGCACGACTATGAGCGCGCAAATCCCGAGGACGAGACATCGCTTCTCCTTTTCCATGAGAGGGGTGTTCCTATAGACGGCAATCGGCAGGTAGATGCCAAGGAGCAGCATCACGAAAAAGAGATGCTCCTTCACTTCCATGAAATAGTTGTGGGCCCACGGCCACTGTCCAGCCTTGATTATATCCCTGTCATGGCCGTAATATACCACGTACCAGTAGCCTCCGATGATATAGGCGAGGACGATCAGCACCGCAACCGCCAGGCTTAATTTCTTTATTCTCTCAATATTCCCCTCGTTGACATTCAAAACGTCCACGAAGAGAGCGACGGCAAACATTATACCGATGACGCCCAATGCCACATGCACCATCATTACTCCCTGGATAAACATATTATTCCTCCCTTCCCTCGGACTGCATGTTGACTGTTTTTAAGTTGAATTCGGTAGCGAGCGCATTCCCCACAGCTTGCTGCGGAGAGCTTCGATATCTACCAACGTCAAGCCGCGCTATTTGCCTTTCTCATTTGCTTCGGGCCCAAACGTCAGTTGATAGGCTATGTAAAAGGAGTAGTAGTTAGGGCCGTAGACATCCTGGCCTGCGGAAAGCAGCAGGTGGTGATTGTCGGTAAAGTTTATGATCGCGCCCACGGTGTAGCCTTTGCTTTCATCGATGTCGGCCTTGCTTGACGTCTTGTAGTAGAGTTCCGCTCCCAGAGTCAGCTTCTTGGTGATCTCTCGCTGCAAAAGCCAGCCGAACTGCCAGTAGTCTCTGTTATCCACGCCCGACGTAAACCAGTAGCCTCCTCCTCCATAGGTGGTCCACGGTCCCCAGCTCTTCTGCAGCCACAGCGGCAGGAAGAATTGGGTCTTCCCATTTCCCAGCCCTTTTGTAACATCGCCGGTCGGTATCTCGATGAGCGGGAATATTCCCACCTGAGGAACGTACTTCGATTCCTGGATGAAACGATACTTCATGCCGAACTCCGTATCCCCGTAGCCATACTGAGAACCCTCTCCTTCTGGTTTCACGTATTGGAGAGGGGCGATCAAATGGACCTGGAGATTTGGCACGAGTCCGTAATTAACTTCAATATGGGGCAATGTGGCGGAGACCTGGTCCCGGTCTTTGATGTATTGCGAAGCGAGATATAATTCCCAATGTTTGTATTCCACCGGTTCCGGATCATCGGTCTTAAACGGTGGACCGGCCAGAGCCGCCCTTGGCGCAAGGGCAAGAACAAGCCAGAGCGCCGCGATAATGAATATTTTGATTCTTCCCATTTCCGTTATATAATATTTGCCTTCATATAATATTTGCATCCATTTTAACGGATAAGGCATAAGATACAATAGTAGTTAAAGGAATGTAAAATAGTAGGTCATTGCTCCTATTCACATTTCGGCTGTTTTACTTTATTCTTGTTTTTGCATAAGATAAAGCTATACGATGTCTTGCAAGGGTTGCCTGCCATTGCGCGGAACGGCAAGACAGAAAATCCCGCTTGCATAAGAAGGACCGGAACGACAGCACTGCTTTCTACTTAAAGGTAGATTTCATCACTCGAAAAGGGGGAAAGATATGGACATCTTCACTGCTATGAAGGAAAGGCGAAGCTGCAGGAATTTTATGCCTGATCCGGTAAGTAACGAAGTGCTTGATAAGATACTGGAGGCGGCCACGTGGGCTCCGTCTGCGGCGAATAACCAGCCCTGGGAATTCATCGTTGTTACAAATAGTGAGATTAAGAATAACATATTTACCGAATCTGAAAAATGCAGAAAAGCCCTGTTTGAAAAGAGCGGCTGGAAGTGGGTTGACCGCTATAAGATTGGCTTTGTCAATGAGGCGCCGGTCATTATAGCAGTGATCGGCGACCCGAAAAAGACGGGGGCAGATATGTTTCTGGAAGGAGGAGGACTCGCCTACCAGCATGGGTGTGCAGCGGCAATCCAGAACATGCTTCTTGCGGCCCATGCCTTGGGACTCGGGACGCTCTGGTTCACCCTCTTCGAGAAGAAAACTATAAGGACGATCCTGAAGATCGATCAGGCTAAGGAACCCCTTGCGCTCATATGCCTCGGCAAACCTTTAGCAGGTTCTTCACCGACGCCCCGGAAGGGCGTAAGAGAGATAACGGCTTACGTGCGCTGATTATCAGTCACTCGGATAGGCACATATCATGGAAAACGATGTTCTCTGTGGAATCTGCGTAAAGGCAAAAGTTTTTGCACAGTGTCTGGGTTGCTCTGTATCTCTGTGTGAAAAGTGCGCCTGCTTCGAATTGATTGGTTCCGGTTGCGGATGTGTCTGGCCCGCTTATTACTGTTTTGCGTGCGCCCATGACCCCTTGATCAATCCGAATGCCGTGTTCAGAGAGCCTGACAAATAGATAACTTTGAACTATCCTCTCAAATTGGACTATAGGGCAGGAGTCTCATCCTTCTGATAGGAGGGCGTATGGAATTTTTCGTAAAGATAGCGATAAGCGTCGCCATCATCATTGTCTGCACGCAGATCGGCAGGGGCTTTCCCTCGCTCAGCGGCCTCATCGCGACGATGCCTATCGTCAGCGTCATCATTCTGGTCTGGATCTATTCAGACAATCCGGGAAATTTCAAGCTGATGGAAGACTTTACCAGGGCAGCCTTATGGGGAATAATACCGAGTATTCTTTTTTTTGTCGCCGCCTATATCTCTTTTGCAAGGCACTATCCCATCGGTGTCGTGTTGTGCGTGAGCTTTGGCACTTGGCTGGTGGGAGCGTTCGTCCACCAATGGTTGCTTAGAGGTTGAGATAGTGGGACTCTCCGATAAATATAAAAGCATCGTCTTTTTTACCGGTGCGGGAATGTCCGCGGAAAGCGGTGTCCCCACTTATCGCGGCAGGGGCGGTATCTGGAGCCAGTACAACTGGGAGGAATACGCTTGCCAGGAGGCATTTGACAGGGATCCGCATAAGGTGCTCAAGTTTCATGAACTGAGGAGACAATCTGTATTGTCATGCCGGCCGCATCCGGGGCACTATGTTATAGCAGAACTGGAAAAGATGCATCCCCAGGTGAGGGCAGTGACCCAGAACATAGACGGAATGCACCAGCGGGCGGGAAGCCGAAACGTCACAGAACTGCATGGCAGTCTCTGGCGCGTACGCTGCCCTTCCCATGGAATATTCGACGATATGGGAGAAACCTTCAAGAGCTGCAAGTGCGACAAGTGCGGCAGTTGGCTCCGCCCTGATATAGTGTGGTTTGGCGACATGCTGAATCAGGACGTCGTCAACGAAGCTAATTTGATTGTCAGGCGAAGCGATCTCTTTATCAGCGTCGGCACATCCGGTGTGGTCTGGCCGGCAGCCGGTTTCCCAAAAATTGCTAAGGAGAGCGGGGCCCACTGCATAGAAATTAACCCGGAACCAAATGAAATGTCATATCTGTATGACAAAGCCATCCGGGAGAACGCCGGGATAGCCTTGCCGGCTCTTTTCGACGAAGATAAATGACGGCCTGCATAAGTCGCTGAGAATTGTTTCTCACATCCGAAATCCCGGAAACAACTTCGGGAGATGAACGCCGGAATTCTCCACTCTCTTTGCACAATTCATTCAATGCCGTTTAATATTTCTTTAAATAATACTCCTCATTCAGGTGTCTGATGGCCGGCCGTGAATTCATCTCAAGCGACAATAGGCACGCATAATCAATATGTTATAATTTTTTATGCAGACGCTTGCCAAGTTGGCATGGATATTTCATTTGTACAAGGCAAAACAAATCAGAAAAAAAGGAGTAAACAGATCATGAAAAAAATATTTAAGACATTAGTCCTGGCGGTATTTGTAGTTCTTGTGACGGCGACATTCGGCTTTGCCGAGTACACCGCTACAGGTGTAAGCGAATTCCCGTATTTTCAGCTTGGTTGTCTGATTGTTGGCGGGATGACGATCATCTCTCTGAAGCAAAAATATCAGAAGATATACACGGGCGAGCTGATGGGCGTCTTCGCTATGTATACGATTCTGATTGCCCTCTTCACGGCGCCGGTTTTCAATACCATCAAGACTTTGGTAAGCTAAGGAAATTAACGGGCCCGGCGTTTAGGGTAGTTTGACTATCGATCTTGAGGGAAAGGAGGTTAAGGCCATGTTAATGACGAGCAAGACACAACAGGACCGTAAGATGTACAGCGCTATCTTCATGCTGAGTTCATGGGGGTTCGTCATCGTGATTGCCTCATTCCTCTTCCTCTATGTGGGACACAAACTGGACGAACTTCTCGGCACTTCTCCAAACTTTATGTTCGGTTTGTTCTTCCTGGCCATATTTGCCTGCATCGGCAGGCTGTATCAGAACGCCTGGTTGAAAAGAAAGGATGTCTGAGATCGTTCCGACCCTGCGGACGACATAAAACACTTTTCACGATCTGTGATACCCGCCAAAAGCCCCTCTGCTACCGGATAGAGGGGCTTAATTTTTTTCTCCCGGTTTATGAGTACTTCTCTCGTTCACCTACAAGTCCTCAACCTCACAGTATGAATAAGATCGAAGATTATGGTTTGAAAGCAGTAATGCTTGCAGAAGAAGGCAAGCAGTTACTCATGGCCGCAGTCTCTGCACTTCACGCGGGCAAAGCCGTTGTGGAGATCGCAGCAATCGAGACACCGATAAATAACCTGCTGAAGATAAGGCCGGAAGAAACCATACTGTTTCTCGAATCTCTCTTCACAAATATTTAAAAAACGATTCAAAACCATCTTCTACGTTGTGATAATAATCAGTGTTTTCCGGATGACGTATCCTGTATAAGCAGACAGGTTCAGGTATGATATGGCATATGCCGCACCCACGGAAAACCGGCAACTTACCAGGCACATACAAGCGGAGCTTTATCGGCACGTTGTTTAATTATAGAGCTTCAATAGGTTGTGAAACGCATTGGCGACAGCGCATTTCTACAGACTGTAAGCAAAGTCATTATAGGCCATCAGGGCAAGGATTGAGGATATCCTGGCTCGCCTGTCAAATACCTTTGGCAGTATTTTAATAATGAATTTCGAGCGATTGATATTGCGGGAAAAGAGCAGGGAAAAGAGACGCAATGCAAAAATGAGACGGTAGGAGAACTTCACAGGATCAAGCTCATTGGCACGTTTCCAGAAATCGATCTCCCAGTAATAGTTGAGTTTCTTCCAGATGGCATCAAATGAATACACCTCCCTGACTATTTTCCAATATCCTGCCTCCAATTCCTGCGGAGACAGTTTGTGAGGTTGGAAGACCACATGTTTGGTGTCATACCTGCTCCAGTCCTTATGGAGGATCCGGCCCTCCTTTTCCATGCGTTTGAAAAGCTCAGTTCCCGGGAAAGGTGTAAGGATGTTTATAAGCGGCATAAGCTGCTTGGTTTCCTGAATGAAGTCTATCATTTCATCGAACGCTGATTCGCAGTCATGATCGTACCCGACGATAAATGAGCTGTGCACCATGATGCCGTATGACTGGATAATTCTTATGGCCTCGGTATAATCACACTGCTGGTTGATCTCCTTGCGCATAACCTCAAGGTTTTTTTTTGACATGGACTCAATTCCGATAAAAATGGCGCCGCATCCGCTGTCGCGCATGAGGCCCAAGAGTTCATCTTCTTTGGAAATGTTAATGGATGCCTGACACATCCAATTAATATTGTGCGGTTTGAGGGCTTCAAACAATTCACTGGCAAACTTTTTATTGGCGATGATATTATCATCAGCAAAGAAGATGGCGTTTTTCTTTTTATATTTGGAAAGAGAGCTGTTGATGTCTTTAATCTCGGCTATGACTTGTTCTATGGATTTATTCCTGATTTTCTGTCCATCAAAGGCATGCACTGAACAAAACTCACAGTGGAATGGGCACCCCTTAGTGGTCTGTATAATATCCTGCAGATATCGGGCTCTTGACAAACACGATCTTGATATAGAAGGCGCGGAGGATAGATCGACAAGAGATTCGGCCCTGTAGATTCTTTTCAGCTGACCTTGTTCGGCATCCTTCAGAAGCATACCCCAGACATTCTCCGCCTCGCCGATAACAACGCAATCGCAATAATTCATGGCTTCTTCGGGGCACATCGAGGGATGTATGCCTCCGAGAACGGTCTTACACCCCTTTTTTTGGTACATATCCGATATCTCATATGCCCTCTTTGCAAACATGGTCCTTACGCTGATTCCGACAAGATCGGCTTGCCATTCATAATCAATATCATCAATGTTTTCATCGAACACCCTGAGCTTGTGGTATGAAGGGGTTAAAGATGCCAGGGTGGGGATTGCAAGTAGATAGGATATATATTTCCTGGAAAGCAAAAAAGTTGAGAAGAATTTATAATCATAAAAGCTCCGCGAGTTATCAGAGCTGTTCACGGGTATGATGAGGGCAATGTTCATGGATCTGACAGTATGTCCACTAAAAGATAATTGTAATGAATATTCCCTGAATGGGACTGGTCTTACCTAAATTTTACATCCTGCATTTGTTAAAATACTGATCGATGAGCTAAGATTATTAAAAGTTTTGCAGATTGCCATCTGAAAGATTGTATTATGAGATGTTCACGCGCCCTACTGCTTCCAGGAAGGTTTCAATAAAAAAGCCGCGGTGGTTAATGGCACGCTGAGAAACAACGGGCGCTTTCCCTTTTTCTATATTGATGCCCTTATTTAAGTTAACTCGAGCCTATTGCAACTACTTGCCACCGATTTTTGGGGTATTTTTTTGCGGTGGCGAAGCTACAGGCACGGTGCTTTTTTGACAACGAAACTCCTTTTTGTCGTTGTCCGCGACACAGGAATAACCCAAAGGTGTATCCTGGATGAGTTCATCGTAAATCGTATTCGCAGACACCACACCATATATGCACCTTAAGTGACCGCCTACTACCTGTAAAGATGTAATATTTAATACATGCCCACCTATGACTAGATCCCACCAGCCACCAGCGGGAATGGGGTTTATGTGGAAGGCTATATTAACTGAAGGCGGGCATACAATAGTCTTGCCCGTAATTGCCGTATCTTCGGCTATCGCGATCCCAGTGAGACTGAACGCAAACAGACCAGCAACTACAATCACCAATACCTTCTTCATCTTTTCTTGCCTCCTGTTTTTTCCAAGGGGATTAACCCTCCATAACCATTTTCACTCACAAAAAATTTGATAAGATATTTCTTCTGTACGTTGGATGTGTAACAAGAACGTTCTTGTAAGTCAAGGACATCTTGACCGCAAAAGGTGGGGTGTGGCACCGATAGTGATCATCATTTCCGTTTGAAAGGATGTAGGCCTATCAAAATCACTGGATGCTTGATTTCAGGAAGTATGCAAGAACCGGATGAACCTTTTTTTGTCACGGACAAGGGGCATTTATTTCATCCCGCCACTGCTCTCGCGTTTCCACAAAAATTGTCTTTCCATGCCAGTATTGACTCTGGTATATTTAATCCATGAGACCTGTCTTTTTCCAGACGACTTAATCTTTCAAGAAGATGATTGAAACAGGCTAAATACAGACCCGGGACAACATCACATACAATCACAGGGGAACGATCACATGGTCGGATTATATCTGTTGAGTAATACCCAGAGAAGAGTGGACCAGAATCCGGGAGCGGCAAGATGACAGTATCCCATGAATGTCCTGCCCCGACGCTTAATGAAGGAGTCCTGCTTCATGGATTCCATGTCCTCCGCGTTTTGCAGATCCCGGAAATTCGGATAACCGCATATGAACTGGAGCATCTAATAACAGGCGCGAAAGTGCTTCACCTTCACTGCGATGACCGCGAGAATCTCTATACCGTAGGTTTTCGCACACCGCCGGAAAATTCCACGGGCGTTCCTCATATTCTTGAACACTCCGTGCTTGCGGGTTCAGAGCGATATCCGCTGAGGGATGTCTTCAACGAACTGCACAGGGGGTCGCTGCAGACTTTTATCAATGCCTTTACGTATCCTGATAAGACCATCTATCCTGTGGCGAGTCAGGTGAGGGCCGACTTCTTCAATCTTGCCCGCGTATATACGGATCTGGTGCTGAGACCCCGTCTGTTGAGGGAGACGTTCTGTCAGGAAGGTCACCATCTCGAATTCTCCAATCCGGAAGATTCGGCAAGCGAACTTATCATTTCGGGGATCGTCTTCAATGAAATGAAGGGCGCTTATTCCTCCCCCGAGGCCCTGATGTACAAGGCCATCCAGCAGCATCTCTATCCCGACACCCCCTATTCCTTCGACTCAGGAGGAGACCCCGACGATATCCCGCTTCTCACATATGAGCAGTTCAAAGCATTCCATCGCGCCTACTACTCGCCGACAAACGCGCGCTTCCTCCTCTATGGCGACATTCCAACGGCAGACCACCTGGCATTTCTGGAAGAGATGCTTGCAGGCTTCGATCGTGTGGAGGTGGACTCGACCATCAAGAGTCAATCAAGATGGCAGGAGCCCGCGTCCATCCACGGCTTCTATCCTATCGCCAAAGAAGACGACCCGAGAAGAAAGACAGCCGTCAACATTGGATGGATGATGGCGGAAAACGTCGAGTATGAAACAGCGCTTCTCCTTCAGATGGTTTCGGGTATGCTGGTTGGAAGCGCCGCCGGACCCCTGCGTAAGGCCCTCATCGATTCCGGGTTCGGTGAAGACCTGTCTCCGCTTACGGGAGTGGAGCCAGATCTCAAGCAGATAGCATTTATCGTCGGTCTGCGGGGTGCTGATCCTGATAAAGCCGAGAGCATCGAAGCGTTGATCATCGATACGCTAAAGGATATTGCAAAATCCGGTTTTGACCGTGCCCTCGTCGAAGGGACTCTTCACCAGGTGGAATTCAACGGCAAGGAAATTATCCGCAGCACGTATCCATACGGGATCATACTCATGGGAAGAGCCTACCACACCTGGCTGTATGATGGTGATCCCATCGAGGGTATGAATTTCCCGCGGGCGATCGAAAACATCCGCAGGAAATGGGAAGCGAACCCGGAACTTTTTCAGGAGATCGTGCGGGAATGGTTTCTTGACAATCCTCACCGACTGCTCTCCGTCATGGAGCCAAGTACGACATATCAGGCGGCACAGGAGGAAGCCTTCAAGAAGAAGATGGCTTTGCTCAAGGCATCGCTTTCCGGCGACGATCTAAGAAAGATCAGGACGGATGCGCAGGCGTTGAAAAAATTCCAGGTTGAGCCGGATGCGCCTGAGGCGGCGTCGGCGCTGCCAAGGCTCAGCATCGGCGACATATCGCGTTCGATAGAGACGATTGCCACGACAAAAGAGGCAATTGAAAATGTCCCGGTTATGATGCATGACATCTTTGCCAATTGCATCGCCTACCTCGATCTCGCCTTTGATGTGTCCGACATATCGGAAGACCTTCAGCCCTATCTCCCCCTCCTGGCAAAGCTGATTGCTAACATGGGGGCGGCTGGCTTCGACTACACAGAAATGGCAAAACGCATTGTATTGAAGACGGGGGGAATCGGTTATCATCTGTCTGCGGGCATGACCGTGGACGGCAGGAATAACTGGCAGAAACTGATCTTCCGTGTCAAGGCCCTCCACAGGAATATTGCGGACGCAGTGGGCATAATCTCCGATATCCTCACAGCAGGGGATATGTCGAATGAAACCCGGATGCGTGAGTTGATTGCAGAAAGAAGAAATGACATTCAGGCTTCCGTTATTCCTTCGGGCCATACTTTTGCGCGGAGGTCGGCAAGTCAGGCTTTATCCGTAGCGGCATACAGGGACGAACAGTGGCACGGCAGGACGCAGCTTAAGTTTGTCAATGCGATAGCAGATAAATTCGACGAAAGAAAAAAGGAACTTCTCGAGAGAGTGACTTCTCTGCAACATATGGTTTTCCGAAAAGACAGGCTGCATATTAATTTAACGGCAGATGCAGAAGGCCTTTCACTTCTGAGAGAAAGTGCGGCTGGTTTCGTCGGGCGCTTATCCGGCGGCGGCGGTACAGGAAACAAGAGTGTCCCGTCTCGGTCAACGGTTCATGCGGGTATCGCCATTCCCGCCCAGGTTTCGTATGTGGCAAAAGTTTTTCAGGCCCCGGCATACGCCGATCCACTTTCCGCTCCCATGTTTGTTTTGGCCAGAGAATTGTCGAGCGGGTATCTGTACAAGCATATCAGGGTTCAGGGGGGAGCCTATGGGGGCATGTCGCAATATGATCCGACGAGCGGCACCTTCGCCTTGCTCTCATACAGGGACCCAAACATAATCAACACCCTGAATGTTTACCGCATGGCAGAGGAATTCATCTCGCAGAATAAGATTTCCGGAGAGGAACTGGAGAAGACTGTTATCGGAACGATAGGTTCTCTCGACAAACCCATGGATCCCTCGAGCAAGGGATATGTCGCAATGATTCGCGACTTCACAGGCCTCACGGATGGAGACCGCCTGAAGTTCAGGCACATGATCCTTGACATGACGCCGGAGCTATTGCTGGAAGCAGCTTCCCGTTATTTCGCAGGGGCAGCGGAAACGGCGGTCATTGCCGTATATTCTTCGTTTGAAAATCTTCAAAGGGTCAATGAAATCCTGGAGCCGAAGCTTGAAATAGACTCGCTGGTTTGATTTTCCAGAGAATATCGGTGCGGCGCCGTACAACAAGAGCTGTGTAGGAGCTTTGGAGAGCGCCTAAAGAGCGCTCACAGGTAAAGTTAACAACGATGAAAAGGAACCGTGACTTCCTTAGAGATCTGAGCAGCATCACACACAGGCCATGCACGTATTTTCCTGAAATCACGGCCCCTGTGGAAGAGGCCTTTTTGTGGAATACAAATCTTTCCCCGCGGCAGACCGATGAATTTCTTGCACGGGGTTGGCGTCATGTCTCATCGTATTTCTATCGCAACAGCTGCGGCAATTGCCGGCGTTGTCTTCCCATCCGCGTGCCCGTGGAGAAGTTCGAACCTTCAAAGAGCCAGCGTCGCGTCCTTAGAAAAAACGCAGGAACTGAATTCAAGGTGTTCGATCCTGCGGAGTTTGCCGTCAAGTATATCAAAAAGAGCCTTTCGCTCTACAACAGGTTCCTGCGTGCCCGATATCATAAGCCCCCGTGTGATTTGAATGGATACTTCAATGAATTTTTTGTGTCGCCGACGCGGCTTCTCGTGTCGGCGCTATTTATCGACGGCAGGCTTGCGGGGAACGGATTCCTTGATCTCGGAGAAATATCCCTCTCCACGATCTACTTTTCTTTCGAGCCGCGGTTCAGTTCCTTCTCTCCTGGAACCTTTTCCATCATGAAGGAGATCGAGTGGGCCCGCGAGAGAGGTCTAAAATATTACTACCTCGGGTATTGCATAAATGAGATCAGTGCGATGCGGTACAAGGGATTATTCAGGCCCGCAGAGCTAATGGACTTTGATAAAGGGGAATGGAAAGAAATCGATAGATTAACGGAAGAATAAAAATCAGTCTGAGGCCAGTATTTCTTTTAATCTCGCCGCATTTTCCGGGGCGTACTTCGACAGGTGTGAAGCGTTGGGCGTAGAATTGAAGCCATGCCGATTCAGCAAATGTGGCGGGATAAAAAATATCTTTCCAGTGCTCATAATTACAGCCCGATGTGCCGATATAAATACAAGGGATCATTTTCTTTGACATAAAACTTTGTTTATCTTATACTTGGCCTTAATATTGCTGCATTTTTTCAGCATACGGGTTTAACCGCTGCACGAAGTTTGAGTTCGGCAGCGAGCACATTTCCCGCAGCTTGCTGCGGAGAGCATCAATACATCAATAAGGCACCGCCATGAAAGGAGAGGGGCAATGAGAAAGGTTCATTTATGTTTATTGTCGATTTTTCTACTTGTTGCAATGGGCTGCGCGTCGTTACCATCGCACTACGTCGGCATCAATCCTCAGAGCAGCGATGAGGCTATTGCCTATTACACGAGTGGTCTAACCCTCGCCTCGCAGGGTCAGCACAGAGACGCGATTGGACAGTTCAGAAAGGCCATCGCTGCCGATCCTAATTTCGCCGAGGCTTACCTGGGTTTAAGCAAGTCCTACTATGCCACTAATAATTACGACTTTGCCATCTTTTACAACATTAAGCATTATGAGACCGAGGCCAATCGGGATTACACGTACAACGTCCGCCTGGATGTGGACTGAGGGCAGGAATCTGATAGAGATAGATGGGATCCGCATGGATGGGGGATTCGGGATAAAGTAATTCTCTGTGCCTCCATCCCGGAAGCGGGAAATTGCAGGAAATGACGCGGGTCCCCGGACGAAGCTCTTTTTCGAGTTTGTGAGCGAGCCTGGCCATGACGTCAGGGAAAAGATAACAGAAAACCACGTCGGCATCTCCGACATTCACATTCCAGAAATTCTTGAACCTCACCTCAATCCCTTCCAACCCGATGGTGCGGAGGCGCGCCAGCATATAAGCGAGGGGGTTTACCTCAAACCCCAGCGCCCGGACACCATAGCGCCTCTTCGCAGCCCTGAGAACCCTCCCGTCCCCGCACCCGACATCAACGAGAAGATCACCCGCCTTCATCGGTACATGATCGAGAAATGTCCTGACCCTTACACGGGCAGATGGGTGAAACATGGCTCCCTGTGTAATCGGGAACACGGAGACAAGGGAAAAGGCGAAGAGAAACTTGCAGACGACGAGAATCCCCATGGTAGCAAGAAGTATTATGATCCAGAAGGGCATATTTTTTTCCTTTATCACAGGGGCACCCGTGAGAGCTACAGGCATTGATTGGCGCAGCGCGCCTGCGATAGATTTTCCTACTTCAGAATGCGCTCCAGTTCTTCGTGATAGAGCGCGAATGCGTCCAGATTGTTATGCCCGCCTCCGGGAATTGAGATTAACCGGCTTTCCGTTCTGGCAAGCTTGATGAGCCTTTCACTCGAACTGTAGGGGACAACATCGTCTGCAGTGCCGTGGAATAAATAAATAGGGCAGGCGACTTTGGCAATCCACAAGTCTGTACGCATTGGATACTTAAGGAGCGAAGCGACGAGCAGCCCCGGCATCAATGGATAATGATAGCCGGCGAGGTCCCGCATGTTGAAAACCGGCGACTCCAGGATAAGTATGCGCGGCTTCGTCTCTTTTGCGAGATAAGCGGCAATCCCCGTGCCGATTGACCTTCCGTAGATTATGATCTGATTTTCGAGATAGCGCGCCTTGAGATAGTCGTAGGCAACCGTCGCATCATCGTGCAGCATCCTCTCGCTGCGTATCTTTCCCGTGCTCTTTCCATACCCTCTGTAATCCGGTATGAGCACATCGTAATTCAACCTCATGAAATCGAGGGCGACTTCACCCCAGCTGCTTAGGTTTCCCGCGTTTCCATGGAAATAGATAATGACCCCTTTGGGATTGTCTGTCTTGAAATGCAAGGCGTTAATGGCAGCGCTGTCAACGCTGAGAGTTACTTCGTCAAACCGGGTGGGAAAACTATATTGGAAATCGGGCGGGAGCGCTTCAGGATAAAAGATCATGTTCTCCTGACGGAAGTAAAAGACGCCACATCCGACTATGAAACCCAAAATAGCTACTAATAGTAATTTCACGAGTATCATCTTAAGTATCCTGAAAATGCAAAAGGTGAATTCAGTGGCGAGCGCAAACACCTCCGCTTGCTGCGGAGAGCATCAATAAATTTACTTATAGTATTTTCTTATCACTGCCGTAACGACGCCGCCTATGCGCAGTTGTGATTTCGGTCTGATGGTCTTATATTTCGGATTGGCTGCCTCGAGGATGGTACTCCTTCCTTCTTTCCGGAAATATTTTATCGTCCATTCACCGTCCACTTCAGCAATGACAATATCGCCGTTTCGCGGTTCCCGCCCCTTTTCCACAATGACGAGGTCACCCTCCATGATGCCCGCTCCCGTCATGGAGTCGCCGCTGACGGTGAGAAGAAAAGAAGATCCCGGCCGGGCAATAAGGTACTCATCGAAGGAGATGACATCACGGATTTCTTCTTCAGCGGGAGAGGGGAAGCCGGCGGCGACATCTCCGACCATGGGCAAGGCAAGCGAGCGGCGCGCCGGCCTCAAATATCCCTGCGCATCTTTTTCCAGCAATCCTTTGGCGAGAAGCTTATTTACCCAGAAATGGACAACGCTCTTAGACCGCACACCGAGGATATGGAGCATCTCGGAATACGTCGGCATCCGCCTGTTCTCCCGGAAAGATGCGGCGATTTGTTTCTCTACGGTTTTGATTGTTCTTCTTCCTTCTTCCATGATGGAATTCTATTAGAACCGACGTTCTAATGTCAAGAAAAATTTTGTCACGAATACTGCATTGCCACCATGAGGAGCGGCGTGGTAATGAATCACGGGTTATGAAAAAGCGCGATAAGGGAATTCAAGTGAAATATATGAAGAAGAGGGCGGCAGTCCGTCCTATTGAAGGGCGGTTCGACCGCAGCCGGAACTATCGGCGCGCAGTAGTGATCCCTGCATTGGCGGAAAGGGCGCACCTGCCCTTGACTATCGAATCACTTTCGAGCAGCATGCCCCGGGATATTCTCGGCGACACCCTTGTCCTGGTGGTCGTGAATAACCGCCTGCGGGAATCGGGCGACGCAGCAAATCAGATTGAACTCACGGAACAGATATATGATAACGCGCTCACTCTGAATTGGCTAAAAGATAAGAGTGCGGATGGAACGCTTCCGCTTGCCTGGATCGATGCGTCTTCTCCGGGACATGAACTTCCTCCCCGGGGTGGCGTGGGGCTTGCCCGTAAGATAGGGTGCGACAGCGTGCTTGCCTTTTTATTGGAGTTGGGCAAAGCGATTGCCCTCGATGATTTTATTTTTTTCAGTCTTGATGCGGATACTGTCGTATCCCCCGACTACCTGGAGACCGCGGGGCACGAGCTTCAGAAGAGCGGATGCACGGGAGGAGTCATTTCCTTCAAACACCAAAAGGCGGATTCGGCCGAGAGTCAGGCTGCCATTGACGAGTACGAAGCATTTCTGAATTACTATGTTGAGGGTCTCCGCTGGGCTGGTTCATCCTACGCCTTTCATACCATTGGCTCCTGCCTCTGCTTTACCGCTTCCGGTTATATCCGCGCCGGCGGCTTCTCCGCCCGCAGGCAGGCGGGAGAGGATTTCTACTTCTGTGTAGAGCTTGCGAAAAAGGGCGCTATCTGTGAAATACAAAAGACAATGGTCTTCCCTTCCGCGCGCATTTCCCGGCGTGTACCATTCGGCACCGGCAAGCGCATGGCGGAAGCAGCCGTCAGTGGTAGAGGGCCTCTCCTGGCATATGATTTTCGGGCGTTCATGTGTCTGCGGGAACTCCTTACGGCAGTATCAACTTATACTGATGCCGGGGCTGACCGGATTTACGCCGAACTTAAGAATCCCTCGACCAGGGAATTTCTGGAGAGTCGCGGATTTCCTGACATCTGGGGACGGTTCCAGCGGCAATATAAGACCGAAGACGCGGTGCTTGCCGCCTTCCACCGCTGGTTTGACGGATTTGTCACGCTTAAATATATCCACTACCTGACGGAAAAAGAATGGCCCCGGCGGCCGTTGGATGAGACTTATCAGGCCGATTTTTACCGGAGCCTCAGTACGTAATTTGCACCTGTGCCTGCCGTACCGGCAGGAATAGATATCATCAGCCCTGATATATCCCCGGTATTATGCCAGTCAATTCGGCGTCGACACCATGCTCCGCGAGCATCCTGAGAATATCCAGGAGTCCGCATGACCCGTCTGGAACTACTTCGACGGCATCGGCCGTCTGCCTGACGATCAACCCCTTTTTCTTAAGCACGTCCGCGGCCTTATCAAGGTTGATAACCATGAGCCTGAGAATGCCAAGATCCGAGGTATAGGCGAGAGGCAGAATCCTCGCGTTAATACGCGCATCGGCGTGCATCCAGGTGCCGTTCACATTTCCATTCTTTTTCTCAAGGAATATGGGTAAATGTTCTGTTTCCATGTTTATGTCTCCTTTGGAGACTGTGTAGTGATGAAACTTTGCATTGAAGCTCTCCGCAGCAAGCTACGGGAATGCGCTCGCTACCGAATTCGCAATCAATCGACACGCCGGAACAACGATCCCTTGGTCCCGCACACGGGACATATGGCAGGCGCTTCCTTCTCCGCCGTCATTCCACAGACCGGACAGATATAATAGGGATAGGACTCCTGAGCTTTCCCCAGGCTGTCGAGAATACTCTGATAGAGCTGAGCATGAATCTTTTCCACCTCATTGGCATAGCTGAATGATCTCAGTCCCGCCTTATGTCCTTCCGCCTTGGCTGCTTCGATCATCTCTGGATACATCTTCGTGAACTCATGGGTCTCGCCGGCTACGGCCTCGATAAGATTTTCCTTCGTGCTCCTTATGCCGTTGAGCGCCCGCAGGTGGCTATGGGCATGGATCGTCTCCGCCTCCGCCGCAGCCCGGAAGAGACGGGCAACCTGGGGATAGCCTTCCTGGTCGGCCTTGGCGGCAAAGGCCAGATACTTGCGATTCGCCTGAGACTCACCCGCAAATGCTTCTTTCAGATACTGTTCTGTCTTCGACATCATTCCACCTCCTAACAATTATATTTTGGACCTTCTTCCCCGCTTACACTTCGGACAAACTCCGTAAAAATCAACATGGTTTCCAGTTATTTCGTAACCGAATCTTTCGCTGTCCGTTAAATCCAGCGCAAAATTCCGGTGAACATCGGTAATCGCTCTGCATTCCAGGCATATTAAATGATGGTGCGGTTTTAGATTCGGATCGAAACGCTTCTTTTGAGAATCAATTGATAATTCGCGAACGTGCTTTTTCCCTCTTAAGGTATCGAGCGTATTATACACCGTTGCAAAGGACATCATCGGGTACTTCTCAGATACTGCCTTGTATATATCGCTTGCGGAAGGATGCGCCTTATTGCCCTCGAGGTATTCGAGGATAGCAAGCCTCTGTGGCGTAAGTTTCATATGGTATGTCTTCTTCAATGTCATTCTGCGTTCCTTCTAATTTAGAATGATTATAACATAATAATTATTCTTGTAAACAAGTTTTTTCAGAGGTCGCAGCAGATGCAAAAGTGGCAGATTCCGCACGCATTCCTGGCTGTTATGTGTTTTCTGACATATTGACAAGCTTCGCTGCATAGGTAGAATAGAAACATTCTTGCGTCTCGTTTATCACTAGTTTCTTCTTTTCATGCTTTTGACCATTTGAATTCGGTAGCGAGCGCATTCCCCGCGGCTTGCTGCGGGGTAAGCGAGCGAATGACGAACGGTACTGTTCCTTAAGAATCGAAGATCCTCCGCAGCTCGCTGCGGAGAGCTTCAATGAGGGAATGAATCTACTCTTTTGTTTACCTATAACTCTTGCCAGGATTTAGGACGGGTGTGTCCTTGAGTCTTCGCGAGATCTCACCGGGAAAGGAGGGCATGTATGAACATTCTCAGAATCGATATGGGGGCCAGTGGCGGTCCAAAAGTAAGTGTTGTTCCATCGGGGGAATATGCAGGGTTGGGAGGACGGGCGCTCACCTCCTCCGTTATATCCAAGGAAGTGCCCCCGTTATGTCATCCATTGAGCGAGGACAATAAGCTTGTTATCGCGCCGGGACTGCTGAGCGGAACGAGCGCCGCTCAATCGGGCCGCATCTCAGTGGGCTGCAAGAGTCCGTTGACAGGCGGCATCAAAGAGTCCAACTCGGGAGGGCAGGCCTCCCAGGTGCTCGCGAGATTGGGCTATCAGGCGATCATCCTGGAAGGAAAGCCCAAAGCAGGCGAACTTTATAAAATATTTATCAACAAAGACGGCGTGAAGATAACACCCGACAGCAGCCTCTGCATGCTCGGCAATTATGATCTGGTAGAAAAAATGAAGAAGGAGTATGGCGACAAGATCGCGTGCATCTCCATCGGACCTGCGGGCGAGATGAAAATGTCCGCCGCCTCAGTGGCCTTTACCGATATGGAACAGCGGCCTACCCGGCATGCCGGGAGGGGCGGTCCCGGGGCGGTGATGGGCTCCAAGGGTGTAAAGGTCATAGTGCTTGACGATACGGGTTTGTCGAATCGCACTGCGAAAGACCCGGAGAAGCTCAGAACAGCCAATAAGACATTTGTTGACGGCCTCAGGAAACATCCCGTTACCGGCGAGGGACTTCCCGCGTTCGGAACCAACATACTGGCGAACGTCATCAATGAAGCAGGCGCATATCCGACCAATAACTTCCTTGTGGGACGCTTTCCGGGAACCTCCAAGATCAGCGGGGAAACGCAGGCGGAAACGGAAAAGGCACGCGGCGGCATTCCCACGCATGGCTGTCACCGGGGGTGCGTGATCCAATGTTCAGGTGTATACATGGACAAGGATGGTCATTACCTGACCAAGCAACCGGAATATGAAACCGTCTGGGCCCACGGCGCGAACTGCGGTATCGATGACCTGGATGCGATTGCCATGATGGACCGCCTGGACGACGATTATGGCGTTGATACCATCGAGATGGGAGCAACCATTGGGGTTGCCATGGAGGCAGGGCTGGCAAAATTCGGCGATGCCGAGGCCGCGATCAGGCTCGTCAAGGAAGTAGGGAAAGGCACAGACCTGGGGCGGATACTGGGAAACGGGGCCGCCGTGACCGGCAAGGTGTTCGGCATCGAAAGGGTACCCGTGGTCAAGAGTCAGGCCATGCCGGCATATGACCCACGCGCTGTTCAGGGCATCGGGGTCACCTATGCCACAAGTACGATGGGGGCCGATCACACGGCCGGATATGCAGTCGCGACTAATATCCTCAAGGTGGGGGGATATGTGGATCCACTGAAGCCGGAAGGGCAGATCGACCTCTCGAGAAATCTTCAGATCGCCACCGCAGCCATTGACTCCACAGGCATGTGTCTCTTCATTGCCTTCGCTGTCCTGGATCAGCCGGACACATTCCAGGCGCTTATCGACATGCTCAATGCCTTTTATGGGCTGAACCTGACCGCCGATGACGTGGTCGCGCTCGGCAAGAGTGTGCTGAAGATGGAGCGGGACTTCAATGCCCGCGCGGGTTTCACGGCAAAACATGACCGGCTGCCCGAGTATTTCAAGAAGGAACCCCTTCCACCCCATAATGTGACGTTCCAGGTGACGGACGAAGATCTGGACAAGGTGTACAACTGGTAGTAAGAGTCTTTCATAGCATGCATTCGACGGGGTGGCCGGAAACGGACCACCCCATTCGTTTATCCGGAGGAGGTGTCGTAGATGACCCATCCTGAGAAATCCCATGGCAGGACGATTCCCGAGCGTACCTCTCCCAGACACATTTCACTGACAGTCAAAGCCGGCCTGATCCCGGCCTTTTCTCAGCTTTTGCAGAACGGATTTTGGATCAAGGGATATGTCGGATGCAGCGTTAAATCATTTCTCTGTGAACAATTCGGCCTGGCGCCGGAATATCTTGAAAAGAGGATCCAAACGATATTCCTGGATGGAGATGTGGTCGATGATGTGGAGAAAACCGTAATCGAAGATGGAGCCACGCTTTCCCTCTCCGCCGCCATGCCGGGTTTGGCCGGGGCGGTGCTGCGCAAAGGGGGCTACTATGCGGCCATGCGCGACCAGATCTCTTTCAAGGGGGAGACAACATCGGCTTCCATGCAGTCCGGCAAGATTTTAGTGAAACTTTTCAACATGCCGCTTCAGGAACTGGGGCCGGTCTTTTTAGAACATGGCATCCAGGTCGAAAGCAACAAGGTTAAGGATGTCCTCAAAGCCCGGGCAGATGATTTCGAAAGAGGCTGCGGGGAGGTCCTTGCAGACGGCCGGAAATTTGAGTTCAAACAACTTCTGGAAATGGATTGGGGAGGGGGAGATATATTCTTACAGGTGAAAATTGTCTAACCTCCCGCTACGGGCGGAAATACACCCACCCTGTCCCCTTCTTTTAACACTTCATCGCCTGTGGCGTGCAGGCCGTTCAAAAAAATCATTTTGATTTTCTCAAGGGGGAGTTCCAGGCGCTTGAGGAGTTCCATGATCGTTGTCCCTTCGGCTGCGTCCAGAATAAGATGTCCGTGGCTTCCGGTCTTATCCGGTGCATAACGCGCGAGAGAAGCAAATAGATTTAATTCAACCTTCATACTGTGGTCGGGATAACAATTTTCTACGAGTATATTGTTTATTATAAATCTTATTGCTCCGCACCTCAATCATTTTATAAAGTGAAGTGGTCAACCGATTTATCTTATTGCCCATCGGACAGGAATGGTCTATGAGATATGCAGCATGGTAAAATACAATGCATTGACGAGGAACGAGAGTGAATCAGGATAAGAAAAAAGAATTGCATGGATCGATTCGGGATAAAGCCGCAGGCATCACGGACCCTGCGGGGCGCAGTTTGCAGACCCTGAAAGATCATGATGCCCTATCGATCGCAGATGAATATCGCATCAGTGTTCATGAGATATACATGGAGATGCTGAAAATTGGCATCTATCCATTGCGCTACATCCGGAACCTGGATGCAATATCCCCGGAAGAGCAGCTTAAACTGGCCGAGTCGAAGATTGCTGTAGTCGGCGCCGGGGGCTTGGGCGGAAATGTTATTTTGTTACTTGCAAGAGTTGGCATCGGTTCCCTGGCAGTCGTCGATCAGGACGTTTTTGATGAAACGAACCTGAACCGCCAGGCTTTGTGCAATGTCAATACACTTGGAACGCCGAAGGTGTACGCAGCAGTCTCTGCTGTTGCAGCCGTCAATCCGGGGGTAAATGTTTTTCCCCACCAGATCAAGCTCGATGCTTCCAATTGCGAAGGGATTCTTGCCGGGTCTGATGCAATTGTCGATGCGCTCGATAATGTGCCGGATCGGTTTCTTCTGGAAGGGGCGGCAAGAAACCTGGGAATCCCGCTCGTGCACGGCACGCTGGCGGGTTTTGAAGGCTGGGTCATGACTATTTTCCCGAGTGATGCCGGTCTTAAGAATATCTACGGGGCAGAGGAGGCAAAACGCATAGACAGGGAAAGTCCGCAGGCCGTTCTTGGCGTCCCCGGTGTTACGCCTTTTGTCATAGCCGCCTTTCAAGTAATGGAAGTCCTGAAAATCCTGTTGGGGCGCGGGAATATTTTCCGGGAGAGAATGATCCATGTTGATCTGGAGCGCGGCTGTTTAAACGAGTTTTCCTTTCGCGTCCCTGATTCCTCAAAATAAGAAGCCGCATGCGAGATCCGAAAGAAGGATTGATTCCATGAAATTCAAGTATGGCCTTGAAGATCGGCCGCCTCTGGGAGAGTCTCTGCTGATGGGACTTCAGTGGTGCGCCCTCATGCTGCCTTTCCTGATAATTTTAGGTAAGATCGCTGCCGCCTATCACCTGGCCGATCCCGCCTTCCAGACGGCGTACCTGCAGAAGATGGCCTTCATCACCGCGGTCTTCCTCTGTCTCGAAATTCTTTGGGGCCATCGCCTGCCTCTCATCATGGGACCTTCTTCGGTGATCCTCATCGGCATTATTTCCAGCCGCGGATTTGACCTTGATGCCATATCGACGGCCGTGATCAGCGGAGGAGTGATCCTGGGTATTGCGGGCATGACAGGTCTATTCGGGCATCTCCAGCGGCTCTTTACACCCCGCGTTGTGGCGGTAGTGCTCCTGTTGATTGCCTTTACGCTGACGCCGATCATCATGACACTTGTGTCGGACCCGCAGGGGACGACGCCGCAGGTGAATATGGTTTATGCCCTGGCCCTTACTTTGCTTACGCTGATTCTCCACCGGTTCCTTGCGGGAATATGGAAATCCGTTCTGATAATGATCTCGATGTTCGTCGGGAGCGCCGCCTATTTTTTCATCTTCCCGGAGAACCTCAATATGACGGCTGTAGCATCTTCAAAATTCATCGCGCCATTTTTTACGAATATGATCGGTCATCTGTCTTTCGATGCAGGGCTTTTGATATCCTTCTTTGTCTGCTTTGTGGCTCTGTCGATTAACGACCTCGGCTCGATGCAGTCCATCAATGCTCTTATAGACACTAAAGACATGGCAAAAAGGATCAACCGTGGCGTTTTCTTTACAGGCCTCGCTAATGTCACGGCAGGAATTTTCGGCGTCATAGGACAGGTTAATTATTCCATGAGCGCGGGCGTTGTTGCTGCTACAGGCTGCATGTCGCGCTTCACCTTGCTACCGGCAGCGGCGATTCTGCTCTTGATATCCTTTTCCCCCATGACGATAGGTTTTATGGGGATCGTCCCTCCGGTTGTGATCGGGAGCATCATGTTTTACGTGCTGTGCTCGCAGGTCTCGGCCGGTCTCCTTGTAGCCTTCGAATCTTTGCGGGAATTGACATTTGACGACGGCATGATTATCGGCATGCCTATTCTTATCGCAACAGTGATAGCCTTCATGCCGGCCGCCTTCTTTCAGGGATTCCCCCGGATCCTGCGGCCCATTGCCGGAAATGGATTTGTCGTGGGGGTTATTGTCGTTCTTCTCATGGAACATGGCATATTCAGAAAATCCGGGCGCTAAGCGAACTTCAGATGAAAGTGATTCAATGCTGGGATGACGGAATCGTCGATGATGTCCGTCTGACCCATATACTGCGCGGCTACAATGCGAAAGCCTCATTCAGTCTCAATCCGGGGCTGAACCTTGAAGAGAGATCGTTTGGATGGATTCATGAAGGGCGCGAGGTGTGGCGGCTCTCTGCAGGCGAGTTGCCCGACGTATACGATGGATTCGAGATATGCAGCCATTCGATGACCCATCCGTGCCTGACGGATGTCTCAGCGGAGCGATTGGCCTGGGAAGTCGGAGCGAGCCGTGATATTTTAGAGAATATTTTCAAGAAATCTGTCCTTGGATTCTGCTATCCTTTCAATGCCCACAATGAAACTGTAAAAGCCGCCCTCCGGTCTGCCGGCTATGTCTGGGCCAGAGGCAGTCAAAATGACGAAGGCATCTTTCCGCCCCGCGATCCTCTCGAATATAATTTTAGTTGTCATTTTCTGTCTTCCGATTTCTGGCCCAGGTTTAAGACAGCGAAAGAGAAAGTCGGCGTCTTTTCCTTCTGGGGGCACAGTTGTGAAATTAAGAACGAAACCATGTGGCAGGAATTCGAAGCGCTGATAGAAGAAATTTCGTCAGATGCAAACACGGAGTGGTCGTTCATCAATGATCTTTTTATAGATGGTTCTGTTTGATGACCACGCAGGAACCCCGCTTCTTTTTCCTTGCCATATAAACCGGCCACAGATATCCTGCTGCCATCCCCGATACGGTGAGATGTACATATGAAAGAATGTCCTTTCTGCAGAGGAACAATCGAAAAAGATTTGCAGGTCTGCAGATTGTGCGGCACGTTCCTGCCGGGATCAAATGCCCGCAGCATTTTTTATTGCCCGATATGCGAGATGGAAGATACCTATTGTGATTCCACCAATAGAATATTTTGTCCCCGCTGCGGGAATTACGTGAAAGACCAGGAATGACTGCCGCAGAAGAGTCCATCGTGGGGATCAGTGCTTGAACGCGCCGTCTGTGTAAATGAGAAGCTTTTCCCCTGTGGCAAGGGCCGCGGTCACTGTCTTGTCTTCCGTGTTAACGAGGTCCCAGTGAAGGGCTGAGTCATTGAATCCCATCTTCCTTTTTGCTTCTCTGGTGAGTTCTGCCGGATCTCCGTCGTATGTGACGCTGTAGGAAGACCCAAGGGCAAGATGGCAATTTCCAAACCTGCCGCCGTGATTTTCATCGTAAAGCGTATCGGCCATGAAACGGTCGATCCGGGAGAAACGCTTGTCTGTGAGGGAGAATTCCCCGACCCGGCGCGCTCCCCTGTCCATGGAAAGCTGCTTGACGGTGAAATCCTCGCCCGTATCCGCCCCGATCTTCGTAACCGTGCCCTTGTCAAAGGTCAGGCGCACCCCTTCCACATAATTGCCGCTGCGGAAAGAAGGCAGATTCGCAAAATACCGGCCTTCCGTTCCCCGCCAATCAGGCGAAGTGAATATTTCAAAGCTCGGTATATTATGCCCGGATATGCCTATCCAGAGCCTTCTGTCTCCCGGCTTAATCGTGAGATCGATATTCTCGGATTCGATATGAAGGGATTTCACGTTGAGGCTGTTCAGCCACCTCTTGATTCCCGTGACTTCCTTGAGAATTGCCTGCCAGCGCGAAACGGGATCATCAAAATCCAGGTAGCATGCCTTGATAATCTGCTCCGTATACTTAGCGGACGACATCCTTGCCTGCTTCGCGAGCTCATCTGTGGGAAGAGTGCTGAGGGTCCAACTATAGAGGCCCTCCTCCTCCCGCTTGTTGAGGATATCCCGGAAGGGCTTTCTTGCCACGAGGACCTTCCCGATTCTCAGCGGGTCAACGTTCTTCAGGTGGGTGAGGGCGTCCGGTGCGTGGAGAAATATCCGGCCGTTAATGCCGTTGTAAAGTTCTTTATCTCCCGGAGGGAGATAGACGAGCTGTCTCCCGTTCGCAGCTTCGTAGAAGCCGCGTTCCATGGGAACCGTCATGCCCATCCTTTGAATCGGATTCATGCCCATGTGCAGTATCCTATTATAGAGGATTTCCGCGAGTCCGAGGGCCTGGCGGTCATACTGGAGAAGAATGGTATCGTCTTTCTTGAACGGTTTTTTTCTCGCCACCTTCAATGCCCAGATGAGCACATCCGCATACCTGTCAAGTTGAATCTCCGAAAGCATGATATCTCCTCTTCCCGGGATCAGTAAATTCTAATGTGTTTGGTAGCCGTAACGTTCTTCGAAGATCGGCGCTGTCAGATTGTCCACCGGCACATAGTCATCGGTGAGGACAATCGAAGGCCGCTGGGCGAGATACTGCTGGAGCCGTTCCTGGGGCATAACGTGGGACATGACACCCTTGCCGTCTTTTTCCCCGATGAATTTGACGAAGTCATTCATGTCAACGCCACTCTTGCTCGCCACGATAACGCGGGTGCTGATGCCCTTATTCTCCTGATCGGGCTTCGGGGAGACGAGGTGGACGTTTCCCCTGCCGAAGACTTCTTCGAGCGTCCGGATGTAGGAAGGCATGAAGAGTCCCTTCTCGTAGCTGTCGATCACATTGGCCATCAATATGCCGTTCGGTTTCAGGAGCCGCGCCATCTGCAGGGCGAATTCCTTAGTCGTCAGATGGTAAGGGATCGAGAGGTCATTGAAGGCGTCTCCCACGATGAAATCATATTTTCCCTCGTCGGCTGAATTCATCACAAACCAGCGGCCGTCTTCATTGAAGGACCTGATCCGCGTATTGCCGGGCACTCCGAGATATTCCTGAGCCAGCCGCGTTATCTCCGGGTCAATCTCCACGACGTCGATCTCCGCTTTGGGATACATCAACTCAAGGGCGCGGGGCAGGGTATAGCCCCCGCCGCCGATGAACAGGGTCGCGAGGGTTCCCGACCTGTTCATCCGCCATCTCATAAGCTCTTCGTATATCCTGATGTATTCATAATCGAGATGGAAGGGGTCGTCATAGACATTTATGGAGTGTATGAGATGGTCCAGGACCAGCGCATCCGCCCAGGTCTGCTGATCTCGTGTGAGGCACTTCCTTATCTGAAGGGTATAGTAGTCGCTTTCCTCGAAAAAATATGTCTTGTCATCGACAGGCATCTTGAACGCATAACCATGGAATACCCAGGTGAGTGAAAGAATGATCACAGTAGAAATAACAAGGAAAACGGCAGAGCGTTTTTTTCTCGTGAGAAGCCCGCCGAAGATCATGGCGGAAATTATCAGAATAATTCCCACAGTCAAAAGTAAATTCCTTGTTCCCATCCACGAGATGAGGAAGAAGCCCGTGGCAAAGGTGCCGATGATCGAGCCGAGTGTGGAGAAGGCATAGAGCTTTCCCACCACGTTGCCAGTCTTCGCGAGGTTGTGAAGCGTAAGCTTGACGACGACGGGGGAAATCATTCCGAGGATGCAGGATGGGATGAAGAAAATAAATGTTGTGAGGATTAATATCCGTACCATCAGCGTCGTCTGAAAATGGGCCGCGCCGAGAAGATTCGTGAGAGGTGATATGGAAAGAGCCCCAATGCCGGAAGCAAAGAGGAGCCAGCCGAGCGTCGAAGGCCGGGGAAACCGGTCGGCAAGCAAGCCGCCCACGTACGCGCCTATGCTGATACCGGCAAGGACGACGCCGATAATGCTTGTCCATGTGTAGAGAGACACGCCCACGTGCGGCGCCATGATCCTTCCTGCAACCAGCTCAATGACCAGTGTGCAGAAGCTGGCGATGAAAACGACGATGTTTGCCTTGATGACTTCTTTCTGCATGGATAGACCTCTCGTGAAATATCAAACACTCCGAATCAACGGCGTCGATATATAGCACGCGGAAGCAAATATGCAAAGTGGTTTATATGCGGTTAGGAATCACGGTGAAGGGGAGTAGGAAAAGCGCTCATGTGCATAGCGAGTGCGACAATGTCGATGAAACGCCGACGCTTTCTATATTGACATACGTAGAATTATGTGTATTATTATAGGCAATAATCTAAGGAGTAATTGCTATGAGAGTAGATACGGAGAACATGGTTCCCGTGACGGAGCTGCAAAAGAAACTTACGAAAAAAATTCGTGATGTCTCTGAGTCAGGTGAGCCCGTATATGTGATGAGAAATAATGCCGTCAAAGCGGTAATTATATCGGTAGAGGAATACCAGTCGCTGCGTGATATGGAAGAAGTGCTTGAGCATCTTGAGATAGCAGAAATGGTTACGAATCGTCTCACAGGGCATGATAGGGCGAAAAACCTCTCCTGGGAAAAAATGAAAGAAAAATATGGCCTCTAAAATAGAGTTCCATCCGGCAGCAGCTAAGGAATTTGATGCGCTTGATGGCGGTGTGAAGAAAGAAGTGGCATCAAAGATTGACGCTCTGACCGAGAATCCTTTTCTGGGAAGACCTCTGGGGGTTCGGGGCAATGTGAATCTGACGGGATTTTATAAACTGTACGTGGCCAAGAAGACCTACAGGATAGTATATCGTCTCATTGGCAGAGAAATAGAAATCGTGGAGATAATCGGCATCGGTAAACGAGACAAGCAGCAAATATACAAACTCGTCGTCAGAAGGGTGGACGCTCTCAAGAAAAGGAAAAAATAGGCAACAACTCGCCGAAGCAAAACCAGGGACCTAACCTCCAATCAACCCTAATCGTCAAATATCGAATTCCGTCAAGTCTTCTCATGATTAAGTAAGATGTCCCCCGAATTATTGAGCTAGTACAACCGTCCCCTTTAACGGTCTACTTACTGTATTGCGGGTGATATATTTCGCGGTCGACTATCGGCCAATAGATAGATGATGACTACCTCAAGGCTACACGCATTTTTCGGCGCTGTATGCTTTGCTTGATATTTTAATCCATAACGCACAAAATTCCTTTGCGAATCCTCCCAATCATCTAACCATTGATATATGTCGCCCGCATTCTTATCTGTGAAGTGGCTCCAGATATCACCTGGTAATTGAGCATGATTTAATTTAATTTTAGGATCAAGAAAATCAACATCCAGCCTTTGCCAACCCTTTCTCGTCATCTCACCAACCATTCCACGTATGAAAATACGCCCAGGATAGCATTCATTGACTTTATATCGGATCTGATAAGAGTCATCCAGTTTGTTGTAGCGAATGTCCTTCGCGTCTGCCGGTATCCACATGCTTGTCATGACATAATCCGGCCATGCCGGATATTGATCCTGGCAACCTACGACCAAAATTACCACAATTAGAAATGTCCTAATAGATTTCATCTTTCCTTATAGATAGGAGCAGCGCCTATTTGAATACAAAGGAGAAAAAGTGAGAAAAAGGAGAAGGTTCTATTCATTGTTGCAATCGTTCCTTTGGCTCCCTATCCCGAACCCTCTATCATCTCTCCTCTGTAATTACCCATCTTGCTTTTATATAATCTCAAAATACATGACCCCTTAATAGTTCTACCTCCACACACTCCTTCCATAGTGAGATTGACGTCAGCATAATCACTACAGTCTCCCAGTTGATCACATGTGGCTTGAGGAGCACCCACATTGTTAACGATGACGTTGATTGCATCGCATCCCAGTTTCGTCTTCACAATGCCGCTGATCGCCTCATCTGAAATCCCCCAAGGTCTGCCGACTTTATTGTCTCCGCAGGAGAGGGCGATGAGAATACCCATGACGACTATGAACACAGTTATTATTTTTAAATCCTTTTTCATTCAAAAATGAATTGAGGTTCCCCCGATGTTCCGCATCGGGATATTCCTGCCCCGCGATCATAATATCTTGCCCGGTAGAAGTAAAGGCCAGTTTCGGTTTCATGTCCCACTGCAGTGAAGGTGCACACGTCTGCTTTGCTTCTTGACATCTTATGCTCATTTACCTACGATGCAACTCTGGAGGAAAATAAAAATGGCTGATTTCAAAATTCCGCATCCCCGTTTGCAAAACTTCAAGGTCGTGCTTCTCTTCATCGTTATTTTCGGCGTATTCACCCTCTCCATGCAGGCGATCATGCTTATCACGGACTGGCTCTGGTTTAATGAGGTGGGTTATCAGAATATGTTTTATATCACCCTCATGACAAAATTGAAGATGGCAGCCCTCTTCGGCAGCGTCTTTTTCATCATCTTCTATTTTAACCTCTTCCTCGCTATGAGACTCTCCTCTCCGGTAGTCGTCTTCGACACGGGCGATACCGTCCAGGCGCCGCCGTGGGAGATAGAAAGCAAGAGACTGCAGGTGCTCATCCTGGCTGCCTCCATTTTCCTCGCGCTTTTTGCGGCCTCGTACGGAACCGGCCAGTGGGAAAATTTTCTGCTCTTTACTAACGCCACTCCCTTCGGCATCCCCGATCCGCTCTTCAATAAAGACATCGGCTTTTATATCTTCAGTCTGCCCTTTTTGACGCACGTCTACAGCTGGCTTATGTTTACGATCATCTTCACGATCGTAGCAACGGGATTCATATATCTTACCCGCCGTTCCTTCCGCTTTATACCTCCCAGAACCTGGCAGATTGCGCCTCAAGCAAGAATGCACATCGCCATACTGGTGGCCGTTCTTTTCCTCTGGGGCACATTCGGCGTCTGGCTGGAGTTGAACGATCTGCTCTTTACAAAGCGCGGGGTTGTCTTCGGCCCGGGATATACGGAAGTTACCACGCAGCTTTGGGTGCTCAAGACCTTGATGGGGGCCTGTATTTTATGCGCGCTCTCGGTTATTTATTATGCCTTTCGTCCCGACTGGCGCATTCCCGCCGTCGCAGTAGTTATATTCCTGTTGCTGATGATCGTCGGCCGAGGCATTTATCCCTCACTCATACAGAAATTCAAGGTGATTCCCAATGAGATCGTCCTCGAAACGCCCTACCTCGAAAAGAACATACAGTACACGAGGATGGCGTATCAGCTTCATGATATTGAGGACAAGGAATTCCCGGTAGAGGAAAACCTCACCCGGGAAGACTTGAGAAAAAATGACATTACCATGAAAAATATCCGCCTGTGGGACCATGCCCCGCTTCTCCAGACGTACGGCCAGCTTCAGGAGATGCGGACATACTACAAATTTACAAGTGTCCACAACGACCGCTACATAGTCAATGGGGAGTACCGCCAGGTGATGCTCTCCCCGCGGGAGCTTTCCTACCCGGCGCTGCCTTCGAGAACGTGGGTCAATGAACACCTCACTTACACACACGGCTATGGGGCTGTTCTTGGCCCGGTGAACCGCATATCCGCAGAAGGCCTTCCGGAATTCTTCATCAAGGATATTCCGCCGGTCTCGACAACGGACGTCAAGATTACCCGTCCCGAGATCTATTTCGGCGAGACGTCAAACGAATACATCTTTGTCAAGGGAAAACGGCAGGAATTCGACTATCCTGTGGGAGACAAGAACGTCTACTCCAGCTATGAAGGCAGCGGCGGCGTGCCCCTTTCATTCTGGAAGAAACTGCTTTTCGCGGCGCGTTTCGGCTCTTTCACCATCCTCCTTTCCAATGACATCACTTCCGACAGCCGTGTCATGTACTACAGGAAAGTCACGGAACGGGTCTCCCACATCGTCCCCTTTATCGAAATGGACGGCGATCCTTACATGGTAATAACCCCGGAGGGGCGTCTTGTCTGGATCCTGGACGGTTATACCATTACAGATCGTTTCCCTTACTCCGAACCGAGCGCCAAGATGGGTAACTACATACGCAACTCCCTCAAGGCAACCGTGGACGCCTATGACGGCTCGGTGAAACTCTATGTTAGCGATGCGAAGGATCCGATCATACAGACCTACTCAAAAATATTCCCGGGGGTCTTCAAGGCAATGGATGAGATGCCCGCAGAATTGAGAAGCCATATCCGTTACCCACGCGCCATGATGGCTCTGCAGGCGCGCATGTATGGCGCATATCACATGCAGGACCCGCAGGTATTTTACAACAAAGAAGACCTCTGGACGATACCCGGCAAACATGCTCCCGGTCATGATTCGGAGATGGAACCGTATTATACGATCATGAAGCTTCCGGGGGACAAGAAAGAAGAGTTCATCCTTCTGTTGCTCTTTAACCCGAGCAGGAAAGACAACATGTCTGCGTGGATGGCGGTCCGCTGCGATGCGGCGAGCTACGGCAAGATGATCGTCTACAAATTCCCCAAGCAGAAACTGGTATACGGACCGAGCCAGATTGAGGCGAGGATAGACCAGGATACGGAAATCTCCAAACAGCTTTCCCTCTGGAACCAGAAAGGTTCACAGGTCATACGGGGAAGGCTGCTTGCTATTCCCATCGAAAAGGCAATCATATATTTTGAATCGCTTTACCTGGCGGCGGAAAAAGGGCAACTCCCTGAATTGAAGAGGGTCATCGTGGCTTATGGCAATTCCATCGCCATGGAGGACAATCTCGAGACATCTTTGCAGCGCATCTTCGGCGCCAAGGTGATGAAGGAAGAAAAAATTCCTGCTCTCGAGACGCGGGCGACCACTGCGAAGGAAAAGACGGACAGGCAGGCGGCCCTCGATGCCCTCAGTCATTACAGGAAGGCGCAGGAATCCCTAAAACTCGGCAACTGGGCCAGTTATGGAGAAGAGCTAAAGAAGATGGATGAGATCTTGAGATCGATAGAAAAAAAGAAGTAGGATACATTTTCAGAAGGGAGGACAGGGCGATGCAAAAAAAACGGAAACAAATTCTTTGCGCTTTGTGCATTTTGATCCTGCTTTCGTTTGCAGGGTGTGCCACTATGGGTTTGAAAAATTATGGCAGCATCGTGCCTGACGGGAGCGTGATGGAGGCTTTTGACAAATTTCATGTCAATCCCAATTATAACTATTATTACAGCGGGTCCGAAGTCTATCCCAGCGCGGTTATCGGCCTGGACAATGCCTACGCACTCGATTCCGACCTTTGGAAGAAAGTCGATATGACGCCCGCAAAGCTCCGGGAGATAGTCATGAACATGAAGAACAAGGCCGCAACCGTGAACTTCATGGCGCCTCTGCATGGGTTTGCCATCCTGGACGACAAAGGCAAACGGATCGGGGTCTGGTATTCCATCCTCGAGGCTACAACTAATTCTTCCGTCAGGATGAAAGACAGCAAGACGGTTTTGATCGATACGCCGGACATAAATACGTGGCTGCAGTTTGAAGATGGCAGCCGCCTTCGTATGAGATAAGTGTTGTCTGAGTTTGCGAAGGGAACGAAAAACCCCCTTGCTCCTCATCGTAGGGAACAAGGGGGTTTGTTATTCCGGAGACCTGCACTGATAACGTCAGATCATCTTGGCGAGCTTGTCTACGGCCTTCTTTACATTTTCCGGCTGCGGCCCTCCGGCCTGTGCCATGTCCGGCCTGCCGCCGCCGCTGCCGCCGATGATCGGCGCTATCTCCTTTATGATATTCCCTGCGTGGTATCGGTCGGTCAGGTCTTTTGTCACCATACAAAGCAGCGTAGCCTTATCTGCGGCCTTGCTCCCGAGAAGGATGATGCCTGACTGGATTTTATCCTTAAGTCTGTCGCCAAGGTCGCGCATGGTCTTCGCGTCAGTCGCGTCCACCACAGCGGCAAGGACGCTTATTCCTTTTACCTTCTTGACCTTCTTGACAAGAGCCGCCATGTCTTTTCCCGCAAGCTTGACCTTCAGCGCCTCCACTTCTCTTTCCATATCTTTCTGATGCTTGAGGAGCTTCTCAACCCTTTCTGAAAGTTCCATGGGATTAGCTTTCAAGAGCGACGCCGTTTTTTTTAGCTCTCCTTCGACATCATGCACGTATTTCAAAGCCGCCCTTCCCGTCACGGCCTCAATTCTCCTCACGCCCGCAGCTATGGCTGATTCATGGATAACCTTCAAAAGACCGATGTCTCCCGTTTTCAGCACATGCGTGCCGCCGCAGAGTTCCATGCTGACATCGCCCATCTTGACGACTCTTACCTCTTCCCCGTACTTCTCATCGAAGACAGCCTGGGCTCCTGTCTTCATCGCCTCTTCGCGGGCAAGAATATTGGTTTGAACGGGCACATTGCTCCTGATCATTTCGTTGGCGATGGATTCGATCCTGTCGAGTTCTTCTTCCTCGACCCTGGAGAAATGGGTGTAGTCGAAACGGAGCCGCTCCGGGTTGACCAGGGAGCCGGACTGCTTGACATGATCACCCAAGACACTTCGGAGCGCGGCGTTCAGGACATGCGTGCCCGAATGATGGGCCTCCGTCGCACGCCTCACCCCTCTGTCCACCTTCAGGGTCGCGACCTTGCCCGTCTTCATCTCTCCTTTCTTGAGCTTCCCGATATGCGTAATCAAATCCTCGACTGGACGCTGCGTATCCCATACCTCAAAGACGAATCCGTCCCCTTCAATAATCCCCGTATCGCCGACCTGTCCGCCGGCTTCGCCGTAGAAGGGGCTTTCCGCAGTGAAGACCTCTGCCTTCTCCCCTTCTTTCAGATTCTCCACCAGTTCATCATTTTTCATGATGGCCAGGATATTTGAATGGTCCTCCGTCACGCCTTCGTAGCCGACGAATTGCGTCTTGATTCCCTGGAGGGAGAGTTTCTGGTAGCTTGTCGATACTGCCTTTTCGCCGCTTCCCTTCCATGACTCCCTTGCCTTTTCCCTCTGAACCTCCATGGCCTTTTCAAATCCTTCCATGTCGAGGGTGAGGCGGTCTTTCTTCACGATATCCGCAGTCAAATCTACGGGAAAGCCGAACGTGTCGTAGAGCTTGAAAACCACGTCGCCGGGAACGATTGTCTTTCCGGCCTTCTTAAGGATCGATACTTCATCACCTAATATTTTCAGTCCTGCGTCGAGGGTTTCTATGAAGCGCTGCTCTTCATTGAAGATGACCTTCTTTATGTATACCTCCTTATCGATCAGGTCGGAATAGACATCCTTCATCCCATCTACAACCACAGAGGCAACCTCATGCAGGAATGGCTTGTCTATGCCGAGGAGCTTGCCGTGGCGGGCAGCTCTCCGCAGTATCCTACGCAGGACATAGCCTCTCCCCTCGTTGCTCGGAAGAATCCCGTCCCCTATCAAAAAAGTTACCGCCCGGCTGTGATCGGCAATGACCCTGGTCGAGATATCGGTCTCTTCACTTGACCCGTATTTCTTCCCGCTGATCTTTTCCACAGACCTGATGATGGGCTGGAAGAAATCCGTATCGTAGTTGCTCTTTACCCCCTGGACCACCGCTGCGAGGCGTTCGAGTCCCATGCCTGTATCGATGTTCGGTTTCGGCAGAGGATTGAGATTCCCCTCTTTATCGCGATCGAACTGTGTGAACACGTGATTCCAGATCTCCAGATGGCGATCGCATTCGCAGAGCACGCTGCATTCCTTCCTGCCGCAGCCGACCTCCGGTCCCTGGTCGTAAAGAATTTCCGAGCAGGGCCCGCACGGACCGGTTTCACCCATCATCCAGAAGTTGCTCTCCATCCCCATGCGGACGATCCTTTCGGCAGCAACGCCCATTGCCTTGTTCCAGATTTCAAAGGCCTCATCATCGTCCTCGTAAATGGTAATCCAGAGTTTCTCTTTCGGAAGCCCCATTTTATTCGTGAGGAAATCCCATCCCCAGAAAATGGATTCCTTCTTGAAATAGTCGCCAAAGGAAAAATTCCCAAGCATCTCAAAAAAGGTGTGGTGGCGGGCCGTGTAGCCGACGTTTTCCAGGTCATTGTGCTTGCCGCCCGCGCGGACGCACTTCTGGGAGCTGGTCGCTCTCGTGTAACCACGATCCTCCAAGCCCAGAAAACAGTTTTTGAACTGCACCATTCCCGAATTGGTAAAAAGGAGCGTAGGATCATCCTTAGGGATAAGCGATGAACTCGGCACAACAGTATGTCCGTTCTCCTCAAAGTATTTTAAGAATCTCTCCCTGATTTCACTCCCCTTCATCAAGTAAACCCTCCTTCGATCTATTCAATATCTCAAAAATCAGGCCCGGCGGAAAACCCTTTCCCATCAGGCTCTGCGCTAATCTCCTTCTTTCCTTTTCATCAATCTTGCGGTCGCTGCTGTCCAGCTTCTTTCTGATCAAAAGAATGACGGCCTCGTGCTCCGTCAGCTCTGCGCGCGCCTCGGTCAGAACCTGCCTGATCAGATGCCGCGGAATTCCCTTTTCCACAAGACTCGCTTCAATCCTGCGATTGCCAAAAAGCTTGTTCACTGCAAGATTCCTGGCCCACTGTCTGGCGAACGACTCATCGTCGAGATAGTTGAGTTCCCGGAGCCTTGCTGCGACTTCCTCAACGACCGCCTCGTCGAATCCCTTTTCCTTCAATTTGGCCCGCAATTCCTTTTCACTCCTTGCCCGCATGGCAAGGAGCCGGAAGGCCCGCTGCTTTGCTTTCTCCTGAGGGGAGGCTTCCATCGGCATGCCTTCTTCGGCCCTTAGCTTAGTGCATCATTTCACTATTAAGGTGTCATATCGACTGAAGGGAGATATCTTTTAATTTTACCCCTTAAGATTTCTCGCTACGCTCGAAATGACAATAGTACACGGAAATTTCCAAACTGTGGCATAAAATACGTAACCGAATTTATGAACCAGTATTCTTAGCCTGAGAGACCGACCTTTTCACGGACTTCATCTTCGAGCTGCTTCAGAAGATCCTTATTTTCTTTAAGGAAGGTACGTGAATTATCCCTGCCCTGGCCGACCCTCTCGCCTTTGTAGGAATACCATGCCCCGCTTTTCTCGACGATGCCATTTTCTACGGCGAGGTCGAGAATATCCCCCTCTCTCGAAATGCCTTCTCCGAAGATGATGTCGAATTCCGTTTCCCGGAAAGGCGGGGCGACCTTATTCTTGACTACCTTGACCTTTGTTCGGAATCCGATGATCTCCTGCCCTATCTTAATGGATGTCATTTTTCTGATGTCGAGCCGCATGGAAGAATAAAATTTGAGGGCATTGCCTCCTGTCGTAGTTTCCGGGCTGCCGAAGAAAACGCCTATTTTCATTCTTAGCTGGTTTATAAAGATCACTGTGGTCTTGGATTTGCTGATGCTCCCTGTGAGCTTGCGGAGCGCCTGCGACATTAACCGGGCCTGGAGTCCCATCTGGGCATCCCCCATCTCTCCCTCAAGTTCCGCCTTAGGGACTAAAGCGGCCACGGAATCTACTACGAGAACATCCAGTGCTCCGCTTCTCACGAGCGTCTCTGCAATCTCCAGGGCTTGCTCACCTGTATCCGGCTGGGATACGAGGAGATCGTCGGTATTCACGCCGATCCTCTTCGCATAGCTTACATCGAGGGCATGCTCTGCATCGATAAAGGCGGCGAGACCATTTCTCTTCTGGGCTTCTGCGATGATATGGAGGGCCAAGGTTGTCTTGCCGCCCGCTTCCGGACCGTATATTTCTATGACCCTTCCGCGGGGAACCCCTCCCACACCGAGGGCGAGGTCAAGGCTCAGTGATCCCGTCGGGATAACGGCGATATCAGATACGTATTCACTCCCCCCTAATCTCATGATGGAACCTTTGCCAAACTGCCTCTCGATCTGCGTGATAGCCAGATCGACTGACTTTTCCCTATCGATATCTGATGCCATAATCACCTCCATAAAAAATAAAATAAATCATATTACCAATCCTCAAGCCGCCTGCTCATCCGGGGAAAGGGAAGTGCGAGAGTTTCGTGTAAATCGCCCCCGTCGGTCTCAGTTCACTCTTGAAGAGCGTGAGGCCGCTGATAGTAAAGCTTCCCGCATTGTAATCTTCATTTTTCTTGACAGCTTCTGCAAGTCCATCCAATCCCTTGGGTTCTTTGATGCGCGCCAGGGTTAGATGCGGCCGGAAGGGCCTTTCCTCTTTCTTAAAACCATAGTCCTGAAACCCTGTATCTATCTGCGCCTGAAGGCTGATAAGCGCATCTGTGTCGCCGTCAAGCCCCAGCCACAGAACGCGGGGCCGGTTCACGCTCGGAAATGCCCCCAGATTTCTTACATTCAGCATCAGCGCCTTCATGTTTGCAACGTTATTTTTTACCACAAGGAAAATATTTGCAACATCCGATTGGTACACATAGCCAAAAAATTTCAGCGTCAGATGAATACCTTCCGGTCTTACCCAGCGGATGTCTCCCCCGATGGTTTTCTTTAGCCTCTCCTGAATCTTGATAATCTCGTTGAATATGTCCTCGGGAGGATCGACCGCCAAAAACGCCCTTATGGCCTTCTCATCGCTCATCTTCAAGCTCGCCTGTCAGGTATCTCTTAAGCATTATGAGCGCCGCCTGAGACATCATCGTCTTGTTTCTCCGCCGGTCCCACCGGAAGTTGTGATGCCGGCAGAATGTTGTTGTTCCATTTGCAAGGGCGATAAAGACAGTTCCCACCGGCTTCTCTGTCGTTCCGCCCGCGGGGCCTGCAATCCCCGTTGTTGAAATCCCGAGATTGCATTTTCCGAGTCTTCTTACGCCCTCCGCCATAGAGACGGCGGTCTTCTCGCTTACGGCGCCGAATTTTTTCAGCACATCTTCCGGCACTCCAAGGAGGTCGGCTTTGCAATCATTGCTGTAGGCAATGACACCCCTTTCAAGAAAGGCGGAACTGCCGGGCACATCCGTAAGGCGATCGGTGACGAGCCCACCTGTGCAAGACTCGGCAACAGCAATGGTCAGCTTCTTATCTGTCAGAAGCCCGGCAACGATGCCTTCCAGCGTATCCTGGTCATAGGCGAAGATATACTGCTTAAGTATTTCTGATACGCGCCCCTCGGCGGCTGTGATACTTTCTTTCGCAGCTTTTTCCGTTGCGGCGATAGCTGTAAGTACTATCTGTATCTCCGGGAAGTTCGGGTAAAAACCGATATTCACTCCGAGGCCGGCGAAATCAACATCCGCAAGAAGCTGATCCACATTGGCTTCGGTGATGCCGGATAATTTGATAGTCCTGCTTTCCACATGCCCTGCTTCGTCCTTAAATTCCTTCTTAAGGACAGGGATGACGCCGTCGGGAACCATCCTCTTCACTTCCGAAGGCACTCCGGGAACGACGGCTATTATCTTTCCATCCCGCTTGAGGGCGTATCCCCAGGCCATACCCACAGGATTCTTTATCGTCTCCGCCCCCTCCGGGACGTGTGCCTGCTTCTCATTGTTTGCCGTCCATTTGAGCTGAAATTTTTCAAATCTGTCCCGTATGTGTTTGAGGGCAGCCTGATCGGTATAAACGCCGAGACCAAAAGCCCTCGCTACGGCGGAAGTGGTGATGTCATCTGCCGTAGGACCGAGGCCGCCTGTGACAATGACGGCATCTGCAAGGGACATGATGTGATTGAGTCCTGTCTTTATGGCGCCCTCATCATCGGGAACGGACATTATGATCGATGTCTGCCATCCCTGTGCTTGCAGCCGGCGGGCAATGAAGGAAGAGTTTGTATCCTGCGTCTTCCCGCTCGTCAATTCGTTGCCTATGGTCAATATGCCGACTTTCATATGAACAAATCTCTAAAAAATATTCTGCGAAACTATATGAGATGTTATATGCCCCAGAACTTGATGATAAGGAGGAGTGCGATGTTGGCGTACATGCCTGCAACAACATCATCTATCACGACTCCGTAGCCGCCGGGGAGTCTCCTATGGAAATACCCCGCGGGAAATATCTTGAGAATATCAAATAACCGGAAAAGGATGAAACCGATAAACACGTGCAAAACTGTCGGAGCAACGAGGAACATGGTCCATTGAAAACCGACCATCTCGTCGATAACAATGAGAGAGGTGTCCTTTTCGCCAAACAGCTTCTCAGCTTTATTGGATACATAACACGCGAGTAAGGTGAAGGCCACCACAAATACAAAATAGAGGGCCCAGGACAACCGGGAAAAGGCCAGATATATCGGTATGCCGACGATTGTGCCGGCAGTACCCGGAGCAAAAGGGACGAGCCCGCTGCCGAAACCGGTGGCAATAAACTTGATTATTCGGTCGATGAGAAAGGCACCTCTTCTTGAATTCGGTAGCGAGCGCATTCCCCGCAGATTTCTGCGGGGTAAGAGAGCGAATGCCGAACGATACTGTTCCATAAGAATCGAAGATTCTCCGCAGCTTGCTGCGGAGAGCTTCAATTAGATATGCGACAGGTTTGTCTTTTAGGCAGCAACAATACCTTCTTTTCGTAACCCTGTCAACGGCATTGAAAGACGTTCTGGCATCCTTTTCTTGACACAAAGAGGAATTTTCCCGTATACTTGGCCACTATAATTTTTATGCGTGAGAAATGAGAATCAGAATAACGACAGAATCGCTGGATACCTTGGGCCGTGAAGGTCTGGCCCTGGGCTTCTTTCATGATGAAAGGCCCCCGAGGGGACAGTGTGGCTTCGTGGACTGGCGCCTCAACGGCATGATTTCGAGAGAGCTCGCCCGTGGCCACATCGCCGCAGCATTCATGGAGAGAATTATGATTGCCTCCCCCCCGCGTATTCCCGCCTCCAAAATTCTGCTTCTCGGTATGGGAACTTTGGCTGAACTTACCGACGATAGACTTTATCAGGCGGGATATCATCTGTCGGAGATAATGGATGGCATCCTCTGTAATGATTTCGCTTTTGATCTTCCCGCCGCCGGCAGGTGCCATTTGCCTGTCTCTGCAATAACAGAATCAATGATTCGCGGATGTTTTGATTTTCTGTCGAGAGACATCGAAAAATGGGCGACATCTTCTACGACCATCCTCGCCGATGAGTCCTATCTCGATGAAGTTGTCAGCGGTTTGCATAATTTCAGGATCAACGCCAGAGACATATCCATCATCGAAATTGAAGGTTCTCCGGAGAAAACAATTATCTGATTCCTGCCGGCGCACCTGACCCTCAAGTACGTTCCCCAATGATCTTCGCGGCTTCTTTCCCTTCGAGAAAATCTTCTTGACAATAGAACGATAGTTCTATTAATCTGCTTCTATGGAAAACCTGGAGGTCATCCTGTGAGCGAAATCCTCTTCAGCCTTTATTCATGGCCCCAGGCCATTATCCATATCGATGGCGACGCCTTCTTTACATCCTGCGAGGAAGCCATTCACCCGGAGCTTAAAGGGAAGCCCATCATCACAGGGGGAGAGCGGGGTATTGTCGCCTGCGCCAGCTATCCCGCAAAAAGGCTGGGGATCAAGCGCGGCGTCCCTCTCCATGAGGCAAGAGCCCTCTGCCCGGAGCTTATTATCCTCCCATCCGACTATGAGATCTACAGCCTCTTTTCCCGGCGGATGTTCAACATCATAAGGCGCTTCACCCCGCAGGTGGAAGAATACTCTATCGACGAGGCCTTTGCAGACATCACGGGCATGCGCAGGGCCCACCATGCCTCGTACGATACCATCACCCTCCGGATAAAAAGCGAGATTCAAAAGGAGTTGGGCATTACCGTATCGGCAGGGCTGAGCCTCACCAAGGTGCTCGCCAAGGTGGCTTCCAAGCACAGGAAGCCAAACGGCTTTACCGCCATTCCCGGAAGATTGATTGCCCGGTATCTCAAGGATCTGCCGGTGGAAAAAATTTGGGGCATAGGCCACGCCACAGCCAGTTATCTGGAGAAGATGAAGGTCAGGACCGCTCTCGAATTTGCCAGGCTCCCGGAACGCACCATAGAGGAACGCTTCACGAAGCCCGGGGTGGAGACATGGAGAGAGCTGCGGGGCGAATCCGTATATCCCGTATCGCCGGAAGAGAAGAGCACCTATGCCTCCATCAGCAAGACGAAGACATTTTCACCTCCGACTTCCGACAGGGAATACCTCTTCGCCCATCTTTTGAGAAACATGGAATCCGCCTGTATCAAGGCTCGGCGCTATTCCCTGGCCGCCCGGAAGATCATCCCCTTCCTGAAGAAAAATAATTTCGATACGGCGGGCTGCGAGGCAAAGCTGACGCGCCCCTCCGTGTATCCCCTGGAACTCTCCCCCCTTCTGCAGGAGCTTTTTGACGGGCTCTATGAGGAGAAGGATATCTACCGGTCCACAGGCATTGTCCTTGTCGACCTCGTACCCGATACCCCCGTTCAGTATTCCCTCTTTGAAGATCCGCTGAAAGCGGAAAAGATCAAGCAGCTCTATGAGGCAGCCGATACCCTGAGCGGGAAGTACGGCAAGCACACCCTTCACCTGGGCGGCTCGCACGCAATCGAGGTCTTCGGCAAAGGCAGGCGTGGGGCGCCAACGGTGAGGCAGCAAACCCGCATGTATGGTGAGACGAACCGTAAACACATAGGGCTACCCATCCTGCACATAAAGACTTAAGAAGCAGAAAATGTTTTCGCAAGCGCAACGTACCGTGGAAGATGCGCACTTTGCGTTCTTTTCTCTTGACAAATTCATATCAATGTTGGTAATTATGACCAGAATTATGGTTAACTAAAATTGGAGTCAGATTATGAAAACACTCTCATTATCCGAGGCAAAAATGAAATTCAGTTCCATCGTGGACATGGTAAGCTCCACCGACGAGGAGATCGTTATCACAAAAAACGGGCGGCCCGCGGCGATTATCATAAGTCCTGATGAGTATGAAAGCATCAAGGAAACAGCCAATATACGCTCAGACGCAGCATTGATGAAGGAAATCAGCCAGGGGCTTAAATCATTGAAGGCAAAACGGGCGCAAGTCTTCACCCTTGACGAATTATGAAACCAATCCTTCATACACTGCGGATGCCGGAAGAAATGGCCGCTTTGATTCGTGGGATGCATCCGGAATTAAAGAAAAAAATCAAGGCCGGGCTCAAGGCAATCATGGAAGCGCCAGACACAGGCAAGATACTGCGGGATGAATTGGCTGGGTTACGCAGTATGCGGGTTAGTAAATTGAGGATAATCTATCGCGTCTCAAAAAAAGAGATTGAAGTTGTCGCCGTTGGTCCCCGTATCAGGATTTACGATGAAACATACAGGCTCCTCCAAAAGGAGAAACGGAAAAGCACATAGAATTCTGGGAAAGAATCGATAAGCTCCACCATAATATCTCTGCAACTCTCCACTGCTCCGTAAGAATCGAGGATTCTCCGCAGTTTGCTGCGAAGAGCTTTAATACGGGTGGAAACATGTGTATTGGAGAAAAAATATTCCGACGAACAAAGGGGGCTCTATGTCTTCCTGTTATCTTCATAGGTTTAATTTTAATACTCTCGGTAGACTTCAAACGCAAATCGTGATAATCAGAAAACCCATCTGCGTCATCAACGGTATCTTACAGTCAAGTGATATTGACATACAACAATACTTTATTTATTTTGGAACCGAAAAGAATTCTAATCAAGCAAGTATCAAAACTAAAAAGGAGGCACCCCAATGGTAATCAACAATGTTTCCCGGAAAGCGGTTCTGGCATTCTTGCTTCTCGCATTAACTCTAACTATAGTCACGCCGGCGTGGGCGGATTTAACATTCGGGCGTGAAAAGCTTAAAGGCACATCAAAAACTATGGGAGACTTCAATCTCTCTAATCGCTTTAACCTGGAGATCGATGGCGTCTCAGTGGCAGGTGTACACACTATCGAGGGTATCGAGACCGAGTCTGATATTGTAGAGTATAAAGATGGTGAAGATGGGGTCAATCGCACTCGTCCAGGCAATCATAAACCGGGCAAGATCGTACTCACCAAGGATTGGTCCAACACGTTGGAGTGGTACAATTGGCGAAAAAAAGTGATAGACGGCAAGACTGATCGCAGATCTGTTTCCATCATCTTTCATGACGATGTCGGAACAAAGGTGCGCCGTATGAATTTCTATAATTGCTGGCCTACAAAGCATACGCTGCCATCTTTCAATGCGAAGAAGTCCGGTCATGCCACAGAGACGATTGATCTGATCTGTGAGTCGTTGGAATTGAGAGGCAAATAGGGACCAGTAGCCGCGCACAACAAACCTGATTTCGAGGGTACCGGGGTCGGTCTTGCCGCTATCCAGCGTGCAGTCCACAGGCATGGCGGCCGAGCATGGGCTGAAAGAAAGGTAGACGAGGGGGCAACTTTCTATTATTCACTGCCTTTATCACACACACGCAAGAATGACATGACTTAATCGCATCCGAAATGGACGACTATTAGTGCCCATGAGCCTTTGCAAGATTCAACCTTTCTACCAGCAATCCTCAAAATTTTTGATAACTAACGTTATTTAGTTGTAGGTG
>PMBI01000017.1 GCA_003153775.1 Syntrophaceae bacterium | reverse complement strand
CAAACATTTTCACGTCGCTATTCTCAAAGACCTGAAGGCGCGTAATGGTTTTTACGGGCTTTACAAGGACACCCGGAGCCCTTTCAAACTTATTTTCTTTACCAATAACGGTATCAAGTTGCGCAAGCAAGGAAGTCTTGTGGGTGAAATCCTGCAGGAAGAGGGATTAGTAACCCACCATTCCATTAATGAGGCCCTTGAAGAACAGAAGAGACTGCGGGAGCGTCGGTTAGGCGATATCATTTCCGAAGAGCATGATCTGCACCCGAAGATCATAGAGAATGTAATTGAAACCGCCTATAAGGAGGGAAAGGTAACATCCCGGATGAAAATCGGGGACATCCTGATCAATGCCGGCCTGATCACGGTAGAACAAGTTGCGGATGCCTTGGCCAGTCAGGATATCGGTAAAAGGAAAAAGCTCGGAACACTGCTGATCGAAAAGGGCTTGATAACCGAAGAACAACTCCTCATGGCGCTTGCAACGAAGTTCCGCCTTCGTTTCGTTGACATCGAGAAAGAAGTCCCTAAAAAGGAAGCCCTGGATGCTATACCGGCTTACGTAGTGTACGGTTTAAGAGTGTTTCCGTTGGATGACGACGGGAAACACCTCATCATTGCAACATCGGAACCCACCGATCACACTCTCCAGGAATCCCTGCGCTTCTATACGAAACGATGGATCGAAATGGTAGTTTCATCATCCCGACAAATCTCCAAGGCAATTCTCAGATACTATCCCCAAAACGAATGCGCGGTTGGCGATATCCTTCACGGAATGTGCGTAGATGAACTCGGAGTTGAACCGGATGCGGAAATAAGCGGTGTAGAAGCAAGTGTAAGCGAGTCGGATTCCAACATAGTGATGCTCGTCAATAGAATCCTTCTGGATGGCTACAGCAAGGGGGCTTCGGATATTCATTTTGAGCCTGCTTTAAGGGATCAACCATTTCAGGTAAGATACCGTATTGATGGCACGTGTCATCTCGCTCATCAAATTCCCGCCGGATATAAGAACGCAATTGTTTCGCGGTTAAAGATCATGTCCAACCTTGATATAACAGAACGCAGGAGGCCTCAGAGCGGCAAGATCCTGATCTGGCAACAAAACAAGCAAATTGAATACCGGATGGAAGTTTCACCGACTATCGGTGGCAATGAAGACGCCGTTTTGAGGATATTAACATCCGCCGAACCTCTTCCTTTGGAAGACATGGGTTTTTCCGCGGACAAGATGGTAGCCTTCAGGGGGCTTCTAACTCAACCTTATGGCATGATTCTCTGTGTCGGTCCTACAGGTTCCGGTAAAACGACCACTCTGCATGCGGCGTTGAACGTTCTCAATACACCGGAAGTCAAGATATGGACAGTGGAGGACCCAGTTGAAATTACCCAACGGGGGTTAAGACAGGTCCAGGTGCATTCGAAAATTGGCCTGACCTTCCAGGAGGCTCTTCGCTCCTTCCTGCGGTCTGATCCTGATGTTATCATGGTAGGAGAAATGCGCGACACGGAAACGGCTAAAATAGCCATTGGGGCATCACTCACAGGTCATTTGGTACTCAGTACGCTCCACACAAACAGTGCGCCGGAAACTGTTGTGCGTCTCATTGAAATGGGCATGGACCCCTTTAATTTTGCCGACTCACTCCTGGGCGTACTGGCTCAACGTCTTGTCCGACGTCTGTGTGAAAAATGCAAAGAAGCCTACCATCCTGACAAGGAAGAATATGATGAACTCGCGACAATATACGATCAGAAATGGTTCCTCGAACACAATGTTAATTCTTATTCTGATGACCTCATCCTGATGAAAAAAGTCGGCTGCCATGCATGCGATAACAGTGGATATAAAGGACGAGCTGCCATTCACGAATTGCTTGTAAACACGGAAAGTATAAAGCAATTAATCCGTCATAAAGCCGCGTTGGATGAAATAAGAACAATGGCTATGAAGGAAGGTATGAGAACCCTGTTAATGGATGGAATACAGAAAGTCTTCCAGGGCATCACAGATCGCGAGGAACTTTTACGGGTCTCTCGTTATGAGAAGAGCCAGTAACAATCTGGGTAGAACATCATATAACCATGATTTACGCACAATGCGCTTTGATACTGTCGTGCCTTGAAGACGTGCGGCAAATGTGAATTGAGAGAAATGGAAATATGCCCCTATCTCGAAGAGGTGGCGAACTGCCATCTGTTTAACAGACTATGAGGCAGACCGGGGGAAAGAAACCGTGAAGATATTTATTGTTGATGATTCAGCACTCGTTGTTGAACGGGTGAGAGACCTTCTGTCGAATATTGAGGGATTGGAATTAATTGGCCAGGCCGCGAATGCAAATGATGCTGTCGAAGCTATTGAAATACTGAAACCTGACGTGGTGATATTGGATATTCGCCTCAATGGCGGCGAGAATGGGATGAATGTTCTTGAACGTATCAAGAAAGAAGAGTCACCGCCTGTTGTCATAATGCTTACTAACTATCCTTATCCGCAGTATCGGAAGAAATGCAGGGAACTCGGCGCGGAATATTTTTTCGATAAAGTAACGGAAATTGAAAGCTTTGTTAGAGTACTGAGAATACTGGCTAAGGATCCTTCTCAAGGAGAATTGCCATTGTGATGGTGATTGCACGAAACAGGAACATCCATTACGGATTATTAAAGAAGTTAAATATTGAATATCGGAAGAAGTGATGAAAAAGCAAGTGAAACCCACACGCCGACAGACCAAAACAGGCAATGCTGCTCTGAAAGAAACGCCAAGCCCGCAATCGGATGACTCACGCGGCGCTGATCAGTCATTTCCCCTCGTGGGCATCGGTGCGTCCGCCGGTGTTCTGGAGGCCCTGGCCATGTCCATCCTGCATGACCATCACGAAACCGGACGAGTTGTCCCAAAGGAGAAAGGAGAATTAAATGCCTGACAAGGACGCTTCTACTTATGCCTGGCTTGTTGAACGTCGGCATTTCCCCCTGATTGTTGTCGTGATTTTTGTTCTCCTCTCTGTAACAACATTCTACATATGCTATCGACATTATACGATCAACACTGAGCGGGCCTTAAAAGATGACAGGTCAACCGCCAATCTCGTTTCCTTGGCACTGGCGGAACATCTCAAAAAGATCGTCAGTGTAATGGAGTCCTACAGCAACCGGCCGCTCCTGCTTAAGGCTGTCAGGGATAAAAACGTCGAAAAAGCAAGGAAGCACCTGGTCAACCTGACAAAAAGCAATCCCGATATTGACAGCCTGATCATTACGGACAGACAGGGAACACTCTGGGCCGCTTATCCCGATCGTCCAGAGGTGATGGAGAAGAGCTTTGCCCATCGGGATTGGTACAAGGGCGTCAGTAAAGAATGGAAATCCAACATATCGGACGTAGTTCAGAGGGCAGTTGCAGAAAAAGATCTCTCTATCCAAATCGGTGTCCCATTCTTTGATGAAACAGGGGAAGTGATTGGCATCTTGCTGAACACCCAGCGGACGCTCAGCTTCAGCAACCTCATCAAGCAGGTGCTCCCCGATCCCGGCACAGCCATCACGGTCACCGATCGGAAAGGCCAGATCGTATACAGCAGCCAGCATGACTTCGAAAAGGAGATATTACTTTTTCCATTCTATCCCAGCATTAGGAAAGCGACAGTCGCAAATAAAAAAACCGTCACTGTTGATGCCCCCGACGTCGAGGGGGGGGCACAATTCATGTCATTTTCCCCGTTAGTCAATGTCGGCTGGACTGTCTTTGTAGGACGGGATAAGCATAGTATCATCCTGTCAGAGTCTACATACTTCATCCAGGTGACGGCTATTGCGTTACTTCTGTTCCTGTCATCCATTTTATTTATGGTCTATTTAAGAAAGCAGGTGGTCGCTCAGCAGATCACGGAACAGTTGCAAACAGAGAAAGAATTGCGCGCACGCGATCAACGCTACAAGTCTTATATTGATGTAACCATGCAGCTTGGATGGACGACAGATGATAAGGGAGAGATTGTGGAAGACAATCCTTCCTGGCGTAAGTATACCGGCCGTAGCTATGAAGAGTTCAAGGGCTTTAGATGGATAGAAGATATTCATCCGGACGACCGCGACCATACCGACAAAATATGGAAAAAAGCCGTTGCAGAAAAAAGCTTCTATGAAACCGAATACCGTATACGCAGATACGATGGCGTCTATCGGGACTATTTGGCCCGCGGTACTCCGTTGCTTGATGAGAACGGAAGTATTCGGGAGTGGGTTGGTACCTGTATTGACATCACCGAACGCAAGCAGGCCGGAGAGGCACTGAAAAAGTCAGAGGAGAAATTTGTAAAAACGTTTCGATCCAACCCCGCCTGTGTGGGTTTGAGTCGTTTGAGGGATGGCCTCATCATCGAAGCTAACGAAGCGATGCTTAGAATACTTGGCTACAGCAATGATGAGTTCGTCGGTCATACCATACCTGAACTTGGCGTTTGGAACGATTTGGCAGACCGGGAGCGTGTCGTCCAAACTCTTCTGACGGAAGGCAGGAGTATTAATCGGGAGTATTGGCTCCGCACCAGGACGGGTGAATTAACGTTATGCAGTCATTCCGCGGAAATGATTCAGATTGACAATGAACCTTATATTATCTTCACTTTTTTTGACCTGACCGAGCGCAAGCGGGCGGAGGAGGCATTAATTAACAGTGAGAAGAAATATCGAAATATATTTGAAAATGCCACAGAAGGCATCTTTCAGAGCACCACGGAGGGGCGATATATAAGTGTCAACCCTGCATTTGCAAGAATAGGAGGTTATAATTCCCCTGATGAGATGACAGACACGGTTACTGACATTCAAAAAGAGATGTATGTTCATCAAGACGATCGAACAAGGCTGTTGGAACTGCTTAATAAGCAGGACATAATCACTAATTTTGAAGCCGAAATCAGACGCAGGGACAACGCAATCATTTGGATTTCAATGAACGTTAGGACAATCAGGGATGAAGGCGGAAAAGTAATATTTCTTGAAGGTACAATAGTAGACATTACAGAGCGCAAACGGATAGAGCAGGCACTCAGGGAGAGTGAAGAACAATTCCGCAATCTTTTTGATAACGCCGTGGAAGGCGTATTTCAAAGTACACCGGAGGGCCGGTTAATCCGTGTGAATATGGCTTTTAGCAGAATGTTCGGTTGCGAATCCCCGGAAGAAGCCATAAAGACGGTAACGGATATCGGCCACCAGATGTATGTAAATCCGGATGACAGGAAGAGAGCTATCGGCATTTTCAGGGAAACGGGATTCATTAAAAACTTTGAATCCCGGATGCTCCGGAAGGATGGCAGTATCTTCTGGGCAAGTTTCAATGGCCGATTAACTAAAACTTCAGACGGGACTCCCTGCTTAGAGGGATTCATAACCGACATCTCCGACCGCAAGGAAGCTGAAGAAGAAATCAAGAAACTCAACGCCGAACTTGAACAGCGTGTCATTGAGCGCACGGTCCAACTGACAGCGGCCAACAGGGAACTGGAGGCCTTCAGTTATTCTGTCTCTCACGATCTGCGGGCGCCCCTGCGGAGCATCGACGGATTCAGCCAGGCCCTGCTGGAAGAGTATCAGGAAAAGCCCCTTGATGAGACGGGAAAGACCTATCTGGAGCGGGTCCGCAAGGCGACGCAGCGCATGGGTTTTTTGATCGACGACATGCTCAAACTATCGAGGGTAACCCAGTCTGAATTTAAACGTGAATCCGTTGTTTTGAGCTGTATGGTGCGGGCGATTGCGGAGACGCATCAGAAGTACAATCCCGATAGAGATGTTGATGTGACCGTCCAGGATGGGATCATGGTTCAGGGTGATCCCCTCCTGATGCAGATTGCCCTGGAGAATCTGATGGACAATGCCTGGAAGTTCACGGGCAAGGAGGCGCATCCCCGGATCGAATTCGCCACAACCGTCAGGGATGGAAAGACGGCCTGCTTTATCCGGGACAATGGTGCGGGGTTTGACATGGCCTATGTGGGCAAGCTGTTCGGCGCCTTTCAGCGCCTCCATACAGTCGACGAGTTTCCGGGAACGGGGATCGGCCTGGCTACAGTCCAGCGGATCATCCATCGTCACGGGGGTCAGGTCTGGGCGGAAGGAGAAGTCGGAAAAGGGGCGACGTTCTACTTTATGGTGCCATCCTGACAGACAGGAGGGGTATCATTATAAAACATATTATGGGAAGGAGGAGGAACCATGGAAGACAAAGTTATCCTGCTGGTGGAGGATAATCCCGATGATGTGGCTCTGACGATACGGGCATTTAGAAAGAGCGATATCTCCAATAAGATCATCGTGGCCAAAGACGGTGTGGAGGCCCTGGATTACCTGTTCGGAACGGGGATGCATGCCGGCCGGGATATGAAGGATATGCCGGTTGTTATCCTGCTGGATCTGAAACTGCCCAAGATGGACGGCTTGGAGGTCCTGAAAAGTATCCGTCAGAATGAGTTCACAAGGTTGCTTCCGGTGGTCATTCTCACGTCATCGGTAGAGGAAAAGGACAAGATCAACGGGTACAAGCTGGGCGCCAACAGTTATGTCCGCAAGCCTATAGATTTTAATCAATTCTCTGAAGCGATGAAGCTCCTCGGGCTTTACTGGTTGGTCTGGAATGAACCTCCTCCCCTGGGAAAGTAATAAGGAGAAGGAAGATGGAAAATCCCCTTCGGGTTTTAATGGTTGAGGACACGGAAGACGATGTCCTGCTGGTGATCCGTTTGCTTCAAAAAGGCGGTTACGAACCGGTATATGAACGTGTGGAAACCGCCGTTGCCATGGATGAGGCCCTTGGAAGAGAGACATGGGACATCATCATATCCGACTATAGCATGCCTCATTTCAGTGGCATTGCAGCCTTCACATTGTACAAGGAGAAAGGGCTCGATATACCCTTTATCCTCGTTTCTGGCGCCATCGGCGAAGAACTTGCAGTAGCTGCAATGGTAGCAGGCATCCATGATTACGTGATGAAGAATAATCTGACGCGGCTTGTTCCTGCTATTCAAAGGGAACTCAGGGAGGCAGAATCAAGAAGAGAGCGCAAACGGGCGGAGGACGCGATTCGGGAAACACAGGATCTCCTGAATGAAGTGGGGGAGATTGCGAGAATCGGCGGATGGAAGATGGATCTAATCAACCGGAAAGCCACATGGACACAGGGCACGCACGACATAGTTGAGATCGCACCCCGCGCGCCGATCCCTGGCCCGGACNNAACATGTGGACTACTATCTTCCGGAATACCGGCCCCTGGTCGTCGAAGCGATGCGGGCATTGATCGAGGATGACAAGCCGTTGGATTTCGAAGCCCAACTGCGCACGGCCAAGGGGAATGTAAAATGGTGCCGTGCCCAGGGAAGGGTCGTTCGTGAGGGCGGGAAGGCTATCGAGGTCTACGGTACCTTTCAGGATATCACCGAGCGCAGGCAGGCGGAGGAAGAGATAAGAAAATATTCAGCGGAATTAACGGAAAAGAATGAAGAGCTACGAGCCATGACGCAGCAGCTCTGGCAGTCGGCAAAACTGGCAACGATGGGGGAACTGTCGGCAAGTATTGCCCATGAACTGAACAACCCGCTGGCCACAGTCAGCCTGCGGGTCGAATCACTGCTTGAGAAGACACCTCAAGATAATCCCAATCATCGGGAGATGGAAATCATCGGGCAGGAAGTCAAGCGCATGGCGACTCTGA
>PMBI01000080.1 GCA_003153775.1 Syntrophaceae bacterium | reverse complement strand
GCATAAATGAAACCGATCAGGATGCCGCTCACCAGGGTTTGCGTAAATACGCCTTCCATGGATGTATCCTACTTTCCGTTATCTTCTTTGCCTATGCTTACTTACGCATGCAAACCAAGTGTATAAAATGTTACTTCCTGGTCTCCCATTTCGGGAAAGGCCAGATAACATCTTTCGTGGCCAAATTGAAGGGCCATACTGTGTAGCGCTCACCCTTCTGCACCTGAACGATGATGCCTTTGCCGAGTACGTTCTGGTGGGTCTTCGGGTCGAATTTGACGCCGTCCCACGGCATGATCAACTGGTCGGCCTTGATGTTCGTTTCCGAGAGCGCCTTCTGGATCTTCGCCGGCTCCGTGGATTTGGCGCGGTTGATGGCATCAGCAAGAACGATCATCCCCGTAAATGAACGGGCGTAATCGCCCGACATGGGTTTTCCGGCTACTTTTTCATACATGTCGGCAATCGTTTTGATCATAGGTTTTTTCGCGGAAAGGTCCTTCGCCCATACTTCTCTGCTCAGGATGTAGTCTGCATCTTTTCCAAGGGACTTGATCAGATCGGGATCGTTAAAACCCGCATCGTTTGCAATCAGTGCCGTAGGCGCGAAATTCAGTTCCTTGTACGTCTTCATGGACAGGATGGCGTCCGCCGTATAAGACGTCTGCATGATGATGGACGGATTATAGCTGCGGAGTTTCTGAATCTCCGACGTCAACTGGGTGCTCTTGGCGGGATAAGGCACGGCGCCGCTGATTTGGTACCCGTACTTCTTTGCATACATTTCCTGATATTTGCGGGAGTCCGCACCGAACAGCGTATTTTCATAAAGGAGCGCAATCGGCCCTACGGTAATTTTTTTCTTCTTCTTCAGGTCGTTGAGAAAGATGAAGAAGTTTTCGCTGAACATATCGTCGTGCGGCGTCGTCCTGAAGAACCACTTGAAACCCTTTTCAGTCAGACTGGGTGACGAGGAACTGTCATTCAAGAAGGGAATGCCATAACGTTCCGCGGCCTGAGCGGCCGTGGCCGTGACCGCGCTGTTATAGCAGCCGATGATGGCAACGACCTTCTCCTGCGTGATGAGACGCTCCGCCTCCGCCATGCCGACTTCCGGCTTGCCCTGATGGTCGCCGGGAATAATCTTGATCTTGGCGCCTTTCAGATTAGGCAGTCCCGCAGTTTTTGCCAGCGGCATATTCAGATTGTATTTGTTGTTGATAATATCGGCCGCTAACTCCGCGCCTTTTAAGAGCCCCTGCCCCGTCGTTGCCAAAGGCCCCGTCAGGGGAAAGATGACACCGATCCGGATCTCATTCTGCGCACAAGCGAGAGAGGTGAAAGATAAGACCATGACCGCCGCAAAAAAAACTCTCAGAAATTTCCACATGGCTGCCTCCTATATCAGTTTTCAATTGATGTTACGATTTCTATCTTTCTATCGAAGAGGCGTTCCGCCTCCTCCATTCCTATCATTTCGAAGATCACGGCGTCGCCCGGCTTCAGGTGGGCAAGAAGGTCATGATCTGCTTTGGCTATCAGGGCAGGCCTCGCATATCCACCGAGGGTGCGTTCATGAAGCTGGATGATGGGCAGGCCGTCTCCCGGCACCTGGATGCTGCCGGGCAGCAGGCCTTCTGAGATGATGCTCTCTTCCGCGTCTGTTCTGAATGCGAGGGGCTTGCCATCAAGCCGGATACCTGTCCTGTTCAACTTCGTGGAAACTGTAAAGGCCGCCCTCCCCTTGCCTCCCAGAAATTCCGCCAGGGATTCGTCAGTGAAATAATTGCTCTCCGGGCCTTCCACTACTCTCAGCGTGTGCGGCGGCGTCATGCGCGGCACGAACTCTTCGGCAATGCGCTTAACGCCCACCCTCCTGATATCCTCTAAATCAATGCGGTCGCCTTTCTGAAGGGCTCTTCCCCGGTAGCCGCCGAACCGGCACTCGAGATTGGTCGTATAGCTTCCGATGATCTTCTCGAGAACGGGAGTACCGGAAAATCCCACGTAATATCTGAAACCCTCCCTGACCTCGTCTACCGTCAAAGTCTCCCCGGCCCGTGCCGTAAAAGACATCCAGGATTGCAACGGCCTGCCAGAGAGAATCGCTCTCACCTTTGCTCCCGTAATGGCGCAACAGACGTCTTTTGCAAATCTCAAAGAAAATTTTTCGCCGAATGCCTCTATGGCCGGGGCATTGCCCCCGTTGCCGAGGAGATGATTGAGGGAGCTCAATGCATAAAGGTCCAGAGCGGGCGAAGTCGGAATGCCCACTTCCCTGTATCCGTACCTGCCCCCGTCAACGACAAGGGACATGATCCCGGGATGGATGATCTCGATCACGCGCGTATGAACCTCACCTTGTCGCCAATCTGGAAGATGCTGTAAGGCTCTTTGTTGTAATCGAAGAGTTTCTTCTTCGTCCTTCCTATTATTCTCCACCCCGCCGGCGACTCGAAGGGATATATCCCTGTCTGAAGCTGGGCAAGGCCAACGGAGCCCTCGGGAACTTTCAAGCGAGGCGTCTCAAGTCTCGGCACATGCAGCCTTTGATCGAGGATTCCCAGATAGGGAAACCCGGGCATGAACCCCACCGCGAAGACTTTGTATGTGACGGAGGTATGTATCTCCACTACCTCGTCTTCAGACAATCCCGTGTGGGACGCCACAAAATCAATGTCGAAGCCGCTTTCCCCGCCGTATTCAACTGGAACATCGTGTGTATTCGGTTCCGGAATATCGATATGGGCGATCAGGAATTCCTTATCCCGCAGAGAGGCGGCAAGCGCTTCGTATGAAGTTCTCTTCCTGTCAAAGATAATCAGGCAGGACCTGAAGGAGGGTATGATGTCGGTTATTTCTTTTAGCTGGAGGGACTTCAGAAAGAAATAATATCGCCTCACCTTTTCGTGGATCTCTAAATCGATTTTTTCTCCGAATAAGATCCGTATCCCCTCTTCGCCATACCTTGAAATGTTCATACGCTATAAGAGTTCTGTCAGCGGCTTAACACGAACGTTTTCCTGTGCAAAATATGTCTTCAGCATTCTGGCAGCGTCAATGCTCTCCAGGTTGTCACCGTGCATGCACAATGTATCAACCTCCATATCCAGCCAGCGGCCGCTGACGCTCTTGATTCCCCTCTCTTTGACGATGAGCACGGCCCTCTTCGCGATCAGGTCCGGATCTTTAAACACCGCCTCTTTGTGCTTTCGCGAGAGAAGTTCCCCGTCATCGCCATAATTCCTGTCCGGAAAGGCCTCCAGCGCGATTCTTACGCCCTTCTTTTTCATGGCCTTCTTCAGCGCCGCGGTCCGAGGCGTGGTCAGCGTCAGAAAGATCACGTCCCCGAAGGCGCTCTTCACCGTTTCAATGATCTCCAGAAATAGGCCTTCTTCTTTGATAAGATAGTTATAGAGGGCGCCATGCATCTTTATGTGCTGCAATGGCATTCGATGAATGGCGAGAAACCCCTGCAGGGCCCCCACCTGGTATACGATGGCGTTTATCAATGCCTTCCGGTCCATGTCCAGGAACCGTCTTCCGAAACCCGCCAAGTCGGGGTAGCCGGGATGCGCACCTGCTCCGACCCCGTGGTCTTTGCAGAGACGCACCGTTCTTTCCATGACATTAGGATCCGATGCATGAAATCCGCAGGCAATATTGGAAGAGGTGATGTACTGGATGATCTCTTCGTCTCTCCCGATTTTGTAAGCCCCGAAAGACTCGCCCATGTCGCAGTTAATATCTACAGAAATATCCATGGCCTTCTCGCAAGAAACTTCCCCAAAAAGAATCGGGTTTGGTGCATTCGCAGGTTCGATGTTAGGGGTTTATTTAGAACTTCTCCCTCCAACTGTCAATGGGAATATCGTTGTAAAATTTTTCAGCGCATTGAGCAGTTAATGCGCAGTAATCTCATACCAATGCCCGTCATTACAAAATATGACAGACGTCCGGCACGAAATGTGATACACATTGAGCAGTGGACTGAATTATTTGTCAAACCATTACGAATGGGTGTGATCATTGGAAAGCGACAGTAATGATTTGGCACTCGTATTAAGCGGAGGAGGGGCGCATGCCGCCTATCAAGTGGGCTTTTTGCGTTCCCTGGCAGATCAATTTCCTCACCTCAATATCCCGATATTAACAGGCGTTTCCGCGGGCGCCATCAATGCGACGTTTATTGCCAGTCATCAGGGCACCTTTGCGGAAGCTGTCGATGCACTGAGCGAGTTCTGGCTTAACCTTAAGACTGATCATGTCTTTAACGTGAACGCATGGACCCTTTCAAAAAATTTTCTCCGTTGGGGGTTATCGCTCCTGTCGGGAGGCATGTCCAGGACAAGGTCTCCAAAAGGATTGGTGGATACTGCGCCCCTCAGAAAAATGCTGCAGAAGGGCTTCAAATCATCGGACGGCGGGATAATAGGGATACGCGAAAATATCCGGCGGCAAAAACTGAAAGCCCTTGCCATCACAGCCACAAACTATGCGACAGGTCAGACCATTACCTGGGTTCAGGGGAAGAATATCGAGATGTGGGAAAGGCCGGACAGACACAGCGTCATGACGGATATCACCGTTGACCAGATCATGGCCTCCACTTCTTTGCCTATTTTCTTTCCAGCCATCAAGGTGGGAGATTCATGGTACGGCGATGGCGTGATTCGCCAATCAGCGCCGCTTTCGCCTTCCCTGCATCTCGGTGCCGGGCGAATCCTGGCAATCTCTACCCGCTATAAGCCCTTTGTACAAGGGGCGCGTTCCGAAGCGAGTCGCCGTTACCCGTCCATTGCACAGATCATGGGCATCCTCATGAATGCCATCTTTCTGGATTTCCTGGACCAGGATGCACTCGGACTGGAGCGCGTCAACCGCGTTCTCGCCAACACATCATCAGGAGAAGACCTTAATCTCCGATTGGTTCGGGCATTCGTATTGCGTCCTTCCGTCGATTTAGGAATGATAGCAGGAAAATATGAACGCGATCTGCCCCGGTTGTTTCGTTTCTTGATGCGTGGACTCGGCACGCATGAAACGGAAAATTTTGATTGGCTGAGCATGGTCATGTTCGTTCCGAGCTTTATACGAAATCTCATGGAAATCGGCGCTGCCGATGCAAACGCCCGCAAAGAGGAGTTGGCGGCATTGCTTGCATCATAGAAGCTCGAAACGCTGCCATCGATGAGAAACAAGTCCTCCACCAGTAAAAGACATACAGTTCAGAGAACCCCACAGGCAAGCACTCCTGAGAACGCCGCATGATCATCCTTTCTCCCATGCCGGATAAGATTTTTTTCATCGGAAAATAAGGTGGCATCAGCCGATGGTACTGTATAGGTTAACTGTCAGAAATCTTTAAATGGAGGTGATCGGTATTGGAGACCTGGTCTATTTTGAACTGCCGGCGGATGACATGGCAAGGGCGAAAAAATTTTACAAGAAACTCTTCGACTGGGAATTCGAGAAAGTTCCCCAATGGGACTACTGGATGATCAAGACGGGCGGCAAGGATGCGCTTTACGGTGGTTTGACGAAACGGGAAAAGACCAGAAAGGCGGTCGTCAATTACATTGATGTCGACTCCGTGGAGAAATGCAGCATGAAGATCGAAAAGGCCGGCGGAAAGATTCTCGTTCCCAAAATGCCCGTCAAGGGACGGGGATATTATGCCATCTTCAAGGATACGGAAAATAATATCCTGGGTATCTGGGAGGATGACGAAAGCGCAAAGTGAGAAGATGCAGAAAGCGTGAGTGAGAAAGACTCATCACGGGCGGGCCTTGATTCCCGACGAGGGCCCGTCCGCGGATGTCCTTACCGGGGCGGGAATGCTCTTTACTCCTCGCGCTGGCATTATGTGTTGCCTTTTTTCTTTGTCCCCGCATTCCGCTTCACAATATCGCCCAGTGAACCGAGCGACGCGGGAACCTCTCCCGCGTATTCATGATAATCCTCTGCAGATTTCTTTTCTGTCTTGTGCGCCGCGTCATCGCTCGCTTCCGCCTCCGGTATGGAAAGCGATATCCTCTTTTGATCCCTGTCTATGGCATCAACCCTCACTTCCATTGTTTCGCCCACTTTTACTACGTCACCGGGGTGAACGATTCTCTTTCCCTTTCCCAGTTTGGAGATGTGGAGAAGACCGTCAACCCCCGGGCCCAGATTGACAAAGGCACCGAATTTCATCAGACGCACTATGGTTCCCGTATGAAAGGACCCTTCCGGGTATTTTGCCTGTGCTTCATTCCAGGGATCGGACAATGTCTGTTTCAGAGATAAACTGATGCGATTGTTTTGCGGATCCATCTTGGCAATGACCACATCAAATGTTTGACCGACGGACAGGCGCGCATAAATATCCTCTACCCGTTCCCAGCCTATCTCCGAGATCGGAAGGAGACCCTGTATACCGCCGATATCCAGAAAAGCGCCGAAATCCCGGACGGCAACGACGGTCCCCTTTACGAGCATTCCCTCGTGCAATTCGGCCTTCCGTGCCGCTTCATCCTTTTTCCTCTGCTCCTCCAGGATGGCTCTGGCAGACAGGACGATATTGCGCCCCCGCTCTCCATACTCAGTAATTCTGAAAGACAGGCGGCGGCCGACATAGTCCTTCGCATTCTCAGCACGCCTGATGTCTATCTGGGAATATGGGCAGAAGCCCCTCATATCGCCTGCGAGTTTGATCTCGAATCCCCCTTTGATCTCTTTCTCTACAACGCCCTCTATGGGTATTCCGCTTCGCCAGACTTCTTCTATATGGTTCCGAGCGGAATCTCCCGCTCCTATCCGCATTGTAAAAAGTTTCTCGTTATGCTTCGATGAAAGGAAATAGGCTTCAATCGAATCGCCCTCCTTTACGGAAAGATTGCCGTTTTCATCTGCCAATTCTTTCCTGTCGAGATAGCCTTCGCTCTTCCCTCCCAGATCGAGGAATATCCAATCCGGAGTGATCTTGACGATGACTGCTTCGATCTTCTGACCCGGATTCAGGAAATCTTTCCGCACCTCGGTTTCTCCGAACAGTTCCGCAAAACTCTTTTCCTCAGTTGCTTCATTAATCTTTTCTTCCATCATGTTACGCCATTCCTATTCTGATTAGATGTGATGATGATAATTGCATATCGGAGACAGTGTACTTGATTACGGCTCTATTAACAATATAATTTCAGAGGCACGTTGTGCTGCATGCCGAGCGAAGTGCAAACCATGCCTTCCTCGGCAATTGGAAAAAGAGAGAAACCTCCATATCGGTTTAATAATGTTGACAGGCAAGAAGGTCTTCTCCTATACTCTGCAGTGCCGGGATGGGATTCCCGCGGAAGCCTGCCCCTGAATATTCGCATCGGAGCAGGCAATGATAGAAGATGTGCAGGAGGGACGGTGAACTGGCCGGACATAATTAAGCAATTCGCCGAGCTCGACCTATGGCCATGTTCGGCCCTCGACAAGAAAAAAGATTTAGTGGCCGTGTCGCCGTGCGGCGATGCTGATCTCGAAGCACTCGCACGGATGTACGACACCTATGAGCCAAAGGCCGTCATCCAGGGGCTCCCCCCCATCGATCAGAAAACACGCATTGAATGGATTCACAGTTGCCTCCGTACGGCGATGAACCTCAAGGCGGAACTGGGCGGCGCCGCCGTCGCCCACGGAATGCTCTTCCCCATGCCGGACCCGGATATAGTCGAGTTTACTCTCTTCGTCCACAATCAGGTCCAGAACCGCGGCATCGGCAGCATCGTCGCCTATCCGCTTTTTGCGGCAGCCAAGCGCCTTGGATACAAAAAGGTCTGGGTTTTCGAAAGCCGCAACAACGCGCGCGCCCTGCGCATCTATTATAAAGTCGGCTTCCGCGAGGCCCGTCGCGAGGGCAACGAGCTGGAACTCGAACTTGATCTCGCGGGTGTTCCTGAAACGCCGGATCTCTCCGACATAATTACACCTGTCGCGCCTTCAACGGGACTCATCAAATCGCCGGACTACCGGGAAGGACAGAGTGTGCTTCCCGGGACCCGCTCCGTAATCGTCTACTCGCCCCGGTTCGAGGAATTCACCATTGAGAGAGACCATCCCTTCGTCACGGCCCGCTCGCGGCTCTTTCTCGACATGTGCAGGCGCAACGACCTCCTCCACCTGCCCGGCGTCCAGATCATGGAGCCCGCACCCATCGATGAAAATTCGGTCCTCGCCTTCCATGACGTTCATTATTATCACTACCTCGTCATGGCCTCCATGGGCGTATTCAACCCCCGCCTGCTCTCTTACGGCATCGGCACCGGCGATAACCCCGTTGCGCGCGGCGTCCTCGAATACTCCCTGCTCGCCGTCGGCGCTTCCGTCATGGGCGCCGATCTCTTAATTTCACAGCCGGACATCGACCTCGTTTTCAGTCCCACTGGCGGCTTCCACCACGGCGGCCCCAATTACGCCTCCGGATTCTGCTACCTCAACGACGTTGTCATAGCCATCAAGTATCTTCTCCAGCAGGGATGCCGTGTCCTCTACTTCGATATCGATGCGCACCACGGCGACGGCGTCCAGTTCGCGTTCTACGATGAGAGCCGCGTCCTCAAGATATCCCTCCATGAATCCGCGCGCACCCTCTTCCCCTGGAACTCCGGATTTGAAAATGAACTCGGCGAAGGCGGCGGCTACGGCTACAATGTGAACGTCCCGCTTGCGCCCGGCACAGAGGACGAAATCTACGGCGAAGTATTCCGCCGCATCGTCTCGCCGCTGGCTCGCACTTACAAACCAGACGTCTGCGTGCTCTCAGCCGGCGTTGACGCCATGTACACAGATTCCATGTCGCATCTCTCCCTCACTAACAATATCTATGCCGAAGTCATTTGCGGGATTAGCCGGCTCGTGCCCAAGATGCTCATGCTGGGCGCGGGCGGCTACAACCCCCGGAGCATCGCCCGCGACTGGACACTCGCCTGGGCCGTGCTTCACGACGCCGAACCCGCCCCCGACTACTTCGGCCAGATGGGCGCCCGCGTGGCCGCGGCCATTGAAGGCGCCTCTCTCCGTGATCCGCATCCTTTCATCTCTCCTTCCAAAATTGCCGAGGCGCGCGCCGAGGCCGGCCGCGTCATGGCTTACCTCGAGACGAATGTCTTCCCCATCCATGGCCTTTCGGCGCAGCCCGTGTGACGCCCGGTCAGCGGGATTATGCCCGCCATTGCACAAACGACAACGGAGAAACTTCGTAAGTTTTACGGACATGATTTTTCCCTATGGAGCGGACACGGGAAGGGCAGAGACTGCCTTACGGCTTATAGTACATAAGCTTACGGGCATAGGGAGCGACAAGTTCGCTGAGACGGCCTATCTCTTCGTCTTTCATCGGAGCAAATGACCAGGCGCACCGCACATTCTCTTCGAGCTGTGCGATGGTATCGCAACCGATGACCGCCGTCGTCACGGGATGTGACAGGGCAAAACGGTAGAAGGGTTCTACCGTACCAACCCCGGGAATTCTCGACGCCATTCCTCTGATATACACCTTCATGGCAATGATCCCCATATCCTTTTGCCGGGCAAACGGTATGAGGTCGTCGATAAAATTCAGATATTGCGGTTCTGCCGGATTGACGGGCATAAGCACCGTATCGAAGTCGGCAAGCTCAATGCAGCGCCTGAGGATCGACGGATCTTCATGGCCCGTGACACCGATGAAACGGACAAGACCCTTTTCCTTCGCCTCTACAAACGCTTCCAGTGCGCCTCGCGGCAAGGTGACCTCGTCGATGTCCTCCTGAGTTCTCATATCATGCATCTGCCAGAGGTCGAGATGGTCGGTGTTCATGGTCTTGAGGGTATCGCGCAGATGCGCATGGGCGCCCTTCCAGTCGCGGGCGTGCGACTTGCCCGCAAGGAAGATATCCTTCCTCCGCTCCTTCAGCGCCTTCCCGTGGTATGATTCGCAACCTGCGTAAGCCTTGGCCGAATCAAAGTAATTAATCCCGAGATCAATGGCCCGGTTGATCAGCTCGTAGGCCTCTCGTTCGTGGCCGTATGTCCGAAGGACACCCTCGCCGCCGAGGCCCAGGATGGTCACATCCACGTTGGTTTTGCCGAGTCTTCGTTTCGGGATCATATGGGTACCGACGCACGTTGATGAAAAAGCTGTTCCCTTGACGAAGGAGTATAGGAAAAATACAGCTGCGCGTCAAGAGGAAAGGACAACGTTCTCACCGGCATTCCTTGACATACAATCGGCTTCTCTTTATACTCTCGCCCGTGTTCTTTGCCCGGAGCACCGGGAATGTCTGAACACTTGGGAGAAGAACCATGAAAAGTCTCGGAACGCGTTTCCTTCTGCCTTTTGGATTGCTCGCAGTCCTGTTTTCCATGTTTATTCTTTATCAAACCTACGACGCAAGCCGCAAACACGCAAATGAGCTTGTTAATCAGCAGGCCGACCTGGCTCTGGAATTTGATCTGGCGATTCGCAACTATGCGGGTCAGAAGATCAGGCCCAATGTGGAGAAGTTTATGGGCAGGGATGGCTTCAACCCAGAGACGATGTCTACCTCATACATTTCGAGAAACATATTTGAGGAAGTCAGAAAGAAATTCCCCGATTACATCATCCGTTTTTCGTCCGATAACCCGCGGAACCCCGCCAATATGGCCGACGCAGAAGAACTGAAGATGATCAATTACTTCCGCGCAAATCCACAGTTCAAGAGACGCACCGACAAGGTCGAGATTAACGGGCAACTTTACCTCGTTCATTTCACACCCAGGTTTTTGAAGGCTGAATGCATGCGCTGCCATGGCGACCCCAAGGACGCCCCGGCGGAACTCGTGAAACGGTATGGATCGAAGGGAAGTTTCTACCGGAAGGTCGGAGACGTGGCGGGACTCGATATGGTCGCAATTCCCATTGAGAAGGTGAATGCCGCCCTCGGCGCCGAGATGCGTCACCAGACGATTATTCTGGTAGCAGGCCTTGCCGTCCTCTTCGGATTGATCATAGTTGTTTTCAGATTCCTGGTTACGAGGCGCCTGGCCGCCATCTCCCGCCATTTTCGGGATATCGCTTCGCACACCGAGAGCCCATGGATGACGCCGGTCGCAGTCACAGGGACCGACGAGATCAGCGTCCTTGGTTCCGCCTTCAACAAACTGCTCGAACAACTGCGCGCCTCTCATGCCTCGCTCGAAAAGCGCGTCGACGAGCGTACCGCCGAGTTGGGACAGACCAATGCGGAATTGCGCAGGGAGGCAGTGATACGCGGGCAGATAGAAGATGATTTAAGAAAATATTCCGAAGAAATCAGCGATCTCTATAACAACGCCCCGTGCGGCTATCATTCTCTGGGGCCCGATGGCACCTTCCTGCAAATGAATGACACGGAGCTCCGATGGCTGGGCTACACCCGGGAGGAAGTCATCGGCAAGATGAAATGGAGTGAGTTCTTAGCCCCTGAGTATCTGGGCGTTTACCATAAGACGTTTCCTGTTCTCAAGGAGCGGGGATGGATGGACAATCTTGAGTTCGAACTCACCCGTAAGGATGGCACCAGACTACCCGTGCTTTTGAGTGCCACGGCCATTAAAGACAATGAGGGCAGGTACATCATGAGCCGCTCCACCTTATTCGACATTACCGAGCGCAGGCAAGCCGAACAGGAGCGAAAGATACTGGAGGAGCGCCTGCAGAGAGCGGAGAAAATGGAGGCGTTAGGCACGCTGGCAGGCGGAGTCGCACACGATCTCAATAATGTTCTCGGCATCGTGGTTGGTTATTCAGAGCTGCTTCTCGAGAGAATCGACGAATCAAGCGCGATAAGACCGCATATCGTAAATATCATGAGCGGCGGCCAGAGGGCTGCTGCTATTGTTCAGGATCTACTAACTCTGGCACGAAGAGGAGTACATGCCGGCAAGGTTATTAATCTGAACAACATACTGACTGATTTCCAGAAGTCTCCCGAGTTTGAGAAGATATGCTCATTTTATCCGGACGTTCACGTAAAGACCAGCATCGGGGAAGACCTGTTAAATATCGTGGGGTCGCCTGTCCATCTCGAGAAGACTGTTATGAACCTTGTTTCCAATGCCGCTGAGGCTATGCCGAAGGGAGGCACATTGACTATTTCGACCTTCAACCAGTACCTCGACAAACCCATCCAGGGATATGACGCCGTCAGAGAGGGTGACTATGTTGTTCTTGCCGTGTCCGACACGGGGGAAGGCATACCAGCCGCCGATCTGAAGCGTATTTTCGAGCCGTTCTATACGAAAAAGGTTATGGGAAGAAGCGGAACAGGATTGGGATTAGCCGTGGTCTGGGGAACGGTGAAAGACCATGACGCATATATCGACGTTAAGAGCGAGGAAGGAAAGGGAAGCACCTTCACGCTCTACTTCCCCGTTACCAGAGAGGACATGGTCAGTGATCAAAAGGTTGTGTTGCCTGAATCATACGCGGGCAGGGGAGAATCGATTCTGGTTGTAGACGACGTGAAGGAGCAAAGGGAACTGGCCACGAGCATGCTGACGAGGCTCGGCTATGAAGTTAATGACGTTGAGAGCGGAGAAGAGGCCATCATGTATCTCCAGAAGCACCACGTTGATCTTATGGTGCTCGACATGATTATGGACCCCGGCATTGACGGGCTGGAGACATATCAAAGGGTTATCGAAATCAACCCAAAGCAGAGGGCCATCATTGTGAGCGGGTTCTCCGAAACGAATCGGGTCAAGAAGGCCCAGGAGTTGGGAGCCGGCGCCTATGTCAAGAAGCCTTATGTGCTGGAAAGGATCGGCTTGGCAATTAGAAGCGAACTAGACAGATCCTGAGCTTGACCATATAGCGATCTGCTATCTCAAACATCAAGGTTGCTTCCTTCATCCACACGCTATTAATGGCTTGGAAAACGGGCCTACGAGATAAGCCTATTCCATGATCATATCACAGACAAACATCTCCAAATCACTGAAAATGATGCACCGTGCTAATGTGATGAAAATGCCATCTTGAAGCGTATTCTGGCTTTTGTGACAATTTTCTCATTGACACGCTGACTTCCTTAACTTATAGTCCTTCAGGAGAGGAGCGAATTCTTATCAAAAAACTAAAAATCCTTAACTCCACTTGGTGTGGCTAAAATCGGACCACCGGGCGCGTCGGCAGTTAATAACTGTTTCTGTGATTTAACCTGATTTTTGTACTCTCGATGATAAAGCATTTTCCCCACTAACCAATTAAGAAAAGGAGGAGAGGTATGAAGCGCATATTATTTATTTTTTGTCTTTGTATGGCCGTTTTGTCATTGTCTTTCTTCGTTCAACCTTCTTACGCTCAACAGACCGGGACTGTGCGGGTCGATATAACACCAGCAGGTGCCTCGAGTAATGGGGCGTTGTGGCGGGTAGGCAACGGTTCCTGGCTGATGAGCGGGGCTCACACTACTGTCCCGTTGGGCAGGTACCAATTGGAATTTAAAGAGGCGTACGGCTTTGCCAAGCCAGCGAATCAAGAGGTGTTCGTGCAATCCCCTACGAACTATACACTAACAGCGACATACCGCCGGCTGGAGGGTGCGGTCACGGTAATCATACAGCCTGCACAGGTCGTTGAGACTCGTCAGCCCAAATGGTCTGGAACATGGGATGGGATTAAGCATGTCGCTGTGTTAGGTGGAGAGAGAATCGACCATATAAGAGCCGGCTCGCAATCGGTGAAGTTTGAGGATGTTGCCGGGGGATGTTGGTTTAGACCCCAAGACCAGGCAGTGACTATTGTCGACGGCCAGGCGGCAACCGTTACGGGGACCTACAGAGGGGTCTGCGGATGGGTGAGCGTAAAGATAGAGCCCCAAGAGGCGATCCAGGCCGGCGCCACGTGGCGAGTCTTTGGCCGGCCCTGGAGGAATAGCGGAGATAAAGAAACCATAGCTTTTAATGCCGGAGAACAATGGAACACGTCGTTTTCGGGAATAGAAATCGCTATACCAGCCGGCTGGAGGGTTGTATCTCTTCCCCAACCGGTGACAGTTAATGTTGACCAGACAACCAAGGTAACCGCAACATTAAAGAAATGAACTTGACAGAGTGTGAAGTTCACCTGCATTAAATGTTTTTGTTGACAGCACCAAAAAGAAGCCCCTCTGCGTTTTTCTGCAGAGGGGCTTTTTGGCGATGGATTACAGATCGTGAAAAGGTCTTTTATGTTCTCCGCATGCGGAGGATGATCTCAGACATCCTTTCTCTTCAACCAGGCATCCTGATATAACCTGCCGATACAGGCAAATATGGCCAGGAAAAACAGCCCGAACATAAAGTTGGGAGAAGTACCCAGAAGCTCATCCAGCTTGTGTCCCGCATAGAGGAACAGGAATGAAGCAATCACAATCACAAACCCCCATGAACTCAGCATGAAAATCGCACTGTACATTTTGCGGTCCTGGTCTGTCTTGTGAGTCGCTAACATGGCCTTATCCTCCTTTCGCTCAAGATCGATAGTCAAACTACCCTAAACGCCGGGCCCGTTAATTTCCTTAGCTTACCAAAGTCTTGATGGTATTGAAAACCGGCGCCGTGAAGAGGGCAATCAGAATCGTATACATAGCGAAGACGCCCATCAGCTCGCCCGTGTATATCTTCTGATATTTTTGCTTCAGAGAGATGATCGTCATCCCGCCAACAATCAGACAACCAAGCTGAAAATACGGGAATTCGCTCACACCTGTAGCGGTGTACTCGGCAAATCCGAATGTTGCCGTCATCAACACCACAAATACCGCCAGGCCTAATGTCTTAACTGCCTTTTTCATAATCTGTTTCCTCCTTGCTTCTCTGATCTAATTGCGATTGTATAAATGAAATATCCGTGCCAAGTTGATGATGTGTTGTGTGATGATCTGTAACGTGCTTATTATACAGCTGTATCCCGACATGTTGAGATCTTGAGATGAAACGTCGGAGCCCTGAAAAACGCGAAGTATTGAATGAAACATTCAACGCTATTGAATGAGACGAGAAATCTGATGACGGCAACGATTGCTTGTCTCTGCCTGCTTTCCCCTATCCCGAATCATATGTGACTTGATGGATTGCGCCAGGTAATGTGCTGCCGTCTTCCTCAATGTATTAAGTTCCATGGTCCTATTGCAGGGCAGACACCTCAAAGAAAAGCAGTACTGACGCCCACATTTTGCGGAATATCTCATTGACACACAAAACCGCATGGCTTATGCTTATCATGTCAAAAGGAAAATCATATCAACTCAACATGAGAAACATTACCGTGTGCCTCATCGAGTTTTACAGTCAAGCAAAAAATCCAGGCCTGTGTATTCCGCTTCTTACCAAAGAGCCGAATTATGCCCTGGATGGTTCCAATGCAGCCAGGATTCGTGGACCGGAAATAGCTAAGGTTAATAAGACGCATAAATTTATGGAGGGGAAAATGAAAAAGATACTGTTTATATTTTTGATTTTGGGTGTTTTATGTTCTTCCTATGGGCTCTCCTTTGCCATCAGCAGCGAACCGGTTTACAGGGGGAATCCGGAAGAGTATCTCAGTACGGAACTGACCAAATTAGGATTCGGCGGGTTGATGTTCTCTAAAGATGCTTCCGGGAAGGATTTGTATGCCGTT
>PMBI01000045.1 GCA_003153775.1 Syntrophaceae bacterium | reverse complement strand
AAGATGACGACGAACAGGCTCACGCCGCCATAGGTGAGACACAGGGCGACAACTGAAACGGCAAACATGACCCTGAGGGGGTTTTCTTTTCCCGTAACTCTCAGGATACCTTCGGCAATGGAGCGAGCCGCCTGGCCGTCCTCCATGAATTTGCCGAACACGGAACCGGCGAGAAATATGAGATAGAATCTGCCCGCGTAGTTGACGAAACCCTTCATATAAGGTCCCGTCATCGTTTGCATGATATTCATGTCGGAGAAAATAGATACGATGCAGACGGCAAGAGGGGCGATGATGATGATGTGCCAGCCCCTGAGAGCCAGGATGACAATAAACGCCAATGATAGAATAATTCCAATAACACTTAAGTCCATTTAGTCTTCCTCCTTTCAGTTGTATTGTTGATGGATTTGCTTCTCTCCAAGTGTGCTCATAGAACACGCGCTGCAATAAATACAATGGGGGGAGAACCCCATTATGGAGGGTGATGACCCTACTTCGCACACTTTCGAGTTTGGAGTTGGCCTGGATTCTCGCCTCAGACTGTCCTCGAAAGTTTTCTTCGGGGGCGGGAATGACTTGACGGCTGCGCAGTGTCAATAATGATTCGTCGTGCGGACCTTAATTCAGTATCGACGATGCCGAATCTTTCACGGCAATTTATAGATGGGGTTGTCCTTGCCGAAATGAATAATCAGAGGCGTCTGAGTGTGGCCGATCTGTCTCGATATATTCATGGTCATCTTCCTGGAATATTCACCCAGACCGACGACGGTGACCTTGCCGTCGTTGTATCTGTCCGCCTCCTTGTTATTGTTCAAACCGTCGAGCAGCGTATAGGTGAAGAGCCCGTTCCCTTTGTAACCGTCCATGGCAGACTGCTTGTCGCTGGCTGAGGCATAAATGTGAAGCCCCATCTTCTTGGCAAGCACGGACATCCGGGCATCATAAAGTCCGCTCACGATATAGTCCACTCCCCCGGCATGGCAGGTATCGAAGATGAAGAGCTGGCTTAATGCCTTTATCCTCTTCGACATCTCCACGATCTCATTGGAGCTGATCATGGCATTGTCATTCACCCGCCCGTCGAAGTCATGGGTGAGCATGTAGTATTGGTCTTGAAGAAGCACGCCATGACCGGCCGCAAAGAAGATGAAGCTGTCCTGTGGCTTCATCAGCCGGGCAAGTTCGTTGATCTTTTCGGTGATGCCGGTCTTTGTGGCCTCTGTGTCTGTCAGGCGCGTGTAATGGATGTTACGGGGACTATACAATGTCGTGGACTGCGCCTTCAATTTCTCTTCGAGATCGTGCGCATCCTTCACAGCGTATTTCAGGTTGACCGTGTTATCCCTGTACCTGTCTATGCCGATGGCCAAGATATAAAGATGCGCGGCTGAAGGCGGCAGAGTTGAATCGAACTTCACGGTCTTCATGGAGCTCTGCACTGTATTGCCTCTGTTGAAGGCGGCGATGCTTACTTCGTTCTCGCCGGGGACGACGTCTATCTCTTTGCATTCTTCAAAGAGGTCTCCCTTGGGTTTCGCGGATACCGGAACGGCATCCACCCTGCCTCTTATGGATACACTCCTCATATCGGCGTAGATGGCTTTACTGTCGAGGGTTGCCAGCATGGTCTTTCCTGCGGCCGGGGACCTTGCAACATCTCTGTAATAGCCGTCCGACTGAATGAGTTTTCCGTTATGAAAGAGCCTGACCTCTCCGATGCCTCCACCGGCGTTCTTGACTTGATAGCACGCCTTGACCCTCTGCTGGTTTGTGTTGCTCAATTTGGAAGTGAACTCAATTACAGGCGGCGGGTTCTTGATGGCTTCCCTCATCGTGATGGTGACGAGGCCGCCGATGTCCTCACCCCGGAGCTTTGCCGCTACGATGTCCGGTCGGTAGAAGACGTCGTAGAACTGCTCCATGTTGTAAGACGTCTTGTCCAAAAGAAGGTTCATGTACTTGTGACCGTTGGGCGATGAGTTGTAGTATCCATCGGGTGTGATAGTGAGCCATTCGCCGTCATTGAAATTTATCATCATGGCAATCTCCCTGCCGGAGGCAATATCCCATACCCGCACCGACGCATCACCGGCAGATAATGCATACCTGTCATCATTCGTGAATCCCACCCCGTTGATTCCGAGAGCGCCGGCAAAACTTGTATACCCTACCGAATGCCCTTTGAATGTGCGGACAATATTTCCGGTTGCTACGTCCCACACTATCACGTCTGCATCGCAGTCCCCGGAAATGGCAGATCTGCCGTCATGAGAAAAAAGGGCCAGCTTTACGCCGTCCGTATGTCCTGTGAAGGTTCGGATAAGCTTTCCCGTTTCCACATCCCAAAGTCTTAATGTTTTGTCGCTTCCTGCGGATATGGCATAGCGGCCGTCAGGCGAGAACTTTGCCGAGTTAACCATTCCTTGTCTGAAAGTCCCCTGGTGGCCGATAAACCGCCGCACTTCTTCTCCGGTCGCAATATCCCAGAGTCTCACCGTGGAGTCAAAGCTTGCAGTGAGGCCGTATTTGCCATCGGGGGATATATCCACGGTATAGAGGGCCCCCCGCCATCCTGAATCGGCATGGCCTTTCAGCTTCTTGACCTTCCCTGTCTCGAGGTCAAGAATACTGAGATCCGTGTTTCTCACAGGACCAATCATCAGGGCATATTTTGCATCCGGAGAAATGGCCATATCCCCGGCCGCAATGGGAAAAGCTTTCAGCTCCTTGCCTGTTTCGACGTCCCATATGGTGATGCGGGTTTCGTACGTAATAGCCTTCCTTCCATCGGGCAGAAATTTTACCCCCACGCCGGCCGCGTAAGCACGTATTTCAGACGACGGCTTAAAGGATCTCAGTTTCTGGCCCGTTGCGATGTCCCACAAGGCAGAGGCGTGCCTCAATGAACCGACGAGGATGAGGTCATTCTTCGGAGAAACCGCCAGTCTCTCTGCCAGTTCCGCCTGCTGATTGATCTCCATGTTGGTTCCCGGAATCTTCAGGTGAATATCCGGCGTGGTGGCACAGGAAGACAAAAAAATGATGAGAAGAACAATTGATATTTCTTTCATGATGGTCTCTTAGCCCTCCTGATCTTTCGCATGAGAAACCTTCTTTCTATTTTTGCGGCTATAAATTCTATTCACAGATCATTGTTTCTCTTTTTTCTCGAGCCCCGCCAAACCTTCTGTCCCTGCAATCAGTCCTCCCAAAGATCCGGATCGACAACGCCGATCCGGATTGCATACTTGAGGAGTTCCATACGGTCGTGCACGCCGAGCTTGTTCATCAGGCCGGTCCGGTGCTTCTCCACGGTCTTGGCGCTTACGCAAAGGATGTCCGCGATCTGGGCCGTGGAGTGGCCCTGGGCGACCAGGCGGAAGACCTGCTGTTCTCTTTCCGTGAGGAGTTCATAGCCGCGAACAGCCGCCGCCGGCCTCGCCTTTAAATACTGGCCGATGACCTCCGCCTTCAGACGTGAACTGAGGAAATACTCACCCCGGTGAGCCGTGCGGATCGCATCGAGGATATCGGTGCTCGGTGAAGCCTTGAGGACGTAGCCAAGGGCTCCCGACGCTAAGACCTGCTGGACGTATGTTTCCTTCGCATGCATGGAGAGAACCACTACCTGTGTTTCAGTCGATGCTTCACGTATCAGGGCTATGACTTCAAGGCCGCTGAGGTGCGGCATGGCGATGTCGAGGAGAATGACATCAGGATGCAGCGCCTTCACTTTTTTCAACGCCTCCCGGCCATCCTCCGCCTCGCCGGCCACCTCCATATCCGCCTGACTGTTCAGAAGCTGCCTGAGCCCGTCCCGCACAATGGCATGGTCATCTGCAATCAGGATTTTGATCTTCTTCAT
>PMBI01000013.1 GCA_003153775.1 Syntrophaceae bacterium | reverse complement strand
GTGAAGACCTATTTCACGCTCGGCGGCATGCAGATGCAGATGAACGTGGTGACCTCAGACACTCTGCGCGATGCCATGGCGTATCCAGAAAAATATCGCAACCTGCTTGTGCGCATATCCGGCTACAATGCCTATTTTGTGACATTGCACAGGGAATTGCAGCAGGAGCTTATAAGTCGGGCTGAGTATGGCGTCGAAGGCCGTGTGTAAATTATGAGCCCTTTTATTCCTGAGAGTGTTCAAAGACTTAAGGAGGGGAGATACCAATCGGTACGGTCCTGATTTACAGGATGCAAAGAGTGAATGAATGGAAAGGGAAAGGTGCGAAACCACAGTGGACCGCACGGAGAATGCATACAGGGAGTATACTTACGTATGAAGGCCTTAATGTTCAACTACAGTATTCCGAGGATTGCACTTAAAAAGATCGGATTAGGAGATGATTTTTTTTTGATGAAGTTCAGCAATACCTGGCCGTTACCGAGAATTACCCACTCAAACCAGGTCCTTGTGAAAACGCACCTGGGGGGCATATGCGGGTCGGATCTGCATCAGATGAGGGTAACGATGTCCCTTTATGCGAGCATCATGTCGTGCCCTGTCAACCCCATCCCCATGGGGCACGAGGTCATGGGAGTGGTTTCTGAGGTAGGGCAAGCCGTATCCGGTTTGCAGCCCGGCGATCGGGTGGTCTATAATCCTGTGAACCGTTGTTCCTTTTACGGTTTCGAACCGTGCCCAAGCTGCCGGAAGGGAAACTATCAGCACTGTTTCTGCCTACTCGGCATAGGGGATGGGACGGACCGTGAACGCATTTACGGTGGCAGACATAAATTTGGGGGTTTTGGAGGAGGCGGGTTCAGTGAATACCTGCTAGGTTTTGAGCAGCAATTCCATAGGGTGCCTGATAATATATCGGATGAGGTTGCGGTGCTTGCCGAACCTTTCACCATTGCCCTCCATGCCGCTACGCGCCACATGCCGAAGGATAACGATACTGTNNGTTGTGGTGGGGGCGGGGATCATCGGGCTCCTGACCGTAAAGGCGCTGAGGGCCCTCGGTTCCCGATGCCGGATAATCTCACTTGCGCGCTACCCCGTGCAGGCATTGACGGCACTGAAGCTTGGCGCAACCGAGGTCATTTCGGAGCGCGACACCAAGAAACTCTATGACCGGATTTCAGGCGCGACCGGGGGCTCGCTCTTCTCGCCCCTTTTCAGCAAGAGAGTCCTATATGGCAACAAAGGACCCGATGTGATTTTCGACTGCGTTGCCTCTGAGTCTTCAGTGGATGACGACCTCCGGCTTGTTAGGAGCAACGGAAAGGTCGTGCTCATCGGCCTCGATTTCAATATTACGAAGAATGTGGACTGGTCGCTGGCTGTCTGGAAGGAGATTGAGGTATCCGGGACCATCTTTTCAGGAAGGGAGTTCTGTGAGGCGCATGAGGTTGATGCATTTGACCTGGCGCTTGACCTCATTGCCCGCGACCCCGGAGGATACTCCGGTCTTGTCTCGCATCTTTTCCCAATCGAACAATACCACCAAGCGTTTGCATGTATGTATGCGAAAAAGAAGCAGAATGCCATAAAGGTCGTCTTGGATTTCAGGCAAGACGCACGTATGGTTCATCAGCCAATAATAGGGTGAGCACCAGCATATGAAGCTGATGTTCGTAGTTGCTCTCTTTTAATCTGTTACTTAAGTCTAATCAATAATCAACTCTACCACGTGTAGCTAAAAGCTCCGGACCGATTTCAACGCATAGATAATGTCCTTTTTTAAAACTTCCCGAATTGGCCACGAGCGTGCTTTGGAAGCGTTCTATCCCTGCTGCCTCATGAATGTGACCACACAGGCAGAGACTGACAGGACGTTCTTCAAGAAACGCCTTAACGCTGAAACTGCCGCCTCGAAGACCAAGGAAAGACCGGTCACGGACACCTCGAGGCGGGGCATGCGAAATCAGAACTACTTTTGATGCATCTCGCACTTGCTCGTACCCGGTCCGGAGAGTCAGATCAATTTCTTTTTCCGTGTATATTGTGGGTGTTTTCAAAGGAGTTGGCGAAGACCCACCTACGCCGAAAAAACCAATCCCATCCAGTATCCGACCTTTCCCGTGCAGACTGTACGTTTTTTCTTCCAGAAATTCTTTGACTTCTATCCTGTCCCAGTTGCCGTGGACGGCGAGAATACGTGTCGAATATTGTTCAAGACAGGCAATCACTTCCGCCGCCTCAGCCCGCGTTTTGGTGTGGGTAATATCTCCAGATATCACGACAAAATCCGCTTTGCGGATAAGTGTCGCAGCTTCATTGATAGGCTTGATTGCCCCGTGAATATCGCTTACTGCAAATATTTTCATGCCATACCTACCTGTGCTGACAATCATCCAACCAATATTCGGTTTCGTTTACGTGCGATGCACTATGTTTCAAGATTCGTTTTTAAAATTCATGAACCGGTAATACCGATCGCTCGGTCAATTCTTCGTGGTTGCTCTCAGTCTTTTTTCGAACAGGGAATGCAGACTCACGTGGCAACTTTTGGTGCAAGAACTATAAGAAGTGGGGTTTTGTATGTCAAGATAATCTTGACCGTAAAACGTGGAGTGCAGAACTAATGAACATGCATGTATATTTCAACTTGCAATCAAGAAACTTTAAACATTTTGATTCTGTTTCTTCGTAGGTGTAACAAACAATATTATTTTTATCTTTTTCTTCCTGTACTGTTGATTTTCTTATTTTCCAAATTCNNTCTTTCAAAGTATAGAATATTTCTAAAATGCCATGTCCTCACTCCTCTTCCTTATAGTAAGCTGAAATCCTCAAATCTTTAATCTCTATAATCATACAACCTTTCAATCTATAATAATCAAAAAACTACTGAACTCTAATTTAATATGTGGTAACAATATCAAGAATAGGTCAGTATATGAGAAACGCCCGTCAAAGCGCTGTCTGAATTGCTTCTTCACAATTATAACGCGGTTTCCATCCAGTAGCCTTCATTTTTTCATTGCTGATTTTGAAATCCAGACGTGCCGAATCTAACCAGGAGGGATGCTCCATAGATCCAAAATACTTCCAGCGCAGAAGCATCACCAGGCGCGCCAGAGAGATGGGTATGGTGGGAACGCGTTTCTTGCCGATAAGTTCAAAAAATTTGTGCATCCCGATCACGTCATCGGGAACGACGTTGTAAGCACCTGGCATGTCATTGCGAATGGCAAGAGCAAAGGCTGCCGCCATGTCATCCTCATGGACGAACTGAGCGTTCATCACATGACCTGGAAAGTTGGCGGCATTCTTGCGCCAGCCTCCCACAGTGCTCAGGTTGCGCCGGCCAATGACGTAGCTTGGCCGGAAAAATGTTAGTAGAATACTGCTTGACCTGAATATGTCATTGAGCGCACTTTCGATTAACGCCTTACTATCCCAATAATAGAAGCCCGAATCGCCCCGGCCCAGGGGAAAATCTTCAGTCACATCCATCTGTCCATGAATGCTCCGGGTATCATATGCGGCCTGACTACTGATTTGAAGGAATTTATTCACCCCGCTTGCCAGCGCTGCTTTAGCCACATTGCGCGCACCATTGATATTTATGTCATCCCTTTCAGATTCCGGCATGCGTGACGGCCATAAGACAATGAATGCAGTGTTAATCACAACATCATGACCGGCTATGATTTTCGCAAGATCAGTAGCACGAATATCCCTTTCTAAATATTGGACCTTGGAGGGCAGGATAAACCTTGGTTGAGAGATATCGATACCGGTAATACGATCCACCTCAGGCATCAGTGCCAATTGTTCGGTAAGTACACGCCCCAGGTATCCGCTGATCCCTGTCAGTAATATACGCACACCCATCGCCAGATCCTCCCCCCTTATGACCTTTTCAATGCCGCCAACTTACGAACGATATAGTTGGCAAAGCCGAGCGTAGATGCCGGAAATGTTCTCGTCATGAAATCAAACAATCGTGCATCGGGCCCTACTATGATTCGAATCTTATCTTTCTTTATCCCTGATATAATGATTCGGGCGGCTTTATCAGCCGTGGTCATCGCATTATTTTCGAATACAGCGATAAATTCCTGCTTATCATTACAGGGATTGGCATGTTTGTAATAGCGGGCATTCCTGGCAATATTGGTCTTGATGCCGCCGGGATGCACAACGCTTGCCTTGACGGATGTTCCCCGCAACTCCTGGGCGAGCGTTTCAGTGAAACCCCTGATGGCAAACTTCGTTGCATTATAAGCACACCCGTAAGGCATGGGCGTTATGCCGTTTATACTGGATACATTAACAATATGGCCCTCCGGCCTTTCTTTGATGTAAGGCAGAAAAGCCTTTGTTCCATATACTACCCCCCAGAAATTAATGCCCATAATCCATTGAAAATTGTCATACGTAGTGTCTTCGACCGTATCAGCCAGTACAACACCTGCGTTGTTGATGACCATATCCACACGACCGTGCTTCTCAACAACTTCGCTTGCATAACGATACATTTGTTCACGATCAGACACATCCACAATATGTGCCGACACCTTCATGTTTTTCCCGATAAGCTGTTGGGTGTCCTTCAGGTTTTTCTCATTAATATCAGAAATCGCCAGATGGCATTCTTCCTCCGCCAAACGAATCGCCAATGCCCGTCCGATACCCGAACCAGCGCCGGTAATAGCCGTAACTTTACCCTTTAGTGTTTTCAATGCCCCTCTCCTTTTATCTTGCCGGGGACACCCGGCATTCAGCACATCTTTTTTAAGAAATATCCTCTCTCAGCCAAGACATCCATTGCCTTTATGGCACGGCTCATGGATGTAAAAGCCATAACGCCATTCTGATATAACGTCAGTGCAATTTCATTGGTGAAGGGTCCATAGGCAACGAAGACAATAAAAGGTTTTGTTGTTCGTCTACGGTGGGATATTAAAATTTCAATCAATCCTGACCTGTCTATCTTTGGAGGAGAGAAAAAGACTTGACAGAAAATCAGCCCGATCAATGGATCCTCATCCAGAACATTCAACGCATACTCTATGGTGGTGTTATCCGAGGAGGCCGTTAAGTCGATGGGATTGTTAACTGATGCGAAGGAAGGTGCCTTTTCTTTGATTCGAGATGCAGTTTCTTCAGCGAGCCTGCCTACCTTTAAGTATTTTGTCTGAGAAATTAAATCCAGTGTGATAATGCCGTATCCGCCTGCATTGGTAATAATGGCTGTCCGCGGATTATCGGCAGCAGGTTCGCGGGCAAGTATTTTCGAGTAATCCGTCAGTTGTTCCTCATTGTCCGCCAGGTGAATGCCGAATTGCTTTGACGCTCCGAAAAATACTTCAGCGGGGCATGCCATTTTCCCTGTGTGGGATGCAATGGCCTTCATCGCAGCATCCGATCTGCCTGCCTTTAAGACAATGACCGGTTTTCCAGGCGTTAAACTCCTGCATATATCCAGAAAACCGCGACCGTCCTGGAACGTCTCAATATAGACAGCGATGCTCTTCGTCTTCGCATCACGGGCAAAGTACTTCAGCAGTTCATTCTCACCGATATCTATCCTGTTGCCAAGACCGATGAATGCCCGAAGCCCCCATCCGATAACTCCGGAAACACCCGTCGCTTCCACACCTACAGAACCGCTCTGGCTGATCATGGTCACATCCCCTGGAGCGGCAAACATCCTGTCTCCATGTTCAACAAAGATGGTGTCCAGGCCCGTACCGGGAATGAAGACACCCAAGGTGTTCGGTCCGAGAATCCTCGTTCCTGTCGATAACACGCTTTCTTTCAGCACCGCCTCTCGAAGAACACCCTCTTCGTCTGATTCCGAAAAGCCGCTGGACAGGATAATGAGTGTCTTGAATTTCTTGTCGGCACAGGTTTTTGCAACATCCACAGCTTTCTTCGCATTGAGTGCGATAATGGCAAGATCCAGGTTATCGGGAATATCCGACAGATCGGGGAATGCCTTCTTCCCCATGATTTCCGCTTCGTGGTAGCTCACCAGGTAAAGCTGCCCCTGCCAGTTGAGGACATTTTGCACAATCGTATTTCCAATTTTCCCCTCCATGCCGGAGGCGCCTATGATGGCAATGGATTTTGGAAAACAAAGTGCTTCAATGTCTCTCATCGTTTTATCCTTACAAGTCGCTCCCCGGTAGGGAATAACCTTCCGGAAATTCTGTGAGTTCAATCATGACTCCGAAAAATGACTTGGGATGAACGAAGCCGGTTTTGACGCCAAGCACTTCGACAGGCTTTTCATCAATCAGCCTGCAGCCCATATTTTTCAGTCCGTTGAGCCTGCCTGCAACGCCGTCCACTGCGAAGGCGATGTGATGAAGCCCCTCGCCGCGGTTCTGAATAAATTTACCAACGGGACCTTCTTCCATGGTTGGTTCCATAAGCTCGAAGTCCACGTCTGCAACACGGACCATCCTGAATTTCATCCCCGAAAATGGATCTTCCATGACCTCACCCGGTTTCCCTCCAAAGCAATTGCACAGAAGGTCCGTTGCTTTTTCAAGATCCTTTACCGCGATTCCTATCCCGACTATTTTTTTTAGTTTTTCCAATGCGATCATCCTCCGCAAATGTTGAGAAAGCATTTCATTTTGATAAAATGACAACGGTACAATTTTTCGTATCACCCGCCTTATCGCCTCCCATGCAATGGGCAAGGCCTACTCTGGCATTTTCCACCTGCCGCTGACCGGCTTCACCGCGAAGCTGTGTCACGACCTCACCAATCTGTGCAAGACCTGTGGCTCCCAGCGGGTGTCCACGGCTGAGCAAGCCGCCGGATGTATTTACAGGGGTCTTTCCACCCAGCTCGGCATCCCCTTCCATGACAAATCTGCCCCCTTCACCCTCCGCACACAGCCCAAGCGCTTCATAATGCATGATCTCAGAAATGGCGAAGGCATCGTGGCATTCAACAATATCAAGGTCCCCCGGTCCCAGACCGGCCTTGTCATAGGCAAGCCTGCAGGCCCGGTAGTCAGTTTCCCATCTTACAATGTCCTGGGGATTTTCATAATTTCCGGAGCAGAGAATGGATGCACCAACCTTGATGGATCGTCCGATATTTTTTGCAGCAGAGGGAGAACAGACGACTGCGGCGGCGGCCCCATCCGCTATGGGACAGCACATGAGCTTGGTCAATGGATCAACAATCATGGTTGATGCCAGGACTTCCGGGATTGTTGTCGGCTTCCGATACAGGGCCATGGGATTGGACATTGCATGACGGCGGTTTTTGACTGAAACCTCTGCCAACTGTTCGCGAGTGGTGCCGAATTCCACCATATGGCGCACGGCACGCAGGGCAAAACTGGCTGGGGCTGACAATCCCATCAACGTATCCAGCTCGGTTTTCCCGGAGTGAAGAAGCCCAAGTTCCAGGACCCACATTTTCTCGGCACCCACAACGAGAACTACTTCCGCCTGACCGGCGGCCACCATGTTGCAGGCCAGGTAGAATGCAGTGGAACTGGAGGCGCAAGCGTTTTCAACATTCACAACAGGAACACGGTTGATCCCCACTTCCCAGAAGACGTTCTGGCCTATGGTGGCGTCTCCGAAAAGATAGCAGCCCAGGACATTGGAAAAAAAACATGCATCCACCTGGGACGGTTTGACTCCCGCATCCGCAAGGGCCGAGTGTGCCGCCTCTGTGGCCAGGCTGATAAGGCTTCTTTCAAAATGTTTACCAAAAGGGGTGACACCTATCCCTGCAACCATCGCTGAAGACATATACCGCTCCTTTCAAATAGGGGCTGGAATTTTTTCTACCGGCCAAAGGTTAACCGGCATCAAATTTTATTCAGAGGCGTAAAGTAGGGCCTCAGGCAGAGATTGCCGTTCACGTCATTTCCAATTTGCCCTACCCTGAGACGGACCGGTGCTCCCACACAAAGATTATCTATAGCCTCTGGATCAAGCAGACAAAAGATGCGCAAGCCTGAACCGGCAAGATCGACATACCCTACGCCGTATGGCTCCGGCAATCCCATTGGAGCTTTGGTCCTTATGACTGTGAAACTATAGACCGTCCCTTCGGAACTGAGTGCCACCTGCTCCACCGATCCGAGACATTTGGTACAGTACGGGGGTCTTGGAAAATAATGCCGCTTGCACATTGGGCAGAATCCACCAAGCAACTCAGGAGGATTCGCTTCATAGGGAGGCGGTGTGACTATCCCTGGATATACAGGCGGTATGTCGGCAATGGACTGGGAACTCATATTTTACCTCTCATTCGGCAGTTTATCGCTTCAGTTTGTACCCGGCCTTCTCACGATCCCAGGTATCAGGTGTCACACCTTGATCCCTCAGAACATTCTTCTGCACTCTAAGGGTATGGGTTTTAGGCAGTTGAGGCAGTATGCGTACATACCGGGGGATCATGAAGTACGCCATTTTCTCCTGGCAAAAGTCAATGAGCGCTTCGGGTTCAAGCGCGGCGCCTGGTTTCAGTGTGATGCACACCATGACTTCGTCTTCCGATAATTCCGATTTCGCTGCGATGGCTGCTGATTCCATGATGGCAGGATGTTCATTGATGATCTTTTCAACCTCATAGGAGCTGATGTTTTCGCCGCGCCTCCGTAATGCATCCTTCTTGCGATCTACAAAATAATAATATCCTTCCTCGTCTCTTGTAAGATAATCACCGGTATGAAACCAGCAGTCGCGCCAAGCCTCCACTGTCTTTTCCGGCATTTTATAATATTCAAGGAGCATCGCATAGGGTTCCTGGGTGCGAATCAGCAGTTCCCCCGGCACGTTATTTTCTACCTCCATTCCATTGTCATCAACGATCTTCACTTCATAGCCGGGTGCCACTTTGCCGACTGAACCCTTCCTGCGTTCGGATAGACGACTCCCCAGCGGCAGGCCGATCTCGCTCATCCCGTATCCTTCGAGAATTTTCAGGTTGAAGCGCTGTTCCACGAGATCAAACACCTCTGCGGAGCATCCACCTCCCACAAGGATCCGCAGGGGATTATCAGCATCGCTGGATTCCGGAGGAAGAGCGAGCAGAAACGGCAGGATGATTCCGATGTAATTAAAGGCGGTGCATCCATACTTCTTCACATCGGGCCAGAATCCGGTGAGCGAGAAGCGCTCTGCCAGGACCACGCGGCCACCGCTCATAAGAGCCGGCATGGTTGAAAGGAGCTGGGCGTTGCCATGGAATAAAGGAAGTGCGTTGTAAAGCCTGTCGCTATCCGTATATTCAGCCCCCAGTGTGACCATTTCGCCCATGCACAAGGCATAGTTATGAGGCATATATGACCCTTTGGAAGGTCCGGTGGTACCGGATGTAAACATTATAATGAATGGATCGGACCATATCACCTCCGGCTCTTCAAACTTTCCGTCATTGTCGATGACGGTGCGCCAATCCATAACCGGTTTGCCCAAAGACGGGATCGCTGTATCTGTATCGTTGAGAATAACCAGCTTTTCCACTTTGGACAAATCTTTCAAGACGGGCTCAACACGGTCAAGGAATTGCGCTTCCATGACAATGAGACGGCAATCCGCGTGATCCACCATGTAAATGAGCACATCGCCACGATGTGCGATGTTAATGGGAACTTCCACGGCGCCGAGTTTGCACAGGCCAAACCAAAGGAAAAGAAACTCAGGCCGGTTATTCATGATGATGCCCACCTTGTCTCCCTTGCCGACTCCGAGAGCCTGGAGTCCTGCCGCCACCCTGTCCGACTCCCTGTCCAAATCCAAATAGCCAAACGTTTCGTCCCTGAAACAGAAAAACTCCCTGTTGCCGAACTGCTCAACCTTTTTTTTCAGTTCTCTCTGAATTACTCTTTCATGTGCAATGTCCGTAGCTGCCATGGATGATCCTCCTGTTGATTGCGTTTATCACATTCCTCCTGGCCTGCTCGGGTGGGGATAGGGTCCGTAGAATCTCAGTGCGGCGGGCGAGGGCTTGAGCTTCATCCATTCCTGTTCAAACTCCGTATACGATTTCCCATTCTTTTTCCTTTCAGCTCTTGCCGCATCTCTAGCTTCCTGTGTCTGCTCTTCGTCCAGGCGAAGCGTGTCCTCGTCATATACGATTTTATAAATGTTGTGGGCTGCCCACGGTGCAACCATGCCTTCATGAAGATCTTTAAGAATGGCGTGGGGATCTCTCTCCAACGCATCTCCGTATCCGGCGCCGCCGCCTGTGGGTGCATAGAAGGTGTCGCCTCCAAACAGGAATGTCAGGGGCATGGCGATGTTAAAAAAGCTTTTGATGCCCTGTTCCTGGTTATGCTCGTCATAGACCTGATCGAGATTAACCGGGATCGAGGGATTGGATGCAGCAAGAATATCTTTCATATTGCTGCCTTGCACGGTCTGAATGAAAACCGTTGGCACAGCGTAACCGCCGAAGGTGCCCATGGTTGCCGGAAACCTGCTGCCGCCTCCCAGGCTTCCCAGTGCAAGAAACGGCATATGATGAATCATCAGACTGAAGCCGACACCTGCGCCGCCCCTGAACTTGCCATGCCCGTAAGAGTTCTTAAAGTAGTTGCGAAACAGGTAGACGAAGGGACGATCCAGCTCCGTTGTCTCGACATCGGAACAATCGCTCATCGTCGCGAAGAAGGAACCGGCACAGTTTACCCCATCCATATCGGGACGGGCTCCACATCCGGTGGCATTGAGTTCGGGGGTGAGGTCCGCAATGGGATCTCCCCACTGATTGATCCCTCCGAAGTACGGAACACCGAAGCCCTGGTACCATGACGCAACCGCCCGCAGCGGGTCGAGATGGTAGGTCATCCGGGCGCCGCAGAGAAACATTCCGTGCGCAAAGCAGACCTGGACGCCGGGTGCCATGGCAGTCGGTGTTTCACCCTGGGCGTTTATGATAGAGTTTGGAGGAAACTCCCAGTCCAGGACATCCAGAAGGCCATTGTTTGCGGGAAGGTCGTGCATGAACCAACCGCAGAAATAAACCATGGCCAGGCCGATAATACCCTGGAAGTAGGTATTTATCGGCTTGTCGGGAATCATCGGTGAGGTGTCTTCAAACGTCAGCTTGATTCTGTCCCCTTTTTTAATCAGCGTGATACCTATTTTTACAAGACCCTCTTCATCTCCCGCGACATCAATGAAGCGCGGCTGCCGATAAACGCCATCGTTGAGAAGGTTGACCCTTTGATGGGCCGCCTCGGATGAGACTTGAAGGATGCGTCTCAATGCCCCTACAAAAAATTCATAGCCCTTCTGCTGGATGAAGTCGGTTATGCGCCGCTGGGCTATGCGGGAGGCCGCCAACCGGGCCTTGATGTCCAGTATCATGGTCCGCGGATCGCGGTTCATGTTCGAAAACATCGCGAGGATATCTTCCTTCAATGCATAATTTTCGCCGATTTTCATCGGAGGCACAAGAAGCCCTTCATCATACTTCGACTTTGAGCCAATCGGGAGCCCTCCCGGTTCACGGCTTCCATTTTCGCCAGTATGAACCACGGCTCCAATAAAGCAGGCAAGGCGGCTCTTATGAAATACCGGAACGCACAATCCCATGTCTGCGCCATGCACTCCGCAGTAGAAAGGATCGTTGAAGAAGAAGGAGTCGCCCTCCTTTACACCCACCGTCGGTTCATTGAGCCAGTGTTTGATAATATACTTCACGGGAATCTGGCCAAGAACCGCATGAAACCAGATGCCTGTTGCGACCACGGCCAGATCACCCTGGGCAGTATATATGGCAAAGGCTACGTCACCCCAGCGCATACCGGTGGAAGCGCCCAGTTTCATGGTCGTTTCCTTTCCCTCAAGAGCAATCATATTCATCTTGTGGACGAAAATTTCAAAATCGACGTCCTCGATTTTCGACTGAATTTCTTTTTCCAGGTCAGTCATAGGCTCCGGTTTAAGCCTCTGTACGACTTCAAGGTCTCTCTCGTATACGGTACCGCTCATAGTTCATCCCTCCGTTTGCTCTAAAACGCCGTTGCGATAGGTATCCAATGTCAGTCGCCATCGTGGTTCAATTACATAGGTCGTATCCCTGGCTTCAATCAGGGCTGGACCGGTGATGATATTACCCGGCTCTAAAGCAGCCAGGTCGAAAACCGGCGTATCCTTAAAGTCGCCGAGAACCGCCCAATAGGCACGGCGCATACCACGGTGCGCATTATCTGCGATAACCACCTGTTTTTTTCCAGCCCGCTTCATTTTAAGTGGGGGTCTTGGCACAGACGCTGTAAGATAAAAGTTTTCGACATTGATTCCACCCTGGGGGAAAGTGGCTTCGGGAGAATAGGTCGTCGAGTACTGCAGGGTGAATCGGTCACAGATATCCTTGAAGTCCCGGGGCTGCTGAACAAACAGGTGCGGCGAAATAATTTTTGTGAGGTTGTATTGCATGCCGAACCTCATATCAAGCTCCAGCATGAATTCGATTTCTTTTTCATCATATCCTTCCAGGGCGAGGTCCCGGACGGCCAGATCTTTCAGTTGGTTCACCACGGCGTTAAAGCCGCTGATGTCCTCCGAGTAGGTCTGTGTAGCCCATTGGAAGATTTTCATCGTTCTGGACCTGTCCCAAACCTGCTGGATATTTACCGTCGATGCCCCGAATGCTCCGAATACGGGAGAATGCGGCGATAGAATAACTTTTTTTACGCCCACGTAGGGAGAAAATCCGCAGGCATGCGTGGGGCCTGCTCCGCCACAGGCAAAAATGACAAAATCACGCGGGTCATGTCCCTTGAGGGCAACTTCATTGAAGACTTCCTGTCCCATCTTCGCGTCCACGATGCGCTTGATGCGGGCGGCAGCCTCAACCGCGCTGATGCCCAGCGGTTTTGCCACTTTCTTCTCTATTGCCTTTGCACTCAGATCGGGATCGAGGAGTATCTTTCCTCCAAGATAATTGTCAGGGTTCAAATAACCGAGGACCAAATCTGCATCGGTTACTGTCGGCTCTTCTCCTCCCTGGTCATAACAAGCCGGTCCAGGCATGGAGCCTGCGGATTGCGGCCCTACTTCCAGGGCATTCCCCATTACATGATTGACCCAGGCGATTGAACCGCCGCCCGCTCCAATGGATTTGACTTCAATTGCCGGAATATTCGTGCGCCATCTGTCGATTACCGGAATGAAATTATAGGTCTGAAGGCGCCCCTCCGTGACAACTCCAATATCGAACGATGTGCCGCCCATGTCGGTAAAGATGATGTTTTTAAAGCCATACGTTTTGCCGACCGTGGCCGTGCCATGCAGGCCCGCCACTGGCCCTGCGTTGTGGGTAAGCACGGCACGGGTCCTGGATACTTTCTTCATGCCTCCCGTATTGTGCACCAGGATAAGCGGGCGCTTATATCCCCCTGCACGCAATTCGGTTACCAGCTTGTTGATGGCTGTTGCCATAACACCATGGATATATGCGTTTACAATGGTTGTGATAAAGCGGGTGTACTCGCCGGCCTTGGGNNCCGGGTTCAGGAATGACCACAACAGGCACACGACGAAACCCATTGCACCCCGATCTACCAGCATCTGTAGCTTTTCGAATACCTCCTCCCGTTTCAGAGGCGATATAATCTGCCCCATGGAATCGATTCTCTCGCGCACGCCGACCACCATGTCCCGGGGGATGAGGGGCTGCGGCTTCTGGATGCGGGCCATATCCTTATTCAGGGCAGGGGGCATTCCATCCGCCCAGCTCCGGGCTCTCCCCAGATAGATCGTATCTTCGAATCCCGCTGTTGTAATCAGGCCCAGTTTTGGGCCGGTCCTTTCAATCAGGGCATTGGTCCCCACGGTCGTGCAGTACCTGACCGCCTCAGTCCGGGACAGCAACTCATCGCCCGGAATGCCGTAGATCTGCGACAGCTCCCGGATACCCTTCATGAAGCCCACCGAAAGGTCATAGTGCGTTGTCGGTGTTTTCGTGACCCTGAACTGGCCCCGATGATCCGTGGAGTAAAAGTCGGTAAAGGTGCCACCGATATCGACATTGATGCTTAAACTCATCCTGCCCCTCCTCACTGCCGTGTTTACAGGCGTGTGTTTTTAATCTCCTTGACCAGTTGATGAACCGTTTCAAGATTGGTACTGGCGGCCAGAGGCCCGTAGCTTGTATAGAAACCCTGCTTGCCTTTTTTTAGATGAAAATCTATCCCCTGTTGAATGATTTCCCTGGCTTTATCGATATCATCGACCGGTACACTCAGTGCAATGCCTGAAGCGTTCATATTCAAGTCCCATAAAGCCGATGGGAGTGGTAGCTCTCCATTGGCAGAAGGGCCTGGAATGTTCAAGTTCATCTTCATTGCGGAAAACGCTGCCAATGTATTCGGGGCATAACCCTCAATGTACAGGGCGGGTACAATGTTGTAGTAGGAAGCCTCATTCTTCAATGTATTGTATGCGCGTATAAAAGTCGGTGCAGGCGCAGCCAGCGCAAGGGGCTTTTCTTCCATGTACAGCAGGATATCCGGTTTGCATTGGCAGAACATTTCCGTAATCCTTGCGACAATCTGCTTTGCCTCGTTGATGCGGTTCACATAATCGTTCATGCCGAAGAGCTGGTATGCCAGTGTGATGGGACCGGTCATGGCGGCTATGCAGACCCGCTGGTTATGGCATACCTGGAATAGCCGTCTGGCTGTCTCTATGACAGTCTTAAGCCGGACGTTGTCTTCGGGTGTCGGATTCAATGCGCCTGGGGGAGCCGTGATGCGGGGCTGATCATTGTCCCAGGTTATTTCGCTGCCGCATGCTTCCGCCATAATGCTGAAATCAAATCCCGCCACTACACCATCCAAATCAAAAAGATCCGCCGTCTTCATGAGGCTGTTGGCCCATTGCGTCGGATCCATGCACATTCCCCTGTAAGATAATCCACCAACTTTGGCCGCCAGGTCACCAATCAGGGGCATGAACATGAACCGGGGCAAGCGGTCGTTCTTGATGAATTTGCTGAAAAGGCTGCTACCGGTTTCCATCGTCTGTCGCCCCGTACCGAAGTTTTAAAGAATCAATATCCAATTCGATTTCATGGGTAATGGGGTGGCCGGGTGGAAGATACTCGTTCTCGATCATCACCCCGCAATTCGGGCAGTAAAACTCGATCAACCGGCAATAGTCGGGGTCGGGGCAGAAGCTGTAGATCTGTCCCTTGTTCAGGGGAGGATGGACTTCCTGCAGAGGCCGTTCGGCAACGATGCATCCCTTCTTATAGTTTTCCCTGGCTCCGATAAGGGGCGTACTGCATCTCTGACAGCACCATTGCTCGGTCTTCAGATCAATCTCCAGATATTCTGTAATCCTTACCCGTTTGGTCATGACACGTCCTCCAGAAACATATTGTTGTATTCGTCCACCGTCATATTCCATCCCATCGGAATAAGGGTCGTGGTCTGATCGGATTCGATCAGCATCGGTCCCTTGCCCCGATGTCCGTGAGTCAATCTCATCCTATCGTAGATAGGGATATCCTTGAATCCTGACTCATTGTCGAGAAAGACGCTTCTTTTTCCTTTAAGAGCCATTTCAATACCATCCGGGCCGGAAGGCAGCTTGAAAAACTTGTGATGCGATACTTCCGCCTGTGCCTGCAGACTCACCATGGTCAGAGTGACCATGCCTGCCGATAATCCTGCATCGGCAAAAGCACTGGCAGCCTGCTGCGATGCTTTTGCGATTTTCAGCGGATCTTCATGGAAGTCCAGGTCTACAGGTAGCTTGATTTCCATACCGTCATCACCCCTTCTTCCATAAACCTCAAGCTTGAGGGCAACCCTGTCGATCGGAAAACCTTCACCTCGCATGTCACGTTCAGCCTCTCCGCACATGGCCGCCACAAACCCGGCAAGAACTTTGAGATCATATTCCTCATGAAGAGGCATGTTCACTCGCCTGTAATAAACATGGCCAACGTCCATGCTGGAGGAAGAGAATGCCGAGAACACTGCGGAATACGGAGTAATAACGATTTTCCTGAGTCCGGCAAACTTTGCAACGTGGCAGCAATGCGCAGGTCCGGCACCTCCGTATACGACAAGAAGCGGATTTTCATCCGTCCAGACCGTCTTGCGGATTTTAGCGATTTCATGACCCATCGCTTCATCGATCTTATTTCTGACGGCCAGTGCTGCCTCCTCCACGGATGTTCTAAGCTGTTTGGCTATTTTGCCTTCCACTGCTGCTTTCGCTTCATCCAGTTTGAGTTTCATGGCACCGCCCAGAAAATATTCCGGGTCAAGAATGCCCAGGATAAGGTCAGCGTCCGTAACAGTGGGCTCGGTTCCTCCCAGGTCGAAACAGACCGGGCCGGGAAGCGCTCCCGCCGACTGGGGCCCCACCCGCAGTTTCCCTTTATGGATTGCTGCGATGGAACCGCCCCCTGCACCGATAGCCCGTATGGAGAACATGGGAATATTGATTGGAAACCCCTCGATATCGGGAGCCAAAGTGAAGCTTGCCTGTCCATGTCTAATGTATCCAATGTCAAGAGAGGTTCCACCCATATCCACCGAAATAAGATTGTCGGTTTTGTAAAGACGACCGATGAGCTGTGAACCCAGTAATCCTGCTGTAGGGCCGGAATTCAGGGTATTGATGGCTCTTGTTTTGGATACCCTGGCCACCGTACCGTTGTTGTGCACGATAAACAGGTTTTTGCGGTATAAACGCTGGCGCAAATCATCTCCCGCCTTATACAGCAATCGAACCAGTTTAGCGTGGATATAGGCATTGAGCACTGCCGCATTGATGCGCTCTTTTTCTCCGGAGCGACTTGATATGTCGCAGGATAGGAATACCGGGAGCGATCCAAGATAATCATTCGGATACTCGCGCTTGATAACCTGGCGCACCAGCCGTTCGTTTGCCGGATTGAATTCCGAATTCGCGAATGCGACAACCAGACACTGCGCCCCCCTATCAATCAATAATTGCGCGCTTTTCAGGGCAACCTGTTCATCGGGCGCCCTGAGGACATCTCCCGATGGCGCGACACTTTCTTCGATGCCTGACACCATATCCTTCTGCAGAAGGGCCTCTGTGCCGTCACTGACCATCGCCGGGGCAAGATGTTCCCGGCCTGCAGTGACAAGCAGACCGATTTTGCTGCCGTCGCGCTGGATGATAGTATTGGTGCCGATAGTGTTGGAAAAGCGGATCACATCCGTATTATAAAGGAGATCATCCACAGCAATACCGAAACGGGATGCTCCGGCCTTAATACATTCGAAGAAACATACTGTCAGATCGTGAGGTGTTGTAGGAACCTTGACTGTTTCCGAGTGAACTCCATCTACAAAAAAACCGTCTGTGAAGGTACCGCCGGTATCGATATCCATCGTGTATCCCATGCCTTTCCCCCCCTCTCTGGCACTGTATTTTTCAGCAGTCTTTTATCCCCCGACTTTTGTACCCAGGATACCATACATAACGAAGTTCAGGATTTCATCGGTAACTTCGTCCAGAGACAATTTACCGTCCGGCAGGTACCATCGAGGAAACCAGCTAACGACTGAGAGTATATTAAACGCAGCCACCGTGACGCTTATGCAATGGACGATGTCCATTGTCCTAAGGGTCTGCAGTTCTTTGATGTAGATGTCAAGGACCTCACGTTGAATCCGCCAGCTTAGCATCTTGCCTTGCGGGGTAAAGTGCTCCTCGTTCATGGAAAAGATTTTTGCTTCTTTCGGATATTCACCGGACAGTTGCAGATGTGTGATCAAAAGAGTCTTAAAACGCATCAGGGGTTCCTTTTCCCGATGTAGGACCTGCTTCAATGCAAACAGCAGCAGCTCGGAATTATTGATGAGAATGGCGGAAAGCAGGCCTTCTTTGTTTCCGAAGTAGTAATAGATGTTGGAAATGCTCATTCCCATTTCACGGGCAATATCCCTTATGGATGTACCCTCGAATCCGTTTGATGAAAACAGATTTGTCGCTACTTCCAGAAGCCTTTTCTTTTGCTCATTTGGATCGTTCACAATAACGCCCTTTCAACAAAATAAGAAAAAAGGATGCAATTTCAAAACGATATGAATAGGAAGCTTCAGCCTTGAATTATATATATCGAACACTCGATACATAGTCAAGAAAATAATGCAGCAGGAGATCTTGCCAGGCTACCTGCCGGAATCGAGATACCCCTTGACAAGGGGGCCATCCTTTCGCCACGTCCGGCAGGTGTCTATGATGAACTCGAACATATTTTCCGTCGGTGAACCCTGATCGACCGGTTTCCGCAACTGATATACGCCGTACGCTTGAATGGCCGCCGGAGCCATGGAGGTCAGAAGCGCCAACAGGTGAGAGCATCCTTTGATGCCACCGGCGAGTTCCTTCATCTTTACGGTAAAACCCGCGGCTATTCTCATTCCCTTGACAGACTCAAGGCTGCTGATAGTTTCCAGGCACTGCTCGCGGGGAACGGTAATCATATTGACGCCTATATCCTCGATGACAAGAGAGGAGACATTCATCAGGAAACGGATGACAATATGATGGATTATGCCAGATTCCCTCCTTTCGCCTGTTTCAAGGTAATATTCCTGATGACCGCGATCTTTCAGAGTTCCCTCAACGAGCAGCATTTCCTCATCATGTTCGTAAGTATCCACTTCTATAGTTCTGGTGTGAATTTTTCTGCCTCTTGATTCATTAAAAAGGTTCATTATTATCATTCCTTCTTTCCCATTAATAATTACCCTGCTTTAAAAAGATTCTTTTATTTATTAAAATCTTTCACTTCCATGGTTCAATCCAGCGGAAGCTCCACGCAGCGCTTGCGTCTGTCGGG
>PMBI01000081.1:12561-26437 GCA_003153775.1 Syntrophaceae bacterium | reverse complement strand
ATCAAAAGCGGTGTCTGTCATGTCTTCGTTCCGCATACCACGGCGGCCGTTACTATAAACGAAAATGCCGACCCCGATGTGCCGCGGGACATATTGATGGAGCTGGCGAAAATTGTCCCTCATAATGATAACTACCGGCACGGGGAGGGGAACTCCGCGGCCCACATCAAGGCCTCTATTCTCGGGGCTTCGGAAACGATGTTTATAGAAAACGGCGAGCTGGTCCTGGGTGCATGGCAGTCTATCTTCTGCTGTGAATTTGACGGACCGCGGTCGCGGCAGGTAATTGTCATGCTAACAGCGCTTCCAGCGCCTGAATAGTTTTCATCCGGAATGCGAGTCCGCAGATATCGATGCTCAGTGCCGTAAGGCGATGGCCCCCTTATCCCTGTCCGCGATCTAATGGTGATTGATGTTTGATTTAATGGTTTTAGTTTTTGTGGGGCTATAATTTTTCAAACATGGCCTGGAGTTCCTTGATCAAGGCGATCTCCATGTCGATGGAGTGTTCGTCGGCGAGAATAAATTCGACCTCGTAATAGGTCTGGTACTCCACGGCGCTGGTGGTGTGCTCGACGACCCGGGTGAGGGCGATGTCTCTTAAGCCTTCGTAGTCTTTTGTACGGGATATTTCCGTCTTGCGGAGGACAAGGAGCATGGCCTTCTTGGCGTCTTCGACGGTCTTAAGAACAATATCAATCCCCTCCAGTTTCTTGATGGCCTTGGTGATCTTTTCGTCCCTTACTCTGATTTTCATAATCCCCCCGCTCCCGGTGCTTTTCTTGATGCGCACAGTCGTTAGTTTCATCAGGAGTCTATTAAATTTGCGGCAGGACGTCAACAGAATTGACGCGCGCCGAAGCGGAATCATAAAGGCAAATGAATGCCGCACGGACCCGCCGATCCGGAAAACGCCGGCTCAGTCATTAATCATTGTGAAGTCAGGTCATGACGGGTGAGCGGATTAGTTGCGTCTTTTTTTCCGCCTGTCAAGAATCTCGGCGAGTATAGGGAGAAGAACCAATCCGAAGGGCAAGACTATTATTATCAAGACTGGGACGTGCAGGGACAGGCGCTTTACGTATGACTTAAGATCGTGAGTTTCCTCCCGCGTCCAGACGATCCCGGTGTTTCTGTGTTTCATCAAAAGCCGCATGAAGCCCCGGATATACTGGCCTTCTTCAAGCAACAAATCCCTGTTTTTTGAAATAAACCTTTTGAAAAATAGTTTTATCATACAGTTGAGTTCCAGCCGGGTACTTGTGTGACCGTCAAGGCAATACTTTTCGCAGGAACTGACCTGTAAACGATTCCTCAGCACACGCAACCTCTTCGGGGGTTCCGGACGAGACGATTCGACCTCCGCCGGGACCACCCTCGGGGCCGAGATCAATAATATGGTCGGCGCACTTTATGACATCAAGATTATGTTCGATGACGAGGACAGTGTTCCCCATGCCTACCAACCTTACAAGGACATCGAGAAGTTTCTGAATGTCCGCCGCATGAAGGCCGATAGTCGGCTCGTCGAGGATATAGAGAGTGTTGCTGTTCATACGCTTCCCCAGCTCCCGAGATAATTTGATGCGCTGGGCCTCTCCCCCGGAAAGCGTCGTCGCCGACTGACCCAACCTGATGTAACCAAGACCGACATCGAAAAGGAGTTGCAGCTTGGATCGTACGGCCGGAATATTATCGAAAAATGCAAGCGCCTGATCTACGGACATGTCGAGGACATCGGCAATGTTTTTGTCTTTGTATTTGATTTCCAGGGTGTCGCGATTGAATCTTTTTCCGCGGCAGACATCGCACGTCACATACACATCAGGGAGAAAATGCATTTCGATCTTGATGAGGCCGTTTCCCTCGCAGGCCTCACATCGACCTCCCTTGACATTGAAACTGAAACGGCCGGGCTTATAGCCTCTGATCCTGGATTCGGGAAGGCCTGTGAAAAGATCCCGGATGTGGGAAAAGATTCCTGTATAAGTCACAGGATTGGAACGGGGGGTGCGTCCTATAGGCTGCTGGTTCATGATGATGACCCTCTCAATTCCCCCGAGGTCAACGATCCTCTTGATCTTCCCCATGCCGCCCTGATAATTATCGAGCCGTCTGGCCATGGCTTTGTATAATGTTTCAATCACCATCGTGCTTTTCCCGGAACCGGAAACACCCGTCACGGCTGTAAAGAGTCCCACGGGAATCCTGATATCTATGTTCTTGAGATTATGCTCACGGGCCCCTTCCAGGACAATAAATCTGTCGGGCATGGATCTTCTTTTTTCAGGGACGGGGATGACGAGTTTTCCTGAGAGAAACAAGCCCGTTAAGGATTTGTCGCTTTGGCAGATCTCCTCCGGTGTTCCATGAAAGACGACTTCACCTCCATCGAATCCGGCGCCGGGCCCCATGTCGAGAATATAATCGGAAGACATCATCATGGCCGGGTCATGCTCCACGACCAAAACTGTATTACCCATATCCCTCAGTCGCTGGAGAGTGGAAATGAGTCTGGCATTATCCCTCTGGTGGAGGCCTATCGTCGGTTCATCAAGAACATAAAGGACACCGACAAGTCCCGATCCTATCTGAGTCGCCAGCCTGATGCGCTGGCCCTCGCCGCCGGAAAGGCTGCCGGACGAACGTTCGAGACTGAGGTAATCCATGCCTACATCGGCTAAGAATTTCAGCCTCTCTTTAATCTCCTTGAGAATTCTTTCGGAGATGAGGGCTTCCTGGTTCGACAGCGGCAGGGTTTCGAAGAAAGCAAGGCACTCTTTTATGCAGAGCCTGCACAGATCGTAGATATTCTTGCCTTCCACAGTGACAGCCAGGCTCTCTTTCTTCAGCCGTGCACCATGGCAGGTCGGACATTCTTGCAAGTTGATATACCGCGACAGTTCCATCCTCACGGCATTGGAGTTGGTTTCCTTATAGCGCCGGTCAAGCTGTTTGAGTATCCCCTCAAAAGGCCTGCTGTAAAAGAAGCGCCTCCCGTCCCGGTCAAGATAGAACCTGATCGTCTCTTTTCCCGAGCCATACAGAAGAACTGTCTGTATCTCCTTAGGCAATTGATTAAATGGGCTGTTTACATCGAAATGGTAATGCTCTGAGAGTGCGTCCAGCATCTGGTAATGATAAACAGAGCTCCGGCCTGACCAGGGAGCGACAGCGCCCTCCCGCACTGAAAGTTCCCGATCGGGAACCACCAGGTTCTCGTCGAAATACATTCGGGTACCGAGGCCGTCGCAATCGGGGCAGGCGCCATAGGGGCTGTTGAAGGAAAAATTACGGGGGGCCAGTTCCGGCATGCTGATGCCGCATTCGGGGCAGGCATACTTCTCGCTGAAGAGGATCTCGTCGCCTCCCGCAACGTCGATGCGCACGAGTCCATCGGAAAGGTGGGTCGCAATCTCGAGGGAATCCCTGAGGCGCCTCCTGATCCCTTCCTTGACAAACAGCCTGTCAACTACGACATCGATGTTGTGGCGTTTCTTCTTGTCGAGAGCAATATCATCGCCGAGTTCGCGGAGATCACCGTCGATGCGCACCCGGACAAACCCGTCTTTCTGCAGCTTCTTCAATTCTTTTTGATATTCCCCTTTTTTGCCCCGGGCGATTGGGGCGAGGATGCTGATCTTGGTCTTCTCAGGAAAGGCCAGGATGCTGTCAAGCATCATGTCGATGGTCTGGGATCTAATCTCTTTCCCGCATTGATAGCAGTGCGGAACCCCTATCCTCGCGTAAAGGAGGCGCAGATAGTCGTAGATCTCGGTGACCGTCCCCACAGTTGAACGGGGATTATGGCTTGCCGTCCTCTGCTCAATGGCTATGGCGGGAGACAATCCCTCGATAGATTCGACATCAGGTTTGTCCATCTGCCCGATAAACTGCCTGGCATAGGTGGACAGGGATTCCACGTAGCGCCTCTGCCCTTCCGCATATATGGTGTCAAAGGCGAGTGACGACTTGCCTGATCCGCTGACCCCGGTTATGATAACCAGCTTATCGCGAGGGATATCGATATTTATATTTTTAAGGTTATGCTGTGACGCTCCCTTTATTCTTATGTAGCTCATTCCTTCATTAACTCTTCAAAGGTAAAAACCCCCCGCCTCTCTGATTCATTTCTCTTTCATTATCCCTGCAGCTTTATTTCAATGAGGGACTTTCTTCTCAGCTCTTTAATCCATTCTTCGTATTTCTTGTCGATCTTTTCCTCTTCAAGCTTTGCCTTGATCTCTTCGCGGACGGATTCGATGGGCTTTATTCCCGCGCCTCTTCTGTCCACCGCCTGGATTATGTGCAACCCTATAGGGGATTCAATGACCTTGCTGATTTCGTCCTTCTTCAAGCCAAAAGCAACACCTTCGACGGCAGGAAGCATTGACCCCTTTTCCAGAAAGCCGAGATCACCGGCGGTAGCGGCAGAGGGCCCCTGGGAATACTGTACCGCAACCAGGTCAAATTGCTCTCCGTTCAGTAGGCGCTTATATATTGCATCCATTTCTTCCCGGAGCTTGGCCTTGGTTTTTGTATCGGCGCCTTTGGGAAATAAGATCAGGATCTGCCTGATCCGTACGGCTTCTCTACCCTCATAAGCATCCCGGTTCTTGCGGTAATATTCACCTATCTCGTCTTCAGTAACTGCAACCTTGGATTTTATTTCGCGCCTGAGCAGTCTCATGCGGAGAAGGTGCGCCTTGACCTCTTTCCTGTGCGCCTCGAGGGAGGAGTTCTCTTTCGCAAGCTCCGTTATCAGGTCCTCCATCTTCATCTTTCTCCGGGAAAGGTAGTCGTTGACGGTATCGGTGACTTCCTCGTCCTTGACGATCATTTGCGATTTCTTCGCCTCCTGATCAATAATGATGTTGTCGATCATCTTGTTCAACATTGCCAGTCTGTTTTCTGTTATGATTTTTTCCTTGTCCGGACCCTTATATCCTTCCTGTATCCTCTTCTCGAACGGTTCAAAAGCGGAATTAAGTTCCGTTAAGGTAATAACGTCGCCGTTTACAACGGCAACGATTCTTTCCATGATTTCCGCCATGGCCGGAACGGATATGAATATCCCTGCCGCGATGATAATGTATTTCCATGTAGCCGATATTTTCACTGTCATACCTCATCGTTCTGCTTCATTAAGCAGGGGGACCGTTTCTTTTTTCAGAAGGTCCCTGTTGATTTCTATTACCGCCTTTGACCTCAGGGCGCCCAGCCACAGCGCATACTCCTGGTCCTCTTTCTGCTTCCTCAGATCGGTCAGGACCTGGCCTTTGATAACGTCCCGCCCGGTCTTTCCCTTTTCTATGATCTTAAAAATATGATATCCAAAAGGACTTCTTATGACCGGGCCGATTTCTCCGGGCCGCTGCGAAAAGATAGCGGCATCGATTTCTTCCGGCATGATGCCCTGACTTACAAAACCAAGGTCACCGCCTGTCGTCGCCTCGGGACCAATGGATTCTTCACGGGCAACCTTAGCAAAATCTTCGCCCCGCATCAACCTCTTCAGGATGGCATCTGCCTTCTCCCGCTCCCTTACAACTATCTGGGCCACATGCACTCTCTTTTCCGAAGCATACATACCCCTGTGCTCTCTGCGATATGCCTTCCCCTCATCCTCTTTCACTTGAATCTTCGCATTCACCTCCGCTGCAATCAGCTTTTCGAGGATCATCCGTTTTCTCAGTTCTTCCTTCCATCGGCCGTAATCGACTTTTCGTGTTGCCAGGGCCTTGTCAAAACCGCCTTCTAACGCATAGCTTTCCTTAATATCTTCGATCTTCTTTGCCAATTCAGCGTTACTGACGGATATGGATAACTCCCTGGCGCGGAGGAGCATGATCTCTTCATCAATTAGAATATTCAAAACCTCCTCTTTGAGGCGCTCATAGTCCTCCGGGGTTAGGGAGGATTTGTCCAGTACGGAATTCACGTCTCTGGCAAATCTCTCATTGAACTCGGCAATCGTGATAGTCATGCCGTTCACGGTTGCCAGAGGTCTTGACGTACCAGTCCCTCCGCAGCCGAATATGTCGCAGACGAGAACGGCTGTAAGAAGGCACAGCATGATTCTGCCGACCGCAGGCGCATAATGCTTGCCGCGCCCCGTAAGTGTGGTGACAGGAAGCCGTGCGATGACGCCGTCTCCTGCGAATATAATTTTCAACAAGATACTCATCAATTGACCAGCAGCTTCAGCAGCTCCCTCGTGTGCCTTGTAATATCGCTCGCCCTGAGATCCGGCATGAAGACGCTGAGTTTTAAATCGGGCGTCAACTTCATCCCTTCCATCTTCTTCCGCGCGAGCTCGACGATGCGCGCAGGATTCACGGGGCTTTCCCGGCTAAATTCGATCTGCATGTTCTTGCCATCGTATACCATCTTCTTCCCTTTGACAACTGCCAGGAGATTCCTGATGCCTATCGCCTCGAAAAGATTTTCCAGCTCCGGCGGCACAAACCCATAGCAGTCGACAATCTCCTCTCTGATCTTTTCTATATCTTCATCTGTCGAAGCCAAGGATAATCTCTTGTAGGTAACCAGCCTGCGGTGGACGTCGGGCATGTAGTCCTCGGGTATGAATGCGGGCAGGCCCAAGTGTATTTCCGGTTTTGTCTCTTCGACGGGTCTTTCTTCTCCCTTGATTTCCCTGATCGTCCGCTCCATTAATTCCGTATACAATTCATATCCCACGGCCGCAATCTGCCCTGATTGGGATGTCCCGAGAATGTTCCCGGCCCCTCTTATTTCCAGGTCGTTGGAGGCAAGGCGGTAGCCGGAACCTGGTTCCGTAAAGTCCATTATAACACGAAGCCGCCTCTGCGTGTCCCGTGATAACATCGCGCCTTTCGGCACGAGGAGGCAGGCATAGGCCTCTTCTTTAGACCGCCCGACCCTTCCCCTGATCTGATAAAGTTGCGCGAGTCCGAACCGGTCCGCCCGATTGATGATTATCGTATTTGCCGTGGGAATATCTACGCCAGATGCTATTATGGACGTGCAGACCAGGCAATTGTAGTCTCCCCGGACGAATCTTGCCATCGTCTCCTCGATATCGGCGCCCTTCATACGGCCGTGAACAACCCCGATCCTCGCTTCCGGAACAAGTTTCTCCACCAGCATGGCCATAGTGTATATGGATTGCACCCGGTCATGGAGAAAAAAGACCTGGCCGTTTCTGTTAATTTCCTGCCGGATGGAGTCCCTTATTATGTCCTCGCTGAATTCAAATACAGAAGTCTTGATGGGAAGCCTGTCTTCCGGAGCCGTATTGATGATGGACAAATCGCGGATGCCGACGAGTGAAAGATGCAAAGTCCTCGGTATGGGTGTCGCGGTCAGCGTAAGGACATCCACAAGGGTTCTGAGCTTTTTGAGCTTCTCCTTATGGGTTACGCCAAATCGCTGTTCCTCATCTATAATGACCAGTCCCAGATCCTTGAACACGATATCTTTCTGCAGCAGACGATGGGTCCCGATGACGATATCCACAGTCCCCCTGTTTATTTCCTCCACAATTTCCCGCTGCTCCTTCTTTGTCTTCAAACGGTTCAAGACTTCCACGCGGACGGGATAGTCTTTCAATCTCCGGGAAAATGTCTGGAAGTGCTGTTCCGCGAGTATCGTCGTGGGGACCAGAATGGCTACCTGTTTTCCTTCCATGGCCGCACGGAAAGACGCCCTCAGGGCAACTTCCGTCTTCCCGAATCCCGCATCGCCGCAAACCAGCCTGTCCATGGGCTTTTCATGGCCCATGTCAAGAAGGACATCCTCGATGGATTTCGACTGATCGGGTGTTTCCTCGTATTCGAAGGTGGAACAGAATTCATCGTAAATCCTGTCGGGAGCGGAGAAGGCGTGGCCGTCCATAACCTCCCTCGCGGCGTATACGGATACCAGTTCTTCCGCAACCTCACGGACGGACTTTTTAACCTTTTCTTTTACGGCTTCCCAGGAAGAGCCGCCAAGCTTGTCGATTCTCGGTGTGGCGCCTTCGGGGCCGATATACCTCTGGATCTGATCGAGCCGGTCTATGGGTATGTAGAGTTTGTCGCAATCCAGATATTCAAGAAGAAGGAAGTCGTTCTCGATTTCACTGACAACGAGTTTCTGCAGCCCCCGGTACACGCCGATGCCGTGGTCCGTGTGGACAGCATAATCCCCTTCTTTCAGATCGCCGAATGACTTCAGGAAGTATCCTTCTCTGACATGCCGCGCCCGCCTTCGCGGTATCTTCTTGCCGAATATCTCCTCTTCCGTAATCACAATCAGTTTCAGATCGGGAAGACGGAACCCTCCCGTCAGTTTGCCCTCCCTGATGACGAGACGCCCGCCCTCTGTGTGCGCTTCGACATCTGCCGCGAAAGACGCCTTTGACCTGGTGACGGGCAGGCTGTACTGTTCGAGGAGATGATTCAAACGCTCCACCTCTTCCTGTCCTGTTCCTAAGAATTGCACCAGATAGCCTTCATGAAGCCACTCCTTTATCTTTTCCGCGAGGGGCTTGAGCAATCCGTCTCCTTCATGCGGTCTCGGTGATGCGGGAGGCGGCCGCCAGTCCGTGTCTATATGAATTTCTATATTTGAAGAAGCGGCGTCATCTTCGTCATGACGCGCATCCCTGATATGCAGGCCTTCGAGGAATACTTTTTGAAAATTATCGGATTGCCTGAGAACAGTTTCATCTGTGAGATAAAAAGATTCCTTTTCTAAGTAAAATTTCTCCCCGCCGCGGGCCTTGAGCAGGAAACGGTCAATTGCGTTTTCAATGTCCTCCTGCGCCTTTTCTATTGCGGGCAAATCGTCAAAAACGAGAATGGAGCTCTCCGGGGCGAAATCAAGTAATGTCCCCAACGCGCCGGAGAGATTTTGTCTTCCCGCTTCCGCCGGAGACCCGGAAACGCTCCCTTCCTTTTTATTATCGAATGATTCGTAAAAGAGAGGCAGGTACATGGGGTTCACGGAAGAGAGGAGACCATTTTCCAGCATCCCGACAAGGTTGGTCTTCACCATCCGGGGAAGTTCCAATTCGAGAGACCTGTACTTGATGTTTTCTATGGCCTGCTGTCTTCTCTCTTCGGAGAGGATCACTTCTCTCGCGGGGGTCAGCGTAAAATCCACCAATTCACCCGTGGACCGCTGGGAGGCGGGGTCATACTCCCTGATCGACTCCAGCTCATCCCCGATGAATTCCATCCTGACCGGCCGGAGAAGCGTGGGAGGGAAGATGTCTATGATATGGCCGCGCAAGCTGAATTGGCCCTTTTCATCCGCAAGCGTTACCCTCTTGTAACCCCCCTGGGATAATTTCTGCACGAGATTGTCCCTGTCTATCGTGTCTCCGATGGAGATTGTTTCAATATAGGCTTGGAGGATTTTTCGGGGTATGACTTTTTGCATCAGGGCCTTGAGCGGCACTACGACTACGGCCTGCTTTCCCATGATGAGTCTGCAGAGGATCTCCATGCGGGACAATTCCACATCCTGCTGAAAAGCCACTATGTCTGTCGAAAAAAAATCCCCCGGCGGATACAGAAAGGCATTGTTTTCGCCGGCCGTGAAAAAGGAAATGTCCTGGTGGATATCCCTGGCTTCCTTCTCAGTGGGGGCGACCACGATCAGTGTCCTTTCCGTATGCTTGGAGATTAACGAAAGGAGGAAGGCTCTTGCCGAACCCCGAAGACCGCTGACGGTCAGTTCTTTCTCTTTCCCCCTTATTCCGCCAAACAGGGCTGTAAAGGGAGGACCGTCTAATTTTTTTTCTTTATTAATAATTTTTCTCACGTAAAAAACTCTGCGATCCCCTTCAATGGAGAGAGAAACAGCCGGATCGAAATTCTCTCATATAGTATGCACTCGTTTCTTAAATGGCAAGCATCGTCCCCGGGGCCTGCCGGCCGAAAAACCTCACCTATATCATACACATATTTTATTCAAGAATAAAGATGTCCACCTTAGTTATTGACAAGGGGAGGCATTTGGGATAGCTATTTTCAAGAATCACTGTTGAATTCGGTAGCGAGTGCATTCCCCGTGGCTTGCTGCGGAGAGCTTCAATGAGGGCTTTGAAAATCTCCCCTCTGTCATTGAGACCGAAGGGAGAAATATTATAAGCCGATGAAAAATTTCCGTATTGCCCATGCGCGAGCCCTCCGCATTGCTTAACGTTGCGGCTCAACTTCGCAGGGGTCAGGTTTTTTTGATATCAGACGATGATCAGCGTTGAAGATGCTTTGCATAAGATTCTTGATGTATTCGTTCCCTTAGGACAGGAGAAGGTTAACATCCTAAGTTCCTTGGGAAGGGTCATCGGCGAGGATATATACGCGTCCAGAAACATTCCGCCGAGGGATAACTCGGCCATGGATGGATATGCCGTACGCTGGGAAGATACCCGCGGCGCTTCAAGAGGGAAGCCCGTCGTTCTCAATGTCATTGAGGATATACCAGCCGGAGCCATTCCGCAAAAAAGCATTGGCAAAGGCGAGTCATCTCGGATTATGACCGGTGCGCCTGTTCCGGATGGCGCCAATGCAATCGTGAGAGTGGAAGACACGGCGAAGCATGGGCGGAGAGTCGACGTATTCGTACAGGCTAAAAGGGGTCAGGATATCAGGCTCGCAGGCGAAGATGTCAGAGATGGGGAACTTGTCATTGCCCGCGGCGATGTCATCAGGCCGGCGGAAATAGGCATGCTCGCGTCGCTGGGCCGCTCTTTCATAATGGTGTACCAGAGACCCATCGTCGCCGTCCTGGCCACAGGAGATGAACTGGTTGATATTGACGACAACCCGAACCCATGGCAGATAGTGAGCAGCAACAGTTATTCCCTTGCCGCCCAGATTATTGACTCTGGCGGGATCCCCCTTCAGATAGGCATAGCGAAAGATACGAGAGAGGATCTTGTCTCAAAATTCAAAGCCGCCCTGCGGGCCGATGTTATCGTGTCATCGGGCGGCGTGTCGGTGGGAGACTATGATCTTGTCAAGGATGTCATGAAGGAAGTGGGGAACAAGATGCAATTCTGGCGGGTCGCCATGAGACCAGGAAGACCCCTTGCCTTCGGCTCGATGGGCGGCGTTCCGATGTTCGGACTTCCCGGCAACCCCGTATCGTCGATGGTCTCCTTTGAACAGTTTGTCAGACCGTCAATTCTCAAGATGATGGGCCATAAGAATCTGTTCAGGAGAACTGTCAAGGCAACGATCCGTGAAGACATCACAAAGAAGAAAGGGGCGAAGCATTTTATCAGAGCCCGTGTCGAATATAAGAACGGCAGATTTATGGTAACATCTACGGGAGATCAGGGTTCCGGCATACTGAAGTCGATGGTCAGGGCAAATGGCCTGATCGTGCTGCCGGAGAATTCAACATCCGCCAAGAAGGGCGATGAGGTAGCCGTTCAACTTATTGACGGATCTCTCGAACAGACAGTTAAGCCTCAGTATCCGTAACAGCGCGGAAGTGCCAAGGTCACTGGTGGGCCTCCTGGACTTCAAATCCAGTGCGGGGCGCTAGAACCGTCCCGGGTGGGTTCGATTCCCATGCACTTCCGCCATATATATTTTACTGGTAGGCGATTTTCTCATTATCGACCCGAAGTCTCTCGCCCTTACAGTTCCTCATCATGCCCTCCAATTGAAGAACCGTTAACAACATTTGCCTTGATTATTTCCACCGATATGATATCAATTTACACGCAACGCTCACATACAAATGCAATGTGTAACAATCACATCTTGCAATATCAAAGGATATTTGATGCCATCGTTGTCCGTTATCACCGTGTTCTTTTCTCTATCTTTTATCGTATCGTTCATATGCCTTGCCTTAGCCGTTTATAAGAAATCACCACCCCGGATTCTTACCTTCGCTTTCATTGCCGTGGTCTTTTTTGCCCTTTTGACCGCTTCTGTGGCCAATCCTGGCTCGCACATTCATGCAAAAGTCGCATGGTTTGAAGTTGATTTTAAGACGCCTTCTTTAGCTGATAAACTCCTCGGCAAGAACCAAAACACTCTCGAAGCTCGCAATACTGACACCGAACATCCCAACTACGTCATTATAACCGCATCATCCACACATCCCACGACCACTTCAGTTTTCAATTTCCCCATAGGCCAACAATATGTGAAACCCCTTTATCAATCACAAGACGGCAAGGAATTCTTATTCGGTGCCGCACTGCCCCCCGGTCACGAACTTAAAGTAGCCACACCTCCTCATGTCACAGTTATTGCGTCACCGGCATTTTCTAACTGGCCAAATAGATGACCCTCCTCGGACGACCAACGACCCAGCCTCAAATTGGATTTTGCTATGAACAATTACGATGGGAAACAATACATTTTTTTCGAGTTGATTTTTCTTAAGATTCTGAATAAAATTCAACATGGTTGGAGAGCGAGGGTTAAATCTCTGAGAGCGATCAGGAGAGGGGCGACATTATGGAAAGAAAACCTGAAACAAACTCCCAAACAAAGGAGCAACTTCTCCTTGAGGTGGAAGAGCTTCGGACGAGGCTTGATGCCACGGAGTGGCGCCTGCAGGAGGCTGGCGAATTATTGAAGGCTCAAATCGCCGAACGCAAGAGAGCAGAGGAATCCTTTGAGAAAGCTCAAGAATACACTGAAAGTATCGTGGAGACAATACGTGAACGGGTTATCGTGCTTACCACCGACCTGAAAGTCATCTCAGCGAATCGTTCCTTCTATGAAACCTTCCAGGTGGCGCCTGAAGAGACTGAGGGAAAATTTATTTTTGACGTGGGCAGCCACCAGTGGGATATTCCCAGACTTCGGACGTTGCTCGAAGATATTCTAACAAAGAATAACAAGTTCGAAAACTATGAAGTTGAACATGTGTTTTCAAAGATCGGGCACAAAATAATGGTGCTCAATGCCCATCGCATCATTCAAAAAGAAATCGGTTCTCAGAGGATCATCCTAGCCATAGAAGACATCACTGAACGCAGGCAACTGAAAAGCTTATTAGAGGTAAATGAGATAAAATATCGGGAGCTTGTCCAAAATGCAAACAGCATCATCCTAAAAATGGATCCGGAAGGAAGGGTCACTTTTTTCAACGAGTTTGCACAGATGTTCTTTGGTTATAGCGAAGAAGAGATGCTCGGCCGTAGTGTTGTAGGCACTATCATACCGGAAACAGTGACTTCGGGTCTTGACCCTGATTTCATGATTAAAGATATCGGAATAAATCCGGAAAAATATAGCACCAATGAAAATGAAAACATGCGCCGGAATGGCGAACGGGTATGGGTAGCCTGGACGAACAAGGCCATTCGCGATGGTAACGGCAAGGTTGTAGAGATACTTTGCATTGGGAATGACATCACTGAACGCAGGCGACTGGAAATCTTATTATCGGAGTCTGAAGAACGCTACAGACGCCTTTTTGAGACCGCAAACGACGGGATATTGCTTCTCGAAAAAAGCGAAGGGAATATAACCCATGCTAATCCAGCCGTCACGGCAATGTTGGGCTATTCCAAAGAGGAGTGTATCGGGAACAAGCTTCAGGATATCGGTTTCTCGCATGATATGGGTGATTTTCAAGAGATAATGCATACATTGGACAGGAACGGCATTATTTATTACGATGATGTTACGATAAAAACTAAGGCTGGGCAAACTTTTTATGTTGATATATATCTGGTCGACAGGGCAAGGTTAGTTCAATGTAATATCCGTGACATCACCGAGCGCAAGCAGGCAGAAGAGGCTTTGAGGAAAAGTGAGAGGGAATTGAAGTTAAAAGCTAAAAACCTTGAAGAAGTTAATTTGGCATTGAACGTATTACTGAAACGTGTGGAGGAAGGAAGGATAGAACTTGAGGAAAAGATTTTGTC
>PMBI01000081.1:0-12552 GCA_003153775.1 Syntrophaceae bacterium | reverse complement strand
TTCTCTTGTTAAGGAAGGGAAATCCACTAAAGAGATCGCCAAGTTGTTAAATATAGCTATAAAAACTGTGTTGTTCCATAGAAATAGTCTTAGAAATAAACTTGGTTTAAAGAATCAAGAAGGCAACCTTCGAGCCCAGCTATTAACCTTCATATAAGATCAAGCTATTACCTGAATTAACCTAGTAATAATTAGGTATTGCATTTACCACAATTTAACCGGACATTTATGTAAAATATTAGTTCATGGACAGTCTTCAATCGATGATGGCCTCAATGAAATAAATGAACAAACATGACAAAAAAAATACTCAAGTCAAAGCACGCGGATGATCTCCGGAGGCGGGCGGAAAAGAGAATACCCGAAACGCTGGAGAACATCAAAGGGATGTCCGCTGCGGAAATTCAGAAGCTCGTTCACGAGCTCCATGTTCACCAGATAGAGCTGGAGATGCAGAATGAGGCATTGCAAGGGTCGCAGGCGGAAACTGCGGAATCACAGTATAAGTATACCGATCTATATGACTTTGCCCCTGTAGGGTATTTCACGCTTGACAAAAAAGGACATATCATTGAGGCGAATGTAACCGGTGCGTCTTTATTCGGGGCGGAGAAGCGAGCCTTGATAGGACAATCGTTCCATCGTTTTATACACACCAGTTATTTTAATGTTTTCCGGTCCCATCTTCAGAAAGCCCATGAATTAAGAAGCAAACAGATCTGCAAAATAAAGATCACCAGGAAGGACGGCGGCGCGTTCGACGCGCTGATCGACACCATAGCAGTAATAGACGGTGACGGCAATATTGATCACTGCCGTTCTTCGGTCACGGACATCACCGAGATTACGAAGGCGGATGCTCTCCGCGAGAGCGAGATAAAATACCGCGGCCTATACGAATCCACCCATGACGGAATCGTGATGACAGACATCAAAGGCAATATTGTTGAATGCAACCGGGCTTATTCAGATATGCTCGGTTATAGCGAGAAGGAAATTAAAGGCCTTACTTATCAGCAGACAACTCCTGCAAAATGGTATGATATGGAAAGAGATATAGTTATAAATAAGATCCTGAAAACCGGCTATTCCGATATCTATGAAAAAGAGTATATTAAAAAAGATGGTACGGTGTTCCCTGTCTCTATAAGAGTATGGGCTATTAAAGATGAAGCCGGTAATATTACCGGGATGTGGGGCATTGTGAGCGATATCACGGGACGGAAACATATAGAAGAATCTTTACAAAGAGCTCATGACGAACTGGAACGACGAGTGGAGGAGCGGACGGTCGAACTTCGGACGGCTCTTTCCGAAATTATCACTCTGAAAGAACAGCTCGAGGCCGAGAATATTTACTTCCGTCGCGAGAACAAAATGAAACGTCAATTTGAGCATATTATCGGACAGAGTGATGGTCTCAAGTATGTTCTCTATCGAGCTGAACAAGTTGCCCCACTCAACACAACGGTCCTCATCCTTGGTGAAACCGGGACGGGAAAAGAGTTGATCGCTTTCGCGATCCATGACATGAGCCCCCGTAAGGAAAGGCCCTTGATCACGGTCAACTGTGCCGCGCTGCCGGGCAATTTAATTGAGAGCGANNCGGGAGAAGGGGGCATTTACCGGGGCTGATACCCGACAGGTTGGCCGGTTCGAGGTCGCCCATGATTCCACCCTTTGCCTGGACGAGATCGGCGAGCTGCCGCTGGAGGTGCAGGCAAAACTACTCCGGGTGATTCAGCATAACGAGTTCGAGCGCCTGGGATCATCCCACACCGTCAAAGTCGATGTGCGGGTCATAGCGACGACCAATCGGGACCTTGAAGAAGAAGTCCGTAAGGGCCGGTTTCGGCAGGACCTTTACTATCGGCTCAACGTCTTCCCCATCACTGTCCCGCCACTACGGCAGCGGAAAGAAGACATCCCGCTGATGGTCCAGGCCTTCATGGAGCGGTACTCCAGGAAATTGGGCAAACAGATCACCTCGATCCGGAACGAGACGATGAGGGAGCTGCAGGATTACCCGTGGCCCGGAAACGTCCGGGAGCTTGAAAGCATCATTGAACGTGCCGTGATCTTGTGTCCCGGGTCGGTTTTGCAGCTGGCGGATAAACTTGAGATTTCATCCCTCCCACTTTTATCCGCCGTGAGGACACTGGAAGATACGGAGCGAAACCAAATTCTTAAGATCCTTTCTGAAACCCGATGGCGCATTGAGGGAAAGGACGGGGCCGCGGCGATCCTGGGCCTTCATCCGAGTACATTAAGAGCTAGGATGTATAAGCTCGGGATAGTCAGGCCCGAGACAAAAGAATCAAATTAGACTGTCCTTCTCCCTCCAAAGCATCCCTCAGTATGTTGAGGTTCCACCAAATACTGAGGCTAAACGAATCATTTATACCTCTCTGCTATTCTCTCCTGTCAATCTAATTACCTGTTATTAAAGGATGAATCAAAACTTATGATTTTCTTTCAGCTATTGGCAGGCCATTTGCTATTACAGTGAATAAATAATGACTATCGCGCAGTTATTTTTCTGGAGTATGTGAAAAGGGGGATGAGGCTACGAAATGAAAAAGTTACTTTTTGGAACAATACTATTGGCGTTGGTGTTTGTATTTCCTATTCCGGCGATGACAGCGGTAAATATAGGCGTTGGCATTTCTCTCCCTCCCCCCATTGTATTTGCCGCACCTCCAGAGGTGATAGTGATACCTGGGACTTATGTCTATGCTGTCCCTGACTTAGATGTGGATATGTTTTTCTACAGGGGTTGGTGGTGGCGTCTGTGGGAAGGCCGATGGTATCGCTCGCGGAGCTATAATGCAGGTTGGGGCTACTATCGAAACGCTCCATCTTTTTATAGAGGGGTACCAGCAGGTTGGAGGAACGACTATAGGGCGCATCGTTGGCAAGGGCAACAATGGAACTATCAACGAATACCCCACCAACAGGTCCAACAAAACTGGAACAACTGGGAAAAGAGCAAACATTGGGAGAAGCAAAATACCTGGGGTGTCCAAGGTTTGAAGCCCCGTGCACGATCACAACAGCCGTCACAAGCAGTCCAACCACGACCTAAGGCAGAACCGAGATCTCGAGAGGCAGCCAAACCACAACAATCCCGGCAGCAATCCCGAGAGGTGCAGCCACAGCGCTCACAGCCACAACACCAGGAGGCGCCGCAGCATCCACAACCACAACACCAGGAGGCGCGACCACAATTCCGAGAGGTGCAGCCTCAGCACCCACAGCCACAACACCAGGAGGCGCCACAGCAATCGCGACCACAATCCGGAGAGGTCCGAGAACAGCATCAGCAACCACAACACCAGGAGGCACCACAACAGTCTGAACCTCGACGTGGAAATCCTGAAAGAGGGGACGAAGGAAAACAGGATAGAAGGTAGGATAACAAAAAGTCTATCCCACCATGAAAAGGCTGCCAGCTATAAAATATGTCGGGTACAGCAAGAAAACTATTTGACGTTACCAATAAACCAGCCGACAGAAGTTTGTTAAAAGGAGAATACCATGAAACACTTCGGCAGAAACAGGCAAGTACAAAGTAAGGCAATGTATTACGTGGTGCTGATCGTGGCGGTCATCACTCTTTTAGTCACCAACATGCCTGTGCAGGCGTCTGAGATGGATGATCGCATCGAATTATCCATCAAGAAGTCGTATGTATTCAAGACCTACCTCAGAGGTGATGATATCAGAATCCAGTGCGTGGATGGCGTTGTTATCTTAACGGGAAATGTCGCCGAAGCATACCACAAAGCGTTGGCTCAGGAGACCGTGGCGAGCCTGCCCGGGGTTAAAGGCGTCGTGAACAAGCTGGAAACTAAGGGCGCGCCCCCTACCGGCAACTCGGATGGTTGGCTCAATGAAAAAGTAAGAGCAATACTCGTGCTGCATAAGAGCGTAGACTCCGGAGCCACAATTATTTACGTTAAAGACGGCATCGTAAATCTTAGCGGGGATGCCGCGAGCGAGACGCAAAAGGAACTGACGACAGAATACGCCAAGGATGTCGAGGGAGTCAAAGGCGTAAATAATTTAATGATAGTAACCAATACTCCTGCAAAGACAACCAAAGGAGAAGACATTGATGATGCTTCGGTCACCGCCCACGTCAAGCTGTCGTTGCTTTATCATCGATCGACCAGCGCCATTAACACCAAGGTAGAGACGAATAACGGCAACGTCACGTTGTACGGTAAAGCCGGAAGCGCAGCCGAATGGAACTTGGCCACCAGACTCGCCGAGGACGTCAAGGGTGTGAAGAATGTGGATAACCGAATGACCATCGAGTAGTCCGAGTCCAAGGGCATAAAGACTGTATGATCGCTGCTCGCTATTATAGCCACAGGGACAGAGTTTATTATCCTTCTGTGCCGGTAACAACTGCTTTTTTCTCCTATATTTATTCATTAATGAGATTACTCCTGTATCGACAGCCCAGCGTTCAAGCTGACTTGACCTGGGCTTTCGCAATTAACACACTTTGTTATGAGTGAAAGGACAGCATGGGAACAAGGGAACGGCGCCCGACAATGGTGCGCACGCTGATACTGAGCTTAGCGATCATTGCTTTCGCCGCGGGAGCTGCTTTTCCCGCGGACAGCGACCATGTCATCACCATAGATGCCGCGAATGTTCTTTATAGAAACGCGGTCGAAGATGCGCGCGCAGGTCATGTTGAGGAGGCGATCAGCGCGCTGCGGTCTTTGGTAGAGCGTTTTCCCGAGCGTCAGGACATGCTCGGCGATTACGCGGTCGTACTCGGCTGGGCGGGCGATCATACCGCAGCGCTCGCGTTGCTCGACAAGATCAACCGCGTGAGTGCGCCATCCTATGTAATCGAGGGCCTCGCAAACTCTGCCCGCCGCCTGCAACGCTACGATCTGGCCGAATCCCTTTACCGACAAGCGATAGCGCGCTCCCCTGAGCGCGTAGAGCCGCAGATCGGGCTCGCCCGCACACTTGCCGATGCTGGCAAACTCGACGACGCAGCCGCTCTCATTGAGCGTCTGCGCGCGCAGTATCCGCGCCGCATTGACGTCCTCGAAGCGGTCGCTGAGATCGCGACCGCCAGACGCGATTACTTCGGTGCGCTGGCTGCTTATCAAACCATACTCGCACAGGAACCGACTCATCGCACCGCCTTGCGNNGATCGCAATCCCGGCGTGCTCGCACCCAATGAACGCGCAGCAATAGCCGCCGACCGCACCGCGCATCAGATCCGTTGGGGAGCGATTGCCGCCGATAACGGGCGTGGACCTATGCGCTTCGCGGGTATCGACGCCGCTCTCGCTGACAGCGAGGCTGCAGGGACGCGTGCCCTGGATCCGGCCGCAGAGTTAACCGCGACCGAGCGCCAGCTTGCGCTCGACCGCATTGGCGCGCTGCGCCTCCGCTATCGAATGCACGACGCGGTTGCGCTGTATGAGGCGATGGCGGCACGCCCCACAGCGATGCCTGCATATGCCAAATCTGCGGCGGCCGCGGCATACCTTTATCTCGAGCAGCCGGAGAAGGCGCGCGATCTGTATCGGGAAGCCCTTGCCGCGGATCCCGACAACGTGGAATGGCGTACGGGGCTCTTTTACGCGCTGGCCGATAGCGAAGAGCATGACGCGGCGCTCGCAGAGATAGAGCGAGCGGTAGCGACTACCCGGCCGCGGATAGACGCGTGGAGCCCGGAGACTATACGCGAGAACCCGGCTTACGCCGGGGTGCTCGCAGCGCGCGCGATGGCGCCGCTGTTTGCGAATCGTCCCGGCGAAGCCGAGCAGCGCTTGCACGAATTATCCGACCGGGCGCCTTACAATATGGACATTCGCACGGACTACGCGAGTTCCATGCGTGCGCGCGGCTGGCCGCGCGCGGCCGAGGAGGAGTTGCGCTGGATACTCGCGGTCGAGCCCGACAACAGCGGGGCGCTCGGTGAACGCGCCGGCGCATTGCTGGAAATGCGCGATTACCGCAATGCAGAGTCAGCGCTGACATTGGCGCAAGCGGTGGCCGCTGAGGAGGGACGCGTGGTGCGTGCCGCGCGCTTGTGGGAAGTTCATAACATGCGCGAGCTGATCATCGACGGCACGTTCGGCAGATCGAGCGGCGGTCCGGCGGGCACGCAGGACTATGCGCTCGAGACGCGGCTCTATTCGAGCCCGCTCTATTATAACTACCGCGTCTTCGGCCATCTCTACAACGCGGAAGCCCAGTTTGACAACGGCACCGGGCGGCGCAACCGCGCGGGCGCCGGTCTCGAATATCGTTCGTCCCTCATCACCGCCACCGGCGAGTTTTCTCAAGGCGTGAACGATGGTGGAACCGGGGTGGCTGCGTCACTTGCCTTTACGCCGAATGACTATTGGACATTCCGCGGCACGGTCGATACGTCGTCGAACGAAACTCCCTTGCAGGCGACTCTTGCCGGCGTCGACGCGCGGCTCGCGTCAGGGGAAGCGATCTGGCGCTCCAACGAATCGCGCAGCGCCGCACTTTACTACGCGCACATGGACTTCAGCGACAACAACCGCCGCGACATCACACGGGTGCGCTGGACGGAGCGCGTGATCTCAGGGCCGGTTTATAAGCTTGAGATTACGGGCGCTTTATATGCGTCGCACAATTCGCTTGCCGGCGCGCCTTATTTCAACCCCTCGAACGATTTTTCGCCGACGCTGGAATTCGCCAACGAATGGCTGCAATGGCGGCGCTATACGCGCGCCTTTCGCCACCGTCTGGTGGCTTCTATCGGCAGCTACTGGCAGGAAGGGTTCGGCACCGGGTCCGTCTACGACGCGCGCTACGAACAGGAGTGGGACGCCAATGACCGGCTGACATTTCGCTACGGCATAGGCCACGGCGAGCATCCTTATGACGGCGAACAGACCACGCGTAACTACTGCTACTTCTATTTGAATTGGAGATTTTGAAATGCATTGGCTCGCTCTCATAATACTTGTTCTGGCCTCCTGTATGACAACTGCAGTGGCAGCCGCTGGTGCGCGTGCTCCGGTCGCTGCCGGCGCGGCCGTCGCGGTGGAGGGCGCCTTTACGGTGCTCTGCTACCACGAAGCGCGGGACGAAGTGCGCGATTATCCCGATCCCTATGCGGTCGATACGGCAGCTCTCGTCAGGCAGTTCGCATGGCTGCGCGGGAGCGGCTATACGCCTGTGAGCCTTGATGAAATCGTCGCGGCGCGCCAGGGCGGCAAGCCGCTACCGGCGAAGGCCGTGCTGCTTACCTTCGACGACGCGTATCTTTCTTTCTACACCCGCGTTTATCCGCTGTTGCGCGAGTTTCGTTTTCCCGCGTTGCTGGGGGTGGTTGGCAAGTGGATCGATAACCCGAGCGGCGGACCGGTGCTGTATAGCGAAAAGAGCACCGTACCCGACGCGAGCTTCCTGACCTGGAGCCAGTTGCGCGAGATGGCGGACTCGGGGCTGGTCGAAATTGCCTCGCATACCTATGATCTGCACCACGGCATGCAGGCCAATCCACAGGGAAACCTGCAGCCCGCAGCGACCGCCCGCGCGTATGATTCCGTAAGCGGCAGCTCCGAGGGCGACGCGAGTTGGCGCTCGAGGGTGCGTGCCGACCTCGCGAAGAATGCGAGCGTCATCGAGCGCGAGACGGGACACCGGCCGCGCGCCATCGTGTGGCCGTTCGGCAGTTACAACGATGAGCTGGTGCGCCTGGCCGGCGAGTTGGGAATGACGATAGGCCTTACTCTCGAAGACGGCGCCAATACGCCTGACGTACCGTTGACGGCGCTGCGGCGCACTCTGGTCGCACACAATCCGACATTGGCTGACTTCATTTTCGATCTGCGGGCCCCGAGTTATCCGGAGCCAGTGCGCGTGGTGCAGGTCAACCTCGATGATGTCTACAGCGCGGACCCGGCGCAGCAGGAACGCAATTTGTCGGCGCTGCTCGACCGCATCGAGGTGCTCAAGCCGACCCACGTCTATCTGCAGGCAACCGCCGACACCGATGGTGACGGCGTCGCCGCCGCCTATTTTCCCAACCGGCATCTCCCGCTGCGCGCCGACCTGTTCAACCGCGTCGCGTGGCAGCTCGCGACGCGCAATGGCGTCAAGGTGTTTGCGGTGCTGCCGGTCACGGGATTTCGTTTGCCACAGAACATTATCGCAGAGATCTACGAGGACCTCGCGCGCCATGCCAATTTCGCTGGCTTGGTGTTCGATGATAAGTTCCAGCCGGGCGCGGTTGAGGATGCCGGCACTCTGAAATTCACGCGTCAGCTCGCGATGCGTGCACGCGCGTTCCGCGCGCCTTTGAAGACGGTGCGCACCATGAATATTGAACCGCCGCTGGCAACAGCAAGCGGCACAGCGGCCCCGCCGCAGAATGCGCAGAGATTTGCAGCGTTCGCCGCCGCATACGATTACGTGGCGCTGGTGATAACACCGACTCACGAAAATGCGGCGAGCCCCGATGCATGGCTGACCGCGCTGGTGGCGCGCGTGGGACGCGCGCCCGGCGATCCGGACATCCGGCGCAAGATGGTGTTCATGCTGCGGAACGGTCCGCTACCGGCGGACCGGACGGCCAGCAACCTGGTCGCCCGGCAGATGCGAGCGCTACAGCTCGGCGGCGCGCTCAATTTCGGTTACGTCCCTGACGATTTTCTGCACAACAACCCGCCGCTCGCGCAGATAGCGCCGGCGATGTCGCTACGGGTATATCCGCTGGCGCCGGGGAATAAGGAGAGATGATGCTGGATTTTGGAAAATCGCCTGTCGAGATATTGTCGGCGTACTCCTACTATTACCCGCTGTTCATGGCGTACGTGTGGATGGTAGGCGCGGTGTTTTATTACTTTCGCTACGAACGGCCGCCGAAGAATCATCGTGATCTGCCGCACAGCGGACTGGAAACTGCGCCGGTGCGATACGAGCATCCGCTGGTGACGGTCGTCGTTCCTTGTCACAATGAGGGGCGCGATATCGAAGACACAGTCGAGTACCTGCTCGCATCGACCTATCCCAACTTCGACATACTGCTCGTCAACGACGGCAGCAGCGACGAAACGCGACAGATCCTCGACGGGCTCGCCGCGCAACACCCTGAAGTGCGCGTGATCCACTTTGCGCGCAACCAGGGCAAGGCGGTCGCGCTCACCACGGCGGCGCTGATGACCCCGGCGCAGTTTTTGTGCTGCATCGATGCCGACGCGATGCTGGATCCGGAGGCGCTGTCATGGCTGATGATGCACTTCCTGAATCCGCGCGTCGCCGCCGTCACCGGCAATCCGCGCGTGCGCAACCGGTCGACGCTGCTCGGCCGACTGCAAGTGGGCGAGTATTCCTCCATCATCGGCCTGATCAAACGCGCGCAACGCACATTCGGACGCATTTTCACCGTCTCCGGCGTCGTGGCTTGCTTCCGCAAGGCGGCGCTGCACGACGTAGGCTACTGGAGCCCTGACATGCTGACCGAAGATATCGACGTGAGCTGGCGTCTGCAAATCCGGCATTGGGACGTGCGTTTTGAGCCGAAGGCGCAATGCTGGATCCTCGCGCCCGAGACGCTGCGCGGCCTGTGGCAGCAGCGGCTCCGCTGGTCAAGCGGCGGCATCCAGGTAATTATGAAGAACTGGCGCACGAAAGCCTGGAAGGCGCGCCGCATGTGGCCCGTGCTAATGGAGTACCTGATGAGCATAGTGTGGGCCTACGCGATGTTGGTGATCGCGATACTCTGGCTGGCTGGTCTCGTCTTCGAACTGCCACCCGAGTACCGCATACCCTCACTGCTGTCGGGATGGAACGGTGTCATGGTAGGCACGACGTGCCTCATGCAGATAGGCGTCAGCCTTGCGCTCGACGCACGTTATGATAAAGGTATATTAAGAAGTTTTTACTGGATGATCTGGTACCCGCTTGCATACTGGATGCTCAACATGGCCACGACGATCGTGGCGGTGCCGCGCGCGCTGCTGCGAAAGACTAAGAGGAGGGCACGATGGAAGAGTCCGGACCGCGGCATAATGCCTTGAAATCCCCGCTAATCGAGCGCCCCGATCTGCAGTCGACGCGACAGCGGACGCTGTATGGCGCGCTGACGCTCGCATTCTGGGCGTTCTGGTTCTACCTGTGGCTGCCGCTGTTCGCGCTGCTTGCGTGGATGCTGGGCCTGCAACAGGCCTTCAAATACATGGTCGTGCTTGGGGGTTACCACGAAGTGATCAGGCTGCTGGGCATATACAGTCTGATCATCGTGCTGCTTGGCGGCGGGATCGTTTTCTGGGCGAACTACAACATCACTCGGTTTAGCGGCGTCGAAAGACGCCGCGTCAACCCGCCGGTTACGCCCGCGGATATCGGGCGGGATTTCGGACAGGATCCGAAGTCCGTGGCACGCTGGCAAAGCGAGAAGCGCCTTTACGTGAAGCACGACGACGAAGGCCACATCGCTGGCGTCGAAATAATGATCGACGGCGCATCGGTCCCTATTTAGCATCATTGCTTCAGCCGCAGACAGTGTGAGAAAGAAACCATGCCTCGACGCATTCGCGGATTACTTTTTTTCGTTTTGGGACTGGCGGCGGTCGCCAGTATCGCCGGCGAGCGGGCTCCCGACCATCGCGCGTGGCAGCATGGGATCGACCTGATCCGGGTCGGCGACAAACTGCTATTAGTATGGGGAAGCGCCGGAAATCCACCGCGGCCCAATCTCGGCGGCGACTGGCAGCACGACGTCTACTATGCATGGCTGAATACTCCGGACACAAAAGCTGCCGCGCCGATAGACCCACAGATTCTCGTGTCCCAGCCGGAAGCGCAGGAGCCGCCAAGCACCGCAATCAATGCCAGGGGAACCATTTTGATGACCTGCGAGGACGGCAACGGCGGTATCAATCAGCATGCCGGCCTATGGGACAGTTCATTGCGCGTGCTGCGCAAATACCCGTTTATGATTAAGCGCGGCGGCCACTCAGGTCACGTCGCCGCGATGGGCGATCGGTTTCTTGTCGCCTACGGCGAAGGCTGGGTCAAGGGCGCGGGCTGGCTGGGTATGGGTACCGGAGAAAATGTGTTTGCGCGCATCGTGGACAACAACGGCAAGCTCGGGCGCGAGATCAAGCTGACCCCGGATCGCGATTCCGATCCCCGCGACGGCTGGCCGCTTGTCGCCGGCTCGGACCGTAACTGGCTGGTGGTGTGGCAGAGATACCCCGCTCTTACACTCCAGGCAGCCCTTGTTGACAAAGCCGGAGCGGTTATTATGCGGCGCCAGATTATCGATGGCCTGCCGCCGCGCTATGCCTACGACGTCGAATTCGCAGCGCCGCTCGCATCATATGTGGTGGCGGGCTCATCCGGTGATGGCGGGTTTGTTGCGCTGGTCAGCTTGACGGGGAAGATCGTAATAACCCAACGGGGGCTACCGCCAATGGCGAGTGAGAGCCGCATCATCTTGGGCTGGGATGGTTCGCAGCTAATCGGCGTTTATCCGGTCAATCCGCGCGGAGTTGCCGTCGTGCGCCTGTCTGCTGATGCGATAGAGTTGTCGAAGGTCATCGATCATCCGTATGCGTGGGACTACTCGGGCACTACAGGCATGTTTGTGGCGCCTGAGCGGGTGCTGTTTGTTACTCTTTCGACGACAGGGCTGCGCCTGATCCCTATAAATATAAATCTCCGGGATTGATAGTCGCTTTTCTTGTTGTGTGCGCTGACGCACGGAGCGCTTTGAGGCGGCGGGGCATGAATTCCAGAGTATGCGCGAATTGACAGCTGGTTACAGGTCAGCATGCATGGGGATTGGTCGTTAGCAATGTCGAAAGAACAGCAACGTCATAATGACCAGATATTTCGTGATATTTCCCCTCTATCTCTTTTGAATTCGGTAGCGAGCGCATTCCCCGTAGCTTGCTGCGGAGAGCTTCAATTTGACTTTTCAATATATTAGAAAAATCACTTGATAAATTGACTAACTTCTTTAGCAAAGGTGCGCGTATTTATCGGCTTACCTATAAATCCGCTGTTAGGTATGGCTGTTGTCGCTTCTCTGTGTTCTGGCCTTACAAAAGCAGTCACAAAAACAATGGGAATATCGCATGTTTCTTTGTCTTGTCGCAATATCTTGCCGGCTTCGGTACCAAGCATATCTGGAAGCCGCATATCCATAATGATGATATCAGGTTTTTCTTTCCTGGCCATGGCAATTCCTATGACAGCATCTTCAACTTCGAATACTTCGAATCCGGCGACCTCCAAAAGGTCTTTTTCCAGCATCCGATTTTTTTCATTATCATCAATGATTAATGCTTTTTTCCTCATCTCACACCACCTTTCTGGATATAATAGGCAAAGTAAACNNTCCGGTCCCCTCAGTTACCCGGGAATGATATGCTTCGAGAAGCTTAATGCTTTGGGGCTGGTCATCAACCACCAATATTACCGGCTTGTCTTTCATCCTCTATCTCTTCTTAATTTGACTTTCCAATATATTAGAAAACTCACTTAATAAATTGACTGACTTCTTTCGCAAAGGTGCGCGTATT
>PMBI01000021.1 GCA_003153775.1 Syntrophaceae bacterium | reverse complement strand
ACTCCCAGATTTTTTTCGGCCAATCTTCCGATGGTCCGGGCCATCTGATCGGCGCCGCCGCCTACCCCCCATGTGCAAATAAAATCAATAGGCCGGTCAGGGTACTTTTCGGCTGCCCAGGCAGGTGACATGAGGTTTAATACGACTATGGAACATACGATAACCTTGAACATTGTCTTATACATATTTTCCTCCTTAGGGTCATGCGATTCTCTTCGGATCTTATGTAAANNTCTACAATGGGTTCCCTTGTTTGTCAAGGAGATTTCTTTGTAGTATGCTGTGTCGAAAGCCGATAAATATATCTATTTCAGTGCTTCAGCTATCCTGTCCAGCCCTTTGTCTATGTTTGCCATTGATGTTGCGTAAGACAGCCGGAAATGGTTGTCTGTGCCGAATGCTATCCCCGGTACCACAGCCACTTTTGCCTCGTTAAGCAGCATTTCAGCAAAGTCAAGAGACCCTTTAATCTGCCTGCCCTTTATTGTCTTTCCCGTGAAGGAGGAAAAATTCGGGAAAATATAAAAAGCACCTTCCGGTTCGACATAAGTCAGACCCGGTATCCCGTCCAGGCGCTTCATGATGTGCTGCCTTCTTTTATCAAACTCGAATGCCATTGCCTGCACTACGCTGTCCGGTGTTTTTAGAGCTTCGATGGCGGCCACCTGCGTCATTGTCGCGGGGTTCGATGTAGAATGCGACTGCAGGGTATCGATGGCTGAAACGATTTCCTTGTTGTCCGACGCGAGATAGCCGATACGCCAGCCNNTTGTAAATCGTTTTTTCGTAAATCTCGTCGGAAATAATGAGCAGTTTGTGTTTCAAGGCAATGTCCGCAAGTTTCCTCAACGAATCTTCCGAAAGCACCGCGCCTGTCGGGTTTGAAGGCGAGTTCACGATCATGGCCTTTGTCTTTTTGGTTATCTTTTTCTCAAGCAGATTAAAATCGATTTCGAAGTTCCTTGGCTCGTCAAGCCGCACAAAAACCGGGACCCCATCGGCGATCTTCACCTGTTCCTCGTAAGAAACCCAGTAAGGCGAGAAAATGATAACTTCGTCGCCGGGGTTCAATATTGCCATGAAAATATTGTAAAGCGAGTGCTTGCCGCCGCAGGAAATGATAATGTCCGACGGTTTGTACTCAAGTCCGTTTTCTTTCTTGAATTTCTCAGCTACTGCAGCTTTGAGCTCGGGTATTCCTGACGCCGGTGTGTACCGGGTCATATTTGCCTTTATGGCGTTTATCCCGGCTTCCTTGATGTTTTCCGGCGTGTTAAAATCAGGCTCTCCTACGCCGAAACCAACAAGGTCGACCCCGTCTTTGATCATTTGTTTTGCCTTTGAGTCTATTGCCAGTGTCAGCGAAGGCGCCACTTTCTTCAGTCTGTCCGCGATCATTTTAAAACCCCCGGCATTTTATGTGACATTCTACATTCGATATTCGGCCGCGCGTGATTCGGTTGCTTTTTATTGAACTCATGAAAAGATACGGCCTTTATCGCAGAGAAAGAGGCTCTTTTCCGGCCAGGCGGATGGCCGCACGGGCAAGAAGAAGAAGGACGTCAAAATAGGGCACAGAAAGGTCGCGTTGACTCAAAGCAAGAGGAATCTCTGTGCAACCGGCCACAATCCCCAGGGCTCCCCGGAAGATGAGGCTTTGGGCGGCAGCAACAAGATCATCCGTAATTGCTTTTCGCGGTCGATCCACCTGACTGCTCTTAACATCGTAGATGGCGGCCATGACCCGTTCCTGGATCTTATCCTCGCAAACAATGGTCTCGATTCCATCCTCTTCAAGTCTCTTTTGAAAAAGACCGCTGTGAATCGTACCGGTGGTACCCAGCAACCCCACCACTTTGATTTCCGGATGGTCATGGGAAATGGTCTCGGCCACAACGTCAAAAATAGAAACAAAGGGAAGGCTTATCTGTTGTCGCATCTCCTCGTGGTAAAAATGAGCCGACACACAGGGCATGATGATGAAATCGGCGCCCGCCTGTTGCAGCGTCCTGCATCCTTGAACCAACAGCGGCAGTAGAGAAGCCCCTTTACCGAGAATGGCTGCTGTTCGGTCAGGCACCTTGGAGTTTGAATCAATAATGACCCGCAGATGGTCTTGATCCTTTACGGCCGGGGTATTCCTTATGATTTTTTCAAAGCAGTCCAAGGTTGCCTCCGGCCCCATGCCGCCGAGTATGCCGATGATCTTCTCTGCCAACTTCCCCTCCTCTTTCAGCCGGGCCTCAGATCAGGATCTGACTGAGGAATGCCTTTGTGCGTTCGCTCTTGGGGTTTGCAAAAAAACTCTCGTCCGTTCCTCTTTCGACGATTTTGCCTTCATCAATAAAGATGATCTCATTGGCNNGCAAAGCCCATCTCGTGGGTGACCACGATCATGGTCATTCCTTCTTTGGCCAGGTCGATCATGACATCGAGCACCTCCTTGATCATTTCAGGGTCCAAAGCAGAGGTGGGTTCATCAAAGAGCATGTAGTCAGGATCCATAGCCAGGCTACGGGCAATAGCCACCCGCTGCTGCTGCCCGCCGGAGAGGTTCGCCGGGTATTCCATCGCTTTTTCAGGAATGCCTACGCGTTCAAGAAGTGCAATAGCCCTCTTTTCAGCTTCTTTCTTCGACTTTTTCAGTACCTTCATGGGAGCCAGGGTAATGTTGTGCAGGACCGTCATATGGGGGTAAAGCTCGAACTTCTGAAAGACCATGCCGATCTTCCGGCGCAGCTTGTAAAGGTTCGTCTTGGGGTCGCTTAATGAGATACCCTCCACGGTGATCTCACCTTTCTGGTAAGGCTCCAGGCCGTTGATGCACCGAAGGAGCGTACTCTTTCCGGAACCGCTGGGGCCACAGATGACTACGGTTTGGCCCCGGTCGATGGTTTCGTTGATGCCGCTCAGGACTTGGAAGTCACCGTACCACTTGTTCACGTTCTTGATTTCTATCATAGGATATTGGCCTCTCGACTCTTCATCTCATAGTAACGGCTAATGCGAGATCCGACAAAACAGATGACAAAGAAAAGCGCGGCAACGAAGCTGTAAAGCTGGATGGAGCGCACCTCCATACCGTCGACGATGGTGGTTCTACGAACTAACTCCTGAAGTCCGATGACATAAGCCAGACTGGTATCCTGAAAGGTGATGATGCTTTGAGTGATCATGCTGGGGAGCATCCGCCGGATGGCGATGGGCACGAGGATGTAACGAGCGGTCTGCTTGTACGTAAGACCTGTTGAGTAAGCAGCGCTTACCAGATCACGGCTGATGGACTGAAAGCCCGCCCTGAAAATCTCTCCGAAATAGGTCGCTTCAAAGACTACAAAGGAAATGGCCGCAGAGATGAAAGGATCCATGGGCTTGCCGACCAGGATGGGCATGATAAAGTAGAACCAGAAGATGACCAGGATGAGGGGGATATTTCGGATAAGGTTCACGTAAACGGTTACACTGTGATACACCCAAACGTTCTTGGAGATCCGCCCCAGACCCACCAAGATACCCAAGAAGATTCCCCCTGCAAGTGCGCAGATCGCCAATTCAAGGTTTGTCAGGAATCCCTTCAAAAGGTAGGGAAGGTTGTTTATGATCGCATCAAACATATCATCTGCCTACCAGTCCATGAATCCGGAACTTTTTCTCAAAGTAACTCATGGTCTTTACCACCGCCATTCCCAGGACAAGGTAGACAAACATGGCTCCCGTCGTAGCCTCCAACCCGTGGAATGTATCCGAATCGATCTTGTAGCTCATGAAAGTGGTCTCGGCCACGCCGATGGTCATGGCCACCGAAGAGTTCTTGAAGATTGTGAGGAATTCCGTTGTCAGGGGCGGAATGACAAGGCGCAGCGCGTGGGGAATTATGACGTGCCAGTACATCTGCCACTGAGTCATGCCCGTGGACAGAACTGCCTGGTATTGACCTTGGCCGATGGAGGCAAATCCGGCCCTCACGTGCTCAGCCACGCGGCTTGCCGTGTAAAGCCCCAGGCCGACAACCGCAGCGTAATAATTCAACCCGGAGATGGCGTTGATCTTGAACTGAAGGGTCTTGCCGAAGATCATGGGNNGTCAGCCATATCCCCTGCAGCATCCATTCTCCGTAAGGCTCGCGCCACAGCACGCTCCAGTCAAACTTATATGCCAGTCCCATTCCTTATTATTCCTCTTACAATTGACAATCAAACCTCTTCCAATGCCCAGGGAAAGCGAAAAGGCCGGAATCCGGCCTTTTCGCACGAGCGGGGAGCACCCACAGCACAAGAGTCTGTCTATGCCGGTTTCTCCTCATAGGATTGAGGCAAACATCCTGAACTCTCCGGCCTCTTGTCTTGGGATGACTGTTCTTATTGCTTCTTCCACCAATCGTCCTTCATGGGGTAGACAATGAGTTTCAGGTAGTCTTTGTAAGCCTGAGACATGGGAATCGGGGTCTGTCCTTTGGGTCCCATCCACTTGTCATAAAGCTCATAGAATTTACCACTCTTGATCGCCCCAAGGATGGTATTGTTGACGAAATCCCTGAATTTCGAATCGTTCTCACGCATCAGATACCCGTAAGGCTCATAGGCGATGGCGAAGTCCGTTGTCCGCCAGGCACCCGGTTTTTCGTCTTTGGAAGCAAGGCCCATCAGAAGGCTTCGATCTGTGGCGTAGGCATCGATTTTACCGGTTTTGAGACTGAGGAATCCCTGGGCATGTCCCTCAACGGTGACGATCTCTTTGGGTTTGTACTCTCCGGCCTTGGCTTGATCCTCCATGGCTTTGAGGTTCGTCGTTCCCTGAGCGCCCCCCAGCCGTTTACCGGTCAGATCTTTTTTGGTCTTGATGGGACTATTCTTGGGTACAAGAAAGGCCGTCTCGGAGAAGAAGAAAGTCAGGCTGAAGTCCACCACATCTTCCCGTTCCTGCGTGTATGTCGTGGATCCCATCTCCACATCAATAGTTCCGTTGGTAATCATGGGGATACGGGTCTTTGTGGTAATGGTAACCGGCTCAATCTCGATCTTCTTGCCAAAGTGTTTGGAGAGATTTTCTGCAAGGATCTGGGCCATGTCCACGGAGAAACCTATCTGCTTTCCCACCTTCGGGTCTATGAAAGCAAAGGGGATAGAATCCTCCCTGAAACCTATTTTGATCTTTCCGGTCTTCTCGATCTGATCCATGGTCTGGTCAGCCAGGGTTGGTCCGGCAATGAAACAAAGCATCCAAATAACCGCTAAAACTGTTAAAAAAAACTTTTTCATCGTCTTACTCCTTTCTTATCTAATGATAATAACTTGGTTTGGGGTGAATTGGATCTATCAAAACGGAAGTTGAATGTCAAGAGCAAAAGACCCTTGAGGATTACCGTTTCAAATCAAGCATGCTTCCCTAAAATGACCAGTTGTGAATTTCAGGAAGTAAGTCACTTTTCGAAAGTACGCAAAAACCGTTGCGATGAACCACAAACGAGGGCCGCCTCCCGGCGTTTGAACTTCCCTATCACGCGGTTTCTCAAATCCGCGGAAGAGCCCCTTCACAGAGGGATATTGTTGTGCTTCTTCGGGAGTCTCGTTTCCGCCTTGTCCTTAAGCGCCTCAAGGAGGACGGCGATCCTCCGTCGTGTCTCTTTCGGCCGGATGATCTCGTCGATGGTCCCGAGGCTCGCGGCGAAGTAGGGGTTGTTGAACTGTTCCTCGTAGGAGCGNNTCCCTGACCGCGGCTGCCAGCGTCAGACGGCAGTGATTGGACTGCACAGCCCCGCCTGTAATCAGGGTGTCCGCACCCTGAGCCAGAGCCTCGGCGACGAGAAATTCCAGTTTTCGCGTTTTATTGCCGCCGGCGGTCGGACTCAGGAAATCGTCCCTTTTCATAAAGAGGGTGGGACCACCCAACATGTCAGAAAGCCTGGAGAGTTTTTCAATAGGGGTTTGACCTTGGGTGTAGCGCCTACGCGGAAATCTTGCCAGATTCATAACATATATTCCTTAATTGGCGCACTTCTAACAGACTTTTCATGCCCTGTCAACACCATTTGCCCGCCCCTCAGGGAACCGTATCTTCATCGGATGTTCGGTTTTCGATAGCCGATTTCCGATTTTCACTGCAGTCTCCACAGCCAGAAAGAAAGGGTCACCATCGAGAGCAGTGTGGAAACCATGATGTCTGATGATATCAAGCTCTTGTCGGCCCCGAGTTTGCTGGAAAGCAGATAAGAGGAGAAGGCGGTTGGGCAGGATAGGATGATGATTCCCACCTTGAAATCAAGACCCTTGACATCAGCCTCCACAAGAAGAAACCACCCCAGCAAAACCACCAGAAAAAGCTTGATCACGCAGGCGCAGGCGGTCGCCTTGTAATCCTTTTTGATCATTTCGAAAGAGAGGTTGCCTCCCATGGCGATCAGGGCCAGAGGCAGCGCTAGGTCGGAGAGGAAGTGAAGGACGTTGATGGTGAAGGTCGGGAACGGGATCCGGAAGTAGGAAAGCAGCAGGCCGAACATGCAGGAGAGGATCACCGGGTTGATCACCAAAGCATTCCGCAGGTCGACGATCGACTTCCAATCCATGGCCCCCTTCAGCGGCCCGGTCAGGGCCAGTACGGCCAGGATGTTGATCATCGGCGTCATGAAGCCGATCAGTACGCTTCCCCGCTGCAACCCCTCCTCGCCGTAGGCCGCCAGCAGGATCGGCAGGCCGATATAGGTCATATTGCCCCAAAAGGAGCCCTGGGTGAAGGAGCCCACCTCCCGGGGGGGAAGGCGCAGAAGCCGGGCCACCCCGTAAGCGCCCACCATACAGACGATGATCGTCAGGTAGCAAGTCAGAATCAGGCGGGGGTTGAAGTTCAAATCGAAGGAGGAGGTGCCGATTTTCCAGATCAGCAGAGACGGAACCGCCACAAAATAAGCCATTTGGCTGATCTTGTCGAGAAAGATCTTGTCGACAAAATTGATCCGCCGGATCCCGTAGCCGAGGGCGATGATCAAAAAGACGGGCAGAACGACGTTCAGAAAAACCATGGCCGGGGCAACCGCAGATGGCTAAGAAAAGATATTTCATCCCCCTGCCTACTTATATTTTCCTCCATCCTTTCCTCTTTTCTCTCTAAATTTTATCGTTGAGTCACACCGAGCTATATTCCCCGCATCTTGCATCGGAATTTGGTGTTTAGTGTGCGCACCGAGATACATGGCATTTTACACGGACAATCTTTATCTTGCAAGACCCAGGATAATGAAAAATATGCCGGCGGTTTGTGACAGTGGTGTCTTGAGGGAAGGGGCACGACAGGGGTTTCCAAAGGGGTCCTGAAATTTGCAGAAACACCGGAAATCATACGCCGCGAGTTTCCTTAATGTCCATGTCTGGGGTTTGTCTGTTTCCATGAATATTTATGTCTCTATGGGATGGGCTCAGGCCCCGAATTTTTCCAGTCTGCGGGCGTGGGCGAGGGCAAGTCCCATGAGGTACACCATGGGTATTCTCCCCAGACCGCCCGCGATGCAGTCTCTTTCGCCGAANNAGGACGTCGGGCTTGAGTTCCATAACGAGGGGAATCAGCCGATCCACCTCTTCAATCACTGCGACCTTCGCGTCAAAATTCCCATCTTCACCCCTGGAATCAGTGGGTTTAACATGAAGGAAGAAAAAATCGTATTGATCGTAATGGTCACGAAGAGCGATAAACTCTTCTTTTATCGATGAGGGCTGCGGGCCAATCNNCCATTCCCAGAAGACGAGCGATACCACGATACATGGGATAACTGGCGATGGCCAGGGCATTCAGTCCATACCGTTCCGTCAGGGTGGGGTAGCGCCGGTACCGGGAATATCCCCTGAGCAGCATCATATTTGCCTTTTCTTCGTCGGAAAGGATTTCCCTGGCTTTGTTGATAAGTTCCTGAAGAAGGGTTGCCGTTTCTACTGCCTCCGGAACCAGGGCTTTCGGGGGAAAAGGAGGAAGCCCTGTTTTCTGGGGATCGGTTTCAAGGATTTCCTCCCGGAGACCGTCTCCCCTCAGAGTTAGAAGGGCGCGATGCTCCCGAACCGGTTCAAAGATGATCTCTACGTCTGAAAGCTTTTGGATGCTTTCCTGGAGCTTCCGGCAGATTCGCTTGTTGGTCTCGTTGTCGATTCGGCCGGCTCGCCGATCAANNTCCCCTGCCGATGTTATTTTTAATGGGGTCATAACCGAAAAGGGAGAAGTGGGCCGGACCGCTTCCCGGTGTGATACCGTATCCGATTGGATCCAGAAGCCCGCAAACGGACTTCCTGGCCAGGGCATCGAGGTTGGGTGTCCTTGCCGATTCCAGTTCCGTTTGATCCCTTCCTCCCATAGGAAGGCCGCCAAGACCGTCCATGATGAGAAAGATAATCTTTGTATCATTTTTGACCACCAGCGTATCAATAAATTCCGGGTCCATACCATCACCTCAAAATTGACCGGGAGCGCATCCCGTATGCCCCGCCTTATAGGCGAAAACTATCATCTAACGAACTTAGGGGATTATGGCACAAGGAGTTCTATCATTCAAGTAAGAAGAGGAGAAAAAGATAAGGGAATGACTACGCTGGCAGGATTACCTCAAGTTCAGGGTCGGGAAAATATTTCCTCTATATGTCAGCGATCCGCCACCCGTCACCTTCCGCCCGGGTAACACTTTGTCTGAAACAAGGTGCTGTTTAAAAAATTCTTGACAACCCTTTCCTTCATGTATAATGTATACAATAAATAAATAGCAACACGATGGCCCAGTTATAATGCCCGCCCCCCTGGATGAACGGCAAGATGGGAGATCAGCTTTTTTTGTCAGGGGCAGGCGTGGGCAACGCATATAATCTCTTTAACCTGCATGGATCTTTCTGAGAAAGAGAAGTCCGGACGCTGGAAGCACGGGGGGCATCGCCGGCATAAAAATCTGGGGGATATGGCGAAAACCGGATCCTTTCCGATGAAGCCGTTCGGGGCCTTCACCCACCATCGGTGTCCTGAAAAATGTTCCCGCAGGTAGTTTCTTTCTCTCCACGGTCGTCTTTTTGGATTACCGGATGAAGGTTTGACGGACATAATGTAACCTTGGTGGTTGTGGTTATGGCGACGCTTCAAGCCGAGCATCAAACGGCTGGAGCTGACGTTCAGGGAAGTACGCACGCATGTACTTCCTTCGCGGCTACCGTGCGGAAACAATTGTATCAATGGACGGATAAAAGGGCTACGTTTTGGGGTAAGAATATTTCAAACAGGAGGTGTGTGAATGGCAGATTATTATATTAATCTTTTTCTCGATGATGAAAAGATCAAAAAGGTTGAAGATGCCGGACTGGCGGGAGAGATTAGGAAAATCGACGGCAAAAAGGCGATTCAGGTAGGTGTTACCGCCAAGGAACAAAAGAAGCTGCTCAAGAGTTTCCCGGACCTGACTTTCGATTCTTCCAATGCCTACGTACTCCCGGAACAGGCGGAGAATCTTTTGATGAATATGATCGTGTCGATGAAGAGCATGGATGTGATGAAAGGCGCCATCTTGAAACTGTACAACCCCTTTGCCGGCAAAGAGCTTCTGCAAAAGACCTTTTGATGACGGGAGGCGAACATCTCGTGGCTGGGCTTACCCCCGAGGAACAGAAAAAAAAGGCCATTTTCGATGCCATGTCGGAGAGGAGCCGGAAAAGGATTCTT
>PMBI01000011.1 GCA_003153775.1 Syntrophaceae bacterium | reverse complement strand
CTCTCGCGCGCGGTGGGTAAGCATTCCCGGACGCCCTCTGACGGCTGTGAATTACGAATTGCCGGCAGCAGCGGTGACATCCTCAGTGTCCTCGCAAATGTGGCGGTTATACCTGCCACGAAGAGAACCGTTATGTCTCTTCTTGATATTTCGCAGCTCAAGAAGGCGGAGCGTGAGAGACGGGAAGCCTCGCTCTATGCCCGAAGCCTGATTGAAGCGGGCATCGATCCACTGATTACTATTAACGCTGATGGCAAGATCATGGACGTAAACAGTGCTGCTGAGGCTACGACAGGCGTGCCGCGCAGCGACCTTATCGGCAGCGACTTTGCCGATTATTTTACAGAACCCCAAAAGGCGCAAGAAGTGTATCAGGAGGTTTTCTCAAAAGGCGTAGTCCGCGATTATTCGTTGGCAATCCGCAATATTTCCGGAGGGGTAACGGAAGTACTTTACAATGCATCGTTATATCGCAGTGAGTCGGGAGACATTCAGGGCGTTTTAGCTGTCGCGCGCGATATCACGGAGCGAGTTGAGGCCGAAAAAAAGATCCTGGCCAGCAATGAAATGCTGAGGTCGCTGACCACTGAACTCGTGATGACGGAGGAGCGCGAACGGAGGCGCATCGCTGTGGACCTCCATGACAACCTCGGGCAAACGCTGGCTCTCACAAAAATTAAAGTCGAATCTGTCATGGGCGAGACATCGACGGACGGACTAAGGAAGCCGCTGGCGGAGATCGGGGATATGATTGACCAGTCCATTCAGCAAACCAGATCGCTCATGACCGACCTCAGCCCACCGGTCCTCTATGAACTGGGCTTGAGCGATGCGATCCAATGGCTTTGCGAACAGATTCAGGCCCAACACAATCTCCAGATACTCCTCATGAATGATTTTAAAATCCACGGGATAGAAGAAGAAATACAGCTGTTGCTGTTCAGGGCTACGAAGGAACTGCTCACGAATATTGTCAAGCATGCAGGTGCAAAACAAGCCCATGTGACAATTCAGAATCTTGGCAAAAAGATCCGGATAACAGTTATGGATGACGGGGTTGGATTTGACGTCTCGGGCATCGGACAGGTGGCAAAGCGTTCCGGCGGTTTTGGTCTGCTCAGCATTCACGAAAGGCTCAAATATCTCGGAGGCCTTTTTGAAATTGAGACAAAAAAGGGAATCGGCACACGCGTTACACTCGTGGCGCCGCGGAGGAGGAAAAATAGAAAAGGGGGAATAAGACATGAGCATTAGGGTTCTTCTTGCCGATGATCATAAAATTTTTCGGGACGGCCTGCGTACCTTGATCGAAAAGGAAGATGGGATGGAGGTTGTGGCTGAAGCAGAAAATGGCAGAAAGACAGTCAGGATTGCCGAGAAGCTCGCGCCTAACGTGGTTATCATGGACGTCACCATGCCCGACATGAATGGCATAGAGGCAACAAGAAAGATTGTGGCCTCCGCCTCAAACACTAAGGTGATTGCCTTGTCGATGCACTCGGACCGCCGCTTTGTTATCGGCATGCTGGAAGCCGGTGCGTCCGGTTACCTCTTGAAGGACTGTGCTTTTGGGGAGCTTGCCGGGGCAATTCGTCAGGTCAGCTCAGGAAATACTTATCTGAGTCCGAGGATTGCGGACGTCGTCGTGAAGGCGTATCTGAATAAAGCGCCGAATTCTTCCTTGATAACGCGAACAGTGCTTACATCACGGGAGAGAGAGATCCTGCAATTGCTTGCCGAGGGCCTTTCAGCAAAAGAGATTGCGGCGCATTTGAATTTGAGCATCAAGACTGTCGAGACGCATCGGCGGAATATCATGGAGAAACTTAATATTCACACGATCGCGGAGCTGACGAAATACGCCATTAGGGAAGGATTGGTTGCCCTCGAAACATAGGAAATTTACCGGAGAATGTATACGTCCCAAACCGCCGCAATGTCCGGCATAACGCAAGTCTTTGTTTAAGCAGAGTCTCTTGCAAAAATATCATATATTCAGCCGCCCATTTTGCTTGAGCGGTGTTCTTTATTGCCTCCCTGAATAAGATTTACACAAAAAACCCTTGCAAATCAAGCCGCGATGTTTTAGTAAACTGCCACATTTCTATACAGGAGATCAAATATGTCGAGAATTTGTGAGGTATGTGGAAAAAAGCCCGTTGTCGGTAACAACGTGAGCCACGCCAATAATAAGTCGAAGAGGACATGGTATCCGAACCTTCAGAAACTGCGTTGTGTTGACAAGAAAACCGGTGCAATAAAACGCACGAAAGTTTGTGCGAGATGTATTCGCTCCGGTTTCATAAAGAAAGCCTTGTAGCGGATGTATTGAACTTGACGGCTCTCGTCGCCGAAAAGCTCAGGCACAAAAAATCTCTTTAATCCTTGACGGGAGCCTTTCGCCGTAGTGTCTGTCAGCCCCTCTTTTGGCTTCACCCAATAATCGTTTTTTGTCCCGATTCCACTTTGCCTTGCGAACCGCGCTTCGCAATCCTTCCCTGAAACGGTTTCGACTTAATCACCGTCACAGGTTTTGGAGTGTATGCAGTAACTTCGACCGTTGTGATCTCATCAGTGGTTATTCTTTCCTTGACATAGTGACCTATATTGATATGATCCAAAAAACTATTTTCATCCATGTAAGGAAAGGGACCTGCGACTGCAATCGCTATGAAGGCAGCAACTCTACCTACCACACATTGGCGGCTATCGGAAGGCGACAGGGACATACAGGATATGCTGGCAAGGGAGCTCTCGCTTCACAGCATCGTCTCCCGTATACTGACCAGCCGCCGCATACTTACGCCCGACGATGCCAACAGATACCTCTACCCTTCCCTGGATAATCTGCACAACCCTCTCCTAATGAAGGATATGCAAAAAGGCGTTCAACGTTTGATCCGGGCGATCAACGATCGCGAGAAGGTCGTTGTTTACGGCGACTATGACGCCGATGGCGTAACGTCGGTGGCTGTGCTTGTTAAATTCCTCCTGGATATTCATCATACAGTTACATATTACATACCTGATCGTATCAAGGAAGGATACGGTTTAAACGGACCTGCCATTGACAGGATGAAGGCGGATGGAGTTACACTGCTTATTACCGTCGATTGCGGCATCTCCGATCATGAGCAGATATCCTATGCGCGTTCCTGCGGCATAGACACTATTATATTGGATCACCATGAGGTTCCCCAGAATCTCCCCGACGCCGTGGCAATAATCAATCAGCATCGTAAGGACTGTAATTTCCCCTTTAAGGACCTTGCCGCCGTCGGCATAGTGTTTAATTTTCTCATTGCCCTCAGAGGAAGACTGCGGAAAGAGGGTTTTTGGGGAGACAGAAAATATCCGAATCTGCGGGAATACCTCGACCTCGTTGCCCTGGGTACCATCGGCGACATCTGCCCCCTTGTGGACGAGAACAGGATATTTGCGAAAATTGGTCTGGACCTGATCACGGATTGCAAGAGAGTGGGGTTGGTGGCATTAAAGGAAATTTGCGGCGTCGAAAACCAAGTCATAGACTCCGGCAAGGCGTCCTTCTGCCTGATTCCGAGGATTAACGCTGCAGGCCGCGTTGCATCTGCAAATGACGCCGTCCGGCTTCTCTTGACCGAAGACATCGGGGAGGCGAGGTTAATCGCCCAGGATCTTGATATCTACAACCGCAAGCGCCAGGCGATGGAAAAAAATATACTAAATGAAATACTCGGTGAAATCGAGCGCACGATAGATCCCGAAAAAGTGAGATCACTTGTGTTTGCATCAGAGAAATGGCATCCGGGAGTCATCGGCATAGTGGCTTCAAAACTTGTAGACCGCTATTATAGGCCCACTATCCTGATAAGTCTCAAAGACGGCATCGGCAAGGGTTCCGGGAGAAGTGTTGCCGATTTTAATATATTCGAGGGCTTGAAAGAATGTGATTCTTTATTGTTGTCTTATGGAGGGCACCGGTACGCGGCGGGGATATCGATCAGGGAAGAAGACATCAAAGAATTCTCGGGCATGCTCGAAGAGGTCATCGGCAAGGAGATTGACGCTTGCGATTTTGTTTCTCAAACCAACATTGATGCCATCTGTAGTCTCAGCGAGATAACCCACGAACTCGTATCGCAGATCGGGAGGCTTGCTCCCTTCGGCAGCGGCAACCCTGAACCGGTCCTCTGCGTGAGAAATATCAATGTCACCTCGCAGTCGGTGGTAGGCAATAACCATTTACGGATGCGTCTCACCGGCGACGGCATGTCGTACAATTCCATATGGTTCAACAAAGGTCATCTTATCAATGTTCTTTCCGGCCCTGCGATCGATATCGCCTTCACGCCTCATATCAATAGCTGGAACGGGGTTTCTGACATACAACTCAAGATGAAGGATATGTCCGTGCCCGCCAATCATTAAGAAGTCAAACATTCCTTACAGCCATAATAGTCCTGCATTTAGAGCCATCTTTTTCGGCGACGATAGGATTTGACGTCGTCATACGACTTTAAAACGCCTGACGCGCCCATGCCCAGGTAAAATTCTTTTATATCGGGATTCTCGACAAGATTCCTTGCAGCACCTTCCATAACTATTTTGCCGTTTTCCATTACATACCCATAGTCGGAAATTTGCAGGGCCATATTGGCGTTCTGCTCCACGAGGACAATACTTGTCTCCTGCTCCGCGTTTATCTTCTTGATGATCTCGAAAATCTCCCTCACGACCATGGGAGCAAGCCCGAGAGACGGTTCATCCAGGAGCAGGAGGGCGGGATGCGCCATCAAAGCCCTTCCCATGACAATCATCTGAAGCTCTCCCCCGCTACAGTAACCGGCAAGCATCTTTCTCCGTCTCACTATGGCGGGAAAATAATTATACACCATTTCCAGATCCTTCTTATATGGCTGCCGCCAGCGGATAGCCGTTCCGACAATGAGATTTTCTTCCACTGTCAAATATTTGAAAGGCTGGCGTCCTTCGAGAACCTGAATTATTCCTTTACGCGTGATTACCTCCGGAGCGTGATTCTGGATGGCTGCTCCGTCGTAGCTTATTGTTCCATCCGTCACCCTGCCGTTTTCCGGCTTGAGCAATCCGGATATGGCTTTCAGGGTTGTAGTCTTGCCCGCACCGTTGCTCCCGATAAGCGACGTAATGGATTTCTTCTTAACGACGAGAGAGACGCCCTTGAGCACCTGGATTACGTCCGAATAAACAACGGATATATTATTGATCTCAAGAATAGTAGTGTCAGTCATTTCATGATGCCTCAATAGGCAAAGGGCCATAGTTTAAAGTTGGAACGAATTATACGCCACACCTCTGCAAGCCCGCGCGGTTCGAAGAGAATAAAGAGGACTATGGCTGTGCCGAAAAAGAATTCTCTTAAAGGCGCCACATTCAAACCGGATTCCGTAAGCACGCCTATGTTCATCATAATACCCGTGAGCCACCTCAAGAGCTCATTTAAAAAGGTTATAAAGACCGCTCCATATATGGAGCCTGAGACACTTCCCAACCCTCCGATGATTACCATGGCGATGTATTCTACGGAAAGTCCCAGGGTGAAGGGCTCAGACGTGATACTGACCATATAATAAGCCCATATGGCGCCGGCAAAACCGGCATAAAAAGAACTGATTCCAAAAGAGAGGAGCTTGTATCTGAAGAGAGGAATACCCATGCCCTCCGCAGCTCTGTCGTTATCGCGAATAGCGATGAAGGCCCTGCCATACTTCGTCCGTATGAGATTGACTGCAAACCATATCATGACTACGAGGCAGCTGAAGATGAGAAAGAAGAAGCTTAGATCGCTCTCCAGTTCCATTCCGAAAATATTCGGCCGCGGCAGTGTTATCCCCATGGTGCCTTTCGTAAGCGTTTCCCAGTGAACTAAGACGTATTCTATGATGATCTGGCCTGCGAGTGTTGCAATTGTAAGGTAGAGGCCCTTGAGGCGACCAGAAGGAATGCCGAAGATCATGCCTACCATGGCCGAGATCAAACCCGCCATAGGCAGGGTAATGATAAAGGGAACGTTCAGAGTCGTAGCCAGTATCGCGGCGGCGTAAGCTCCGACCCCGATGAAGGCCCCGTGGCCGAGGGATATCTGCCCTGTATATCCGATGAGGATATTCAGCCCTATCGCCGCGATTGATGCTATGCCCACCATGTTCAGAACGTGAAGAAAGTATGGACTGACAATGAAGGGCAAGATAGCAAAGAGGGAAAATATGCCTATTCCCGACCACAGCCTGCCAAAGTCCGTTTCAAAGAGAGTAATCTCCTGCTCGTATCGCTCTTTATAATTGCCGCACGGGTGGAAGTTCAATTTTCTCATTTCAGCTCACACCCTTTCAATTTCCTCGAGACCGAATAGGCCATACGGCTTCACCATAAGTATGATCACGAGGATCACATACGGTACAACGTCGCTCAGCGACGGTGAAATATAGCCGCCGGTAAAGGTTTCCAGAAGTCCGATGATAAGACCGCCGATGATAGCACCGCCGATGCTGTCCAACCCGCCGAGGATGACGACGGGGAACACCTTCAGGCCGATGGCGCTGAGGTCATGGACATTAATTCCGTTTATGATGCCGAGCACTATACCGCTCATACCCGCTACAAGAGCGGCAATGGCCCAGGATAGAGCAAAAACCCTCTGAACGTGGACACCCAGCGAAAGGGCCGCCTTTTGATTGTCGGCGACAGACCTCATGAATATTCCCTGTGATGAATATTTAAAGAACAGTCCGAAGAGTATGAGAAACATTATCCCGATTATGAGCGCAGCCGTATAGACAGGCGGTATGTTAATCACGTGCCACTCTATGCCGAGGAATGCAGGCAGAAAATCGGGATATGTCTGCAGATTGCCTCCCCAAAAGAGAAGCATGAAGCCCTTAAACATCGACGCCAGTCCCACAGTAAGCATTATTACGTAGATCAGGGGTTCGCCGATAAGGGGACGCAGGAAGAAACGCTCTATGATGAATCCGAGGATAAAGCATGCGGCAAGGGTTGCCAGAAACGCAAGAACTACCGGCAATTTCACCCAGGTCACCATGGCGAGAAAAAAGAAAGCTCCCAGTGCCAGCAACTCGCCGTGGGCAAAATTGAGAACGCTCGAGGATTTGAAGATCATGACAAAACCCATGGCGGACAGGCCATAGAGGAATCCTATACTTATGCCGTTTATGAAGAGTTGAAGAAAAAAATTCATACACTATCCCTCAGTATTGACATTAATTACCCTCACTCTCGTTTCAATTTCACCAATCTGACCGTCCCGATACTGGACTTTTGTCTTGACGTCAACCTCATCCCTGCCCTCATACATGGCCTCAATAAGCTGCAGGTAAAGGCCGTAAATGAATCTCCGTCGAACCTTTCCCGTCCTTGTCAGCTCTTCATCATCGGCGTCGAGGAGTTTATAGAGCAAGATGAACTTGCGGATCTTCATGAGGTCGGGCAGGTTGGTATTCACCTTTCGCACCTCATTGAGTATGAGCTCCTCAACAGGCGCTTGTTGCGAAAGGTCTATATAGGTTGTGTATGGAATCATGCGCTCCTCGGCCCAATTGCCGACGTTACCCATGTCTATATTGATGAGTGCCGTAATGCAAGGGCGCCCCTCGCCGAACATCACCGCTTCTTTGATATAGGGACTGAACTTGAGACGCGTCTCTATGAAATCCGGTGAAAACGCCGCCCCTTCCTTGTTTTTTATAATGTCTCCTTTGCGTCCGATGATCACAAGATGACCGTCTTTGTCTATGTAACCGGCGTCGCCGGTTCTGAGCCAGCCGCTGCTAAAGGCCTCTTCCGTGGCTTTGAAATCGTTATGGTATCCGACAAAGTTTGAATCACTCTGCACCAGCACCTCCTGATCGTCGGCAATCTTAACCAGGGTTCTGGGCAAGGGCTTCCCAACAGACTCGAGCTTGATTTCCGAATCGGGCTGGACCTGGAATATCCCCCCTGCCTCAGTCAGTCCGTAACACTGCTTGAGATTCAGGCCGATGGCGCGGAAGAAATGAATCACATCCGGACTGATGGGATGACCGCCTGTGAAGGCGCTCTTGAAGCCCGCACATCCCACACGATCAAGCAACGGCCGGTATATTCCCAATGCGGCGATACGGAGAAGCAGATTCAGATGACCGGGGACCGCCTCTCCTTTCGATTGCAGCTCGACGGCCTTCTTTCCGAGTTGCACCGACATGGAGAAAAGCTTGCGCCTGAGAAATCCGGCGTCGTCCATCTTCACCATAATGCGCGAGGCGAGATCCTCCCAGAATCGTGATGACGTGATGATAATGGATGGACCTATATCACGAAAGTCTTCGTCTATAGTTTCCGGCATTTCAGGAAAATTTACGGCCATGCGGCCTACGAGCGCCACTCCGACCCCGCACATCTGATCCACAATCCACGCAGGCGGAGATATGGAGATCCAGTTATCGCCGGATGTGACGGGTAAAGATTCTATCCAATTTCTTGACATTTCTGTGATATTGCGATGTGAGAGCATGGCGAGTTTGGAAATCCCTGTGGTGCCGGACGTCTGAATCATAATTGCTACATTATCGCGTCTCCCCTTCTGCAATTCCGCGGGGAATAAATTGGGATTCGCACGATCGAGCTTTTCGCCCATCTCCAGCAGATCGGAAAAGCTCACAAGCCATGGATTATCCCTGTACGTTCTCATACCCGTGGGATCTATGTAGACAACGCGGCGAACGTGAGGCAGTCGCTCACGAGTCTCAATGAGCTTATCGACCTGTTCCTGGTCTTGGGCGATAACATAAGACGCTTTAATGCGGCCGAGCGCATGACATAGTTCCTCGGGCACGGAGGAAGTAAATAGATTAAGCGACACTCCGCCAACAGACTGGCAGCCGATTTCAGAAAAGAGCCATTCCGGCATATTGTTCGTGACTATGCCGATGTTCTCCCCCCTCTTCAGCCCGATGCTGCTCAAGCCGAGGCCTGTGTGTTTCACATGGCGGTAGTAATCGAGCCAGCTGTAAGTCTGCCAGATGCCGTACGCCTTTTCACGAATAGCCGTCGTTCCGGATCCGAGGAGCTCCGATTGTCTCATGAGGATCTGTGGCAGCGTATACTGAGTGATGGTTGCCAGCTCTGTATCAACTGCCTGCATTCTATTTACCACCGCATACACCTCATTCTAAGCAATCGCAGAATCGCCGAGATATGCCTTAATGACTTCCGGATGTTTGCGAATCGCATCCGGATCCCCCTCGGCCAGCTTCTCACCGAAATTCAGAACGACAATCCGCTGGGAGATGCTCATGACTATGGACATGTCATGCTCGACCAGAATCATCGTTTGACCCCATGCTCGGTTCATCTCTGTCAGGAAGCGCACCATGTCTTCTTTCTCTTCGAGGTTCATTCCCGCGAACGGTTCATCTAGGATCAATAGCGCGGGCTCTAACGCGAGTGCACGACCGAGCTCTACTCTCTTCATCAACCCGTAAGGCAATGACCCCACCTTCTTCTTTCTTATAGCCTGGATCTCGAGGAAATCTATCAGCTCTTCTATGACGCGTCGCTGAGAGACTTCTTCCTTGCGTACGGATGGTGAAAAAAAACTGGCGCCCGCAATTCCATACTTGCAGTGGTTGTGGCGCGCCAGAAGCATATTCGATAGAACCGTCATGCCCGGAAAGAGCTCGATGTTTTGGAATGTTCTGCCAATCCCTATGCGGACAAGATGGTGCGGGGGAAGATGTGTGATGTCTTTCCCGTTAAATACGATGCGGCCGTTCTGAGGCCTGTAAAAGCCCGTCAGACAATTTAGCAGGCTCGTCTTTCCGGCGCCGTTCGGCCCGATAATGGCAACGAGTTCTCCCGTATGCACGGAGATATCAACGTCATTGAGCGCCTTGACGCCGCCGAAGCTCAAGGAGAGGTTTCTTACTTCAAGCTCCGCAGCCTTCTTTCCCAGGCTCCTTGATTCGAATATGCCGGGTTTTCCTCGATATGCTTTCATAAATCCAAAGTGCTATTTTAATAACTTGATCTTTTCCTTGAGCGGGTTAAAGAAATTTGTCAAAGGGGTAAAGGATCCGTCCTCGCCTACCTTTACAATTCTAGCCTTGAATGATGCCCCATGATCGGTTTGCGTATACGTAACATTGGGCACGAGGCCGCCGAAATCCTCGTTCTTGAAAGACTCCATTGCCCTGTTGATCGTATCTCTATTGACATCTTTATATTTTTGATTGGCCCGGATAAAGGCCCTTTCCATGATCATGCCGACGACGATGCCTTCCCAGTACGATGCATCGAATTTTTCGACCGTCCTGTACCGCTTCCACAGCTCCGTCATTACCTTCATGCCCTGACTCTTATCAGAGGGAACGCCTCCGGGGAACTGGATACGCAGCCTGTCCCTTATAAGGCCTTTGCCGAGCTTGAAGAAATCCGGGTCCGTCGAGGTCCACGTGCCAAGGAATATTGGATTATAATTTATCCGGTCCGCGCTCTTAAAGGCCGTGACAATGGCCGCAGGAAGCATTTGCATGAATATGTATTCTGCGCCCTTTCTCTGCAAGCGGAGCAACTCGGTTGTCAAATCCACAGTCTTGGGAGGAAACTCTTCTATAGCCACGATATTCACATTGATCTTCTTTGCGTATTCTCTGCAAGGCTCGTGAATGGAGCGGCCATAGGCATTATTGTAGGTGAGCAGCCCGACCTTGGGCGCATCCTTCCCCTTGTGGATAGCGCGTATGTATTCGAGTATGGCATAACTGTCCATCCGATAGCTCCCAAAGGGAAGATACATGTAACTCACCGGGGGCTCAAGAAGTTCCCAGCTTGTCGAGTAATTTATAGTGGGGATCTTGTATTGCTGAACGATGGGTTTGACTGCCAAGCCTTCTCCGGCTCCCCATGTGGCCATCATGTCCACTTGATCCTGGATGGCAAATCTCTTGGCGGCGGCAACGGCCTCCGGAACCTTGTATTCCGTATCCACAAGGATCATCTCAATCATGTTCCCGCCTATGCCCCCCTTCACTTCGTTTACGTAGCGAAAATAATCCTGCTGCCCCTTTGCATGGAACTGTCCCCACGAGGATGCGGGACCGGTCATGTTTATTGCCGCTCCAACCTTTATTGTCTTGGCATCAGCCGCCACAATAGAGAGACAAATAGCGAGACCCATTAAGGCTGAGCAGATAATTACAGTAACTCTTGTTCTCATACGCGTCCTCCATCAAAATAAAAAAGGCCTGGAAAATCCACGGCCTTTCGCAAAAAAAAGCCGTCGGCAGTACTTGGTCTGCCCACGGCTACCTTTCAGAAAATCTCAGGTCATGAGCGCGGCAGGCAGACCCCACTAAAGAAACTAAAAAAAACAAAAAAGCTCTGTGCCTGCATCTGCGTCATTTCCTTCATTCGGAATTTTTGTCTATTGTGCTGATCATCTTATAAGGCTAATTGAAACCCATGTCAAGAAAAAATCTTTACTAATTTCACCCTGCCCCGAGTTTCTCTATCCTGTAACGGAGTGAATCAAAACTCACCTGGAGAATCTCAGCAGCCTTGGTCTTGGATCCCTTGGCTATTCGTAAGGCTTCTTCTATCAGATGTTTCTCATATTTTGCCACTTCATCATTTACGTTAATACCTTCGGGGGGAATTGACCACACAGGTATATCAGCATCCGAAAATCTACTTACCTCCATCAGGTTTCCTGCCACGTGCAGATTCTCCGGGAGGATTATGTTTGATGTCTCGAGGGCAACACTGCGTTCAATAATATTTTCAAGCTCCCTCACGTTTCCGGGAAATGGATAATTCATCAGAAGCTCCAGCGCATATGAAGATATTGTCCTTACTTCTTTGCCGAATTCTTTCGAACACTTTTCTATGAAATATTTTGTTAGAACTGGTATGTCCTCTTTCCTTTCTCTCAAGGGCGGAATGTTTATAGGTATGACATTCAGGCGAAAATACAGATCTTCCCTGAAGGAACCGTCCTTAACTTTTTCTTCGAGATTCTTGTTCGTCGCCGAAATGATTCTGACATCGATCTTTTTCTCTTCCGTTCCCCCCACCCTTCTGAATGTCTTTTCCTGTACTACTCTGAGAAGTTTTACCTGCAGAAGTGGCGGCAAGTCGCCTATCTCGTCCAGAAATATGGTTCCGCCCCGCGCGATCTCAAAAAGCCCAGGCTTGTCTCCGTAGGCGCCTGTAAATGCGCCTTTCACATAGCCGAATAATTCGCTTTCGAGCAGGCTTTCCGGAACTCCGCCGCAATTGATCACTGCAAAGGGCATATTCTTTCTCGGGCTATTTTCATGAATAGCCCTCGCCACAAGCTCCTTGCCCGTGCCGCTCTCGCCCAGGATGAGGATGTTGGTGGGCGTTTCCGCCACCTTCTTAATCAGTGAATACACCTTAAGCATTCCTTTGCTCTTGCCGATCATTTTGGCAAAGGATACCGCATCCTCCACTTCCTTGATAAATAGAGCATCTTCTCTCTTGATGCCCTTTTTATCGAGGGCACTGGCGATAATGGTCTTTATGTCTTCAATGTTGAAGCCCTTCTCGATATAGTCGTAGGCGCCTTCCTTCATAGCCGACACAGCCGTCTCGGGAGATGCGTAAGCGGTAATGAGGATTACCATAGCCTCCTGCGTGATTTCCTTAACCGCCTTCAAGAATTCTATCCCGTCCACTTTAGGCATCTTCAAGTCGGTAAGGATGAGATCAAATTTCTCTTTCTTGCAGCGGTTCAGCGCCTTTGTCGCGTCAGGGGCGGTTGCTACATCATACCCTTCCCTGGTAAGCATGATATCGAGAAATTCCCTTATACCCTCATCGTCATCCACTACAAGAATTTTTGCCACGTAATCTCTCCTTGTGAGAAAACCTGTGTTCATGCAATTTAACTGCTTCTTCCGATCAAAGGCAAAGAAACCGTACAGATCGTTCCCTTCTCGACGCCCCTCTTAATCAAAATTCTTCCCGTGTATCCTTCAATGATTCTATTGACTATGGCAAGACCAAGGCCTGTTCCCCTCTCCTTCGTCGTGAAAAACGGTTCAAATATCTTGTCAAGATGTCTATCATCAATGCCGTAACCCGTGTCGCTCACCCGTATCTCAAGGGATTCACCCTGCGCTCCGTCGTATATCTTTCGTGTTTCTACGGAAAGTTCGCCTCCTTCGGGCATGGATTGAACGGCATTCATGACAACGTTCCATATAACTTCCCTTATTTCCGTCCGGTTGGCATAAACGCCCAGATTATCCGAAAATTCCAGACGAACGCTGATATCACCGTTCCAGTCGGGCAGATACTGAATAGACTCCATCACGCCTTCGATGATTTCTTTTACGAAAACCGTCTCGCGATCTCCCGGCGCCGGTCTTGCGAGGAGGAGAAAATCCTTTATGACGTGATCGAGCTGATCCTTGCCCCTGAGAATAATCTGCATGAGCTTTTCATCTACCTCGGAGAGTTGAAGATCCCTCTTCAATATCTGGATCGAGCCGCTTAGCGAGGCAAGGGGATTTCTCATCTCATGCGCAAGACCAGCCGCCATTTCACCGATAATGGCCAGTCTCTTACTTTTTTCCAAGGCCTCTTCCATTTCTATCAGGGAGGTGATGTCTTGGAAGATTACAATGTCGCCTATCCTTTTTCCCTTACTGTCTTTGAGAGTTGAAACCAGGCAACTCAATATTAGCTCATTATTATTGTCACGGGTAAATTCTATATTATATCTCTTTTTCGGTGATCGCCTGTCGTCATCCTCTTTAGTATTATCCCGTACCTCGGCGAATCCGGGGAATACTTCAACGATATCTTTATTTTCCACATCTGCAAACGCGTATCCGGAAATCTCCTCAGCGGCTTTATTAAAGGATTTAATCCTGCCCTGGCGATTGATTGTCATAATACCGGTTTCAACTGACTCGATTATACTCCTGTGCAATAAATCGAGTTGATCGAAAGCGGTTTCCTTTTCGGCAAGAAGCGTTCTCACCCTTCGTTCCTGTTCGACTACAAAGCTCGCAAGAAGGCCGATAATGTAGAAAGACACGAGGTGGACAAATATTCGCGAAAAGACATATCCCGCACCCATATCATAGTCATGAACAGCCAGGGCGTTTATGGGATGGATGATGCCGTAATACTCCAGATCCAGTAATGAACCATAGAGAATGCCGGAGGTTGAGGCGATGATGAGTCCGCCCCGCTTTTCCAGAAATAATACTGAATATATGATGACCAGAGGATAGAAAACCGAATATATGCTGCTTATTCCCCCCGTTATGTACACAAGGAAAGTTATTAGGGCTGCATCGGTGAGCGCCTGGATATATATGTTTAATCTATTCTTCTTGACGAACTTCAGGAGGAGAACATAAGCTAAGGAAAGCAAGTAAGTTATCGCGCAAAGCGCGTAGAGTGACGTCAGTGCCTTCTCGGGAAATATTTCCGTTTTTTGAAACTTGATGAATGTTGTTACCATGAGGAGAAAGGTAACGATTGCCACCCGCGAGAGCATCAACCAGCGAAGTCTCGTGTCTATACCCTCTTCCTGTAATAATTGCTCACTCATTTTATGCCCATGCCTGTGTCCGATCCATACCGCGGACTGTTTTTTTTGAGAGAAGAAATGTGGGATACAAGCAAAGTCTTCTGTATCTTCCGGTCCGCGTATGCTATAACATTTTATAAATTTAATCTAACGAAATTACAATCTTCATCAACTAATATCTCTATCAGCAGACCCATTGCGCAAATACAGTTTCGCAAATGTTCAGACATTCTTTGACGAGGGCATGAATCCTTCACCAGGTTGATTTCGGTCCAGAACATGGAGCAGCCATTAATACCCCTCCTCTGTGCTTTTGCAGCCGGGATTACGGCCGGTCATTTTTGCCGCGTTGCCGACCTCCCGTTAATGATATCCCTCCTTCTCGTCTTGATACTCCTCCTTGCGGCGTCAATAAAGAAATCGGCGAAACTGATTGCCATACTCGTCATTCTTTCATCAGCGCTCTTCGGATTTCTTGACGTCAATCAGTATCTTTACCGGGAACCCGACGCGACGCATATCATCAACTATGTCGGCAGAGAGAAGCTGATCCTTGAAGGGGTCATTTGTGAAAGCCCCGACGCATCTCCCGACAGGACAGAGCTTACTGTATCGGCAAACCGGCTGATTGGCGAAAAGGCCGCCACCAGGGTCGAAGGACTCATTCTCCTCAATGTCGAAGGCCGCCGGGAATTCAAGTACGGAGATGCGATACGATTTACAACCAGGCTTAAAGTCCCGCATAATTTTCAGAATCCCGGCGGTTTTGATTATGCAAAGTATCTCAGATACAAGGGTGTCATGGTGCGGGGGTTCGTCAAGGACCCGGCGAGGATCGCAGTCCTGAGGGAAAATCAGGGCAATATTTTCAAACTGCACCTTGAACGATTCCGGGCATACTCGAAGAAATTCATCATGGAAAACACTTCCTCACCGGAGGGGGAAATCATTCAAGCCATGATCCTAGGGGACCAGAAGGAGATCCCCAAGGCCGTAATGGAGAACTTCAACAAGACCGGCACGACCCATATCATCGCAATCTCGGGATTTAACATAGGCATCATTGCTTTCCTGTCCTTCGCCATTATAAGACTCGTCATGAAGTCGTCCGCATATCTGCTCTTGCGATTCAATATCGTCAAGGCATCAACTGTCTGCGCAATTGTTCCCGTAATCATCTATACATTCATAGCCGGTATGGGTATCTCCGTGGTTCGCGCCGCGATCATGGCCATAACCTTCATGATAGCCATCATCTTCGGTAAGGATAGAGACCTCTATAACAGCCTGGCCCTGGCAGCCCTGGTAATACTTGCAGTATCTCCCCCTTCCCTCTTCGACGTCTCGTTTCAGCTATCATTCATGGCTGTGTGGGCAATTCTTTTCATCACGCCGAGACTCGTCCTGATGATTCCGGCTGACGATCGTGGAGAAATGCCCCGATACAAAGTATGGGCGGCGCGAATTTACAAGAATGTCGCCGTATTTGTGATTGTATCCTTCAGCGCGACTCTCGGAACTTTGCCGCTCATAGTTTTTTATTTTAACAGAGTTTCCACCGTAGTACTGCTTTCAAACCTGTTCGTCGTCCCCGTCTTGGGCATTATCGCAATACCTCTTTGTACTGCAATTATTGTCGCCGCTCCGTTATCGCACTCGCTCGCACTGGTCGTTCTGTCGATTTCTTCCTTCCTCGTTAAGGTCTCTATCTCCATGGTCGATTTCTTTGCCTCTTTCCCCGGTTCGTCCTTCTTTTTGAGTACGCCGACACTTCTCGAAATTACTGCATACTATCTTTTCCTCATAGTCGCCGTGAAGCTTATCGATGCATGGAGGAATAGTGAAAGTGGCGCTGCGGGAAAGAGGAGCTTCTTCGGTCCTCACGGGTTGCGCGTTGCAGCTGCGGCTCTCACATTATTCTTTGCTGTTGACGCGCTATATTTCTACGTGAAGGACAAGGCAGCCAGGAACTTGACTGTTACAGCGATCGACGTGGGCCAGGGGAGTTCCGCACTTGTCATATTGCCTGCTGGTAAGAAGATCCTCGTTGACGGCGGAGGAATATATGACAACAATTTCGATATCGGGAAGTATGTCCTTGCCCCCTTTCTCTGGCACGAAAGGATAAGGCATATCGATATTGTCGTTCTGACCCATCCCCATCCTGATCATCTCAACGGGCTCATCTACGTCCTGTCAAATTTCGATGTCAATGAGGTCTGGACCAACGGAGAGACGGCCGAAAGCGACACGTACAGGGACTTCATGAAGATCGTAAATGAGAAGAATATAACCCACAGGCTCATGTCCGAAGGAACGGGAGATATCAGAATCGATAATGTTACGATCAGGATACTGAATCCGGCAGGCACGATTGCGTTGAATGGCGATTTGCCCCGGCGTTTCGATAAGACAAATAACGATGCCATCGTCATGAGGCTGACAATGGGAAAGGTTAGCGTCCTTCTGCCCGCCGATATCTCCGAGCCGTCAGAGATGCGCATTATCGATGCGCAAAGGGACATCAGGAGCCAGGTTATGTTTGCCCCTCATCACGGGGGATTCACTTCGAGCACGCCGCCCTTTCTAAACAGGGTGCAACCCGAAATTGCGGTGATAAGCTGCGGCAGAGACAATGTATACAATGATCCGCATCCGGACGTCCTGAGGAGATACTTCCTGCGGGGAACGAGGGTATTGAGAACCGACATAAACGGCGCCATCAATATAACAACAGACGGAACTAATGTCGCATACAGTCTCTATACGGACGGCTTATAGATCAGCAGAGCGCACACTTGATATGCTTCTTGCCTTCCCTTAGCAAGGGCCAAGAGCGAGTTAATTGTTGCACTTCAAGCCTTTATGTGTTATCCAACAAATCCTTTTTACAGAATTACGAATGCCGCAAAATGCATCTTGCAGCGGCAAGAATGCTTGTCGCGACTAGTGGGAGTTAACGCTCAAACATTATGGAAATTATCACCTCCGTAAGGGGATTTAAGGATATCCTTCCCACGGAAACGGCAAAATGGCAATACATCGAGAAGATAGCCCGCGAAGTACTTGCTAATTTTGGTTTCCGGGAGATAAGGGTTCCCATCCTCGAGAAGACCGAACTTTTCAAAAGAAGCATTGGTGAGTCCACTGATATAGTCGAGAAAGAGATGTACACATTTCTCGATCGCGGGGATGAATACCTGACCCTGCGTCCGGAGGCTACGGCTTCAGTCGTGCGCGCATACCTTGAACATACCATGTATGCGCAGGATCCGGTGGCGAGACTTTTTACCATCGGTCCGATGTTCAGGCGTGAAAGGCCGCAAAGAGGGAGATACAGACAGTTTCACCAGATCAACGCGGAACTTCTCGGGCTCGATGATCCGCGGACGGACGCCGAGGTGATTCTCATGCTCATGCAGTTTCTCATGCGCATAGAGATAACCGATCTGCGTCTCATGATCAATTCCCTCGGATGCAGGGAATGCCGTCCTGCATTTAGAAAAGCATTGAGCGGTTTCCTGGTTGGAAAAGAAGAGCAGCTTTGCAAGGACTGTCAGAGGCGTCTTGGCATGAACCCCCTGAGGGTCTTCGATTGCAAGACGGCAAACTGCATTGAGGTGATCGACCATGCCCCGCAGATACTTGACTTTTTGTGCCCGGGCTGCATGGATCATTTTACGAAGGTAAAAGAGGCCCTCGCCATGTTTGCGATAGCTTTTGAAGTAAATCCCAAGATGGTTCGCGGTCTCGACTACTACGCAAAAACGACCTTTGAAGTCGTGACAGAGCATCTCGGTGCGCAGAACGCCGTCGCGGGCGGCGGTCGCTATGACGGACTCGTAAAGGACCTGGGCGGACCGGATATACCCGGGATCGGATTCGCCGTCGGATTGGAAAGGCTGATATCAATTTCGCCTTTTGCCGACGAGAATTTTTTGATATCACCGCAATTGTTCATTGCAGCACTTGGAGATAAGGCGCAGAAGCTGGCATTCTCAGTTTGCAACCGCTTGCGCATACAGGGAATCCAAACGGAAATGGATTATTCAGGAAAAAGCCTCAAGAGCCAGATGAAGAGGGCGGACAAGCTCTCTTCCCGTTATGCGCTTATCCTTGGTGAGAGGGAAATAGCGGAAAACAAGGCGGAGTTCAGGGATATGCAAAATGGAACGCAGGAAACCATAGGCCTTGACGACCTCGAAAACGCCATAATAAAAATCCTTAAAGGGAGTTGATCGCACTGTGTCTGATTTTTTGACAGTTAAGAAAAGAACCCATTATTGCGGAAATCTGACTATTTCCGATGTCGGCCTCGAAGTCATCCTCATGGGTTGGGTAAACAGAAGGAGAGATCACGGAGGCGTCATATTCATCGACCTTCGTGATCGCGAGGGTCTCGCGCAGATCGTCTTCAACCCTGACATCAATCCTGACAGCCACAGGGGCGCACACGCTATTAGAAGCGAATTTGTCCTTGCTGTGCGCGGCACCGTGCAGAGAAGACCGGCGGGAATGGAGAATCCTGAATTGAAAAGCGGCGCAATTGAAGTCATGGTTACCGAGCTCGAAATCCTGAGCGAAGCGAAGACGCCGCCGTTTGTCCTCAACGAGGACGCAGAGGTATCGGAAACAGTCCGCTTGAGGTACCGCTACCTTGATCTGAGACGACCGGAGATACAGAAGAATCTTATCCTCCGGAGTAAGATTGCAGCCGAAACGCGCCGCTATTATCAGGAAAACGGATTCATTGAAGTGGAAACACCGGTTCTCACGAAAAGCACGCCGGAAGGTGCACGTGACTATCTCGTTCCGAGCCGCGTAAATCCGGGCATGTTCTACGCCCTGCCCCAGTCGCCCCAGCTCTTTAAACAGCTTCTCATGATTTCGGGGTTCGACAGGTATTACCAGATTGTCAAATGTTTCCGTGACGAAGATCTGAGGGCCGACCGTCAACCCGAATTTACGCAGATTGACGTTGAGATGTCATTTATAGCAGAGGATGATATCTATCAAATCACCGAAGGGCTGGTCGCTCATCTGTTCAGGACCTGTCTCAATACGGAATTGCAAATTCCGTTTCCGCGGCTGTCCTATGCGGATGCCATGGAAAGGTACGGCAGGGACAACCCTGATATCCGTTTCGCCCTTGAATTAAAAGACCTCACGGACATCGTCAGGAACTCGGCGCTGAAGGTGTTTGCGGAAGTTGCGAGCACGGGCGGTGTGATCAAGGCTATGAAAATAGAGGACGGAAAGAGTCTCACCAGAAAAGACCTCGATGGTCTTACCGATTACGTGAGCACATACGGGGCAAAGGGTCTTGCCTGGGCGAGAGTTAATCCTGACGGATGGACATCACCAATTTTTAAGTTTCTGACGCCTTCCGAAGTCAAGGATATCAACGACAGGATGGACGCAAAAGAGGGAAACGTAATTGTTTTTCTTGCCGACTCTCCGTCCATCGTCAATGATGCGCTCGGAAATCTCAGGAACCACCTGGCGAGAAAATTGAATCTCGCTCACCCCGGGCAATATTCGTTCACATGGGTAAATGAATTTCCCCTGTTTGAATATAGTGATGCGGAGAAGAGATACGTGTCCAAGCACCACCCATTCACCTCCCCTGTGATGGAAGATATTCCCCTCCTTGCAACAGATCCAGGCAAGGTAAGAGCCAAGGCCTATGACCTCGTTCTCAATGGCACTGAGATAGGCGGAGGTAGCATTCGTATACACAGGCAGGATATCCAGTCCCTGATCTTCCGGACCCTCGGCTTAGGAGATGAGGAAGCGAGAAGGAAATTCGGCTTCCTGCTCGAAGCGCTCGAATACGGCACCCCGCCGCATGGGGGCATCGCCCTGGGTTTTGACAGGCTGGTCATGATAATGACGGGCGTAGAGAGCATCCGGGATGTCATTGCATTTCCGAAGACACAGAAGGCTACCTGTCTTTTGACGGATGCCCCATCGGAAGTAAGTATCGAGCAACTTATGGAACTTTCCCTGAAGATTATCTGATCATCCAATATATTTTGTGTTGACAAGGCCATCCTTTTTTTATTAATCTAAAAGCGAGGAAGACAATTGTTTTATTCGGTCTTTCTGACTTTACCCGGCGATAATGGAGCTTGAGGATACGAAGATGAACTGTCGAGGCAGCATTGCCGTTATAAGTGCATCCCTTATCGTTGCGCTTATGTTTGTCTTCTCGGCGTGCGCGACAGCGCCTGCGAAAACGAGCGACCTCGAAAAGAGTGTTGTTGCCGAGCAGAGAGCGGGTGAGCCTGCCCAGGCGGCGAAGAGTTCTCAGCCAACGGAAGGACAGGCTGCCGCGAAGACGAAAAGCGAAGCAGTCAAAGAAGGTGAGGAGCAAGGGGGAGTCTTCTGTCTTTGCGAACAATACACTGTGAGAAAAGGCGATACCCTCTGGTGGATAGCCAAATACAAAGACATATACAATGATCCCTTCCTCTGGCCCATCATCTATGAGGCCAATAAAGATATTATCAAAGACCGAAAACTGCTTTATCCGGGCCAGGAACTGGGCATACCGAGGGAGGGATATACGATGGAACAGATCAAGAACATAAGGAAGAAGGCGGGCGCAGCCAAGCCCTATCTGCCTCGCCAGCAGGCAAATTTACCGGCAGACTGAAACCCGTGGCATATTCCCAACGAGGGCACGACTGGTTTCAGGGTGCCCTCTTTTTTTTAGGAACAAATCGGAGCATTCACTATGGCAAAATGGAACAAAGAAAAACGAGTCCTCGACCACGAACACACAAGTTTTTGGAGACATGAACTTAGGGAAGTCGCTGAGCCGAACCTACAGAAGGGTGTCTTCCCTTATGACGAGGTAAGCAGGATTGACTTCGACCATAAGATTATCCCGATAACCCCGGCGGAAGAGATTCTTATTACGGACACAACATTCAGGGACGGCCAGCAGGCAAGACCGCCGTACACGGTGAAGCAGATTGTCGACTTATACGCCCTGATGAGCAGGCTGGGTGGTCCGAACGGCGTCATCAGACAAGCCGAATTCTTTCTGTACAGCAAGAAAGACCGGGATGCCGTGGATAAATGTCTCGAATTAGGCCTCAGGTACCCGGAGATTACCGGCTGGATACGGGCGCAGAAGGAGGACGTCAAGCTCGTGAAGGAGGCGGGCCTGAAGGAAACGGGCATACTGACATCCGTCTCCGATTACCATATCTTCCTGAAGCTTAATACTACGAGAAAGAATGCGCTCGATTCTTATCTGGAAATTGTAAGAGCAATTCTCGATGAGGGTATCGTGCCGAGGTGTCACTTTGAAGATCTCACACGGGCGGAGATATATGGATTTTGCATTCCCTTTGCCGTTGAGCTTATGAAGCTCCGTGAGGAAAGCGGCATCGACATCAAGATCAGGCTTTGCGACACCATGGGCTACGGTGTAACCTATCCGGGCGCATCACTGCCGCGCAGTGTCGATAAATTGATCAGAGCCTTTATCGAGGACGGCGGTGTGCCCGGCCATTTGCTTGAATGGCACGGGCATAACGATTTCCATAAGGCGCTCATTAATGCCACGACGGCCTGGTTGTATGGCTGCGGCGGCGCCAACGGGACAATGCTCGGACTCGGAGAAAGAACGGGCAATGCCCCCGTAGAGGGTCTCATTATTGAGTATATAGGACTCAAGGGGACGGACAACGGCATCGACACCACCGCTATTACCGATATAGCCGACTATTTCGAACATGAAATAGGGGTGAAGATCCCCGCCAATTACCCCCTGGTAGGTGCGGAATTTAATATAACCAAGGCCGGCATACATGCCGACGGACTCATCAAGAACGAAGAGATCTACAATATCTTCGACACGACGAAGATATTGAAGAGGCCCATCGTGACCATGATTACCGACAAGTCCGGGAAGGCCGGTATCGCTCACTGGATCAATACACGCCTGAGCGCGAAGGGGGAGGCTGTAATCGATAAGAAACATCCCGGTGTTTCCAAGATCCATAAATGGGTTACGGAGCAGTATGATGCCGGGAGGGCAACCGGCATATCCCACGAAGAACTTGAAAAACTGGTACGCAAGTATCTTCCTGAACTGTTCATGTCCGATCTCGAGAAGATCAAGTACATGGCGACGCACGCGGCGATGGACGTTGTGAAACAGGTGATAGAGCACCCGGTCATGAAGTCGATGAAACCGGAGCTCCAGGAGCCGATCATGCAGCAGACAATCGAAGAAAACCCGTCGATACAGTTTGCCTACGTCGTAGATATGAACGGGAAAAAGACAACGAGAAACATCACCAATATCGCAGACAGGGCTAAATATGAAAATTACGGAATCGGCACTGACCAGTCAGACAGGGAGTGGTTCATCAAGCCCCTGCAGAGCGGCAAGATGTATGTTACCAATTTCTACATATCGAAAATGACCGGGGCCCTGTGCATAACCGTTTCGGCTCCGATTATAGATGATAAGGAGGAGATGGTAGGCATCTTCGGAGTGGACATAAAATTTGAAGACTGGGTAAAAAGCGTTGAGCAAATGGCGGAGGCGACGCAGATTGCCCTCCGGGAAGAGTATGATGCGAAAACCAAGTCGGACCGTTGGGTCTAATAACCGCCGTCTTCCTCTATCATCCACTGGTCATACGGGCACGCCTGCCGATGTCGCGAGGACGGGGAAACTTCCCTGATAAATCTGGAGGGGATCTGGTTTACGCTGCCGATCCCCCTCGCGTAGCTCACCTGCGGATAGCAAAGATAGAGCTGATCTTTTGCCCTTGTTGTCGCTACGTAAAAAAGTCTTCTTTCCTCTTCCTCACCTTCCTGGTCTTTCAGGCTGCGGGCCAAGGGCAACATCCCGTCTGCGCACCAGATCATCAAGACGACTGACCATTCGAGTCCCTTGGCCTGATGAATCGAGCTGAGGATGACCTTGTCTCCATTTGTGTCACCGGGTTTGGCTTCATTCGTTTCAGTCATGTTTGTCATCAGCGACAGTTCACTGAGAAAATCTTCCATGGAATGATACCTGGCGGAGAAATTCGAGAATTGGAGAAGGTCGTCCACCCTTATCGCGGCGTCAGTATATTTCTCCTGCAGATAATCCTGGTAACCGCTCTCGAGCAGGATCTCGATGATCGCTGCGGGACTCACTCCGGGAAGGGAGTCCGTGATTTTCGAAAGTGTTTGCCGGCACAGAGCAAGCGACGGCTTCTGCGTCTTCGTGACCGCCTTCGCAAAATCATCGCCCATGGCCGTCTCGAGCGGGTTTTCTCCTTGCGCAAGAAGCTTCCACAATTTATCCGACGTTGCTTTTCCTATCTTGCTGTAAAGTCCGAGCACCCTCTTCCAGGCCGGTTCGTCGAAAGGATTCACGATAATCCTCATGTAGGCGGTTACATCTTTGATATGCGCTTGTTCGAAGAAGCGAATGCCGGAACGTATTTCAAAAGGTATTCCCCGGCGCACCATTTCCATTTGCAGCTCCATAGAGTGATAGTGCGCCCGGTAAAGAACCGCTATTTCATTGATAGGCACACCTTCACCGAGCAGTTCAAGTATTCTCTGGGCTACAAAATTGGCCTGCTGAATAACGTCTCGGAGCGGTATGAGGACGGGTCTTATTCCCGTCATGCGCACGGAGCGGAGATTCTTCTGATACTGTCTGTAATTATTTTCTATACTCACGTTCGCAAGATGCAGGATCTCCGGCGTACTGCGGTAGTTTGTCTCAAGCTTGAAGACCTTGCAGCCCGGATGCCTTTCGGGAAACATGATTATATTGGCGAAATTAGCTCCCCGGAAAGCGTAAATGCTCTGTGAATCGTCTCCTACCGCAAGAATATTCATGTGTGTCGAGCCCAGCAGATCCACAATTTGAGCCTGTATTATATTCGTATCCTGATATTCATCTACAAGGACATGGGAGAACTTCTCTGCATATCTCTGCAATACCCCGGGATGATCCATAAGAAGCTTTCTCGTATTGATGAGAAGATCATCGAAGTCCATGACGTTCAACTTCTTCTTCCGCAGTTCATACTGCGCAGTCGCCAGAGTTACATCCTCAAGACGATTCGAGAAATACGGGTACCTTGTTGTCACGACATCTTCAACGCCCGTTTCCGTATTAAAAGAGAAGCTGATGATATCACGGAGCACATCTCCTTTCGGGAATTTCACGTTTTTGGTATCGATGCCTGATTCGGCAATACATGTATTGATGAGTTGCGTTGAATCTTCGCTGTCGAGAATGGAAAAGTTTCGTTCGTAACCCAGGACATGTGAATTTGCCCGGAGAATGCGATGGGCAATATGATGGAATGTGCCGCCCCACATGCCGCTGATATCGAATTCGGTGAGGGACGTCACCCGGGAAAGCATCGTGCGTGCGGCTTTGTTAGTGAAGGTTGCAAGCAGAACCCTGTCAGGACTGACGCCGGATTCTATCAGGCGTGCGACGCGGTAAGTCAGTGTCCGTGTCTTGCCGCTGCCGGCGCCTGCAATAACGAGAACAGGGCCATCCCCCTCCATCACGACACGCAGTTGCTCCGGATTAAGCTCTCTTTCGTAATGGATCATGGGGATAAAATCCCGTTTCCCTGGCGTATTCGAATTGCCTCCGCCAGGGAATATTCGGATGCGCCCTCTCGAACGCTTCTGCGCCTATCAGATTCAGAGATTCGGCATCGATCTTCACCGGATGATATCCGCCCATGAAACCCAGATCAGGGGACATCAGGGGATGCTCTCCGGGCAGACAATCACACTCCGTGGCAATGTTAAGAAGTGCGTTTATCAGTATGGTCCTGCCGGCAATGCGCTTCCATACGGCTGCAGCTGTTTCTATCAATTTCTCCTGGAAGATCTTATCTTCTACATTCCACAATATCTTGAGCGCCATTTCCGGGCACAGCGCAATGCATTGCGCACAACCGATGCATGTCTCGTGATCATAGATGGGATAACCTTCATCGTCGAGCTGTGCCGCTCCCGATGGGCAAACTTCAATGCACGTGCCGCAGCGTGTGCACCTCTCCCTTTTCATGTACGGGCGCACTTCCGAGTGCATGCGTTGTTTCTGCGCCCGGGAAGCGAAACCCATGGAGATGTTCTTGATGGCCCCGCCGAAGACTGCGGCCATATGCCCTTTAAAATGAGAAAAGATTACGAAACCGTCTGTCTTTTCCACAAGGGCGGCGACTTGAACTGTCTTAAAATGCTTGAAGCCGGCGGGTATATCAGCAGTGTCTCTGCCTTCCGGACCATCCGCGATTAGCACCGGACAGCCCAGGAACTTTTCCGTATACCCGTGTTCATGAGCTGTCTTCAAGGAATCGCTTGCGATGCGGCGGCCGCCAGAATAAAGGGCGGTCGTATCGAAGACAAAGGGTTTTGTACCCTGGTTGCGCAGCCACTCTGCGATCTCCCTCGCGTAATCGGGCGGCAGGAAGCTGTGATTGCCTTTCTCTCCCCAGTGAAGTTTGATCCCGACTTTATCCCCTTTCTTAAACGGGCTCTTCAATTGACCAAGCAAGGAGGAGAGTTCCTTTGCATAGAGATCAGCCGAGCCCTTAACTTTACGAAACAGAATGTCAGCCATAATTGTACTCCTCGTATCCATTGAAGATAGATAGACTCTAATAGACTTAGCAACCTGTGTCAAGTCAGATGCAGATAGAGTGGGCTTCCTAAAGAGGGGAAATAGATGATTTAAACCCTTGTTCATGGGCAATGAAAAATAGTATTGACAATATCCCGATGCACTGCTATAAGGCAGAAAAATATTTGAAGGACAGTCTTTAATTGAGATACTTATTTTCAACAATCATCAACTGGTGGTGGCAGAATCCAATGCAGGGGTTTGTCCACCGCTGATTCATCTCGCTAACTAAAGCATAGCCGTGGAGACCTCTTCGGACTCCGCGGCTTTTTTGTTTATGCAACATAATAGAAGGCCGCAACCATAAGCGGCCTTTTTTATTTTGGCTAACGTAGGAAAGAAAAGGACTTTGTAACATGTATTATCCGGGCTTTGACCAGTTTAAGAAATTTGCCGAGCAGGGCAACCTCATCCCAGTATACAGGGAAATACTGGCCGACATAGATACGCCGGTATCTGCCCTCATGAAACTCAGTGCAAAATCCCACGTCTTTCTACTTGAGAGCGTCGAGGGCGGCGAAAAATGGGGGCGCTATACATTTCTCGGTTCGGACCCGCGCATTATTTTTAAGGTCACGGGTGACCACGTCCTGATCTCCGAAAACGGCAAAAGCAGAAGCCATAGGCACGAAGGCAGTCCGCTCCGATATCTCAAGGACTTATTGAATGCCTATCACCCCGTTGCTGTGGACGGGCTGCCCCGGTTCTATGGAGGCGCCGTCGGATTCCTCGGCTACGATATGGTTCGTTATTTTGAAAGACTCCCTGATCAGGCTTCTGATGATCTCAAGACCGACGATGCAGTTCTGCTCATTACGGATACGCTGATTGTCTTCGATAATATCAGGCACACGATCAAAGTAGTCTCATGCGCTTCTACTGCGGGCGCTGAGACCCTCAGGGATGTTTACGACGAAACCATCGATAAGATAGACAGGCTGATAGCAATCATAAGAGCGCCTGTCGAAACAACAGAGCGATACGGAAAAGTGGAAAACGGCGCGGCCCTTGGGTCGAATATGTCAGCAGAAGACTTTAAGGCGACGGTCGAGAAGGCCAAGGAATACATTGTTGCCGGTGACATCATACAGGTCGTCCTGTCCCAGCGCTTTCATGCGGAAAACGGGATAGACCCCCTCGATCTCTACCGGGCGCTGCGTTATGTAAACCCCTCCCCTTACCTTTTCTTTCTTAAGCTCGATGAGACATTTTTGATAGGCTCGTCGCCTGAGGTTATGGTCAGGCTTGAAGAAGGCGTGGCGGAACTCCGGCCCATCGCAGGAACGCGGAGACGCGGAAGAAACGAGCAGGAGGATAGGCACCTCGCCCATGAGCTCCTCCAGGATCCGAAAGAGAGGGCTGAACACGTGATGCTCGTTGACCTGGGGAGAAATGACCTCGGAAAAGTGGCGCGAACCGGCAGTGTGCAGGTCAATCAGCTTATGGTCGTGGAGCGGTATTCACACGTCATGCATCTCGTCACCAATATCCAGGCGCAACTGTCCCCCGGGAAAGATTGCTTCGATCTCCTTGCGGCCGCATTCCCCGCCGGCACACTCTCCGGTGCGCCGAAGGTCAGGGCTATGGAGATCATCGATGAACTCGAGCCGACCAGACGAGGCCCTTACGGGGGAGCCGTCGGTTACTTCAGTTATACCGGCAATATGGACCTCTGCATAACTATCAGAACCATGCTGGTCAAAGACGGAAAGATTTTTATACAGGTGGGCGCCGGCATCGTGGCCGATTCCGATCCGGAAAAGGAATATCAGGAAACGGTGAATAAGGGCGAAGGAATAATGCAGGCTATACGCCTCGCCGCATCAGGTTTCGAACTGAAAAAAAATATCTGAGGGAGCAGGCCATGATTCTGATGATCGACAATTATGATTCTTTTACGTACAACCTCGTTCAGTATCTCGGCCAACTCGACCAGACGGTTGCCGTCTATCGCAATGACGAGATAACTGTGGATGAGATAAGAAACCTTGCGCCCGAGGCCATCTTTCTCTCCCCCGGTCCATGTACGCCGAAGGAGGCAGGGATCACTGTCGATGTCGTCAGGCAATTTCATAAATCAATACCCATCATGGGCGTATGTCTCGGGCACCAGGCCATCGGCTATGCCTTCGGAGGGAACGTGGTCCGGGCAGGCAGGCTCATGCACGGACAGACCTCGCCTATCATAAACGATGGACGGACGATCTTCAAAGGCCTCCCCAGTCCCTTCATCGCCGGTCGCTATCATTCCCTGCTGATTGAAGAGGCTTCGCTGCCCGCATGTCTCATGATCAGTGCGAGCACACAGGAGGGAGAAATAATGGGTGTGAGGCATCAGGAGTATCCTGTGGAGGGGATACAGTTCCACCCGGAATCTATCCTGACGCCGCAGGGAAAACGCATTTTAAGGAATTTTCTGGAGCTGATTATAAAAAAGGAGAAACTGTCATGATTAAGGAAGCAATTGCCAAAGTGGTAAACCGCGAAGACCTCAATGAGACGCAAATGATGGAGGTTATGGATGAAGTTATGGAGGGCAAGGCGACGCCCGCGCAGATCGCCGCTTTTATCACGGGACTCAGGATCAAGGGTGAAACCGTCGACGAGGTCACAGGCGCCGCCCGGATCATGCGCAGAAAGGCCACGCGGATAGACGCCCGGTCCTCGGTCATTGTGGACACCTGCGGGACGGGCGGTGACGGCATGCAGACGTTCAATATCTCCACCACCGCAGCCTTCGTCGTCGCAGCAGCCGGCCTGACGGTAGCCAAGCACGGGAATCGCGCTGTCTCAAGCGGCTGCGGCAGCGCGGATGTCCTCGAAGCATTAGGCGTCAAGATCGACGCACAACCGGAGATTGTCGAAGAGTGCATTCATGAAATCGGCATCGGTTTTCTCTTCGCCCCTAAACTTCACGGTGCAATGAAATATGCCATCGGCCCGCGCAGGGAGATCGGAATACGGACGATATTCAACATGCTGGGTCCCCTGACGAATCCCGCCGGCGCAACGTCGCAGCTCATCGGCGTCTATGATCCAAGGCTGACGGAGATGTTTGCCGGTGTTCTTAAGAAACTAGGCACAAAGGCAGCTTTCGTGGTTCACGGTTCGGACGGCCTGGATGAAGCAACCGTAACCGGCAAGACACGCATAACGGAACTGAAGGACGGTCTTATCAATACATACGATATCGATCCCACTCTCTTCTTCGGCGAAGTCTCTCCCGGTACGGCGCTGCTCGGCGGTGACGCGTCGGTAAATGCGGAGATTACAAAAAGTGTATTGACGGGCAAAAGCGACGCCTGCAGAAATATTGTGCTTCTCAACGCGGGTCTGGCAATCGTGGCGGGCGAGATGGTCAAAACGATCAAAGAGGGGATCGGGATGGCGAGGGACTGCATTGACAGCGGCGCCGCCATCAAAAAGCTTCAGGCCTTGATCGAGCGGAGCAACAGCTGAACGGATTTTCAACATGATTTTAGATAGAATTATAGAAGTGAAAAAAGAAGAAGTCGCTTATCTGAAGAGGGCAAGGCCGCTTCAGGAATTGAAACACGCTATCGCAGACCTCCCCTCCCCCCGAAATTTTGCTGAAGCAATAACCGGCCGGGAATGCGCCATCATTGCAGAGGTGAAAAAGTGCTCGCCCTCGAAGGGAATCATGAGAGAAGATTTTGATCCTGTCCGGATTGCTCTTGCATATCAAGAGAACCACGCCGCAGCCGTCTCCGTCCTGACCGACAATGTATTTTTCGGCGGCCACGAGACTTATCTTGCAGATATAAAACAGTGCGTGAGTCTTTCTCTCCTGAGAAAAGATTTCATTATCGACCGCTATCAGATTTATGAGACTCGTTATCTGGAGGCAGATGCCATCCTTCTCATTGCAGGAATTCTGGAGATGAAGCAATTGGGAGAATATGCCGGTCTTGCACAATCACTTGGTCTTTCCGTACTCTGCGAGGTACATTCCGAAGGTGAGTTGGATAAGGCGCTCGCATCCTGCGCCGGAATTATCGGGATTAATAACAGGGACCTGACAACTTTTTCGGTGGATTTGAATACCAGCATAAGCCTCGCAGCCGCGATTCCTGCGGACAGGATCATCGTCAGCGAAAGCGGCATCCAGTCCAGAAGCCACATTGAAACGTTGACGAACGCGGGCATTCATGCATTTCTGATAGGCGAGACACTGATGCGGTCTGACGATATGGGGCGCAAGCTGCGCGAACTTTTGGGCGACAAATAAAGAACTGAAAGAACGAGAAATGGAGATTAAGATCTGCGGGATTACCCGCATGGAAGACGCAGTCATGGCCTACGCATACGGCGCCGATGCACTCGGGTTCATTTTCTATGAGAAGAGTCCGCGATATGTGAGCCCGGAAACGGCGATGCACATCATACGGAATCTCCCGGACGATATTTCAAAAGTAGGCGTGTTCGTCAACCATGACATCCATGCAGTGAGGGAAATATATGACTTCTGCGGGCTGGACCTGATTCAGCTTCATGGCGATGAATCACCCCAGTATTGCAACGAATTTCCGCAATCCATTCTGATCAAGGCAATCTCTCCCGTAAACGCCGAAGACATCGGCATCGTAGGGGGATACAACGTCAAAGCGATCATGATAGACGCGCGTGAATCCGGACTCTACGGGGGTACGGGGAAGAAATCCAATTGGGAGCTCGCAGCCAAATTAAAGGACACACACGCGCTCGTTCTCTCGGGAGGATTAAATGCAGGAAATATACTGGAGGCAATCAAAACGGTTTCGCCGCATGCGGTAGACGTCAACAGCGGCGTTGAACTATCTCCGGGGAAGAAAGATCCCCGGAAAGTTCAGACCATGATTGAAACCGTCCACGCTGCCGGGGAAAAGAGCGCCACAAACATATTTACGAGGAGAAATCATGCACAAGTCCATGCCCGATAAGAAAGGACACTTCGGAATCTTCGGCGGCCGCTATGTCGCAGAAACACTCATGCCCGCCTTGTTAGAGCTTGAGGAGGTCTACAGGGCGGCGAGAAAGGAGAAACACTTCAGGGATGAATTTGCCTATTACCTCAGTGAATACGCAGGCAGGGAAACCCCTCTCTATTATGCGAAACGTCTCACAGAAAAACTGGGCGGGGCCAGGATATACCTGAAGCGCGAGGATCTCAATCATACGGGCTCACATAAGATAAACAATACCCTCGGTCAGGGACTTCTTGCCAGGCGCATGGGCAAGAAAAGGGTGATTGCAGAGACCGGAGCCGGTCAGCATGGCGTGGCCACAGCTACGGTGGCAGCTCTTTTCGGTATGGAGTGCATGATCTTCATGGGAGAAGAAGATATCAGACGGCAGGCCCCGAATGTGTTTCGCATGAAAATACTCGGCGCCGAGGTCGTGCCTGTCTTATCGGGAACAGCGACCCTCAAAGACGCCATGAATGAGGCAATGCGGCACTGGGTAGCAAGGGTGAGAGATACCTTTTATGTGATCGGCACTACGGCAGGGCCTCATCCTTACCCGATGATGGTCCGTGAATTTCAGAGTGTCATCGGGAAAGAGACAAAGAGGCAGATCATGAAGAAAGAAGGCCGGCTTCCCGACGTGCTTATCGCCTGCATAGGCGGCGGCAGCAATGCCATGGGACTCTTCTACCCTTTCAAAGACTCAATCAATGTGTCGATGATAGGCGTAGAGGCGGCGGGAAGAGGCATCCCGTCGGGATTCCACGCAGCAAGCATATCTGCCGGAACCGTCGGCGTCCTTCATGGCAACAAAACCTATCTTCTACAGGACGGACACGGCCAGATTCAGGATGCCTATTCAATTGCGGCGGGACTGGACTACCCCGGCGTGGGCCCGGAACACGCCTTCTTCCGGGATACAGGCAGGGCAACCTATGTCAGCGTTGAGGATGATGAGGCTGTCGCGGCCTTTATGCTCGTCTCTAAATTGGAAGGCATCATCCCCGCTATGGAAAGCGCCCATGCCCTGGCCCACGCCTGCAAACTCGCACCCGCACTCGGCAAGAATAAGATCATCGTTGTGAACCTCTCCGGCAGGGGAGATAAGGATGCAGAGATAATATCGCAGAGAATCGACGGGAAATAATGGGAGATGCTGTTATGACAGGAAGAATAGAACGAAAATTCCGGGACCTCAAACGAATGAACGGGAAGGCATTGGTTGTATATCTTACGGCCGGAGACCCGGACATGCAGACTACCCGCAGTCTCATACCCGCTCTCGAAGAATCCGGTGTCGACATCATCGAGATCGGCGTCCCCTTTTCCGATCCGACTGCGGACGGGCCCGTCATCCAGTCTGCCTCGCAGCGATCGCTTCATAAGGGAACTACGCTCTCCGGCGTCCTCGATATGATTGAATCTCTGAGAACGGCAAGCGATATCCCCATCGTTCTCTTCGGTTACTACAATCCAATTTATTCCCTGGGCAATGAACGATTCGCTGCGAGGGCGAAGCAGGCCGGTGTTGACGGCATTCTTGTCGTGGATCTGCCACCGGAGGAATCGCATGAACTGACGCGGCATACTGATCGGGCGGGCCTCGATTTTATCTCGCTCATCGCGCCCACAACCAGCGACAGTCGCATCGCAAAAATAGCAAAGAATGCGGCGGGATTTCTCTACTATATCTCGATTACGGGAGTTACAGGAACGGCGCAACCCGTGATGCATAATATCAGGGTTGATGCAGAGCGTATCCGGAAGATAAGCGCCCTGCCCCTCGTCGTCGGATTCGGCATCTCAACGCCGGCGCAGGCCGCCGAGATCGCCTCCTGCGCAGATGGCGTCGTCATCGGGAGTGCTTTTGTGCGTCTAATTGAGGAACACGGCACCAAGGACGGGCTGGTGCGTATCGTATCGTCCTTCGTAAGAGATATCAAAAAAGCGATTTCATAAACGAGGGCTCTCGCTTAAACACTCAAGAAGCGCCGGCGCTCTTTTTCTCCGCCTGGTCCTTGGCGCAGAAATCCAGCGCCTTGCTGACCTTTTCCTTGCCTTCGTTATAAAGTTCCTTGCCGCGGCTGGCAAATTCATCCATCTTTGTGCACGTTTCATCAAGTTGGTGCCTGGCCTTGTCGCGCAGGTCCTGAAACGATTTTGCAATCTCCTCACGGGTTTCTTCTCCGCGCTTCGGGGCGTAGAGTATTCCCAGAGCCGCGCCGATCAGACCTCCCACAACCAGTCCTTTTACCCAGTCTTTCGCTGCCATGTGATCCATACCTCCAATCTTCAGGATAAGGCCGTCTCTCCGGCCCTTATGTATCTCGAATAGCGAATTGTGCCGGGATTTACAATAGGGCATGTCCTCACTTTTTGCTTCGAAAAGCCTGATCTGAAGCTCGCTGTGGCGATTGGCATCAACAATGTCCTTGACTGAAGTCGCGGTACGTGTTTATTAAAATCAGATATCAAAACGACAAACCATAAGGTTCATGCGCTATACGATTTTCGATATCCCCCTCCTACGGAACATCCTGCAGGTCCTTGCCATAATCGTACTCCGGATCTTCGGATGGAGGAAAGCAGGCCGGGTGCCGGACGTCCCTAAATTCGTCATGATTGCCGCCCCTCATACGTCGAACTGGGATTTACCCATCGGACTGGCCATAATCCTGGCCTTCAGGGTTAAGATATACTGGCTCGGTAAGGAGCCTATTTTCAAGCGGCCTTTCGGCGACTTCTTCAAATGGCTCGGCGGCATTCCCGTGAATCGTTCGAGATCCGGTGATGTGGTAGCGCAAACGATACAAGCCTTTAAAGAGCGTGAGAGAATGATAATGGTGGTTGCGCCGGAAGGAACACGGAAGAAGGCCAAGCATTGGAGGACCGGGTTCTATTACATCGCCATGGGCGCTAACGTCCCGCTGGTGATGGGCTTCATTGACTATGCGCGAAAGGAGGGAGGTTTCGGGCCGACGCTGATGCCGACTGGAGACATCGATGCCGATATGGAAACAATTCGGGCCTTCTATCGGAACATCACGGCTAAGACGCCCAATAGATCAACCCCGGCAACGATCTCGACCCGGGGCAGGTAAATACTGACAATAAAGCTTGGCAGGGTCTCTGAGCAGTCAGCTCTTTATAATCTATTCTCCGTAGACGCCGCTGCAAATGATAATGTCATCCACTTTTCTGAAATAGGTGGTCTTGGGCCATACTTCCTTGGTCACCGGGTTGTACCATTTGTAAGTCACCCAGCCGCTGCCTTCGCTGTTAGCCGCATCGAGGATCTCCCGGATGAAGCTTTTTCCGTCTGCGTCCTTGAGTTCACTGAAATCCTCTCCCACGAATCTCTCATTGACCCCATGTGCGAGCATGGTCCCCCTCGGATTTAGCACGTATATGTACATTTCGTCCTGGACGAACTGCCCGCTCGGATTCGTGTACTCAGCCAGAGCGATTCTCTTACCGGATGTCCTATAAAAGGCTGCGGCCTTCTCCACCCAGCGCTTGGCGTCCTCTGTTGATCGTGCGATCATGTTGTTCCTCCTCTATGAAACTCTGATTGTCTCTGACTATCAACCGAACGAGATACGCGGCATATCATACGGCCTCAAGTATTATCTAACCCTCTTGCAGCCAGCTTGTGATGATTTTTGCGCAGTCATCGCCCGCGTTATCGTAAAGGCCGATGATCTTTCTCTCGTGGACAGCCCGTTGTACGGAATCCGACGCGTGCGCCGCGTTCTGCATGACATTCTGCCCGAAGTCGGAACGAATCGTACCCGCTGCCGCTTTTGCCGGATCGGATTCGCCTAAGCGACTGCGAATTTTGCCGACCGCGCTGTATCCCCGATAAAGAAGCGCGAGCGACGGATTTATGCCCGGCTTTTCGCGATCGTCGTGCGCCACGCTCTCCGGATCGATTCCCGTCAAATATTCAACTATCTGGGAGAACTCGTACTGGGCATTCGTATCATTGATAACCGACGCCATAGCGTTATATTCTTCGTCTGTAATATCAAACCCAAAGAGACCGCCAATTCTCTCTTTGATCTTCCCGGCGACGTGTTTCTTCAGCTTGCGTTTGAACGTGCCTCTCAGAAAACCATAGAATGCCTCGCCTTGCGCTGCGCTCCACCGGACGACCCTGGCTCCGACTATCCTGAGACCTGTCTTGGAAAACATGTCGATCATATTTCCGGTATGCACGGAATGCTTGAAAAAATTATCCGGCTTCAAAATGACCAGCGTTGTTTCTCCTTCCGCAGTTTCTTCATAAATACCCGAATCCTTGAATCCAAGCCCTGCGAACAGCTCCAAATTGGTCTTTGCATAATTGACATTTGTGGGCACAAGAACGGCCGGCTCGAAATACCTGATAGTTCCGTCGGGATTGGTGAAGAAGTCGCAGTAGGTGCCGCGAATCGTTCCACGCCTCGCTTCAGATTCGGCCTCTGTAGTGAGTTTTCCGACCACATCGTATACGCGGTCAACCGCATTCTCCCCCTCAAACAAGAGAAACAGACAACGGTTGGCCTGGCGATGAATATTTTCGCGACGCAGATTCTCATCAATGTAATCGACCAGCGCCTTCTCTATCCTGGTTTCGATGCCGAGACTCTTCACCCGCCGCATATATTCATCCACAAACTCATCCGACGGCCTCATCATCCTTACGCCGACCAGATCACAGCCCGAGAATGACATGAGTCGCGCAATGATATTTCCGGTACGCGACTTCATGAGACTGTACGGCGTAATGACCACGTATGTAAGTTCTGTTGCCATTTGTTATGCGCCTATTCTCATCCGCTTATGATATATTTAATATCATTTTCCCCGGCATTTCACAAGAGCCCATAACAAGTTTTTGCGACGCCTCTAAGAATTAATTATGCTTCGTCATTAAGCCTTACCTCTTCGCAATGGGCACGTGACCTAAGAAAGAATTAATGTCTTACCGATTCATGAGAAATGAGTATTGGACTCAGCCATGATCTAAGGTATTTAGCATACATAAATCGGTCTTTTGATGAATTGCGAAATATCCCCAATATTAGTATCATCCTTTCGAAATGATATGAAATGCTGTGAGTTTCTCAAGAACAGGAGGAGTTAAAATGAAGACAAAATTTACAATTAAGATGACTTTGACCGTATTTATGCTCGTGATTATCCTGAGCCTGCCTCTCCATACGGCTCTCGCCGCCACAGCAAAAGAGATCAACGTTAGTGTTGAGGTGGCTCTTGAGCGTTTTGCCAAAGAGGTCAAAGGCGCGAACGAATTTCTCAAGGCAGCGAAGGGTATTCTTGTGATCCCTAACGTCCTTCAGGCCGGCTTAATCATCGGCGGCGAGTATGGTGAAGGCGCCCTCCGGATCGGCGGACAAACCGTAGATTACTATAACATAACAACCGCCTCTCTCGGTTATCAGATTGGCGCACAGCGGAAGGATGTCGTCCTTGTGTTTATGGACGAAGCGGCCCTCAAGAAATTCCGCAACAGCGACAACTGGCAGGCCGGCGTCGACGGCACGGTGACGGTTATGGAATATGGCGCCGAGGGTTCCATCGACACGACAAAATTCAAACAGCCCATCGTCGGGTTCGTATTCGGCCAGAAAGGACTGATGGCGGGCGCCACAATACAGGGCTCGAAATTCACCAAGCTTAAGAAATAGGGATTACTAGTCGCATTGTCGTTGCTGGGCTTTACGGGGACCGCGGCGATTTCCGACACTCCATGTTGAAAAGTATTGACACATTTGCAAAGTATAGTCGGAACCCTAAATGACCGGATGTCTCACCCGGCTCAATGCCGGCTATCTCCAAGGAGTAACTCTCCGACAATGAAATGAAAGAGATTTACCAGTACATTGTCAATTCGCTGGCAACGAAGCGATCCTGATCCTTCATTATTGATTGCAGCGTTAGTTAGTAATGTATGTTTCTTTGGCGCCTCTCCGAGGCAGTTTGAGAGGACGCATTTCATCGTCGTCAATGGGAGAATACGCTAAGGAGGGCTTTATCTTCGGAGGTTCTGAAGCGTTTCTTAGACTTAAAAGCAATGGATGATTTTATCGTATCGTAGCGATACCTGTTTTTGAGATAGAAATTCATTCCGTCTATCTTGATTGCGTATAAATCAAGACCCTGCTCGAAGGTGACATTTTTTACTCTCTCGTAGGGAATGTGATAAGTTTTTCTTTCCCCGATGAAGGGATTTTTCTCTATCATAAATTCATTTCGCAGGATAAAAAGCCTGTCTTGATTAAACCACACACCTCCCCAGAACGTCTTTGCTTCAGTCAGGATAATATCATAGTTTGGAGTGAAATCGACACGTTCAAGAAAATCTTTTTGGGAGAACCGGTACATTAGAAGAAAAACAATGCCGTTGATAAGCAATATCAGGATAGTAAAAGACAAAACGGCGCGTCGAGAAACTTTCAGTCTGACTAAATGACCCTTTCCGGACTTTTGACTGGGCATTATTCCGCGCCTCTCTGATCACCGCTTTGACCTGCATATCAGTTGACGACGGAATGAATTGTAGCACATGTGCAGGCAAAATATCAAAGTGCTGGATGCTGTCCCGCCTGAGCTACATTTCATGCGGCAAGAAAAATGAAGAGGGCCACTAAGAGGACCTTGTACAGGAAGGATAAGGCGTTATTTTGCATAGCAGACTTTGCCAGTTTCAACATATCCTTCTATTCGGCACGTCGGGCGCTATACTTTAGGAGTTTGCAGTATGAGACGGCAAGATGTTTCTCTTCACGAATTGGAGAAAAGAAGACTACTTAAAGTCGACGGTAACCTGGTTATTCGTTTCGAACTTCAATCCTTCGACATTCTTGAACAACACCTTCGTTTCTCCCACGGACAAGGGGTTCGCGGCGAGCACCTGCTTGAAGAGCGTGGTATTGGTCATGAGCTTCCCGATATCCATTTCGATGAGAGTCACCGTTGAACCGTCCCTGTACGTGGCGTTCGTATTTATTATAGTCCCTTCGAATTGAATGGCGATTTTCACTTTCATATCCTGAAAAAGGTTCTTTATCATCTCCGGCGACTGCGCTGATGCTTCCTTACCCGATTTACCTTCAGCAGTTTTGCCGTTATCCGGTGCGCCTGACTTATCGCCTGATGTCTCTTTTTGCGCCGGAAGTATAACGACAAGCCTCGCAGGAGAACCTCTCGTGAACCTGAACAGGAGATATTGTTCCTTTTGCGAATTACTCTTTTGAGATTCTTGTCCATCCATCCTGCTGCCTGGATTCTGGTTTACCTTTACCTCGCCGATATCACGAAAGGAGTAAAGGGCATTGTATCCGCTGGCTGTATCCGTCTTGACCGGTTTCGCAGATACAAACTTTACGGCGGCCCCAAATGTTTCGGTCCGCTTTTCCGCGTCCTTCACCATCTTCGCAATTGCATCGTCGCGGGTTTGCTTCGCCTCCTTTTCGGTGTTGCCTTTGGTTCCCTCTTTGTTGTCTTGGACACCCTCCTCTTTCACAGGGCCTGCTATGCCCCCTGCAATCGATTCCATCATTTCGACCATGCTGTTCGATAACAGGAATGTCTCTTCGATGGTTCCGCTCCCATCCGGCTTTACGTGAATGACAATCGTGTCCTGAATGCAGCCTGACAGTATTATAGTCATGAGCATGGCGACGGCAAAATAAGAAAAACGTTTCATAAGCATGTCCTCATCTGCGGCTAACTCATCAAGAAGGGGATTCTCTTTAAGCCGTGCAAGAAATACATGTATGACTATCACGAGTCACTTGTAAATTTCTATAGCAAAGAGGAAGACTTGCAATGACATCAGGATTTCAGATTAAGCAGAAATGCCTTGACTGCTCATCTTTATAGATATATTTTTTCGCATGTTTCAGGCTAATACCTGCGTCCTTAAATAGAATACGAGGTAGTCTTATGAAGAATATTGTTCGCATCGCCTGTTTTGCTCTTTTGTGTCTATCCATCGCCGTGCTGCCGCAACGGGCAACTGCACAACCACAGGGTATGGGTCAGGGGCAATCGTCCGGAGTTCAGAGTGCAACTCCAGGCCAGGCGCAGGATAGTGCAGCGCAGATACAGGGACTGACGGCCGCTATTAAGGATTTGCAGCAAGCGATTGAAGATGCAATGAAGGAGTTCCAGCAATTGCTGGACGACCTGAAGCAGCTAAGGGCTGATCTTCCCACCCCTCCCCAGGATAAGACCCCGCAAGAAAAGGATACTTATGCCAAGCGCAAGGCGGCATGGCAATACAAGATGACGGCAAAGGAACATCAGATCGTCGCTGTACAGGCGAAAATCAATCAATTACAAAAACAGCTGAGCGATCTCAAGCAGCAGCTTGCCAATCTGCAAAAGTGATTCGGAGACACTTCAGGCAAAGCATTGCCGCCTGTGAATCTGCATCCCCATAGGTAACCGCCCTCCGGGTCTTCTGTAATTTAATCCCTTGACAACGCAGAGATAAACCCGTATGGTTCAGGCCTTTTGCAGAACCCAGTGTAAGGAGAAAGACACATCGTATGAAAATGGGATTGATAGGCTTGCCTAATTCCGGCAAGACGACAATTTTTAACGCCCTTACAAGAATGGAAGCGAACGTCAGCACGTACTCAGATGCGAAGGCGGAACCGAATGTGGCTGTCGTGGCAGTAGACGACGATCGGCTGCAGAGCCTGAGCGATATGTATAAACCCAAGAAGACTACCGGCGCGACGATAGAAATGATCGACTTTCCCGGCCTGAAGGAAGGCGCCGCGAAGAATGGTCTCTTTACAGGCAACTCCATGGGATGGATCAAGAGCATCGATGCCCTGGCCCTCGTTGTCCGCAACTTTCATAATGACCTGAACGGCGATCCCGCACCGCTTCGCGATATTAACGAGATCTCGACGGAGCTTCTGCTCGCCGATCTGATACTTCTCGAAAACAGGCTTGAGAAAATTGCCTGGTTCCAAAAACGCGGGCAGAAAACGAATGCCCTTGCCCTCGAAGAAAAAGTCCTTCAAAAGATTGCGGAGCACCTCAACAACAATGAACCTATCCGGAACGTCGAACTCGATGAAGACGAGGAAACAATAATACGCGGCTTTCAATTTCTCACGAAGAAACCGATCCTCCTTATCCTGAATTCGGATGAGGCGGTCTTCGGACGCAATGAGAGTCTCATCGGGGAAATCGAATCAAGCTGCAACGTCATTGAGTTCGCCGGTCGCTTCGAAATGGAATTATCCCGCCTCAACGATGAAGAAGCTAAAATCTTCATGGAAGATATGGGCATAGGAAAGTCGGCACGCGAGAGATTGACGCAATTCGCATACAAGACGCTTGGCTACGTGAGCTTCTTCACGGTAGGCGAAGATGAAGTCCGCGCTTGGAGTATCTGCGGCGGCGATACCGCCGTGAATGCAGCGGGCGCCATCCACACCGACCTTGCACGAGGATTCATCCGTGCGGAGTGCTTTACCTACGATGAGTTAATCGAATGCGGCTCCGAAAAGGGAGTGCGCGAGAACGGCCACTTCCGGCTCGAAGGAAAGGATTACATCGTGCGCAACGGCGATATCCTCAGCATCCGCTTCAGCGTTTGATGACGCAACGCAAAGATAGCCGCTACCGAAAAGGGAACAGCCCGCTTGGAACTCTCCTCAACGACGACTTCTATCCTACCTTACAATAGCCTGGTATACGAGGCCCCGCATCAGGTAGCGGTAGTGTAAGCGCTGGGGTGGTGCATGCATCATCAGGACAACAGCCATCTGTTCTTTCGGGTCGATCCAGAAATACGTCCCATATGCCCCCGCCCAAAAGTAATCACCTACTGACCCATGCAGTGCATTTCTGCCCGTCTTGGTGCGCACCGCAAAACCCAACCCAAAGCCCTGCCCTACTTCCGGACTCGGCGTTATTGCTTCGAACAATGTGTAGCTTACGGGGCTGAATTTAACGCCGGGGGGAAGATGGTTGGCTGACATTAGCTCAATCGTTTTAGGTGAAACCAGACGAACGCCCTCCAGCGTGCCGCCATTAAGAAGCATCTGGCAGAAGCGCGCGTAATCAGAGGCTGTCGATACCATGCCCGCGCCGCCTGCTATCCATTTTGGGCGCTGCATCGAGTCATGGAAAAGCCCAGGCCTTTTGCCGGTCGCCGGATCCACTTGCGGTTCGGCGATGCGCATGGCCCGCTTTTCTCCCTCCGCCCAGAAGCCGCTGTCAGAGAGCCTCAGCGGCTTCGTGATCCTCTCTGCAATAAAGGCATCCAATTCCATACCCGAAGCAACTTCGACTATGCGCCCGAGCACATCGGTAGACATCGAATAGTCCCACGTCGTGCCTGGTTGATACTGGAGAGGCAATTTTGAGAGCTTGGTCACCATTTCCGCATTTGTCTGCTTAAAATCGAACGGGTTTCCGCCTTTCACATTATAGAGGTCCTTAACCATTGATTTGCCGAAAATGCCGTAAGTGAGCCCGGAGGTGTGCCGCATCAAATCCTGGACCGTCATCTCACGATCGGCCGGTACCAAAACCAGTTCCTTCTTTCCGGTCGCCGAGTCAGTTTTCTCGATGCCCACCTTCAGGTCTTTGAACTCCGGTAGATAGCGGGAGACGGGGTAGCCCAATTGGATCTTGCCCTCTTCGACCAATATCATGACGGCAACTGAAGTGAATGGCTTCGTCATGGAGGCAACGCGAAAGATCGAATCGCGCTGCATGGGGATTTTCTTCTCACGATCCTGGTAGCCGAAAGACTCATAGTAAGCGACTCTGCCTTTACGGACAACCATCACGACTGCGCCCGGAATCGCCCCCTTATCGACATCGGCCTGCAATGTTGTGGAAATTCTCTTCAGTCGTTCAGATGAGAGTCCCACTTCTTCGGGAGTTCTCGCTTTCGGAAGGCCCTGAGCATCGGCTATTGTAACCAACAACAAGAACACTACTGTCGCTTCCATTATTCGTCTGAAGATTTTCATAGTGGTTCCTCCCCCCGTTATGACATGTTGATCTCAGTTGGTTGGCATTGGATTGCCACGCAATTGACTATGCGCGATTATGATATGTAAATCCAAAAGATTGTCAATAATTTTTAGCGGGGCGACTGGAGAGAAAAGACTACAACGTCCGGGATGTCGATATTCTCAAGATTCTATTCCGCGTTTGATAAATCAATACAAGAACGGAAAGCACGCCGTTAATGAGTACACCTACTACTAAATAACTTTGACAAGCCCAGATGTTGATGATTACGAAATGAAATCTTGTTGTCCGCATAGTGAGGCTGATCACCATTTTGCCGTGGAGCAATTAATTGCTAATAACAAGCAATTTTACCTCACTTTTCCTATCGGGAAGGCCTGACCGCTTATTGATATCGTGGGATACTGGGCTTTCTTGAATATCTTCTCCGCCAGGGTAGGCACCTCATTGTCCACATAATCCGCAAGCTCTGTCGTCTTCACATAACCTGTATTTCCCTTGTCGGCTTTTCCTTTCAATCCTTCTGCCAGCACGTAAGTGAACAATCCATGACCCTGATAGCCCTCCAGCGCTTCCTGCACAGAAGTAGATGCCGAAAGAATGGTCGAGCCCACCGCCCGGCTCAGGATCTTCATCGCCGTGTCCTCGCTCATGCCTCTCGTCAGCATCGCCACCTGGATTGCCTCACCCAAAGCCCCCGCATTGCATGTATCGATGATGATCAGCTTTTTTGTGGCAGGGATATTACCTACAAGTTCCTTGAATACCTTCTGACCAATGGCGTCGGTCTTGAGTCTCTCTGTCCGCGTTGATCCTACATTCGAGGTGATGAGAAAATATTCTCCATCGTCAACTGTGCCATGGCTCGCCACATATAAGACAAACAAATCATCAGGATTTAAAGACTGCATGGCCTTAAGTTCTTTCATTATGTTTTCCCTCGTTGTCTCTTCTTTTAAGGAAAGCCTTTTTACAGCCACCTTGTCAAAAAGAGGCGATGCACCCTTCTCAAGGGTGTTGGCAAAGAGTGTTGCATCGGCGACAGCGTAGTTAAGTTGGAGCTTGGGATTTTTATATTCGTTGATGCCAATTACAAGAGCATAAAGAGAAGGCCTTCCAATCGATTTATACGATGCTATTATCTCATGAATAGCGTCTGTGCTCTGCATTGTATTATCGGCATTAAAGGCAATGGCTCGTATCAAGTTCAAGCCATTGGAAAATTTCAGTTTATATGTTTTATAGATTTCGTTCTGATTGGAAGCGACAATTTTCACGCCTCTTGTGCTGTCCAGCATAACTGCGGAACCATTGAGATATAGTCTTATATCGCCAATCCCACCGCCGGCATCGGAAATCTTTAAGGTTATAACGGCATCGCTCTTATCAATACTTTTTGGCGTATCAACTATCGCTACAACCGGAGGCGGTTTTACATCTGCCACCTTTTTGAGTTCCTTCAAAGACCCGCCGGAAAGCGCAACCTTAACGAGGTCGGGGCGGTAAAAACTCTCTCGCAATTGCTCTATGCTATATTCTTTAGCGCCAACTTTCACCTGAAGATACTGATCACCTTTAGGAGAGGCGCTGTAATAACCATTTGATGTTGTAATAATCCATTCTCCATCTTCAAAAGCAATCATGGAAGCAACTTCTTCTCCTGTAGATACATCCCATATTCTTGTAGAAGCATCTCCTGTGGATATTACATACTTGCCATTGGGGACAAATTTAGCCGAAGCGCCGTACATGCCGGTATGTCCAGCAAGAACTCTCCATTGAGATCCTGATGCTAAATCCCATATTATCACCTGACTATCAAAACCCCCTGATAAGCCATATTTGCCGTCAGGTGAAAAAGCTACGGAGCTGATTCCTGAAAGACCCGTATGACCTTTGAATGTTTTTATCTCAGTGAGTGCCGGAATATCCCAAAGTTTTAAAATATTGTCAAACCCGCCGGAGAGGGCGTATTTCCCGTCTGGCGAAAATGCTACAGATCGAACTTCAGCCATAGGCGAAAAAACCGCATGGTCAGCTTTGACGCTTTTGATCTCATTACCTGTTAAAGAATTCCATAAAATAATCTTGCCAGCCCTTTGACCTGATAAGGCGTACCTTCCATCTGGAGAGATAGCCACAGACGATAATCCTCCTTTTTTAAATTCTTTCATCACTTTGCCAGATTCCATATCCCATAGAATCATACGGTCTAAATACTCTCCCGTAAGGACATACTTTTCATCAGGAGAAAAGACAATAGAAGTGGTCCTCTGGTTTCCGATTGTCCTCATTTCTTGTCTTGTGGCTAAATCCCAAAGTTTTGTCCCTTTGCCACTGGAAGCAAAATATTTTCCATCAGGCGAAAAAGCGACCGCGGTTGGATCGCCCATATAACCCTTGGGATGGGTGAATGTTTGTATTTTTTTCCCTTGCAGAATGTCCCAGAGGATAAAAGAGTCAAAACTGCCCGATAAAACATACCGTCCATCCGGAGAAATATCAACGTTAGTCACAATCGGAGCTTTTTGTTTAATTTCCCGGGACATATCAGCGCTCTTTACAGTAAGAACAGGCTTGGCCATACAGGAAGAAAGAAAGAGTGCAAAACACACTATCAATATTTTTCGATAAGCAATCATATACCCTCCTTTATTTGAATCGTGTAGACCGGTTTCTTCCGCTGGTTTCCCGGCAGCGTCACACTAATTCAACCATGTATCCATTGGCCCCAGCCCCTCACAGTTGGCCCCGGTCCCTCTCAGAACTGGTTATCCATATCACATATTTTGGAAAGAACATCAATGATTGCGATTTGAAGTCTTGCATTTTTGTCGAGATTGACGTTTGTTGACTTCAGGAAGAAACAAACGCATGATCAACCCACGAACCTTAGCTACCGCTTTATAGGGCTAAGGAGAAGATTTTATTACTTCGCATTTCCCGTGAGTTGAAAAGATTCCCAGTAATAGGGATGGGGATATTTTTTCTTGGTCTCCAACTGCGCTATTCTTAGAGCTTTACGCTTATCGGTACTCTCCATTTCCTCGTACAAGCTGGTCATGCGTTGCGCTGTCGCAAGATTGTCCACCTTCCAGAGGCTGGCTACGATCGAACCGGAACCGGCATAAAGGAATCCCTAGGTGCTGGAGAATGAGAGGAATCAGCTTTTGGTATGTGAGGAGTGGTGCACATGCCAGCGGTGGCGGTTTTGCCTGTACCAGCCATAGTCCCAGATGATTGAGGATATCCCGAATCCACGACGGGTCCGCCATTAAACTGATGCTTCGCATGGACCCCTGACATTTCGGACAGACTAGGATATCTACTTCGTATATCTTTCTTTCTTACTCGATCGAAGCTGACCAGCGTTGACCACTACTGTACCACGATGCTGTTCCCGATGCTGATTTTCCATTGATCGTTCCTGTATATTGCCCATTGCCGCGAGTGATCGTAACACTGTTACCGCTCACAGCAATCGTTAAAGCACCTGTACTGCGCTGCCCGTAACCTGTCCAGACCGCATCAAACACACTGGAGGTTCCCCGGCGAGTCCATGTCCCGGTCCAATTTGGGTCTCCCTCAGTAACCCGCCAAACACTACCTAAAATATCTGCTTTTGGCGGAGGCGGAGTTGATCGCTGACTCACGTTAACTCTTGCGGAAACCGTGTTACCCGAGCCGTCCCAGACTTGAAAGGCATAATCACCGCCGACAGTAGCACAGAAACTGTACAAGAATTGCCCCGGAACTTGCGTTAGTTTCATGTTATCATGGACCACTAGACGGTATGCCCCCACGCCGCCCCCGTAACTCAGTTTCCCGTTGCAGTCACCGGTGTACATATGGTCGGGAGTAACTTCAATCCAAAGCGACCCGCTCCTGTTCGACGCCAACTGAACTTGATTATCACCCGCTAGGATTCCTGCTTGCGCTCGCGGTTCCCCCATTACAAAGAGCAAGCATAACAGACTCAAACACATGGACATCAGGATTGACAACCTCGGCTTCATAGTTCATTCACTCCTTTCACCGGCAGTTCGGATTGATAAAGCATTGATTTCGATGGACGGGAGTATAGGTGGCCCGTTTTTGCATGTCAACGTATATTTTGAATTGAAATGCTGGTGCTGGCGATGTCATTGGGAAAGAGAGGTGGAGTAGCGGCCGCCCCCACATGAAAGGCAAGCCTATTGAGCGCAGGAAGAAGCAGATGATTAATCAACGTAAGAACCTTCATTACCGATCTGCACCGAAGGCAGAAGCTTTTAGTCACTTCGCATTTCACATGAGCTGAAACGACGCTCATCAAGTCTATGAATTCGGTAGCGAGCCCATTCTCAGCAGCTTGCTGCGGCGTAAGCGAGCAAATGACGAACGATATTGCTCCTTAAGAATCGAAGCTTCTCCGCAGCTTGCGGCGGAGAGCTTCAATAGAGCTTTTTCAGCGCCGCCTTGTCAATCTTCTCGGTTGCCGTTTTCGGCATTTTATCAATGAATTTTATAGACCGCGGTCGTTTGTAGCCGCTGAGATCTTTTCTCCCCTTCAGGTATGCGACGATCTTTTCCTCCGTTAATTTCGGGTCTTTCTTCACGATGACGGCAGTGACCTGTGCCCCCCACTCCTCGTGGGGAAGTCCGATGACGGCCACCTCCGCAACTCCCGGGTGGTTATACAAGACAGATTCGATCTCCCGCGGATAGATATTCTCACCTCCGCTCATGATCATATCGTCTGTTCGTTCCATGAAGAAGAGATAGCCTTGTTCATCCTGCGTGAATACATCTCCCGTATGCTGCCATCCCTCCTCGTCGAAAAGTTTTATATTTTCTTCGGCCTTATTCCAATACCCGGGAGTCACGATGTCTCCCTTGACCATCAGTTCACCCGGCTCACCGATACCGACAGCTTCGCCCGTCAGAGGATCTACGAACTTGCCCTTAATGACCTGCCGGAGCAGTTTCCCCGCTGATCCCGGCACACGCGTATCGGTCATTTCGTAACTGATGGAGACACCCACGTGCTCCGTTCGGCCGTAAAGTTCGTACGCTGCTATATTAAATTGTTTCTGAATATTGTTGTAGATTGCCTCGGATACGGGCGCTCCTCCGAAGACAATGTATTTCAACGAACTCAAATCGTATTTATCTGTGCCCTCCGTACCGGCAAGCTGGGCCCCCATAAGACGCACCAGAATTGTCCAGGTCACTCTTTTCCGGTCAACGAGCTCCAGGAATTTTGTGGCATCCCAGATGGGCAAAAAAACGACCGATCCGCCGGTGAAAATAGTCGCGAAGGAGGGGATCATCCCGCCGACGTGAAACAGGGGTGTAGCGCAGAGAAACCGATCCCTGGATGTCAACTGCTGGGTGAAGGCAAAAACGTTCGCGTTTGCCACGATGTTCCGGTGGGTCTGTTTCACCCCCTTGGGCTTTGCCGTCGTTCCGCTCGTATACAGGATCATGGCAAGGTCGTCATCGAGAGCGGGAAAAATATCCGGGTCCGGATTGTACCGCTTCAGAACTTCGTTGATGAGAGCATTCGACCCTGATGCCTCTTCGTCGGAGACGACAACCTGCTCCAGTGTGGAGACCTCTTTTTGCAACTCGTTCGCGAGCAGTGCGTTTCGTTCGAGCACGAACATGAGCGATGCGCCCGAGTCCATTATAACATAGCGGATATCTTCCTTCTGGAATCGGTGATTCAAGGGTATAGGAATGACCCCCGCCTTGAACATGCCGAACAGCAGATAGCAATATTCGATATTGTTCGGCATATATATAATGCCTCTTTCTCCCGGTCGCACACCTGATTTCCTAAGCCAGCTCGCAATCCGATTCGATTTGTCATCCAACTCGCTGTATGTGATCTCCCGATCCCCCTCCATGGCCACGACCTTGTCGCCATATTCCCTGGCGCTCATCCTCAGATAACACGCAATATTCATCCGTCGTTCCCCTTTTATTGTCGCGGCAATTTTACTTTTTGCTAAAGATCGCACTCAGCACGAAACCCCGCTCTCTTCTGGAGATACGGGGTTTCAGTAATCAGTCCATAGTACCCTCATCCAGGGTATTTTGAGTATCACAATTTACATGTGAAATCCACCATGAAAAGTAATATCGCTCGCCCTACCCTTCTAAAAAGAAGCAAATGCACAGTCAGCCTACGCACCTTAACTGCCGCCTCGCAAGGGAGGGAGAGGATTTCCGTTACTTCGCATTCCCCGTAAGTTGAAAAGACGCCCAGTAATAAGGATGCGGGTATTTCTTCCTGGTCTCCAACTGCGCTGTTCTCAGAGCCTCACGTTTATCAGTACTCTCAATTTCCTTGTAGAAACGCGTCATGAGTTGCGCTGTGGCAAGGTCATCCACCTTCCAGAGGCTGGCTACAATCGAACTGGAGCCGGCATACAGGAATCCCCTGGTAAGACCGACCAGGTCATCACCATTGGCGATCTTGCTCAAGCCTGTTTCGCAAGCGCTCAAGGTAACGAGGTCTGCGTTCAGTTTCATGGAGTAGAGTTTGTCGACAGTCAGTCTACCATCGCTTTCCGCATCCACCGCGAGGAGGAGGGCGGAATTCAAAGGCTTGTCTGCATCAAATTCTCCATGCGTCGCAAAATGGATGTAGCTAAATCCATCACCGTACTTTCTCAAAGCCGCTTCAGTTGCATCTTTCCGCAAAAATACTTTCGAATGCGCTCTCGTTTTCGATACGGCTATCGCTTCATTCTGCGCATACGCAAGGTCATACTTGGGGTCTCCGAGATCGGGATTTCCAAATGCAAGAATATCCCCCGCCTTTCTCACTTTCTGCCTTTGCAAATAACTGATGACGCTCGCGCTCGGAAGCATACGGATGCTGTATCGTTCGATCACGTGGTCGCTGCCGTCATGAAGGGCATAGAATGGCAGATAGTGTAATGCACCATGGGGGACTATGATAAGCTTCCGGGTATGAAGCGAACCTTCGACCGGCTTCATGAGCTTGTTGAAGAGCTGTCGTGACAGCACTTCATAAGAACGTGAAGAAGCATTTTCAAGCGATTTGCGGAACGCTTTAATCTCGTCGGCAAGGTTTCCGCTCTCGATGCGGATGGCAGACAGTCCCTGTGATGTTAAGACAAATGCATACAGGTCTTTGTCAGTATAGTAATACTCGATCAGCGTCTCATCTTGCGGGACGAGTTTTTGAATTTCAGCAACAGAGATCGAGGTCACGCTGACAAGCGAAGCAAGCTCCGAGGTCTGCTGCTGGAGTTGATCTTTTGTCTTGATAATTACGCTGCGGGTATTGTCGTTTTTCAAACTGACATCCTGAACGAGCGTTTGCTGTTCGCTTTTATCCGTCATAGCCAAAAGCTCTCGCACCTGCTCTTCATTGCCTTTCTGAACTGCAAAGTCCTTTTTCGTGGCAAGCAGATCCACCAACGCCCGCGATTTTGATCGTTCTATATACTCAAGGGCGGATGAATATTGTTTATCATTGAAGAGGGCCGCAATAAGGCGGCGGTAGACGGCCTGCTTGTCGCCGACAAACCCGATCTTGCTCGTTTCCGTATTGATGGTTGAGCGCTGCTGTTCGATGATATCGACGGCCCGCCGGTATAAATCGATTGCGAGTTTGAGGTCTCCCTCCTGCTCCGCAATGCGTCCGCGGTCAAAGAGGATCAGCCAGTAGATCGTGCCGTTCACTTTAATCTGCGGCACTTTCAGCAGCTCGTCATACCCTTTCTTGGCCTCGACAACATCGCCTGTCTCCAGCAGCACCTTGTTATATGCATAATTCTTCGGCAGATCCTTGTATGTCCACAGTTCCTCTTCTCCCACTTGAAATAAGACTAACGCAATCGCGGAACCGAGCGTGCGCATATAGTTGCTGCCCTCCAGTTTCAGGAGTTCAAACGCTTCCCGCGCTTGTTTGTATTGACCGAGGGCGATATTGATTCCTACAATGGCCAGGTACTTGACGTCCGCGGCGCCGGCGACACCATGTGTCGGCGTGCGTTCGAGTCTGTAGAGGCATTCTTCCGCCTCTCCCCTTTCGCCTTTCAGGGCATAGGCCAGACCCAGCAGATGCCACGCTTCCGTGTAGGCCGTCGCCCCCAATAAGTTCGGTGACCGTTGACGCCCGGCATGTCCTTTTCTGGACTGCACGGGATCCGGACCTACGAATTCCACGACACGCCGGCCATGAAGTATTGCCTGGGCATAGTCACCTGTTTCGATGTAAGCCCGCGTCCGCATAATTCCATACTCCAGCCTGATATCGCCATGTCCCCCTCGAAAGGGGGGCGGCGCCTTGAAAAGCACCGTATCGCCCCGGTCGATTCGCATCTGCATCTCGTCGAGACAAGGAAACAATTTGTTGTAATTCTTCAAGTTGGAGTAAGCAAGGCACAAGTAGGTGATGTCCTGGTTAGACGCCGTGCGTACGTCGCTGATGCTTCCCTCCATATGGCGCGCCAGATCATCGTAGCGGCCCGCACCCGATAGCCTCGCCTTCTCCGGCATTAAAGCACCACACCCTGTCATCAAAGCCACAACGAAGATGATTATATACAAAGCCCTGTTCATTATTGACCTCCGAAGCTGATTGCCGCTGTCTGAATTGCTGCCATCCTCGCGGCGCGTGATGCAACCATAGAGAAGAAACATTTTGTAGTCAATCAATGATTGAAATGATTCGCACGAATCAAGTGTGGGAGATGCACGGGTTCACGAAGAGGCGAAGCGTTCTTGTCATTTACACTTATAGAACCGTCAATTTTCACGCCAGCGATGATTAATCTGATGATACTACGGATTGCCCGCCTTGGGGTGATTACTAAATCTGCCAAGTTTCCTCCGAACCAGATCAACATGCTCTTGAAGCTTATAGGCCTCGTCAAAAAAAGCCAGGGGCACGGTGATTTTGTTGATCGATGCTTCGATCCGGTCAATCCTTTCATGATATCCCGATATGTCCTCCGGTTCGGTGTTTTCCATGACTTCCAACTCCAGATTCTTAAGTTCTCTGTACCAGTGATAGAATTTCCGGCGCTGCCGCCAGGAATACAGCCACGGTATGCTGCGGATTAAAGGGATTAGGATTATGGCTACCGGGACCATAATTAATATCGTACGGTCAACAAACGCAGCTATCCCAAAGGGAAGATAATCAAGCAGAAAAGGCCGCCCCGATTTATAGAATTTCTCAGCATATTTAGAGGTGGGAAAGCTCAGTTCTCTTGGCGAGGGGAATTCCCCCTTCTTATACACCCAGCCCGCGTTGCTGTGAATCTCGACGGCGGCGTCGAGAAGCAAATATACTAAAGCAGGGTGCAGGTCTTTATGCACAATGAGACTTGTTGTCACTGCTAAAAGATGAATATCCTGAGAGGGTGTCCTCTTTGAAATATCCAGTATGCCCTGGGGCAACACAACATGCGATAAGGCAGGGATAAGCCGGGTGTAAGCCTCCGCTTGCCTGAACGTCATCAACTTCACTTTGGGGTTATACAGGAGTTCTTTAACGAGGGGATTATCCTCCGTACCGATTATCATTACTGCATCTACAGTCCCTTCCAGCAGAGCCTTATTGGCAGGAGCGCCGGCAAAGTCGAGCAGCACGGTTGGCGGAGCTGCACTATAATTTAGTTTAAGCAATTTGGTGGCAAATATGCGCACCCCGCTCCCCTCCGGGCCGATCACGATTCTCTTCCCTTTGAGTTCGGACAGGTAGTCAAATGTCTCTTCGCTTCGATAAAACACCCATAAAGGCAAGTAGCCTATGGCTCCCAGGGAAACGAGATCCGTTACCTCTCCGGGCGAACTCATTCCATCCTGGACAAAACCGGCATCCACGCGGTAGGACTTATCGTTGAGACGCTTTAGATTTTCTACGGAACCTGAGGAGGGAAGCAACTCAAGATGAACCTTATCACGTGCCAATATCTCCCGGTAGCGCTCACCGAAAATTTGATAAGACCCGCTTTCAAATCCCGTAGTCATAATTAGATTGCCGGGAGCCTGGAAATGATAGGCGATTAGAATCGATATGACCAGTACCAATAAAACTGAGGCGAGGATGGCCACAAGGCCATGATTAGCTATTGAAGAAGCGATTCTGCGTCGAATCTTTGTTTCTTGGACCATGCTATCCCTCTTGGAGGTGCAGGCTCATTAGGTACACGATAGTTATAGACGTTTGTCCAGACGCGGCAGAGGATAGAGACCCACTGCCATACCCTCTTAACTATCTTATGTGATATTTCACAAAAATAATAGTACTTCTTGCGCGTGCGATGAATTAATTCAGTGCGGCGTAATGAACCCATAAATGCCTGCAAGCTACATCGCTCCCGCGTAAACTAAATTGCCAATTTTTCATTCAATGACTTGCCTTTTTACTTATCATAACTAACTTAGTGGCCTTCGATATCAAATTTAGATTCATCCAAACAGGTTATATAACGTATGCTGAAGACAAGAAAAAGGAAAGGGCGCATATTCGGCAAGAAATCAATTGCTCGAATTTATCATCCAGTCGTCTGGCTTAGGCTATTCAATTCGCTGCGCAAAATTCCAAAAGCCGAACTGGATTCTTTTTCCCAACCGCTGCCAAATACCGGATTGAACTTAAATGTTATGAGTTTTAATATTCGGCGCGGGACGGCGAGAGACGGAAAGAATCACTGGATATTTCGTCGTAAGCACGTATCCGATCTTTTAAATCATTATCGCCCGGATGTTTTGGGACTACAGGAAGCGTTGGACTTTCAAATATCAGAAATCCGCACCATGCTTCCCGGATATGAGACGATTGGCACGGGAAATTTGGGTGGCAGCAAAGGCTTGCACACTGCCATCTTTTATGATGCGGTGCGCTTCTCCCCGTCTGCGGAGGGCACCTTCTGGTTTTCAGATACACCCGATCTCCCCGGGTCAAAGGGATGGGGTAACATCATCCCGCGAACATGCACATGGGTGCGCCTCATTGAAAAAGACTCAGGGCAGGCTTTTTATTTTTACAATGTCCATTTGGATCATATTTCGCTGCGTTCGCGGAAAAATAGCGTCGTACTCTTGACACAGTTCATTCATAGGCGATCCTCTCCCGATCCTTTTGTACTAACGGGTGATTTTAACGCCAGAGAGAAGACTGCGCCCATACAATATTTAAAAGGTAAAATTCCTCTAAGAATCAAGACAAGAGGAAGTGTGTTAAATCCCGAACCATTAATGGACATTTTCCGGGTACGATATCCAAATGCTCGAAAGGTAGCTACCTTTCATGGGTTTCGCAGATTTTTTTTCCGGTTCAAAGTTGACTATATTTTTGTCCCGTCTTCTGTCCGGGTCCAAGATGCGAAAGTCATTCAACCACATCGGAAAAAATCTTACCCCTCCGACCATTTCCCGCTGTTTACGCACATTGATTTGTCGGTAATCACGGCATCTGCAAGTTCCGGCGCTTTTATTGAAAAGGATATGACCGATAAAAAGGTTCGATAAAGATTTTTGATGCGAGATTTCTTATTTATGGCTCGACTAAAGAGTCATCTTACATCCAGTGGGAGAATAGGTGCGTAATCCACTCCCTGAACCTTTGGAGCAGGGGTCTTTTTTTCCATTCATCCCATTGAATCTGCCTGGAACGCGCAAGGTCCCTGGCAAACATCTTCTCCATTTCGACGGCAAACTCACGGCTAAGTATGACCGCATTCACCTCGTCATTGCTCAATAAACTCATGTAGTCCATGTTAGTTGAGCCGACTGTAGACCAGACGTTGTCAACCACCGCGGTCTTCGCGTGCAGGAGCGCAGTACTGTGTTCGTATAACTTCACCCCAGATTTCAAAAGATCGGAATAATAATACCTCTGTGCATATAATGCCAACTGAGAATCGGTGATCCCGGGGAGAATAATTTTTACGTCAACACCGCGCCTGGCAGCATCAGTAAGGGCCTTTGCCACCTGCCCGTCAGGGATAAAATACGAATTTGTCATGTGAATCGAGCAGTCTGCAAAAGTGATGGCCGACACGTACATAATAAAAGGGATTCTGTTGGTCTCTCCCGGTGTGCTGCCGACCACCCGCACCAGGGCATTTCCTTCTTCTTTCAGATGAGGGAAATAGTTCCGTTCGGAAAGCTTCGGTCCCTTCTGCTTCATCCATGTGTCGAGAAAGAGCTTCTGGAATTCAGCCACCGCCGGGCCTTCAATTTGAACGTCTGTGTCACGCCAGCGAATCGGCATCTTTTCGTCCTGTGTCCTTTCGAGAGGACTGCTCGAATAAACTTTACTGATGTTGATGCCGCCGATAATAGCGACTTTGCCGTCGAGTATCAAAATCTTGCGGTGGTCCCGGTGCGTCAGCCCCCAGTGCTCCCGTCCCTTCAGTGGATTTATCGGATTGAATCCCACAACCTGAATTCCGCCTTCGCGCAGGCGCTGGAAAAAAGAAGCCGGAGTATTCATGCTGCCAACGCCGTCATAAATGAGATTGACCTGGACGCCACCAGCTTGTTTATGCAGCAACAGATCTGCAAATTTGCGGCCTATTTCGTCGTCTTCAATGATATAGCTCTCAAGGTTGATATGGTCCTTCGCGTTCTGCATTGCTTTGAACATTGCCGCATATGTAGCCTGACCATCGGCGAGCAGAGTGACTTTGTTCCCCTTTGTCAGCGGGCTTTCCGTCACCGATTCTATCACGGCAGTGTGGCGTTCAAACATATCCGTCGAGGCGACAGATCGCTTCAGCCGGTCCATGATAGCCTTGCTTTTCTCGGGAGATAACAGTCCTTTTGACGAAACGATTTGATGAGGATTCTCCGCAGTCCGCGTCTCATCGATCATTTCTGAGACGTTCGGCAAGGTCGCGCATCCGATGCTGAGGCTTATGATGGATACAAGCAGAAAGAAACAAATGGATGGCTTGACGATTGTCATATGGTATTTGTTCTTGATTCGTTGAGATAATGCGCTTCCATGGTTGAACTATATGAAACTCGGTCTTAGACGTCAAGGTAATCTTGGCCGCAAAATGTGTGGCGAGTCGCCCATGCTCTCGCCGAGGGTACAGCATAAAGCAGCCACCGTCATGCTGCCCCGATAAACAGACAGACCCGTTTGCAAATCGCTTAATTTAGCCGTCCCCAATCAGTTACTTCGCACTTCCCGTTAGCTGGAACGATGCCCAGTAATACGGATGCGGGTATTTCTTCCTGGTCTCCAACTGCGCTGTTCTTAAGGCCTCACGCTTATCAGTGCGCTCCAATTCTGTGTAGAAGCGGGTCATGAGTTCTGCAGTGGCAATGTCATCGACCTTCCAGAGGCTGGCAACGATGGAACTGGAGCCCGCATACAGGAATCCCCTGGTGAGCCCGACGAGATCATCGCCATTGGCGATCTTGCTCAATCCTGTTTCGCAGGCGCTCAGGGTGACGAGATCGAGAGCCAGGTTTAGTGAATAGATTTTATTTACGGAAAGCATCCCATTGTAGTGGGAATCGGGAGTCAGGAGCAGCGCCGATTGCAGCGGAAATTCCGGATTGAATTGGCCGTGCGTGGCGAAGTGCAGATAGCTGTAGCTGCCGCCATACTCGCGGAGAGCCGTTTCTGTAGCCTCTTTGCGGACGAAGACTTTGGAGTTCGGTCGGAGATTGGCAACATCTCTCGCCTCCCGCTCGGCATATGCGAGGTCAAGCCTGGCGTCGCCAAGGTCAGGATTGCCGAAGATCAGCACGCCGCCGCTTTTGCGCGCTTTCCCCTTACTCAGGTATTTCAGGGCACTCGCGCTCGGCATCATACATATACCGTAACGGTCGATGAGATAACTCCGCCCGTCATGAAGCGCGTTCATGGGCAGGTAGTGCAATATCCCGTGGGGGACGATGATGAGAGAATGTTTGCCGAGTATACCTTCGATTGGCTGGAAGAGACGGTTATAGAGTTTTTTCGAAGCAGCCATAAAGTCGGGAGAGCCCGGCTTCTCTATTAGCCTGCGGAAGGCCATGACGTCATCCGTTAGGCCTGCGCTCTTGAGCTTAACAGTCTGCAGCTTACGTCCGTAGAGGACGAAGGCATACATGTCCTCGTCCTGGTAATAGTATTCGATTAAAGCCTCATCTGTTGCGATCTCCGACAATAGCTCGGAGACAGGCTGGTAGGTGACTGTAACCAGTGAAGCCAGCTCCGGCGCCTTATTTCGCAAGTCTTCCCTGAATCTAACCTGGACACTCCGGGTCTTGGCGCTGTCAGTCGCTGTGACCTGCATGGCATTTCGTGTTTCCGCGGCATCCTGCGCGACAAGGATTTTACGGATTTCTTTTTCATTACCGCTTCTCACTGCAAAGTCATATTTCGAAGCGAGAAGATCGACCAGCGCCCGGGACTTCGAGCGCTCGACATATTCGAATGCCCTTTCGTATTGTCGGTCTTCGTACAAGGCCCTTATCAACGCATGGTAGACTGCCTGCTTGTCGCCTACAAAACCGATTTTGCTCCCTTCAGAAAATATGCTCTTTCTCTGATTCTCAATGATGTCTGCAGCTTGTTCCAAATGCTTAATGCTTTCCTTCAACCTGCCTTCCTTCCTGTATATCGAAGCCAGGTCAGCAAGCGCTGTCCAATGGAGACGTTCGTAATTCACGGCCATCTTCTGCGAGAGGAGTTTTTCGTAGCCGCTTTTTGCCTCGTCAAGGCTCCCCGTTTCAAAAAGAATCTTTGCTACCATGAACTCACTCAGGAATGTGCCTCGTTCCGCCCAAGCACCGATACTCGTATCAGTCCCGACGTCCGCATAATGCACCAGCAATGGGATGACCATCATCACTTCCACTGCCTGGGCAAAGGTGTAAAATGCGCTTCCGGAATATTCCTGGATCACTTTCTTCGCATCTGCATAGTCCTTCATTATGAAGTATATGCCGGCTATGGCCGCATTCTTGATGGGTTGAAGTTGAAATTCGGCCATGGAGGTGACGGTCCTGATCTTGCTTATGTAATCCAATGCGGTTGCCCTGTCTCCCCTAATTGCTGCGACGATGCCTGCCGTTTCATACACGTGGATCTCAGGAATCTTGTAGCCGTTATGAAAGCTCGGCGGCGCCTTCTTCAAGAGGGCAAGTGCATAATAGACTTCCTTCTTTATATCGTAGTAATCAGCGCCGAGATCGATCATGTTCCTCGCCTTGAAGGAATGGAGCTCCGCAAGCAGCGCGTCCCGCGAGGTTCTGTTAATCGTGTCGGCCTTTCCCGTTCTTGCAAAGAACGCATCGTGGCAGCTGGCGAATTTTTCGTAATTTTTTATCTCATACAGAGATAGGCAGTAGTAATACAAATCATCGGGGCCGGCTTTATCAGTGGAGAGATTCTTCTCAAAATATTCTGCGGACTGGTGGAACTGACTGTTCAACCAGTATTTTTGCATCGGGGTGGTGCAACCCGGACAAGCAAAAAGCAAAAGAAGAACTATCAAGGGGAATATTGTTTTCATATAGCAATATCCTTTTTTCTGAAGAGCAGGTCTTGAGGGTTTTCAATGATTGCTGACACGAAACCTCTACCACATTTTAGAGCGTGTTTCTATCTCCGCGACACATCAATCCTGTTCTTGTCCTTTACCGGATTGCCACAAAAAGAAAAAGGCGGTTGAAGAACGTATCCAACCGCCTCAATAAGCCAATGCTCACCGGAAAAACCAGCACAAGAAGAAATTAACTGAGAGATCAGGACATTTTTTGTTCAATATTAAATCAAGAACCGGCCGGCGGTCAGCGTATATATTTTCACCGCTTGAAGCAGTCTTTCAATTACAATATTTTCATTCGGCTGGTGTGCGAGTTTGGGATCACCAGGCCCGCAAATAATCATCGGCGCCTTGAATGCCGGCGCGAGCGCCGTCGCGTCCGTATAGTATCGCACGCCTTTTGGTGTCGGACGCTCCCCGAGCACCTCTTCGACAATACCGGCAAACATCCCGACAGCAGCCTCTTTAGGTGACGTCTCTACAGGCGGTCTGTCATTGGTTACCTTTACCGACGCCTTGAACGTGGAATTTCGTCGACTCAACGCGGCAATCATTTCTTTTATCCGTATTATAATTGCCTCATGACTCTGACCGGGCACAGTGCGCATATCCACCGTCACCACACAGCCGTCCGGAACTACGTTCGTCTTCATCCCGCCTTGTATCGTGTTTACACTCATACTGAAGCCGCCGAGCATGGGGTGCTCTTTAAACGGGATTTGCAGCTTCCTCAGTTCCGCTATCAGGTCTACCATCATCAGGACGGCATTTTCGCCGAGCTCCGGCATCGCCCCGTGAGCAGTCTTTCCCTGGGTGCTCAACTCCAGCCACAGAGCGCCTTTCTCCGCGATATAGATGTCGTTGTCGCTGGGTTCGGGGATAATCACGGCCTGAGCAGGCCCAAGTTCAGTACGGGATGCAATAGCGGTCGCACCGAGGGAATCAACCTCTTCTCCTGCAGTGAGCGCAAGAATGAGATCTCCCCGCAACGGCAACCCGGACCGCGCCAGCTCCATTGCTGTAACGATGAGAGCGGCCAATCCTCCTTTCATATCAGCGGCGCCCCGACCCCATATCTTTCCTTCCGAAATAACCGCGGCAAAGGGTTCATGTATCCATTTCTCGACGCCGAGGGGAACCGTGTCGAGATGTGCGCTGTAGAGGAGCGGTTGAATCTTGCGGCTGCTCTTGAGCACGGCAAGCAGACTGGCCCTCCCCGGACCGTGAGGGATGATTTCCACCTCCAGACCTGCCTTGCCAAGTATTCCGGCCACATATTCGGCGATCGGGAGTTCGTCTCCGGGTGGGTTTACACTTATGATTCTAATCAGCTCCTGACACAAACTTACGACCTCTGTCTCTCGTATTGAGTCAATAACTTTTCTTATATCCATGATCTCTTCCCTTTAATGTATTGTTTGGTTATTGATAAATGATGGCGTCTATGATCATGCGAACAATATCATAAAACATTAAAAATGGAAAAAGGATCTGCAGTCTCTCATATCCTTGCATTACACCGAGCCGCAAATCCTTTTTCCTGTCTGCCAACAAACCCTGGAATCTTGTTTCATCCGATTTGTTTCATCGGATATTATTTCTTCTCCATCGCACCGCCCTTCTGTGATTCGAAACTGCCGAAATCGACGATCGATCTTTCTTTAAGGAACGAGATGGCGATCGCCCCAAAGAAGGCAAGCATCGACCAGAACAGGAACACATTCCCGAAATCGTATGTGTTATCGGGAAGCGTGACGACCAGATATCCGGCAATCATGGGGGAAACAAAGGCACCGAATTGTCCCACGCCGTTCGATACGCCGACCGCCCGGCCGACAACTTCCTTGGGATAGCGCAGCGACGGGAAGGAATACATCATGCCCCAGGCCAGGTTGACAAAGAATCCGCCGATGGCCAAACCAAGCAAGAGCATACTCGTATCGCCTTTGGAAACATGTCCGATAAAGTAAAGTGCCGGGATGCACCCGATGAAAGAGATAATCGTGACGACTTTCGGTCTGCCGTGGAACCATTTGTCCGCCATCCACCCGCCTATGTACATCGCGAAGAAGGCCACAACGTAAGGCAGTGATGCATAAAATCCCATTGTCTTCAGATTCATGCCGTGCTGCTTGACGAGGAAGGTGCTGATCCACGTGGTCATTCCCCAGTAGATCATCAGCATGATTACGAGGCCGGCCGTGTAAAGATAGAATTGAATGTCTGTCGCATACATCTTACTGCTGTATGTCTTGCCATGTTCACTTGATTGCACATCTATAGAAGATACGATCATGTCGTGCTCTTCCTTCGTCATCTTTCCCATTTCCAACATGGTCTTCGGAGAATCGGATACGTACTTCTTGAGCAGCCAGATGCACAGGAAACCCGGGACTGCGAGGACGAAGAATACGGGTCGCCAGGCGCCGTCAAAGAAGGCTGCCGCCAGTTGGGTAACAAGAATAGGAACTATCGCGGGGGCAACGGCCCACGTGGTCGAGAAGAACCCGGTCGCCCTTCCCTTTTCCTGCCGCGGGAACCAGTTGGCAATCATTCGCATGGACGGCGCGAAATGCTGCCCCTCGCCGACCGCGAGGCTGAGACGGAGGACGATGAACTGCCAGTAATTCTGGACAAATCCGGTAATTCCAGTGACGATCGTGAAGACCCAGACGGCAATGCCCATGGTCTTCTTAGGACCGATCCTGTCTGCTAAGTACCCAGCGAGAAACTGCGCCAAGGAATATCCAAAGAAGAATATGGAGCCCAGCCATCCCAGTTGAACGGCCGTCAACATAAGATCCTTCTGGATGAACGGTAGAAATGTTAATACAGAAATCCTATCAAAATAATTAATAAGGTAAATAAACCAGATGATAATCAATATCATATGGCGATATCCCCATGCTTTTTTTACACCGTTAGTCATTATTCTTTATACCCCCTTTATTTATCTTTATCACCTTAACATAACGACATGCACCATGATCATATCCGGCGACAATCAACACGGCCGGCATTATGATTTTATGTACGCCTTCTGATGTTATCCGTCCCGGCATCCCCCCTCTCTCCGCAAGTATAATTTTCGACGCAGCAATTCCTGAAATTCCCTGCCCTGTTCAATTCGCACAGCACTCAAGGGCAGACCTCATTCGTCTATCTTCGCAATCTTTTTTGCCATCTTCATTTTCTGGCCCAATTTCCCGAGCCGCTGGTACATGATTCTCTGGCTCTGCGGCGAACCCGCGCCGTGCATGCTTTCAACGAGCGCAGTGCCGCCGGTCATGTTCTCGAGGAGTCTCACGATCTTCATTCTTGTCTCCGTCGAAACGCCCTCGACGCCTTTCATATATTTCTTCACATACTTTCCCACCACCGGACTCCTCAGATCTTTGTCGAAAGGAAGGGTTGCCATAATGCCCCCACCGATGTCATGCGCAAGCCTTGAGATATCGTAAATAACACGCGTGATATTGTGCTTTGTGCAGTTGGCAAGGAGCGGATCAGGGTAGTACGCCCCGCTTTTTGTTTTCGAACCCATCGCTGAACAGGCTATGGAACCCGAATAAACCGTCTCCGCCAGGTGCAGCATCTCGACGAGTTTATCCTTGATATGTGAGGCATCGAGAGTGCCCTGGTATTGCGCTGCGAGCGCGCTTGCGCCGATGACTATATCCGAGACGCCTCCCTTGCATCCCCCATAATTCTGGCGGTGCAGCGTGGCAAATCGTTCCACAAGCATTCCCGTAAAATCAATTTCACCGCACATGAATACTCTTTCCCAGGGAACAAACACGTCTTCGAGAACAACGAGCGCCTCCCCTCCGACCATCCCGAATTCACAATTGCCGGCATCTATACCGCATTCAAATTTCCTCTCGTCGTTAGTCTGACGGCCAAAGATCAGCGTGACACCCTTGGCGTCAAGGGGAATCGCGGCGACTACGGCGTAAGCCTCGTCTCCTTCTCCCATGGCCTGGGTAGGCATGATCATGATCTCGTGGCTGTTGACCGCGCCCGTCTGATGTGCCTTGGCCCCCCTTACGACTATGCCGTCCTTGCGTTTCTCCACCACGCGGGTAAATAAATCGGGGTCGGCCTGTTGGCTGGGCCGCTTGGAGCGGTCGCCTTTCGGATCTGTCATCCCGCCTACAAGCATGAAGTTCTCTTCCTGGATCCTCTTGAGGTACTCCACGAATCGTTCGAAATACTTCGTCTTGTGTTTCTCGTCGATCTCGTACGTGGTCATGTAAAGGGAATTCATGGCGTCAAAACCTACGCAGCGCTGAAAGCAGCTCGCTGTTTCGTGTGCAATCAGCCTCAGCATCTGAACCTTTTTTATCAGGTCGTCCACAGACTGATGGATGTGCGTGAAGCGGTTTATCTTTTTCCCGGTGACGTTGCTGGTGGCAGTCAAGAGGTCCTCGTTTTCCGGAAGCAGCGCCAGTTCATACGTCTTTGCGGCGGAATTTATGTGCGGGATGAAGGCCGGGAAAGTCGTACGGTCTTCAACCAACTCGCCGTTATAATATATGACCACTTTTTGATCTTTGAGACTCTTTATATAATCTTCTTTGGTTCTAATCTTCATTTGCCTCCTCACTTTCTAATAGAATATTCACTAAATCCCCCGGAGATACTTTGTCATTCTTAATGGATACGCGTTGCCTGTACCGGCTGAAATCAATGCTCCGCAGCGGGCAGGCCGTCTCGCAGCCGCAAATCAGCAGTACGGTATCAAATCCTTCATCCTCGAGCGTAACCCATTCTATGACAGGGCCCGCCGCCGACTTCACACTCTCTGCGTAAGCTACACGGTCGAAACCCGGATTACATCCTCCGCAATATTTTAACGCCACTTTCTTGATGCCTGTCTCAGCTCCGTTTGTCAGATTTCTCTTGTCCACAGCGAGGCCATCGCCGGCCCCCCTCCGACGCACAGGGACGCGCCGCCCAGCGTCAAGCCCAGCCTCTCCATTTCGTAGTACATGGTAATGATGATGCGGAGACCCGTGCTCCCCACAGGATGCCCGAGTGCAATACCGGAACCATTGTGGTTGACTTTCTCAATATCCAGCACCATCCCGAAATCCTCTTTCAGCTTTCTCCCTGCACCCAGCCACTGCGCTGCAAAGGCCTCATGAAATTCCCAATATTCGATATCGGCAAATTTCATTCCCGCCTGCTTGAGACACTTGGGAGCGGCAACCGCCGGGCCGAGACCCATAAACACCGGGTCCACGCCTTCGCCGCATATGTTGATCAACTTCATGAGCGGCTTAATGCCCAGTTCCGCGGCCTTATCCTTGGACATGATTACCGCAGCAGAGGCGCCGTCATTGATGCCGGCAGCATTGGCGGCGGTAACGACACCGCCTTTCTTGAACACCGTGGGCAACTGACCCATGGTTTCCATGCTCGCATTCCGTATGGGATGCTCGTCCGTATCAAAGATCTTAACGCCTTTCTTGGTCTTTATCTCCACAGGGACGATCTCCCGCTTAAATCTCCCCTCGTCGATCGCCTGAACGGCGCGCGTATGGCTCAGCAGGGCATGATCATCACATTCCCTGCGCGTGATTCCATACTTCTCTGCAACATTCTCCGCCGTCATACCCATGTGACCCGGAACAAGTTCATCGATCAAACCATCATGCAGCATGCTGTCCTCGATAGTCCCCTGGCCCATACGATAACCCATTCTCGCCTTCGGTATGAGATACGGCGCATTCGTCATACTCTCGACACCCACAGCAAGGCCGACCTCCGTCTTGCCAAGCATGATATTGTGGCAGGCAATCTCCAACGCCCGCATCGCGGAGGTGCAGTTCTGATTGACCGTCACGGCGCCGCTCCTGTGTGGAAGGCCTATCCTCATGGCGACCTGCCGCGCAGGCAGAGACCCCTGCATTCCTGTATAAAGCTGGCCCACGCAGATCTCGTCTATGATGTCCGAAGAAATCCCCGCCCTTTCTATCGCCGCCTTCCCGGCCGTCATCGCCAACTGACGCGCCGGCACATCTTTCAAGGCGCCGAGAAAATCACCGATCGCCGTCCTGCATGCACTCACCATCACTACATCTTTCATTTTCAATTTGCTCCCTAATGTTAATTTATGTGTTAAATGTTAAACAATCGTATGGCCGCCGTCGATGTAAATTTCCGCTCCCGTCAGGAAAGCAGGACATGTGGCCAAATAAAGAGCCGTTGACTGCAATTCCTCCAACCGCCCTACCCTGTTCAAAGGGATCATCTTCTTTACCAGTCCTTTGCCCATTTCCGAATCAAAGAAATCGCGGTTAAAATCGGTAAGGATGTATCCTGGACAGAGGGCGTTAACCTGCACGTTATCCCGCATTAACTCCAAAGACATAACCCGGGTCAGTTGGATAACTGCAGCCTTGCTCGCACAATATCCCGCCATGTTGCGTGCGGAAATCTTTCCGAGGATGGAAGCTACGTTGATAATCCTCCCGCTCTTTTGCTTCACCATTATCTGTCCGACGGCTCTAGAAACGAGGAACGTTCCCCTGAAATCCACGCCCATGACCTCATCCAGATCCTCGTCGGTCATTCGCAAAACGGGCTTTTCACTTCCCGGGATCCCGGCGCTGTTTACAAGAATATCGATCCTGCCAAATTCATCGAAAATTTCCTGAATCACGCGGTCAACAGATTTGGAGTCGCGGACGTCCATGGATTTGCCGGCAGTCTTGACACCAAAAGTTTTTTCTATTTTTTCCGCCGTCTCGCGGCAGGCGGATAAGTTTCGTGCAACTAATACCACATTTGCCCCGGCTTCCGCACAGGTTTCCGCGATCACCAGGCCTATCCCCCTGTAGCCGCCGGTAATAACGGCCGTCTTCCCGTCCAAAGAAAAAATCTTCTCAATCAGGTCTTTCCTCATTGTCTCACCCCTGGAATGTCACTCGAACATCACCTTGATCTTCTCGTGCGAAGAATTAAGCATCTTGATGTAGTTCTCGAATGTAAGATTTTTCAGTCCGCCGCCGGTGTAGACCTTCTGAGAGTCCAGCGTCCGGATGATATTTGCCTCCTCATTCGTCGGAGGCGGCGTTGTCTTTAAATCGGGAGACACCTGCAAGTCCCATGACACTTCCTTCCTTACAGCCTCAGCAGTTACCCCCGGATGCACGGAATCAAGGTATGCCTCCTTCGTCTTTTCATCAAACCGGAAAATCGCCATGTTCGAGATGATCACCGCAGGACCCCCTCCCGGATATCCGTATTTCTCACGACAACCAGGACCGTCCAGATAGCCCGGCGATGTAATATAGTCTACCTTCTCCAGGAACCGGCGCTTCTGCTGGTTCATCATGATCAGGGTCCGCTTCGCGGAAATCGCAATATCATTCGCCCCGCCGCTTCCGGGTAGACGCGTCTTCGGTTTCTCGTAACTGCCGCCGCCGAATATCACCGTACTGTTCAAATTGCCGTACTTGTCAACCTGCGCGCCGCCCAGCATCCCTATGTCAAAATACCCGCGCTGCTGGTCGGAAAAAGCCCGCCACAGCGAAGTTATACAAATCGCGTTCTCCACGCAGGCATTGTCCCCTATACCAAGCATGAGACGGTATGGCGAAGGACCGATGCATCCCGACTCCACTGCCAAAATGACATCAGGCGCATGCGTCAATTTCGCGACAAGCGCTCCCAGACAAGGTATGCCAACGCCGACAAAAACCACCTCCCTGTCCTTGATCTCTCTTGCGGCTGCAGCAACCAACAATTCCTGAAGCGTATAATCCTCAGCATATTTCTTTTCAGTTGTACTCATAAATCGTTCTCCTCCCGTGTTCGGATCTTTTCGTTTGTCGGATCTGCGCTCACAACTTGCTCTTGCAGAACTTTCGTTCAATCTGCGCCAGCTTTTTCAAACGGGCCCAACCTACCTTCTCGCAATACTCCTCATGGTCCTTGCAACCGAACGCCCATTCATCCATCCACCTCTTGAAACCGTCTGCTGTGTCTATCCCGGCCATCATCTTCATGTGAAACGGTAAATCATACGCATATGCATAGGGCATGTTCCACGGATGGCTGCCGAACGGTACCTCGACCACGGCGTCCACCGCATACTGCGGCACCGAGGTAAGCGTCGGCGCCTTCTTGATCTCATCAGTTGAGACTATCTTCTCGCAGGTTACTATTGTCCTCGCCGCCGCCCTTGCGATGTTTTCTCCATTTGATGAAAAACCGATGAACTGCGTATTCCCCAAAATATCGGCCCTGTTGGCGTGGATGATTGCTACGTCAGGCTTGGCGGCAGGAACGAGCGCCACCTTTTTGCCCCCGTACGGGTCTTCTATCACTTTGATCATGTCGTTATACTTTTCAAGGGAGGTTCCCGCGAGAGATCTTGTCACCATGAAGGGAAGACCCATCGCGCCGGCTAAGAATCGCAGGCCCATGGTGTAATTTGAAAATTCGCGAACCTCTATTTTATGAGGGAGACCCTCTTCCACGGCCCGCCTGTAATTCGGGCTCACACCCGCTACTGCGAAGGCTAACCACGCGACCTCGACCCTCCTTATCTGACCCGTCCCCACAAGATAGTCCCCGACCTCGCACGGACTGTCACCCATTAGCGTCAGATTCTTCTGTCCCTGTCTTACGATCTCATAGGTTGGGGCAACAACCTGCTCCCCACCCATGCCGCTGAAGGCAATTGAACATCCGTCAAATACATACTTGGATATCGCCTCCCTGAGAGTCATCCGCTTGTCCAACGATTTTTTCGTGTCTTCTTCTTTCATCAGTGATACTCCCTCTTTCATTTTATTCTGCCACTAATGCCAGCATTCTCATTTCTTCAGTTCTTGCCCATCATCACTCGCCAAACTCGTCCCGAAGGTAGGCTCCAACCCCAGCGCCTTCGTATCATCGAATGTCTCATCGATGCCGGACAAGTATCTCCCAAGGCGCCTTTTCTCATCGAAATCATAATCGAGGTTAAGGGCAATCGTTTCCATGATGGGAGATCCCCCGCCATGTACGCCTGCAATTTCATACCACGACGACATGGGCGATGCGCCAATGCTCTCAACAAATTTCCATATCTTGAGAGAAACCTCCGGAGAAAGTTTTGGATTCCTCACAATAAATTTATCCAGATATTTCTTAGTACTTTCTGCATGGAAATCCTCTTCAAAGGGCAGCGTAACTGCAATGCCGCCTGCAATTTCCGTAAGCAAGTTGTATTCATGATAGATCAGCTCCCCCGTGAGTCTTCTGCCGACATTGGCGTAAATCTTATTCGGGAAGAAAACGCCGCTCGATGTCTTTTCACCGTATATGGCCGAGGCCACTCCTGCCGCATAAGCGAGTTCGGCGGCGCCCGCATAACTCGAAAGCTTCTCGCGAACGTGGGATATTTTTTGAATATTGTTTGCCTCTGCCGCGAGCATGGCGGCGCCGCAGAGCACGTCCGACATACCGGGTTTGCAGCCACTGTAGCTGTGGCGGTGGGAGTCCGCAAAGAGCAGGGCAAGCCGACGTCCGAATTCCCATTCCCGGCACATAAAAACCCTTTCTTTGGGGACGAATACATTATCGAAAACGACAACTGAATCCGATACCCCGTATCTGCAGAAGGGCGATGCGCCTGGGTCATCCTTCTCGCGGAGCCACACGGGGCGTGTTATCAATTTAATGCCATCCCAATCCGCAGGAAGTGCAAAGGCCACGGCAAAGTCGCGGTCGTCTTCCATCAATGCCCTGGTGGGCAGCACGAATATCTCATCAGCATACGCCACCTGAGTGATGGACATCTTTACACCGCTTACTACAATCCCGTCCTTACGTTCTTCCACGATGTGAACATACGCATCAGCGTTCGGCTGTTCGCTCGGCCGTTTCGTGCGGTCTCCCTTGCTATCTGTCTGCGCACAGCAGCCATCGCCGTCCCTCATCTGATAGTCCCTGAGGTAGGTCATAAACCTCTTATGGTAGTCTGTTCCCTTGGCCTCATCTATTTCCTTCGTGCAGATTGCCAATGCGCTGATGGCATCGTGTCCCATGCATCTCTGTATGCAGCCCCCGACCCGGCGTGCAACACAGCGGATCATTTTTTGTTTCTGCAGGAGATCGTAGGGGCTCTGAGGCAGATGGGACCATCTGTTTATCTCCTCGCCTGTTATGGATGACGTTGCAGTTATCAACCCCTTCCATTTTGACTCCCGGGCGAGATCGAAAGTAACGTCAAGCACGTTGATGCCCGGCCGAAGGCGATGGTCATCTCTGCCAACTTTTTCTCCGCCTATGAATACATTCCGCTTCATTTTGAAGAGATCATCGTGATATTGATCTTTAGTCCGCAGCACTGTCCGACTCCTTTTGTTTGAATTAAGAGCTGATGCTATCTCTCTTTGTTATATTCGCACTGCGATGAAGCAGACGTTGTGCCATGTCTATATTGCTCATCAAATAATATACCAATCATCTGAAAACACGATGTATTCTGAAAATGAGCTTGCAATTGTCGGGGAATCATGCTTTGAGATTATTGTCCCACTTTAGGTCACATCGGACATTCCGGGACACAATGAGACATAATGAGACATTCAGGTTTCTATCCCAAGCGAGTAGTATATGGTCGACGGAACTGGCCTCATCAAGAATAACCTCCAGGAAGGAACGGTACAGAGCGAGATATGGACTTTGTAGAAAAATTTGATGTGCTTTATGCGGAATGGAAAAAATATATAAGCGGAATTCCCGTCAGCGAATTCATAATATCCTCGACTATTCTGGATTCATGGGACAGGTGCAGGGAAAAGAATGTCAACCCGCATCTGACCAGGGTTCCTGTGGTTCTTGATGATTCTCAACTTGCAGATATCTTGAAAAAAAATGAAGAGCTGATAGACATCAGCCTCCCCTTCATGAAGAACCTTTATGGTCTTGTCGTAGGATCGGGCTTTTTAGTTGCACTCTTTGATGCTGATGGATACATGTTGAAGCTTGTTGGGGATGATGATGTGATGGAGAGGGTAAGACGAGGGAATTTCATTGTGGGCAGCTGCTGGTCCGAAGAAGTCGCAGGGACCAATGGCGCAGGAACTGTAATAAAATTAGGGAAGCCTTTTCAGGTCTATGCCGGCGAACATTATTGCATCAACTCCCATAAGTGGACATGTTCAGGCGCTCCGGTTCATGATTTAAACGGCAAATTGATCGGCGTCATTGACATGACGGGACCATATCAAAAAGCCAATCCGCATACGCTGGGGATGGTTGCAGCCGCGGCACATGCCATAGAGAACGAAATTCGGCTCAGAAAGGCATTGACCGAATACAGGATTGCGCACAGTTTTCAAAAGACGGTTATATCCTCTATTCCTGAAATCATAATGACCGTGGATAACGACGGATGTATTTCGATGATGAACAAGAACGCTAAAAAAGCTTTTGGAGAAGATGCAGACAGGTTTCTTGGGAAAAATACAGCCGAGGTCTGGAGCAAATATAACAAGAACCTGCTCAATCTGATAAACAATAACCACACTCTCACGGATATGGAAGTGAGAATCGCCTGTAAGAGCGTCCAGGGTGATTACACTCTGTCCTGTTACCCTATAATGTCCATGGACGATGTCATCGGCAAGGTCATCATCCTGGATGAGATTAAAAGGGCCCGGACCTTGGCAATGAAAATGATGGGGGCGAAGGCGAAATTTCGCTTCGAGGAAATCATCGGTCAGGATGCGAACTTTCTGGAAACGATCAGGCAGGCCAAGATAGCATCCCAGATCAAATCGAACGTCCTGCTCCTGGGAGAAAGCGGTACAGGAAAAGATATTTTCGCTCAGGCAATTCACAACAGCAGCAGTCGCAGCGACGGCCCATACGTCGCAATTAACTGCACGACGATCCCCAGGGATCTGATAACCAGCGAGCTTTTCGGTTATTCCGAAGGGGCGTTTACCGGGTCAAGAAAAGGCGGCAGTCCGGGTAAATTTGAGCTCGCAGACGGCGGCACAATATTTTTGGACGAGGTGGGGGAAACGCCCTTGGAGCTGCAGACAGCCCTCCTGCGGGTGATTGAAGACAAATCCATAATCAGGATCGGCGGCACCAGGGTAACAACGATAGACGTCAGAATCATTGCAGCAACCAATAAGAACCTGAAGGAAGAAGTTCGAAAAGGCAAATTCCGAGAGGACCTGTATTATCGGTCAAACGTATTCACCATTCGTCTCATACCGCTCAGGGAAAGAAAAGACGACATTCCCCTTTTGGTCGAGTGTTTTGTAAGTAATATCGGCAAGACGATGGGGAAGAAGATCGAGAAAATCGAAGCTGAGGTCTTCGAGAGATTCATGAATTACAACTGGCCGGGTAATGTGAGAGAGTTGCAAAATGTCCTCGAAAGAATGATCAATATTGCACATACCAACATACTTACGGCTGACCTCTTGCCGTCAGAAATTACGGACATGAAGTCAATGGACGACATTACTAAAATTGAACCCGTAAACAAGATAGAGAGTGATTTGATAATGAAGATGATCAGATCGAATATCCCCAAGAGAGAGATTGCAAAGAAATTGGGAATAGCGAGAAGCACATTATATCGGAAATTGAATCAAATCCACAATCATGCGGCAGAGTAAATAAATGGAAGAGACAAGGTTCGGCAGTTTAGTTCTTGTACCGGGGACGGATTCTGGAAAGTACCCCTTTTGCCGAAGGGATAGTTCATGCAGCGCATCCAGGCTGTTTGGTTGCACTCAATAATTACTTAATCTGCGTCCAGACAAACATTCCTTGGCTCATTTTGTTCCCGAGTAGAGCTTCTTTACTTCCTCCCGGTTGATTTCGCCGCTCGCCGTTTTTGGCAGGTTCTCGACAAAAAGGACGTGCTTTGGTTTCTTATAGCGGGCAATCTTGGAAGCCACGAATTCGATCAATTCCGCCGCACCTACCACGCTTCCCTTTTTGAGAACACAGACAGCTTGGACAGCTTCGCCCCACTCTGCATCGGGAACGCCGATGACTGCGACCTCTTCGACAGAGCCGTGACTGAGGATCACTTTTTCAACTTCCGCGGGATAGACGTTTTCACCGCCTGGTTTGATTAGTTCCTTTTCCGGATTTCGCCCGCTGTAATAGAGATAGCCTTCCTCGTCCATCCTCCCCCGGTCGCCCGTGTGATGCCAGCCATTGCGAAAGGTGTAGGCTGTATCTGTCTCCAGATTCCAATAGCCAAGGAACACGGAAGGCGACCGTACGCATATCTCTCCTTGCCCGCCCACGGGAACTTCCCGATCGAGAGCGTCAAAGATTGCCACACGCGTCATGACAGCCGGCAACCCGATGCTCCCCGCTTTTTCCTCAACATCGCAGCTCGAAACCGGCATGGCCTCCGTCTGACCATACAGGCTGCAAAAGGCCGCTTGGGGATTTTTTCCCAAAAAGCGTTGAATGGTATCAGGGCTGTCCATACCCGTGACTACCCTCAAACTTGATGTATCAACGAACTGTTTCTCCTGTGCATCCAGAATAGCTGCGAGCATTGGCGGAAATGTCCCGAGAAATGTGCCGTGTTCCTTGTCGGTCAATTTCAGAACAAGCAAAGGATCGAAACGGTCCATGATCACATTCTTTCCTCCCTGATGCATCACTGCTATGAAAAAGGAAAATCCCCCGATGTGGAAGAGAGGCAAGGTGCCTATGTGGCAGTCACTGCTCATAAGCTTAAACATGTGGGCCATCTGAAGGCCGGCGGCCAACATATTCGCCTGGCTCAGCAAACAACCCCGCGGCTTTCCGCCCACGGCGGCGGCATGAACGATCATATACGCGTGACCACCCGACACCACTCCTGACTCCGTTAGTTTTCCGTTCAGCAGGAGTGTCTCAAATGGAATGAAATCACCCTCGTTCATATCTGCCTTAAAGACGAAGTGCTTTCTGATAGAGCCCGCACAGAGCGAGGCTTCACGGGCCGGATCCCTATATTCCTTGCTGCTGAAGATATATTTCGGCTCCGAATCCCTGAGGATGTATTCGACCTCTCCTTGACCCAACCTATAGTTCACAGGAACTATAATCGCGCCGATTTTCGCTGCCGCGCCGCAAAGGATCAGAAAATCGTCATTGTTGCTGGATAAAACGGCAATCCGGTCGCCAAAGTCAATGCCTTCCTTCATGAGGCCAGCGGCACAGCGGTCGCACAATTTTTGAAACCCGCTGAACGATATTCGGTTGTCACCATACACGATCGCGCTTTTTCCCGGATATAAAGCGGCATTGCGGGCAATCATATCGTAGATCGTAAAATCACAAGAGTACATGGCTCCACCTCACGAGGATTATCAATTTTAAAGTACTTTGAATTCGTCGAACGGTACGCAACCGGCGCGAAGAGAAGAGACTCACCATCATCAGTAATGTGAATTGCTAAAGTTTCAACGCTGCCCGGAATCCGCTTTCAACGGCTTCGGCGATTCTGGCAATCTTATCGCAGTCGCCCACAGCCTCGACGGATACACCGGCCTTGCCTTCAATTTCCCTGACCAGTTTGTTCCAGGGCTCATAGCCTGTCGCAATGACCACAGTGTCTGCTTCGAAAACCTCGGTCGCGCCGCCGCACACGCTCTTCACACCCTTGTCAGTTATCTCTGAGACCCTCGCGTTGGTCTTTATTTTTATCTTGAACTCATTGAGACGCTTGCGGACGACCCACCTGAGCGTAGGCCCGACATCTACGGCTACTTTGGGCAGCATTTCAAGTATGGTTATGTCGGACTTGCCCTTTTCCTCGTGAAGGAAGTCGGCCAATTCGCAGCCAACCATCCCGCCGCCGACAATGACGACCTTGTTACCGACCGATTTCTTGCCGCCCATGACGTCCGCCGCGAGTACAACATTCTTGCCCCTGACGCCGGGAATATCGGGGATAATAGGAGTCGCGCCCGTAGCCACGATTACTGCATCGGGACGTTCCTTCTCTATAATGGTGTTTTCAACTTCGGTATTGAGTTTTATCTCAATACCTTCTTTCTTCATTTGCTTGATCAGGTACTCACGGAAATATCCGACGCCGTCCTTCACAGAGGGAGCGCCGGCCGCGTTAAGGGCGCCGCCGAGCTTGTCGGATTTCTCAAATAAGGTTACCTTGTGTCCTCTCAGTCCGGCGACCCTTGCGGCTTCCATGCCTCCGGGGCCGCCCCCCACCACGAAGACCTTCTTCTTCTGCCTGGCTGGAATAATATTGAGCTCCAGCTCCCTGCCGGCTCTCGCGTTTACCTGGCAATATATAGGTTCTGTCCGTGACCACGCGTCAAAGCACAGGCAGCAGGACGTGCAGGGCACTATGTCATCAAATCTCCCTTCCTTAGCTTTGTTTACCAGCTCCGCATCGGCAATCAGCGGTCTGGCTAAATAAATCATATCGGCCCTGCCTTCACCGATAATCTTATCCGCCATTATCGGATCGACAATCCTGGTGCCAACGATGACCGGAATATTGATGCCTTTCTTTATGCGCTCTCCCATGAAAATCCAGTTTCCCTTAGGGACAAAGTACTGGATAAATGGTACGCCTGAGTCGTGCCAGCCCGTTGTAACATTTATCACCTGAACTCCCTGCTTTTCCAGCCACTGCGCGATCTTCACCGAATCCTCTAAGGTGTTCCCGCCCGGCATAAAGTCCTGGCCGCCCATCCTCCAGGATATGATACAATCATCGCCTGCCTTCTTCTTCATCGACTGGATGATCTCGGTATGCAGTAGCAACCTCTTCTCGAAGCTGCCGCCGTATTTGTCGGTGCGCCTGTTCGTGAGCGGTGAAGCAAACTGAGCTATCGGATAACCGGCAGAGCCAAGGATATGGATCAAATCAAACCCTCCTTCGACTGCCCTCCTGGCCGCGTCGCCGAACTGCTCCACGATCTCCTCAACCTCAGCGGTTGTGAGGGGTCGGGGCCTTTGCTTTCCTGCCCGCGTCGCAACATCAGAAGGCCCAATATACTCAAACGGTCCGCCGCGCCGTTTGGCATAATTCTCCTCAAAGGCGAGCTCCACCCCCACCTTTGCGCCGTGCGCATGACACGCATCCGTAAGTTTACGGATCCCCGGAATGAACTTGTCGTCGTACATTCCGATGCCGAGGGGATTATGGGGATAGTTCACGGTAAAGTACCCTATATTTATTAAACCTACGCCACCCTTTGCACGGTCCTCATAAAACTTAATCATGCGGTCCGTCACGTAGTCGTCAATACCGAAATTGTCCGTTACGGGTGCGAACTCCACCCTGTTCTTCAGTTCCATTTTTCCTATCTTGATAGGACTAAAAAGATGTTTTAACTTTGCCATATATAACATTGACCTCCTAAGTATTCTCGTTTATGGTCGTAGACGACCGTGGCTTCACATGTTGAAGGGTAACATACCAAAGATAGAGATTGCAAAGAAATTGGGAATAGCGAAAAGCACATTATATCGGAAATGAATGAAATCCAGAAGGCGCCGGGGCAAATACCTAAGCATGAGCCAGGGAAAGTTGTGCAAAGAGCCATCACACAATAAATCGCTTTGCGTTTATTGATGCGACGTGCATCATTCTGCATTTCATCAGTATCGAAGCGGTACAAAAAAATGGACGAGACAAGGTTCGGCAATATAGTTTTTGTTCCCGGAACCGGTGGCGGAAGATACCCTTTTTGCAATTCCTTGTACATCGATGACCAGAAAAAGGCGATCATCGATCCGGCTTCGGACGAAACGTTTCTAAGGAAGCTCGCCGATGAAAGACGGGTCGATCTAATAATCAACTCCCATTACCACGAGGATCATATCGCCTTTAATTACCTCTTTCCTGAAGCCGAACTTTATGTGCACGAGGACATCGGCGCCTGCTTCAAATCCTACAGCGCATTTCTCGACTACTGCGGCTTGCTCGATTCACAGTACAAGGCGGAATGGGACGATCTTTTTCTCAATAGATTTCACTTCCGGGAGCGCGCACCCTCTCTCGAGTTTGCTGACGGTGATGTCCTCATTTTCGGCGATACGAAAATGCGTGTAATCCACACCCCGGGCCACACTGCCGGACACTGCAGTTTTTATTTTCCCGATCAGGGAATATTATTCATGGGGGATCTCGACCTCTCCCGATTCGGTCCCTGGTACGGCGACAGGGTTTCGGACATTGACGAGACCATACAATCCATGCACAGATTATTGGAGATCCCCGCAGACATCTATATCACCTCGCACGAAACCGGCATAATTCGCGGTGATATTACGGAATTGGCAGAGACCTATCTTACTGTTATTACCACGAGGGGAAAAAGGATATTGGAATTCCTCGAAAGGCCAAGAACTGCGGATGAGATTGTCGAGCGCTGGATCATTTTCAGAAGAGAGTTTCAGCCGCGGTATTTCTTTGAGTTCGCCGAACGGGGAATGATAATGAAGCATCTCGAACGATTAATCAGAAATGGCAAGGTGGAGACCAAAGAAGGCAAATTCCATCTGACCTCAGCTCCTGATGAAATCTGATTGCATCTGCCAAGGCGCCTGCGAATGCCTTTTGAAACAAACGTAAACCCGTCGGATACCTGGATAGGGAGGCAGCCATGCCGAGAGAATCCATTATCAGAGCAATCATTATATCAATCCTGTTGATGCTCCTCGCGGGCACCTCGGGATGTGCGGGAATGCTGGTACCGAAGGAGGATCAGTTGATGCCTGCCGCGCGTTACGCTGAACTGGAGACCTACATGGAAAGCCAGGTTAAAGACCTGCACTCGGCCTCAACGCGACAGTTGATGTATCTCTGTTACTCCTACTCAAGGCTCAAAAAATATAACAAACTTTTTCCATGCCTCGATAAGTTCGACGCCAATATCGATAAGGGCGATATCACCGTAAACATGTTCGATATGTCTATCATGCCGCGTCTGCTTAGGGCTGAGGCCTATATAGAATTCGGAAACTATGGAAAGGCCGTTATTGAGGCCCAAAAGGCTTATGACATTGTAACAAAGAAAGACCTTCACCGGTATATGAGGATTCAGGCCTTAAGCATACTTGGCCTCGCGCAGGCACTCTCCGGCAATCGCGAGAAGGCGATGGAATGCGCAAGACTTCTGGAAGACATCGGCACCCATTATCCCTTTACGTTCCTCAAGACCGATAAGCTCAACGGGCTTTCACGGATATACATGGCCATGGGAGATTTTAAGAAGAGCCTGGCTTACATCAGAGAAGACGAAAGCATTTCCTGGTCGCGCTCCCTGGCATCTGCCGCCGTCATACTGACTGGCGCGATGCCCGTAGGCGATGACATATTTGCCTACAGTCAATTGCCCAAGGCATTCATCCTCAATAAGAGTCTGTATGAAACGGGTAACCTGAACGACGCGAAAGCCGGATACGACGTCCTCCTGAAAGAGCCCCGGACACGGGACAATACGGACATATACTGGATGATACTATTTGATCGGGGAAAGATTGCCGATGCCGAAGGCAATCGTAAAGAGGCAATAGATTTCTACAGACGCGCAGTGGACCTCGTTGAACAGCAGCGCTCGACCATCAACACGGAGGCAAGCAAGATCGGATTTGTGGGCGACAAGCAGAATGTTTACAGCCGCCTCATCGCGTCGCTTTATGCGGACGGCCAGTACGGCGCCGCCTTTGATTACGTGGAGCGGTCAAAGTCGCGCGCCCTCGTCGATCTCCTGGCCTCTAAGCAGGACTTCGCCGTGAAGGCGGGCGACGAGCGCGACGTCCGCAATCTCTTGGCCGAGGACAAAAAGGCCGAGGCGGAGGTCATCGCGCAGGATCTATCACCCGGAAAGTCCAAGACCCGCAGTGTCATTATCAGCCTGAAGCAGGAACTGCGGGATAAGTCCCCGGAACTCGCCTCTCTTGTGACTGTTACGTCACTTTCCGCCTCCGACATACAGGCCCTTATGCCTCCTGACGAAGCGCTTATTGAGTACTACTACAGCGAGGGTGAGATGTTTGCCTTTGTCCTGACGCGAAACAGTTTGAAGTCCATACGTCTCAAGGGCGATAAGCTTCTTGAGGATGTCCGGCAATTTCGTAGTCTTCTTGAGACGGCGGGTTCCTCCGATTATCTTACCTTATCCCGGAGTTTCTACAAGCGGCTCTTTGAACCCTTCGAAAAGATGCTGGACAAGCGCAATCTTGTGATCGTCCCGCACGGTGCCCTGCACTATCTTCCATTCAATGCCTTGCTGAATGACAGAGGCTACCTGATTGAGCAGTACAGCATCCGTATCCTTCCCAGCGCCAGCGTTATCAGATACCTCCATGCCAGGAAATCCTCCAAACCTGGAGAGATCCTTGCCTTTGGCAATCCCGACCTCGGCGACTCGCGTTATGACCTCGCCTATGCCCAGGAAGAAGCGCAGGCGGTAGCACGCACGCGTCCTCAGTCCCGCGTGCTTCTGCGCAAGGAGGCGACGGAGTCCGCGTTCAGGAAATACTGCCGGAGTTTCACTTATATCCATTTTGCCACCCACGGGCAGTTTGACTCCGACATGCCTCTCAAGTCGGCATTACTCCTTGCCGGTGATGATTGGAGCGACGGCAGGCTGACGGTGGATAAGCTTTATTCTATGAACATCGATGCCGACCTCGTGACATTGAGCGCCTGCGAAACGGGTCTGGGAAAGGTAGCAAACGGCGACGACGTGGTAGGTCTGACGCGCGGCTTCCTCTATGCAGGAAGCAATTCCATTGTGTCGAGCCTCTGGAAGGTGGACGACCAGGCCACGGGGGAACTCATGGCGGGGTTTTATAACGCGCTTAAGAAAACAGGTAAGCGGGAAGCTCTGCGGCAGGCGCAGTTGAGCGCCCGGAAGAAATACCCCCACCCGTATTATTGGGCTTCATTTCAGTTGACAGGCGGTGCGGATTAGGGGCTCGGGCGAAAAGATATGGGAGATTTGTTAGACATTACCTCCCCGCATTCTTCAATGGAATTATTCTTGGACGGAGATTCACTTTCGCACGAGTGTGCCTTCCTTGGTGCCGTATTCCGGGGTCCAACTCATACGTTTATACAGCTTCGGGCTGATCTCCTCCAGCCAGATGATCTTGTTTACGCAAGGCGTCAGTGTAAGCTCGGAAAAGCTTGAGGAAAACTCGTCAGGATTGCATCGCGTTGCATAATAATAAACTTTATAGATACCTATCGTCTTCTCATCTTCCATGAAATAATACCAGACCCCTGCAAACAACAGCAATCCGATTATGGCCATTATCAGTGCTCTCATATTTCCATCTCTTACCGCATTTCCGTTTTCGCAGCTACTTGCATTTCATCCATGATTGTAATTTTGCACATTACTCGGGATTCGTCAATTATACATTTAAAAAAGCTGGTCTGCAGTCAAAATCGTACTCGCATTTGATTTGATAAATATCTTTAGGTATTGTATTAAATAATTAGATGCACGGCAGCACTGACGGATGTCGATTTCGGTTCATGCTTGGTATCAAATGCTCTCGCAGCTAATGAAAAGGAGGTCTTATGAACCCCTCAGAAATGGAAGAGAAAGCTGGTGCCCTGTTTGACAAGCATTTCCACTGAAGCCAGGCCGTTCTTGCGGTCGGGCAAGAGAAGCTTGGTAAGGATATCAATGAGGATATGCTCAAAGCCATGGACGCCTTTGGCGGAGGATTAGGCGCGCACGGTGAGACATGCGGCGCTCTCATCGGGGGCCTTGCCGTAATTGGCTTAATGTACGGCAGAAGTACAGGTGACAAGTTCGCCGATTTTAGGATGTGGAAATATGCGCACGAACTAATGAAGCGCTTCAGGGGGGAAATTGCAAACGGCAACATCCTCTGCAGGGATATAGTCAACGTAAACTGGATGGATCAGAACCAGGTCAAAGAATATCGGCAAGGCCAGAAGCACCAGGACTGCAGGAAATTGACGGGCAGAACCGCGAAGCTCGTCGGGGAAATCATCGAGCGGGCAGCGGCTGTGTAAGAATCTGCAGCCGTGCATGCAGTCTTATTTCAGTAAAGCGGGAAATCTTGGCCGCCATTTCATGAAGGGTGGTCTTCCGTGCATATCTCAGGAGGAAGAATGTTAACAACCAAAGAAGCCATAGAAAAAAGACGGAGCATAAGAAAGTTCAAACCGGACCCCGTTCCTGAGGAGCACATAACGGCACTTTTGGACTCCGCAAGGCTCGCACCGTCCGGTTCCAATGCACAGCCCTGGCGCTTCAAGGTTGTTCGCGACCGCGAAACAAGACTGCAACTCTCTCAGGCATCTCATAACCAGGCATTCATTGCCGAAGCTCCCGTTGTCTTCATCTGTTGCATCGATCTAAAGAGTTTCATAGATGGTACTGTTTCGGGCATACAGGACCTGGGCAGGATCGGGGCCGTCGAAGGGAGGATAGTGAAGATCATTGCCGACAGGACCGAGCGCTACACACCCGTTGAGATAGAAGAACTCACCCCGAGAATAGCCCTAAACCTCGCCATTGCCGTGGAACATATCGTTTTGCGGGCGCTGGATTTCGGTCTGGGAAGTTGCTGGATAAGACTGTTCGATGAAAAGGCGATCAAGGCAATCTTTGGGTGGGGCCGGAATATTCATGTAGTCGCACTCCTGCCGGTTGGATATCCCGCTGAATCACCTGCGCCGAGAAGAAGATTGAAAATCGAGGAGATACTCATTGACTGAAAAGAAAGGGGGGATTCAATGGTTATTATCTTAGGGAAATATACGAAACCTCTCGAGGTCATCGATACCCTCCTCGCGGACCATCGAATATTTCTGGATCTGTTCTATAAGAATTCAAAATTTATTTGTTCCGGCCCGCAAAACCCGCGGGTGGGCGGTGTGATCGTGGCAAACGTAGGAACCGTTGACGAAGCCCGCCAAATCATGGAAAACGACCCTTTCTACATCAACGGTGCCGCGGAATATCGGTTCATTGAATTTCTACCGCTCAAGTACGATCAGCGTTTCTCATGCTTTATCAAATGACAGGCATAGCGGGAGTTGAGTAAGCAATTTAACTTCCGTTCCCACTTGTTGCGACATGCCGGAGGTAGATCTGATTGGCCATTACTAAGGACAGGGTTGACATCCATGCATTGAAACACCGCCTCTGTGCTGAGTATATCAAGCCGCAGGCCGAAACAGGCAATCGACCCGTGCTTGTGTTTCTCCACGAAGGACTGGGCAGCATCGGTCAATGGCGAGACTTCCCTGAAACACTATGCGACGCAACGGGCTGCCCCGCCCTAGTCTATGACCGCTGGGGTCATGGCGGTTCCGATCCTCTGACGGAACCGAGAACAGCAAGCTACCTCCATGACGAGGCCCTGCTCATTCTGCCCGAAGTCCTCGAACGATGCGCCATCGATAAACCTCTTTTCATAGGCCATAGCGACGGCGGCTCCATTGCCATAATATATGGGGGAACATATCCGCAAAAGGTCGCAGGTATAATAACGGAGGCGGCTCATGTCTTTGTCGAGCATGTCACCGTGGAGGGTATCAAGCGCGCCGTTGAGGTATATGAGAACACGGATTTAGGAACGCGCCTGGGAAAATTTCATGGAAGTAATACCGATTTGATGTTCCGGGGTTGGGCGGATATCTGGCTTTCGCCGGAGTTCCGCGATTGGAACATAGAAAGTTACCTCCCGTATATCACCTGCCCTCTTCTTGCCATTCAGGGAAAAGATGACGAATACGGTACGCCTGCCCAGGTTGAATCCATTGCAGGTAACGTCATGGGGCCGGCGAGAGGTTCGATGATCGATAATTGCGGACACATACCTCACATACAGGCGAGCGAAAAGGCATTTTCAGAGATGGTCAATTTCATCAGCGATCTCGTAAAAGGCTGAGGGCTGAATCCTGATACTTGCCTCAAGTGGTCTTTGCCATTGACACTGGATGCCATCCTTATTATACTTTAACCATTTAAAAGGACACTTCTGAAGAAAATGGAACTTCTGTTTCGCTTGATCCAGGCGATGTCGGTTTTTCTCGTTATCGCCTATTTATATTGCAAGTCACCGTGGTTCAGACCGCTCACCACTCATTCCCTCCGTACGCGCGACAGGATCTATTTATACTTCTTTTTCTCAGCCGTTTCTATACTGGGCACATACCTTGGCATAGCGATACAGGATGCCATTGCAAATACGAGGGCTATAGGCCCGGTGTTGGCTGGTATAATCGGAGGCCCCCTTCTCGGCACGGCTGTGGGGTTAACAGGCGGGCTCCACCGATATTCTCTGGGAGGCTTTACCGCCTTCTCGTGTGGTCTATCTACAACTGTCGAAGGGATGATTGGCGGTCTCGTACATCTCTACCTGAAGAGAACGAACAAGACGGATCTTGTATTCGACCCTAAAGTCGCCTTTACCACCACATTCTTCGCAGAGATGATCCAGATGGCCATTATTCTCATCGTGTCCCGGCCATATCTGGATGCTCTTGCCCTCGTAAAAGTCATTGCTATACCGATGATCCTGTCGAGTTCCTTGGGCACCGCCCTGTTCGTGAGTATCGGCCGTGACCAGAAGAATATGTACGAAAGGGTGGCAGCCATCTCATCGGCAAAGGCATTCAAAATTGCGGAAAGAACCCTGAATTTCCTGGGCAGCGGGATCAACCAGAAGACGGCTGTGGATTTGGCAAAGATCATCCACGAAGAGACGGGCGTAGGCGCCGTGGCGATTACCGACAGGGATAAAGTTATGGCTTTCATCGGCCATGGCTCTGACCACCATACGCCGGGCAGCTCCATCGTTTCATCATTGACAAAAGCGGCAATTGCCGAAAACAAAGTCATCTTCGCCGATGGCGAAAGGGAGCGTTATATATGCCCTTTATCCGCCACTTGCCCACTCAACTCTGTGCTGGTGGTCCCTCTGCATATCGATAATGATGTGATAGGCACGATCAAGCTTTATGAGCCAAGGAACAAACAATTTCTCAATATGAATAAAATGCTCGGTGAGGGGATAACGAATCTTCTGTCAAACCAACTGCTGCTGTCCCGCTATGAGCGGCAGAAAAACCTCCTCGTCCAGACTGAATTAAAACTCTTACAGGCGCAGGTAAATCCCCATTTTCTATTCAACTCTCTGAATACCATCATCTCCATCACGCGGAACAACGCGATGAGGGCCAGAGAATTGCTTATCCATCTTTCCAACTTTTTCAGGAAGAATCTGAAGCGCGGAAATGACCTCTCAACACTCGAAGAGGAACTTGACCAGGTTAATTCCTACCTGCAGATCGAGAAAGCGAGGTTTGACGACCGGCTGGTAATTCAGATGGATATCGATCCAGCCCTTTTGAAATTGAAGATACCCACATTTACCCTCCAACCTCTGATTGAAAATGCCATCAAACATGGAATATCCAACATGCTGGGACAAGGAATAGCTAAGATTAGCGCATACCGCAATGATGGCCACGCTTTGATTGAGATCGAGGATAATGCCGGAGCCTTCCGGGAAGCTGATGCTGGCGACGGCTTGGGAATCAAAATCGTGGACAAGCGTATCAAGGCACTATTTGGCAAGGATTTCGGAACAGCCGTATACAGCGTACCGGATGAACTGACGCGTGTCACCATAAAAATCCCTCTTGAAGGCCATGTTCAATGATGCGCGCCCTTATAGTCGATGACGAGATACACTCACGTGACGAGCTTGAGGCTCTGCTCCTTGAGACGGGTGAATTCACCATTTTGGGAAAGTGCAGTAACGCCCTTGAAGCTCTCCAGGCGATGAAGAGAGAAAGGCCGGACGCCCTCTTCCTTGATGTACAAATGCCGGTGATAAACGGCTTCGAGCTTCTTGGTATGATTGACGAGAGCCTCATGCCGAATGTTGTTTTCGTCACTGCCTACGATGAATATGCCCTCAAGGCATTCGAGGAAAATACGCTCGACTACCTTCTGAAACCGGTAGAGAAAGGAAGACTCGCTAAGACCGTCCGGAAACTGAGGAGGGCCCTGAACGCTGGGGAGAAACCGGTTTATTCGAGTCAGGATATCAAAAAGATACCCTGTGTCCTTTCCTCCAGGATAAAGTTAATCAGTACTGCGGAAGTTGACTATGTCAGGTCGAACGAGGCAGGAGTATATGTGGTATGCCCGACTGGCGAGTATTTTACCGACCTCACGCTCAAAGTGCTGGAGAACAAGACGAATCTTGTAAGATGCCACAAGCAGTACCTCGTCAACATCGACAGAATAGACGAGATCATTCTCCACGAAAATATGCTGGCAGAGATCAAAACGAAATCCGGCCGCACCATACCTGTAAGCAGAAGACATCTTAAAGAACTCAGGGGAAAATGGAATTTCTGAACCGCTCATTATCCATAGTTGATGGCCAGTCCCCCGATGTTGACATTTTACTGAGCGCAATACACTAATTTGTTCATTCCCTATGGCCGATTAACTTCAGTTATCAACCGTTCAGAACATTATATAACCGCCCAGCAAATTCGCGGTTGTATATATTCCTGTAATCCTTTAGTGCTAAGTAGCGCGAATGGATTGCGCTACTTTATATATAAATACTCAAACCAAGAAAGGAGAATTAGAAAAATGAATGCCCTAACTTTGGTATTTGTTTCATTGTGCATTTTTGCCATAGCCTACCGGTTTTACGGGCTGTTCATAGCCAACAAGGTGTTGGAGCTGAAAAGTGAACGTGCCACTCCCGCAGTTTCCATGCCAGACGGTCATGACTATGTCAAGACCAACAAGTATGTTTTGTTCGGACACCACTTCGCCGCCATCGCAGCTGCAGGTCCGCTCTTGGGACCGGTGCTGGCAGCACAGTTCGGCTATCTGCCCGGCGCCATCTGGATCATTGTAGGGTGCGTCCTCGCCGGAGCCGTGCATGATATGGTAGTGCTCTTTGCTTCGGTAAGACACAAAGGGCACAGCCTGGCAAAGATTGCTGAAAGCGAGATTGGGAAAACCGCGGGAACAGTTGCTTCCTTTGCGTTCCTTTTTATTCTCATCTTAACCCTCGCCGGCCTTTCCATCGCAGTCGTCAATGCCATGTTTGAAAGCGCCTGGGGAACTTTCACTGTCTTTGCCACGTTGCCTATAGCGTTCCTGATGGGAATCTGGCTGCATGTGCTACGCCCCGGAGACGTGAAAGGGGCGAGCATCATGGGCGTTGCCCTGCTTGCAGGAGCGATACTTGTCGGACCTTATGTCGCGGCAAGTCCGACCTGGGCCCCGATATTTACACTCACGAAGAAACAGATCTCTATTTTCATACCCATCTACGGATTCGTGGCATCCGTCCTTCCCGTCTGGATGATTCTATGTCCGCGTGATTATCTCTCCACGTACTTGAAAATAGGGACCATAGCGATGCTTATTATAGGAATCTTCATTGTCCGTCCTGATTTCCAGATGGCGGCCCTTACACCCTTCATCTACGGAGGCGGCCCCATTATACCGGGCCCGGTGTATCCCTTTGTCATGATCACCATCGCCTGCGGCGCCTTATCGGGATTTCACGCAATCATCGGGTCCGGAACGACCCCGAAAATGATCGGAAACGAACGGGATGTTTTGTTTATCGGCTACGGTGCAATGCTCGTGGAGGGAGTCGTGGCTATCATGGCTCTCGTTTCCGCCTGCGTCCTGGTTCCGGCAGACTACTTCGCCATCAATGCGGCTCCCGCAGTTTACGCGAAGCTCGGCATGGTTCCGGTCAACCTTCCCGACCTTGCGGCACAGGTCCAGGAAAAGATTCAGGGCCGGCCCGGCGGCGCAGTCTCTCTCGCCGTGGGCATGGCTTATATCTTTTCGTCCATACCGTTTATGAAAGGACTGATGTCGTATTGGTACCACTTCGCGATCATGTTCGAAGCGGTGTTTATTCTCACCGCCGTCGACACAGGCACAAGAGTCGGAAGGTTCTTCCTCCAGGAAATGGTAGGCAAGGTCTTCCCGAAGTTTCTTGAAAAACGCTGGATGCCCGGCATCATCATAACCAGTTTCCTCTTCACCGGCGCCTGGGGTTATCTCGTATACACAGGGGATATCACGACCATCTGGCCGCTCTTCGGCATGAGCAACCAGCTACTTGCCTCCTGCGCCCTGATCATCGGAACAATCATGCTGATCAGGATGGGGAAATTGAAGTATGTGTGGATGACCGCCGTTCCCGGTATCATCATGGCCGTTACGACTCTTTATGCGGGATACCTGAACATCACTTTAAACTATCTTCCGAAACAGAATTATCTCCTCGCGATACTCTCGGTAATCGTCATGGTGTTGGTTATAATAATATTTATTGCGGCAGCTAAGCGCTGTTTTGATCTTCTTCAGATCACGATACCGGTTAAAGATCGATACGGCGATCTCGTTCTCGAAGTGGTAGAAGAATAAGAACCTAATGCTAACGAAAAAGGAGGCGTTATGGAAATAAAAAAGATTCTCTTAGCGACAGACTTCATGGCAGGCGCCGTAAAGGCAACGCCTTACGCTGCGGACCTTGCCCAGCGGTACGGAGCAAAATTATATATCGTCCATGTGATTCACGATGTAGGCAAGATGACGGAATGGTATGCACCGAAAGTGAATCTGGGCGAGCTCAAGAAGGCCATGGAGGAGAAATCCAAGCAAGAGCTCAACATGTGCTGTACGCAGGGACTTGGAGGCTACAAAAATGTCGAGTACAAATTGTTGACTGGGGTCCCCGACGAGGAAATCCTGAAATTCCAGAAGGAAAACAACATAGACCTGATCGTTATCGGTACCAACAGCCGTAAGATGGCCTACAACAGAAGAATCTTCGGCAGTACGGCGGACAGGGTTGTTAACTATTCCCCGTGCCCGGTGCTGACCGTAATGCCTACCGGCGAGGAAGGACCGGAAAGTAAAGATCCTAAATTGTGCAGCGCGGGAGAAATCCGCCTCTAAGATGTTTTACTGGAGGGCGCCCGTTGCAAGCGGGCGCCCTTTTCTTATGACCGATTCGGATCGCGGATGAAAAAGAATCTGAACGATTATAAAAAAGAGATGCAGGAACTTGAGACACGCTCTCACGCAATACATGAGGGCGCATCTTCTGATGTCGATCACAACGACATTCCCAAAAACGAGTTGCGTGTTACAGCGCCGCTGTCCGTAAAATGGGCCAGGTTAATGCCGGGATTGATGGCCATCCTTATGGCCATTCTCACGCTTATCTTTCTCATCCTCTCCGAAGCGCTAAAGAATCACTGAACAGATATTTTTCACTCTCCACTCGCACGAGTAGGCGGCGGTTGAGGAATGGATCGCCGCCGGCAGCACACCCAGAAAGCTCTCCTATACATTTCAATAACCAGTTCAGATAAACGCAGTTCGGATCTACGTCATTCTCACTTCGGAAATGCCTTCAAAGGTGCGGGCTTGCCATCCGGCACGGCCGTGCGCGTGCCGTTCATAATCATCGCAAGAAATGTATAATAGCCGTTGATCCCGAGCATGTCGATGACCCCCTGCTCACCGAACCGCCTCACGGCGCGCTCATAAGTCGCATCCGCAACGCTCTTGTTGACATGAAGCTCGGTGCAGAAGTCATACACGATACCCTCATCTTCGCTCATGCCCGTGGGGTAGCGACCGTCAGCGATCGCTCTTACAATATCTGCCTTTATGCCTGACTTGATGGCTATGGGCTCATGGATAGCCCATTCCACCTGCTGAGTCCATTGGCGAGCCGTGATCAGGATGACGAGTTCGCTCAACTTTGTCCCGATTGCACTCTTGTAGCGCAAGTACTCCCCCATACGCTGCGCCTTATCCATGAGCTCCGGGCTGCGAATCAAGGGCACGAAAGGCCCATAAAGAGCGCCGCGGGGGCCTTTGATAATCTCCTCTGCATACTTCTTCTGAAGATCGGTCATCTTCTCAAGGGGCATGCCGGGCATTCTGTCCTGTGCAAAAACACTGTCCGATTGCATACCGATAGCAACGACAAATACGATAAGGCAAATCCACTTCATAAAGTCCTCCTTTCGCTCCCCGGGAGCTTGCATTTTCTGCTATATTAATCAGTCAAGGGAATCCGAATTTACTAATTGTGAAAAGATCAGGGCTAATACGTTCAAAGCAGATCAAAGAGAGGCAGGGCAGCCGCCCCGGCATCGCTATTGCCCGCCTTATCAGAAATCTATTTCTCGAATAACAATTCATCCTCGAGTTTAATACAACCACTGACGCTCTGTGCGGCCGGACAGCGGGTGATATAGTTTGCGAAGCTCTCCTTCGCGTCTGCGATCTTATCTTCAGGAACCTTCAGGTGGTATTTGACGCGGATGGTGGTGATCTTGAGTACTCCGTTAACATTCTCGATGTCGCCTTCCACATCGGCCCAGTAAAGACTTTCCGGGGTAGGAATCTTCTTTCCGGCCATCAGCGTGGCCAGTGTGCCCATCATTCAACCCGCTGTCGCGGCAACAATGTGGTCGAGAGTGGCCGCATGCTCCTCTTCCGGCTGCACTTTGTAAAATTTCATGATGCCGCCATGGACTCCGTAATAGACAGGTTCCGAGAACCCCTCTATCATGGCTCTCCGTGTCGGCCCCTTTTCCCTGACGATTTTTATTTTAGATGTGTGAACGACTTCGCTCATATTATCCCTCCTTGGCCTTTTCCTATTTAATACCTCAACAGGTTTAGATTTACAACAAAATCCCGTATAGAAGTGGCTCTTGCTCGACCATGCTCATGACCTGGGTCCCATGCGGAGATGCTGACTGGGCACTTCTCTGCTCTTTTGCGGATGCAGCGATCTTGTGAAAGATGTCATGTGTAACGAAGAACATCGCTTGTGGTTTTGCCGGGTTTGGTGTATAAAAATCCCCAGATTCTTTACGGGAGGACCATACAGATGAACGCCATTCGTGCTATAATGCTCATATGCGTGCTTTCACTGCTGGCCTCTACTCCCGTCGACGCAGCCTCCAAAGCGAAGCGTGGGGTTCAGATCACCTCCAGGCCCTCCCCTTCCCTCGACAGCCTCTATAATCACAGCTACGCCGTTATTATCGGCATCAACGCCTATGACAAATGGCCTATCCTCGAATATGCCGTAAATGATGCCCGGTCGATCGAGAAGCGATTCAAAGAAATGGGATTCGATACCATCACCCTTCTCGACAACTATGCCACGAGGGAGAACATCCTTAAAGTTCTCGGAGATGAACTGCCGAAAAAGGTGGAAAAGAACGACCGCGTAATCATCTTCTTTGCCGGCCACGGTCAAACGGAGGAACTCGCGGACGGCAGCCAGATGGGTTACCTCGTCCCCGTAGACAGCGATACCAGGAACATCTTCTCCACTGCCATATCCATGGATCAGGTGCGGCAGTTTTCCAGGCGCCTGCCGGCCAAGCATGTCCTCTACTTAATCGACACCTGCTACTCCGGTCTGGGGCTTACCCGGTCAGGAGGCATACCCCCGATGGACCGTGACTATCTCAACAAGATAACCACACGGAAGGCGCACCAGATGCTGACTGCAGGCGGTAAGGGCGAACAGGCGCATGAAGAGGATGGTCATGGGGTGTTCACAAGATATATCCTCGAGGGACTCGATGGTTCGGCAGACCGGGATGATAAAGGCTATGTCACATTCAGCGACCTCGCCTCATATGTGAAGCCGAAGGTGACGCGGATGACTCACAATTCCCAGGTTCCGCAATACGGCAGCATCGATGGCGAAGGAGAGTTTGTTTTTGTTCTTACCAAGGCAGCACCGCCGGCAGAGGATGCGCCGACAAGTAAGATAGACACAATCACGGGCCGACCCGAACGCACGGCACCCGAGCACCCGCGAGATTTGACAATCGGCCCTGATCTCAGTTCTCTCGTAGCTCGGATAAAGAGCGCAGTTGTCAGAATCACTGTCACGCATGCAGCAGGGCAAGAGACACCATTCAAGGGTGATGATTTTTTTGATAAATTCTTTAAGAACGCGCCTCCGCCCCAGAAGCGAGAATCGAAGGCCAAGAGTATGGGGTCTGGCTTTCTCATCAGCAGCGACGGTTACATTCTGACAAATAGTCACGTTATTGACCAGGCTGAGAGCATTCAGGTTACACTCCAAGCTGGAACCGAGTACGATGCCAAGGTCGTGGGGAGAGATACAGTGACGGACATTGCACTTCTAAGAATTAAAACGGCCGAAAGCCTCGCCCCGGCTCACCTCGGCAACTCCGAAACACTTCGAGTTGGGGAGCGGGTGATAGCCGTTGGTTATCCGTGGGGACTGGAACAGACAGTAAGCTCCGGCATTGTCAGCGCCATCAGTGCCAGAAGTACCGATGATTTCATTCAAACAGACTTCTCCTTTCACCCGGGAAGCGGCGGCGGGCCTCTCATCAACCTGGAAGGCGAAGTAATCGGCATCAGTACGGCAATTTCGCCAGAAACACAGGGGATCGGTTTCGCCGTCCCCATCAATACAGTCAAAACAATTTTGCCGGGACTCAAGACAAAAGGAAGGTTCACGAGAGGCTTCTTCGGCGTGGGCGTTCAGGACATAACACCCGAACTCGCCGGTACCTTGAAACTCACGCAGAAAAACGGCGTCCTGGTCGTTGAGGTAGTGAAGGAAGGTCCGGCGGATACGGCCGGTCTTCGCACAGGTGATATACTTGTCGAGGTCAACGGAAAGAAAATTAAGGATACCCGTCAGCTTCTACTTCTTATCGCATCTTTTTCTGTCGGCGAAAAAGCGATTGTCAAGGTCGTGCGCGATAGCCGGCCAATGACATTTAGCGCCGTCATTGCTGAAAGAAAAGATTAATTTGGTCTCCGTCCGAAAGCAGACGGAAAAGACCGCCGACACGCGCGACGGACAAATAAATGGGCCTGCTCAAACTTCTCATAAACGATCCTCTTACATTCATCCTTCTTGCCATACCGCTTTTATATTCCGTTATTCTTCACGAACTTGCTCATGGCTGGGTCGCTTACCGCATGGGCGATTCGACGGCCAAATGGCAGGGCAGGCTCAGCCTTAATCCGCTGAGGCATCTCGACCCTCTCGGCACCCTCATGCTCTTTCTTTTCGGGTTCGGCTGGGCGAAGCCCGTGCCCGTAAATTTCAGCAACCTGCGCGACATGCGTACAGGGCTGATACTCGTCTCCTCGGCGGGGATCATCATGAATATGTTTCTCGCCTTCATCGCCTTCTTTCTCTATCGCTTCTTGTCGCCGGAGCCTGGAGGAGTCTTATCTACTCTCCTTTATTATCTGGCGCAGATCAACATCATACTGGCCTCCTTCAACATGATTCCTATTCCACCTCTCGACGGATCAAGAATCCTCATGGGATTTGCGCCGGCAAGGCTCCAATACACCCTTTCCCGTCTCGAGCCTTACGGATTCTTTATTATCATCGGACTCCTCTATCTTGGAGCATTAGATCCGCTGATCGCTCTCTTCCGATGGCTGATCCTGTCCCTCATAGGGTTAGTACTGCCGTAAGACAACGTATTATGGCTAAACGACCCCGGAGGGGATCCGCTTCCCAGCATCCTTCGACTAACAGACAAACACGCTTCCGCGGTGCCGCATGCCAAATTCATTACGCCCAGAAATCATCCACGAACTTTTTACCTTGACGTCAATTTATTTTTTGTATAACAGAAGAAATTAGAATCTTGATGCCTAATTTAAATTCTTTTGTTGGAGTAAACCAAATTATATGGAGCCTCCTGGTTGTAGAGGGATTGACGATTGCCCGACCGTGGTTCCCGGTAAAACAAAATAGAAGTCTTATCCCGGAAGTATTTACATCACCCGTCTGTTAGCCAGTCCTCCGCAGATTTCCGGGGTATATGTTTGCACCGGAAATCACTGCCGCTCCTCATACCTCTATCTCCTAATATTGATTAACCCGACTTTCTAAATCTTTTGATTTACTTAGTCCTATCAGGGATAGTTCGTTTTCCTTTTGATGGCGGCGCGTCTTATGTTCTGGGTAAGCAAGAGTATTCACATCCTGAATCGCTTTCGCAGGCAGTTCATCATATTTCTCTCCGTTCTCGGCCCGGGTATTATTGTTATGGTTGCCGATAACGATGCAGGAGGAATATCAACCTATGCCGTGACGGGTTCCAAGTACGGCTTTTCCCTGCTTTGGATGTTCATCATTCTTCTTCCGATGGCCTATTACATTCAGGAGATGACCGTCCGTCTCGGGGCTGTCACCAAGCGCGGCCACGCAGAGGCAATCTTTGAGGGTTTCGGCCCCTTCTGGGGTTGGTTCTCCCTGATTGATCTCACTATCATTAACTGGCTTACCCTGATAACTGAATACGTTGGGATGACTGCAGCCATGAGTCTTTTCGGAGTGCCGCCGTGGCTGACCGTCATCGTGGTCACGGCTATTCTTTTTACTGTGATCGTTTCCGGTCAATACTGGACATTTGAAAAGATAACGCTTTTTTTCTGCTGCTTCAATCTCGTTTACATCCCCGCCGCCCTCTGGGCCATGGAAACGCCGACCGCTCCCACATGGAACGAGGTATTCAGAGGCTTCTACAGTCCTGATCTCGGCGGCTTTAACGCAGATCTGATCTTCATCATACTCGCCAATATAGGAACAACTATCGCCCCGTGGATGCTTTTCTTCCAACAGAGCGCCGTCGTAGATAAGGGCCTCGACATCCATGATATCAAATACGGCAAACTGGAAACTCTCATAGGCTCCTTTTCAACATGCATTGTTGCGGTCTTCATCATCATCGCCACCGCGGCGGTTTTCTATTTCCACAAGCCGTCCATTATCATCGAGGATGCAGCCCAGACGGCTGAGGCCATTGTGCCCTTTCTGCCCGCCGCACAGGGCAGTCTGGCCAGGAAACTATTCGCCATCGGCTTATTTGACGCGGGTTTCCTGGGAGCCCTTTGCATTTCTCTCTCCACCTCATGGGCTGTGGGAGAGGTATTTGGCTGGGCGCACTCATTGAATAAAAAAGTCAAAGACGCGCCCTGGTTCTATCTGATTTATCTTGCCATGCTCCTCACCTCCGGGGCTGTGGTCCTGATACCCGGCGCTCCTTTGATCACCATTACGATGTTCGTGCAGGTTGTCGCGGTTACGCTCCTTCCCGCGTTGCTTATTTTCCTACTTTTACTACTAAATGATAAATCCTTCATGGGTGAGCATGTCAATACCCGCTCGCAGAATATTATAAACTGCTCGATAGTCGTTCTCGTAATTATAATGTCCTCCCTGATGGGCATCAGCACTCTTTTCCCGGACTTATTCAAATAGGCGCAGAGGTGCAACGATATGGCAGAGATGAATCAAAAACTAAAAGTTCCGGACCTGCCGCATGGAATAGGCAGTTATCGGTTCATCTATTTCTCGGAGCTCTTGAAGAAACCCGTCTGCATCGGGAAGATCGGAAACCGAATCGGCAGACTTACTGATCTCGTTTTTGCCGTAGCTGAGCCTTACCCTGACGCTGTCGGCATTTATATCGAGCATGGATGGGGCAAACCCACCACATTCATCCCCTGGAACAGGGTGCTCAGGGTAGAAGACGATGCAATTTTTGTTCAACCTCCTGACGAGGGAAACGACTACCCTCCCTTCGTCGACCAGCCCGGCTGGATACTCATGGATAAGCATCTTATGGGGCGCACTATCGTGGACATGGATGACAGGCGCGTCGAGGTAGTCAACGATGTTCATCTCCTTGAAGCAAAGGGGCGGTTTCTCCTTATACACGTCGATATTTCCTTCAATGGCTTCCTGCGCCGCTGGGGATTGGGGAAGCTCAACTGGATGAAGGATGACCTGATTTCCTGGAAGTACGTTCAGCCTCTCTCGGTTGAAGATGCCGTCTCCACCGACAAAGTATCTCTCTCGGTAACCCGCAGACAGATTCATGAACTACCCAGCGAAGATCTGGCAGATATGCTAGAGGAACTCGGCAAAGAGGAAAAGGACGCCCTCTTTTCGGCCCTCGATTCGGAGAAGGCCGCTGAAACCCTCGCGGAAGCAGAGCCCCGGACGCAGCGTCAGATCATCGCCGCTCTCCGCAAGGAACGTGCGCGGAACATCTTTACGGAAATGACGATCCCGCAATTGGCCGGGTTGTTTTCCATACTTCCCCACGACCATGTCTCCGAATTGATGGCATTGCTCACGAAGGATCAGGCGGATCGCGTTCGCGGTATCCTCTCCGAACGCGAAGCAACGGCTAAAGGCATGATGTCCTCTGACTTCCTCACCATGTCAAGGGAAACAACAGTCAGCGAAGCCATGACGAAGATCAGGCAATCCTACCTGGAGCCGGAAAGTATTTCCTATATCTATGTGGTAGGCGAAAACGGCCAGCCCCTCCTCGGCGTCATAGATCTCCGTGAACTCATTCTTGCCGCAGACGACATGAAGCTTGGCGATATCATGGTGGAGCCCGTGGTAACCGCAGAGGAAGATGATGTTCAGGACGACCTGTCGGAAATGTTCGCCAAGTATCACTACAGGATGATACCTGTTGTAGACAGCCAGGACAATATTTTGGGCGTAATCCGTTATAATGATATTATGAAAGGCGTTGAAACCCGCATCAAAATTTAAGGAGGATCGGATGCCCCGCATACAAATGACCAAAACTACCAAGGTGGCGCTGTACTTTTTGAAATTTTATTTAGTCCTCCTTCTGCTCTTGATCTTCGTGAGATTTATAAGAAGCTTTTGATAACTTGAGGACAATTAGTGTTCGTTTACGGGGAACCCGATAAATCGCTCTCAATCGAAACACGCCAATCGAGACAATATTAGGCTTAAATCCGTATATCCCCCCAGGCCGATCATTCTGCGCCCTTCATTTTATCGTTCATGTATCATTCAATTAATACGAAGCCCTGATCACGGCCAACGGAAGATGATGATTGACTATTTAGCAAAATTGTTATACTCTATTGCCAGTTATAAATTTTAGGAGGCAAAAACAATGAGAGGTCTTCTCCAGCCAATGCATATCCTGGTAATATTGGTGATTGTCCTCATAATCTTTGGTCCTGGAAAACTTCCTGAGCTCGGAAGCGCTATAGGCAAAGCCTTAAGGGGTTTCAAACGTTCCATGGAAGACACGAAAGAGAAAATTGAGGGTGCAGTAAACGCCGATAAAACCGAAAGTAAAAAAGATTGATTCTCCTGAAGACTATTTACGCGGCACTTAGGGATATAAGGCCGTTAAATAAATAACATGAGGCTAGCTGACAAGCAATCATCTGACAGCGAGTGGTCTTCGTAAAGACGAGACCGAACGAATATCCGGTTAATCCATAATTATTTATTCAGATCCTTTCCTCATTCACAGAACGGTTCATTCATCGAATTCCACTGCTGGCAGGCTCAAGCAAGAGGTGATTATGGCGCAGGCGGAGGGCAGAAAACTCGACAGTGGTGATTTGTTTCCGCGGATGGAGTTCAGATTAACAGACGGCAGGTCCATAAGCATTCCTGATATCTTAAGAGGCTGCTGGACTGTCCTCCTGATTTACAGGGGAGCATGGTGACCGTTCTGTCGTCAGCAGTTAGCTGAATTTCAGTCACGCATCTCTGATTACGACAGTAGGAACATTAAGGTAATTGCGGCTTCAACGGACAGTCTCGAGACTGCACAGAAATCCGTGGAGAGAAAGAAACTGACCTTCCCCATTGCCTATGGGCTTGATGCCAGGGCATTTGCCACCGCGACAGGGGCCTTCTTTGATGATGTAACGGGTTACATCCATGCGGCGGGCTTTATCCTCCGACCGGACGGCGTAATTGATGAAGCCGTATACAGTACCGGACCGATTGGCCGCTTCACGTCGGCAGACGCCCTTTTCATGATCGACTACCGCTCCAAGAGGCCTTCTTAATCGCGAAATGACAGCGGATAAATTAAAAGGGCGTATTCTCGTCTTTATACAATTAGCTTGTATCGTTTATATTTTTGCATCAAGCACTCCACTGGCAAACCACTTTCTGTTTATTCTTATGCAGGCTGCTGGGATGGCAATCGGGATCTGGGCCGTTGCCGCCATGGGCATTGGCAATATGAATATCTCGCCGCTCGTGAAAGATGGCGCGACGCTGGTGACGAGCGGGCCTTACAGACTCATCAGACACCCCATGTATCTGGCCGTATTGCTCGTCATCTGGCCGGTCGTTATTGAGTACTTCTCTCTGCTGCGCATCGCCGCAGGAATTATTCTCACCATCGATTTGATAGTAAAAATGCCATTTGAAGAGAGCCTTCTGAAAGAACGGTTTGCCGAATACGAGGCCTACATGGAAACAACAAAAAGACTCATCCCTCTCATCTTTTAAATACGTTTCATGTACGATGCCCCATAGAATTTTGATCCTCGTAAATGACATTTCTCTTTGCTCTGTCAAAGCAGAGCGGTCATTTGTTATTGACAGACAATCACCATTTCTTTATTATTTTTGATACATCTCGCGCTCAAGGACTGTTCCCCGATAACTTAAGGATTTTCCGTATAGACATGAAAATATTTGAAGTGCCTGTGGAAAAGTTGCGCCGGCAGTGTGACCCCGGAATTCTTGTTATTTCTCACGCTTGGTTGTAAGGGAGGAACCATATGCAAAGACATTACCTCGTAATAGCACTATTTGTGTTGATTTTTGTCACTGCGTGCGGAGGCCCCAGAGTTAAACTCTTCAGCGATGCAGGAGACCCCCTAAAGGAATACACTCTTGAAGGCAAAGGTTCGGATAAGATACTGCTGATTCCCGTGCACGGAATGATTACTGACACGCCCAAGGAAAGGTTTCTCGCCCAGTCGCAAAGTATGGTCGAGAATGTTGTATCGCAATTGCGGAAAGCCGAAAAGGACGACCGCATTAAGGCTGTCTTGTTCGAGATCAATTCGCCGGGCGGCACAATCACCGCGAGTGATATTCTTTACCATGAAATCTCCTCTTTCAAAGAACGGACGGGCAAGAAGATTACAGTTTCCATGCTGGATATCGCGACTTCCGGCGCCTACTACGTGTCTCTTCCTGCGGATCTCATCACCGCACACCCCACAACAGTCACGGGCTCTGTAGGTGTCCTCTTCCTTCAGCCGAAGATAGCAGGCCTCATGGAGAAAATTGGATTCAGTGTGGACGTGAAAAAATTCGGAAAGAACAAGGATATGGGCACTCCTTTTAGAGAGAGCAGCGAAGAAGAGCAACGACTCTTGCAGAAATTGGTCGATGATATGGGAGAGCGCTTTATGCGCCTTGTGCAAAAACATCGCAAGCCTGACCAGCACGCACTAACTGAAATTTCGACTGCGCGCATTTTTTTGGCCGACGAGGCACTGAAACTGGGGTTGGTGGATAAGGTTTACTATTTGAGCGATGCAATGAGAGAGTCAAAACAATTGGCAGGACTCTCCGCCGATGCGAGAGTTGTTGTATATCGAAGGACGGAGTTTCCTGATGACACCTACTATAATACGTCGACTGCCGCATCAGAAGGTGTCAACGTCCCGGCTGTCAACATTGAACTGCCTGAAATGCTCGTCCTTAAGACCGGTTTTTATTATCTTTGGCCCGGGGCAGTTTCCGTGGATAGATAAATATTCCTTAGCTCTCCGGAACGCGGCAGATCGGATCTTTTGCAGGCCGGAATTGCGATTCCTTGTGTGAAAGAAAGCAAATATATGATAATTAATATATGAACGAATCAAGATTATATTTACGCAGACGGCGCCATATCATTTCGGCCTGAAAGGATTATGCTCACGGGAGGTGCGGCAATTGAATAGATTCCTTTTCCTAATTCTAATGCTTTATTCTTTGTCCTACGCAGGCTGTGCGACAACGCTTGACCTCCAAGAGACGCAGGGAAAGCTCGACACGGAAATTCGCGGCCTGAAGGACGACAACGCCGTCGTTCGCAAGAATGCACAAAAGAATGATCAGACAATGATGGAATTGCGCGAGAGGATCGCCGACGTTGCAGCAGACATCACCGAAATCAGAGAAGACATGGAGAGTCTAAAGGGAGATCGTGAAGTCCTCGGGAAAGGCGAGTCTGACATAAAAGCTGAGTTTCTCCGCAGGGAAAAGGAATTCGGCGATATGAAGAACCTGCTTGAGCAACTTTCATCACGGATGAGCGCCATAGAAAACCTGCTCGAGATTGGGAATAGCGCCAGTCGGGCGCCAAAGATAGAAGAAGGCGCCGGCGACAATACGAAAAAGACCACAACTGTAAAGACAGAGGAAGAATTGGCATACGACTCTGCCTATGAAGCCTTTAAGGAAGAAAAGTATGAGAAGGCCCGAGAAGGGTTTCAGGATTTTCTGAAAAAATATCCAAACAGGGAGTATTCTGATAGCGCCCAATTCTGGATTGGCGAGAGTTATTATTTTGAAAGGAGATACGAACAGGCGATCCTCGAATACGAGAAGGTTATAAAGAATTATCCACAGGGTAACAAGGTGCCTAACGCCTTGCTCAAGCAGGGATTTTCTTTTCTGAATCTAGGCGACAAGTCAAGCGCAAAGCTCCTTCTCGATCAGGTGGCGAAAAATTATCCCGGCACCAGTCAGGCCCGAATGGCAAGGGCAAAGCTCACGGAAATGAAGTAGCAGGACAGGCGAATTTGGAGCCGTCGCAACATAATTATTAAACTCGCCGCCGGCGCTAACGACTCCCCGAAAGGTAGCATTGCCGGAATCGTCCCTTTATTCCCCCAAAAGAACCTCCCCGTCATCTTTCCGGTCTCCTGTGTTCCATTGTGATGTTCAGTACCCGTCAATTCATCAATTTATTTTCCCTTGTCAAGATAGTCTCTCCTCGACGAATAAAAATGGCAGAAGTCTGAAGCAAAATGTGGTACAGTCGAGCGCAATGACAGAGCCCCATATGGATTGAAAGCTGGAGAAAGGAAATACGCAATATGGTCCAAACCAATTCATCGCTTCCCTCCGATTTTATCAGGGATATCATAGAAGACGACATGAAAACGAACAAGTATCAGGGACGTGTGGCTACCCGATTCCCGCCGGAGCCTAACGGATATCCCCATATCGGGCACGCCAAGTCCATCTGCCTTAATTTTGGTATCGCAGCCCAATACAGAGGTACATGCAATTTGCGCATGGATGACACAGACCCAACCGGCGAGAGCATGGAATATGTGAATGCCATCATTCGGGACGTCAAGTGGCTGGGCTTCGACTGGGAAGAGCGATTATACTATGCATCAGATTACTATGAAAAACTATACCAATACGCCCTGCAGCTTATAAAGATGGGCAAGGCCTTTGTTTGCAGTCTGAGTGCCGATGAGATTCGTCAGTACCGCGGCACGTTCACAGAACCGGGGAAAGAAAGCCCATATCGAAACAGGACAATTGAAGAGAACCTCGATCTCTTAGAACGCATGCGTGCCGGAGAGTTTCCGGACGGAACACATGTCCTTCGCGCAAAGATTGATATGGCATCGCCGAATATTACCATGCGTGACCCGGTCATGTACCGCATTAAGAAAGAGACACATTATAGAACCGGTGACGCATGGTGCATTTACCCCATGTATGACTTCGCACATTGTCTCTCTGACTCCATCGAAGGAATTACACATTCCATCTGCACTCTCGAATTTGAAAACAATCGTCCTCTCTATGATTGGTTCCTTGACGAATTGGAAGTCGAACATCAACCGCAGCAGATCGAATTTGCCCGTCTCAACCTCAGCTATACAATAATGAGCAAACGCAAGCTTCTGGAACTGGTTGAAAGAAAGCTTGTCAACGGGTGGGATGACCCCAGGATGCCCACCATCTCGGGCATGCGCAGACGGGGCTACACTCCGGAGGCCATACGGAGCTTCTGCGAGCGCATCGGCGTGGCCAAGAATGACAGCATCGTGGATATGGCGCTGCTTGAGCACTGTGTGAGGGAGGATTTAAATGAAAGGGCCCCACGCGTCATGGCCGTTCTCAGACCACTGCGCGTTGTAATTGACAATTACCCGGAAGGGCGGGTTGAGGAGTTCGAATGCCCCTATCATCCTAAAAATACCGCCATGGGCTCCCGGAAAGTCCCCTTCTCTCGCGAGCTATACATCGACGCAGATGACTTTATGGAGAATCCGCCCAAGAAGTTTTACAGGCTCTCCACCGGCAGGGAGGTTCGTCTGCGATACGGCTACTTTATTAAGTGTGTGCGTGCTGTTAAGAATGAGCGTACGGGAGAGGTAGTCGAATTGCGCTGTACATACGACCCGGAGACACGAAGCGGATTTGCCCCCGACGGACGGAAGGTGGACGCAACCATACACTGGGTCTCGGCGCTGCATGCTCTTCCGGCTCAAGTCCGTCTCTATGATCGCCTTTTCCGCGTCGCCGATCCTCTGACGAAGGAATCAGACATGACTCTCTCACTCGATCCGAAATCGCTGGAGATTCTCCGATCGTGCCAAGTGGAGCCAAGCATGGCAGCTGCCATCTCCGGAAGTCTCTACCAGTTTGAACGGGTCGGCTATTTCTGTGTGGATTCCGTTGATTCTTCAGATAAAGCCCTGGTATTCAACCGCACAGTTACATTGCGCGATGCCTGGGCAAAAATCACGGAGAAGGGGAAGTAATCCGCAGGCAGTATAAAATCAGAATCTCGATGTGCCTGACAGGAATCTCCGTGTGGTATTTGGCGGCTGTTATCGTCTCTGACCAAATATTATTATCGACTCCGTTTCATCGAACAATAGCAGAGACTGCTAACTTCGTGTGACATCACCTCTTTCATCAACAGTAAAGGTTGAGCTGCCGCCACTATGGACTGCCTGCAACGTGAAGTTAGTTATATGGCCGGTGCCGCCCAATGTTAATATTATGGGCACGTTAGCGTTATATCCATAGACCGATAGAAGGGCTACCGAGACCATCCCTCCCGGTGAAACGCTGAAGAAAGCCTGCGACGCCTGGTACGCACTCTTCACACCCACGTTCGCTGCCGCATTGTAAGCCCTTGTTCTGTACGCCACGAACTGAGGTATGGCAATTGCTGCCAAGAGACTAAGAATAAGAACAATAAAGAGCAACTCGATGATCGTGAAGCCCCGCTCGCTTCTTTTCTTGTAATATCTACGGATCATTCTATCCCCTTGCGCTGTCCGAAGTGCTCATTCAGGCCTTCCACTCGTCCTGCTTGGTAATATCGGGAATCCACTGCCAGTCTTTACAATCGAAACAGTGCCTCCGCAGGGGCAACCTTCTGCGGATGTCCAATTCATTTCTGAATTCTATCTCAAGATCCATAGTTAATTGTTTGCTATGATCGGCTTCAGACGCTTCAATGGTCATCGACTCTATTGTCTTGCCTTTCTTTGCAAGGATATCCGCGATTTCAAACCATCCCTGACTGATCTGCTGGGGGAATATGTACCAGGTATTCTGACCGTTATAATCATCGTCGATCTCAACCGACTCGCCGTTGAGTTGAAGATGACACCAGACTTTTGCGCGAAGCATCAGGGTGGACGGATTACCGATGAGAAATATAGTGCGCCCTCTGTCATTATCTTTCCGGGGGACAAGAGTCATTGAATAGTAAGATTCTAAAATATGCTCCCGCTCCCATCTTGCACGGGCCATGGATGCAATCAAATTCGTGTCATACGCATAAATGATCAAGGCAACAAGTGTCAGGGTGAGAACCAAGAACGTGGCGATATTCAACATACGCTCATCAAAAATATATGCTGAACAATACGAGACATACGCGGCGACTGTCAACATAACAATAATGATTACACGAAGAGTATATCTCTGCATCGACAATGGACCTCCCTATCCTCTTCTGGTTGCTATCAAATCGGGCTCGGATTGCAAACTACGGATGGTATATATCCGATTTGAATCTTCGCATCAATAAAATAATCATAATTATAACTTGGAGATATAAAGTCCAATCTGACACGACATATACGCATGCGACTACGTATTGAAGACGGCACATTTTACGAGACATGAAATAGCATGTCACAGCTGTTTCATACCTGCAGCGCAAAGAATGAGGGAGAAGTGCAAAAAAGCTCGATGAGTCAGAGAATTGGGCGAATTGAGTTCTTCTCGGATATCAGTAACGGGGTGAGGCAGCTAATTGTCCGGTTCATTTGGCTGGGAGACCAGGATTCGAACCTGGATATACGGAGTCAGAGTCCGTTGTCCTACCATTGAACGATCCCCCAGCGGTTTCCGTCCTTAATTCCATTTCGTCAACCGGGATAGAAAAGCCTTCTTTCATCCTGATCTTTATAGACTGAGGATGTCAGCGGGGTCATGAAACCGTTCATGACGCCACCGGAGCCGTCTATTACCACTAAAGCCCCTCATTATCAATAAGAATTTTTCTTTAGTCATTATCGGAAACACCACAGCGCGGTTTCTGCACCCGTCCCGGAAGAAGCCCTCTCCATCAGATCCGTCTTCTCTCACAATCTACTGCACCGCAAAAAGTTATTGAATCCGTTGTACACTTAATCTAAACTTAGAAACAGTGACTTGCAGGATCGACGGCGAATTTCGCCTTTGCGCAGATTTACAACAGAAGATAGCCATTAGAACATCACCTTGTTTATGATGCTGTGTCACAAATGCAAGAAGGAAATTGATGTTCCCAAAACAGTAGGACGGAAAGACACATGCCCTATGTGCCAGGCGGACCTTCGCTGCTGCCGCAACTGCCGCCACTACGATCCGAAGTATTACAATCAATGCCGTGAGTCTCAGGCGGAGAGGGTCATTGATAAGGAGCGAGCCAACTTCTGCGATTACTTCAAATTCAAAGATAACGCATCCGAAGGAACGGCAAAAGACGATAAGGACTTTACCAGAAAGAAACTCGATGATCTTTTCAAATAGCACCTGCGCTCGGTCTGTGCGAAAGAAATATTTTCGAGCAGCGAATATCAAGGTCCATTGACATAAGTCAATGACCGTCACAAATTATTGTGCCAAGCTTCGTACTATATCGGTTATCTCTCTGAACCGGACAAAAATGATTTGAAGGAGACCAGTTATGTTTTGCTACCAATGTGAACAAACCGCAAAAGGTGAGGCATGTACCAAGGCCGGCGTCTGCGGCAAGCAGGCAGACGTTGCCGCATTACAGGACCTGCTGACATATGCCCTGACAGGGCTCTCTCTTGTTACCGTCGAAGGGAGGAAGGTTGGTGTTGTTGACCGCGACATTGACCTGTTTATCTGCGGCTCTTTTTTTGCCACGCTAACCAATGTCAACTTTGACCCAGAAAGATTTACAACCATGCTCCGGCAATGTGTTCAGTACAGAGACGCCTTGATTATCAAGGTCAAAGGAGCCGGCGGCAACGTCCGTTTTGCACACGATTCCGTCCGCTTCAAACCGGCTCCCACCTCCGATGAACTGGTCGCCCAGGGCGAGAAAACAGGATTGAAATCCTATCCCGCCGTGAGCGATGATGTCCTCTCCCTCAAGCACATAGCCCTCTTCGGCATGCGCGGAATTGCGGCCTATGCAGACCACGCTGCGATTCTCGGCAAGGAGGATGTTGCGTTATATGCGTTTCTTCAGGAAGGCCTGACCGAGCTTGCCAATGAGAATATGACGCTCGACGAAGGGATCAATCTGGTTCTCAAGTGCGGCGAAATGAATCTCAGGGCGATGGAACTCCTTGATGCCGCACATACGGGCGCCTACGGCCACCCCGTACCTACCAAGGTTCCCCTTGGCGTAAAGAAGGGCAAGGCGATCCTTGTCTCGGGGCATGACCTTAAAGACTTGGAAGAACTCCTGAAGCAGACGGCGGGAAAAGGCATCTATGTGTACACCCATGGAGAGATGCTGCCTTCCCACGGCTATCCCGGCCTGAAGAAGTATGAACGTTTCTACGGTCACTACGGCACGGCCTGGCAGAATCAGGCAAAGGAGTTCGGTGACTTTCCCGGGGCTATTCTTATGACGACAAACTGCATCCAGAAACCGCAGTCATCATATTTGTCGAATATCTTTACTTCCGGCCAGGTAGGTTGGCCCGGCGTCAACCATATTACAAACCGTGATTTCACAACGGTGATCAAGAGGGCGCTGGCGCTGCCCGGCTTCACTGCAGATATGGAAAAAGCATCCGTCACCGTGGGCTTTGGCAGGAATGCCATACTGAGCGTTGCCGATAAGATCATTGAAGCCGTCAAGAATAAGAGTATTCGCCATTTCTTCCTTGTTGCCGGCTGCGACGGTGCAAAACCCGGCCGCAACTACTACACCAAATTCGTCGAGCTGATTCCGAAGGACTGCGTAGTCCTTACGCTCGCCTGCGGCAAGTTCCGCTTTTTTGATAAAGACATGGGAGACATTGGAGGGATTCCGAGATTGCTCGATGTCGGACAGTGCAACGACGCCTACTCAGCGATTCAGGTCGCCTTGGCGCTTTCCAAGGCCTTTGGTGTCGGTGTAAATGAGCTTCCTCTTTCTATGGTACTCTCATGGTACGAGCAGAAAGCGGTCGCAATTCTCCTTACACTGCTCGCCCTCGGCATAAAGAATATTCGTCTGGGTCCGTCTCTTCCGGCGTTTACCTCGCCCAATGTCCTCGATTTTCTCGTCAAGAGATTCGAGATCAAGCCTATCACAACGCCGGAGGCGGATTTGAAGGCCATCCTCGGTTAAGATATAAACCTGCCCGACGGGACAGACATCTCGCCTGTCCCGTCTCAACTTTACAATTCCTGGCGATCTCCGTCGGCCCGTGTAGTCAAGCCAATGAACCGACCTGTTTATGACGGAAACAATCCACGAGATGATCATTGACCATCCCCACTGCCTGCATGAAAGCATAGCAGATTGTCGGACCCGCAAACTTAAACCCGTATCGCCGCAGGTCATTACTCAGATCATTTGATTCTGTTGTTTGCGCCGGAATATCATCCCCCGATCGATATTTATTCTGCTTCGGCCGGCCATGAACGAATCTCCAGACATATTCGTCGAACGTGCCGAACTCTTGTTGCAGGACAAGAAACGATTTCGCATTGCCGACGGCAGCCTCAATCTTCAACCTATTTCGGATGATATTATCATTCGCAAGCAGTTGCCTGATCTTAATTTGCCTGTAAGCTGCTATGGCTGCGGGGTCAAAGTTATCAAATGCAGTGCGGTAGCTTGCCCGCTTCTTTAGGACAGTCTCCCAGCTCAGGCCTGCCTGCATACCCTCGAGAATGAGAAATTCGAACAGGGTTCGATCGTCGTGGATCGGCACTCCCCATTCAAGGTCGTGATACTCTATCAGTGCAACGTTATTAGCCCACCCACAACGGCGAATTTTCAAAAGCATCCCCCATGCTACTGACCAGGAATCCCATTCTTACGGCGTCTGAACCGAACTTGCCCTTCACTGTTAAGAATGGTTTGTCTGCTTCTCAACAGTCAATATATTATTAAACACAAATCTCGCGCGAAGCCAACCTGGATTTCACATCTATAAAAATATGTTGTGGAAGAATGAGAAAGGGGGTAAATAGATGACGGATCTGAAAGACAAATAACAGGATTTCCCCCATCGATAGAAATTCCGGCGGCATCGTGAATTATTATATTATCTATCTCTCGGAATCTACTTCCAGCAAACCAACGGGCGCGAAATAATACGGAGCTTCTATGCCCACCTTGACCATAAAAGAACTGCTTTCCCGGAAGGAAAACGACCGGAGCTTCATGGAAAACGTCCGGGCGATGAAGAAGCTGCCCGCTTTTCAGGGCAAATTCTCCCCCTTTCCCGATTGGGTTCACCCGAGCATTCAATCCGTCCTCAAGGCAAGAGGGATATATCAGCTCTACAGCCATCAGGCCGAGGCCGTGCATCTCATAGGAAGAGGCCGTGATGTGGTGATCATCACACCCACAGCGAGCGGGAAGACCCTTTGTTATAACATTCCCGTACTCCACAAAATTATTGAAGAGCCGGAAACACGCGCCATCTACATCTTTCCCACCAAGGCCCTCGCCCAGGACCAGATGCAAGAGGTGCACAGTCTGATCACCGCCCTGCGGGCGGACATAAAGACATATACGTATGACGGCGATACGCCGGACGACGCCCGCCAGGCCATCCGCAAGCAGGGACATGTCGTAGTCACTAACCCGGACATGCTCCATGCCGGAATACTCCCGCACCATACGAAGTGGCAGAAACTTTTTGCTAATCTTAAATACATAGTCATCGACGAGCTTCACGTCTACAGGGGAGTGTTCGGCTCGCATTTTACAAACGTTATCAGGCGCCTCGTCAGGATTTGCCGTTTCTACGGCCAGGACCCTGTCTTCATCTGCTGCTCGGCAACTGTTGCAAACCCGAAGGAGCATGCTGAGCGTCTGCTGGAGCGGCCCGTGGAACTGATCGACAGGAGCGGCGCTCCGATGGCTTCCAAGACGTTCATCATGTACAACCCGCCCATCGTCAACCGTGAACTGGGAATCCGTCAATCTGCCATGACACCGGCGAGAAAGCTGGCGATAGAACTTATCCAAAATGAAATCCAGACCATCGTATTTACCACAAGCCGCCTCACTGTGGAGATACTCACAAAGTATCTCAAGGATCAATTTGCCAAAGGTAAGGCCCTCGATACACATTTTGTTACGGGCTACCGCGGCGGTTATCTGCCCAATCTACGGAGGGAAATAGAACAGGGACTCCGTGACCGGGAGGTAATGGGCGTGGTCTGCACTAACGCCCTCGAGCTCGGAATTGACATCGGCGACCTGGAATCGTGCATCATGGTCGGATACCCTGGCTCTATCGCGAGCACATGGCAGCAGGCCGGCCGTGCCGGAAGGCGGATGGGGCACAGCCTCGCTATACTCATTGCCCGGAGTAACCCGATGGATCAGTTCATCGTGGAGAATCCGGATTACTTCTTTTCCCGGTCACCCGAGCACTGCCGGGTCAATCCCGAAAATCTCCTCATACTCCTTCACCACCTGAAGAGCGCCGCCTTTGAACTTCCCTTCGAAAAAGGAGAACGCTTCGGGGGCGAAAATCTCGAGGAGCTCCTTAACTATCTTGAAGAGAAAGGCGTCCTGCACAAGGTCGATGACCGCTGGCACTGGACAGCAGAGAGCTATCCCGCCGATGAAGTCAGCCTCCGGAGCATCAATCCTGAAAATGTCGTGGTCGTGGACGCCACGGAGGCAGGGGCGCACAAGGTAATCGCCGAGATAGACTGGGACAGCGCCTTTTCCATGGTTCATGATGACGCCATCTACATGATGGAATCCCAGCAGTTCTATGTGGACAAGCTCGACCTCGAACGCAAGACGGCGTTCGTCCACAAGGTCGATGTGGATTATTACACCGATGCCATGACATATACAAATGTCCGGGTTATCGACAGCTTCGCGCAGAAGTTCCGGCAAAAGATCATCGTTGAACATGGTGAGGTGCAGGTGGTGCGAAAGGTTGTGGGATATAAGAAGATTAAATTTTATACTTCCGAGAATCTCGGTTACGGCGATGTTACGCTCCCGGAAAAAGATATGCACACCACGAGTTACTGGTTCACCATACCCAGGGACATGCTGAACGATCTCTCCTATACTCAGTCGGAAATCATTGACGGACTTGCCGGCCTCGCTTACAGCCTTCACCACCTTGCATCGATGCTCCTCATGTCCGACGCGCACGATATTGACAGATGCATCGGCGATAAGAGCGGTGAATGGTTTGTCCGCCACGGCGCTGGGTCGCGTTACATCACAACATCGTCTCAGACCGCCACGGATGCAACCGGTGTGATGGCGGACGCCTTTGACCCAACTGTGTTTATCTTTGATGCCTACCCGGGAGGGATCGGTTTTTCGGACCTCCTCTATCAAGAACATGACCACCTCCTGGCCTCAGCACTGAGTCTCATTCGGAGCTGCCCTTGCAGACACGGCTGCCCAAGTTGCGTGGGACCTACACTCGAGGTAGGTCCTACTGCCAAGGAAACGGTCCTTGCCATACTTGATTTGATTATCGAGAAGACATGAGCACAATTAAACGGTTGCAGCGCCTGACAGGCGAGAACTCACCGAAGCAAAAGAAATCCCCAAGGGCTGATGAGATCAGCGAACTGCGGAGGCGCATCGAAGCCGTCACGTCGCGGCGGCCCGCCGGTACGCAGAAGGCCGCTCCCGGGTTGTACAAAAGCCACCTCCAGCTTCAGGACGTGATTCGAGGCGAAGAGGTTGCCAACGCCTTTGGAAAATTCCTTATCGTCCATGCACACTACGCGGGTTCTTCGAAGCACGGAAGCCGCAGTATCAGAGAAATGACGGCCCTTGATATGAAGGCCGCGGCCATTCTCGCCAATAACGCAGATATAGCATCATTTGACTGCAAAGATGCTTTATTTCTTGACACGGAAACCACCGGACTGGCAGGCGGCACTGGCACGTTTGCCTTCCTCATCGGTCTCGGCTGGTTTGTAGATGACACATTCCGTACGCAGCAGCTTTTTGCCCGTGACTTCTCCGAAGAAAAGGCCTGTCTCCACTTTCTGCTCGAAGTGGCACAGGAAAAGGGCTTTCTCGTAACCTACAACGGCAAGACCTTCGATGTCGGTCTTCTAGCGGCTCGTTTCATCCTTAACCGTCTCCCGGACGGCCTGACCGCCATGCCCAATCTTGATCTCCTTCACCCCGCCCGTCGCCTCTTCGGGCATCGGCTGGAAAATAATCGTCTGGCCACCATGGAGAAAGACATCATCGGATTTCATCGTTACGGCGATATACCGGGAAGTGAGATTCCTCAGCGCTACTTCGATTGGCTTAGATACAACGATCCCCACCTCTTGGCCGATGTCTTTGAACACAACCGCCTTGACGTCGTTTCCATGGCGGCCCTTTCCATTCACCTTGCGGAATTGTTGGACTCCAAACCCGATATCGTACGGAACGACCATGCTGACCTTCTGGCAGCATCCCGCCTCCTCGCTGACCGCGGGGACTCGTCAGGCGCGCGGAGTCTCCTCGAAGCACTATCAAAGTCAGATGATCCTCATGCAGCCTATGAAGCGAGGAAAAGCCTTTCTCTCATGCACAAGCGCCACGGTCGCTGGGTAGAAGCCATCCAGATATGGGAAACAATGCTTCTCTGTAATGCCGGTAATTTTTTTGCCGTGGAAGAGATGGCCAAATATCTTGAGCATAGACGGCGTGATTTTCAGAAAGCCATCCAAATAATAAACCAAGCTCTCAGCCTTCCCAATCCCCGAACAGCTTTGGAAAGGGATACATTACTTTACCGCCTCAGGCGCCTTAAGACCCGTGCCGGCTGCCTTAATGAGGAATAGAACAGTAATTCGCCGAAATTCCGCATATTTTTAATCAATTATTATTGACAAATAAATGACGAGCGCTTAGATTACTATACAACTTCCTTGTCGTCTGAAGATGCGGCTTCGTAGGCAGTCTCAAACAATAATGCGTTTCGGGGTGTAAGATTGAGCAAATTGATAAACACTTACAGGTGTAAGAAAAAGGGGCACTTAATATCAGAGGCCTGCCAGGATGGGACCTGCGAATGGCGGCTTAAGAACGAAACTTTTTTGAACTGCACGTGGGTTGCCTGCAATTATGGGCCCTTTACACTTGAGGAAGTAGGTGAGATGATGGGCGTAACCCGCGAAAGAATAAGGCAAATAGAGGCGAAAGCTCTAAAGAAACTTCAGCACAAGAAAAGAAGAGAACAACTGAAGGATTTTGCGTCACCGGACAGTGACTGGGATTTTATATAAGCCGCAGTTTATCTTTGTCGATTTACCATATCATTGAGGTCTTTACCGACCTTAAAAAAAGGCACCTTTCTTGCGGGAAGGTTTATCGCAACAGAAGTTTTCGGATTTCTCCCCAGGATCTGCTTCCGGTTTCTTACCGTGAAATTTCCAAAACCCCTGATCTCTATCCGTTCATCTCTCTTCAGGGCGGCGCTCATTGCTTCAAAAATAAGATGAACCACGTAGGCTATATCTTTGGGAGGATACTCCCCAACTTTATCCTGAACCCTTTTGATCAGCTCTTTCTTCGTCATAAAACAACGCTTTAATTGTGATCTGCAACGGGCGAATAATACAGAATGCCATTTAACTGTTCGGTTCTTCCACGCATCTGAAGCTCAAGGGCCGTAAACATCTCCCGAAAAAAATAATCCCAGAATCTTGGTCCTTTCTTCTTCGGGTGTACAACCTCAGGCTTCCCCTTTATACCCGAAAGCTCGCCGGCAAGCGTGACCGCATATCCCATGTCACCTAAATAGTCGACAAGGCCCAATTTCTGAGCTTGTCTTCCCGTAAAGATCCTCCCATCAGCGATTTTTCGTAAGTTCTCTTTAGGTATTTTTCTGTCGCGGGCTACCATGTCAAGAAACTGATCGTATATATCATCAACCAGTTCCTGAATCAGCGCCCTTTCTTCAGGCGTCATCTCCCTTACAGGTGAGCCTATATCCTTGAACTTTCCGCTCTTAACGACTGACGCTTTAAGGCCCAGCTTCTTCAGCAGCTCCTCCGCATTGGCAAAGTGCATGACAGCGGAAATACTGCCGGTGAGAGTTCCCGGATTGGCTACAATCTTGTCCGTGGCACATGCAATCATGTAACCTCCGGATGCTGCGAGAGACCCCATGGATGTTACAACTTTCTTCTTCTTCTTGAGTTCCGTCACAGCCTCATAGATCTCCTGCGAGGAAGCGACCCCTCCTCCCGGTGAATCAATTCTCAGCACAATTGCCTTGATGGCATCGTCTTTACCGAATTGATTCAACTGTTCGAGAACATCACGTGTATCGCCGATGAATCCTTCGACTTTTACTACACCCACCTTGTTGTCAAGGGCAAATGAACGCCTGTCTTCCGTCGATGACCCTAAAACATAAACCAGCAAAAAAAATACTACAACGATCAGAAATAAAAGGAAGACGCCTAATATAACAGGGTGTTTTCTCACGGCTTGACATTATCCCTTGTCATTCTCTGCCATTTTTACATCGGCCAAGACCTTGCCGAGATTCGATCCGACATTTTCTTTATTATTCAAATACTGTGTGACTGAAGAAGAAGATGCCTCAGGCGGCGATTCGTAGTCCTTTATGCTCAGTCTGATCCTTCTATTCTGCAAATCCACACTCTTAACGATTGCCGATACAACATCACCTACAGCATATATCTCTGATGCGGCCTTTACTCTCTTATGGCTCAATTCCGATACATGAACCAGGCCTTCGACTCCTTCTTCCAGTTCTACAAAAATGCCGAAGTCAGTTACATTAGTGACCTTTCCGTTTATGACCGATCCAGCCGCATAAATGAAATTCTTTTCGTCCCAGGGGTTCTTGTCGACCTGCTTTATTCCCAAGGAGAATTTTTCGTTCGCCACGTCAATGTTCAAGACCATTGCCTCGACTTCCTGACCTTTCTTGTACAATTCTGATGGATGTTTTATATTCTGTTTCCACGAAATGTCAGATACATGGACGAGGCCGTCTATTCCTTCCTCAATGCCGACGAAAAAACCGAAGTTTGTGATATTCCGTATAACACCTTTGACGATACTGCCCTCGGGGTATTTCTGTTTAAGCGCCTCCCATGGATTTTCGGTTGTCTGTTTTAGTCCGAGTGAGATACGCTTCACCTCCGGATTGACGTCAAGAACCATGACTTTCACAATATCGCCCATAGACAAAACTTTAGACGGATGTTTAATCTCTCTTGTCCAGAACATTTCTGTTATATGCACAAGACCCTCCACGCCCGGTTCCATTTCCACAAAGACGCCGTAATCCGTGAGATTCACTACTTTACCCTCAATGACAGAACCCACGGCGTATTTCTTCTCGATCATCTCCCAGGGATTATCCATCAATTGCTTAAGACCAAGGGAAACCCGCTCCTTTTCTCTATCAAAAGAAAGGACCTTAACCCTTATCCTATCGCCCTTGGAAAAATTATCCGACGGTCGCGTAATTCTTCCCCAAGATATGTCGGTAACATGGAGAAGGCCGTCAATTCCGCCTAAATCTATGAAGAGGCCGTAATCGGTTATGTTCTTGATGACACCCTCCATAATCTTTCCTTCCTCGATTCCCTCGAGCGTCTCCTTCTTTGCCGCAACCCTTTCCTGCTCCAATATAGATCTTCTCGAGAGTACGACATTGTTTCTCTTCCTGTCATACTTGAGGACATTGAACATCAACGTCTGCCCGACGTATTTATCGAGGTCTCTCACCGGACGGACGTCCACCTGAGAACCTGGGAGAAAGGCCAAAATTCCAATATCTACAGAGAGTCCACCCTTCACTCTCTCTATAACCGTCCCCTTTACGGGAATATTATGTTCGCACGCATTTTTAACATCATCCCATACTTTAATCTTTACCGCTTTGTCCCTCGACAGGACGAGATTACCATCCGGGTCTCTTCTGTCGACCAAGACTTCCAATTCATCACCAACTGCAAACGGAATATTCCCTTCTTCATCCTTCAATTCCCTTGCCGGGATATAACCTTCCGTTTTCCAGCCGACATCTACCATAAGAACGTCACTATTTATCTGAACGACCTTACCTGTCACGATCTGGCCAAGCTGAACGCTCTGTAAACTCTGTTCATATAATTCCCTGAACCCCACATCCTCTTCTTTACCGGCTACCTTTTGAGGAAGTGCTTTTTCGGCTGGCGCTTTTTCGTCAATCTTCTCACCGCTATTTCGTTCTTTAGAAATTGAGTTATTGCTGTTAACCATTAAACCGTTACCCCCTGAATTTTATAAAAAATCTCGTAAGAAAAAAGTCAAGTAACATACTGGTTATGAAATATCAAGAGAATTCAAAAGTTCCCGCATGAGGTTAATCGGCATAGAATATTCAATAAGCTGAGGGCAGTTAAAAATAACGCTGCATCAGCCATTTACGCTCCTGACTGACGGCTCAGGCACCTCTAATTATAGAAATCATCTTCTCAACAACTTCTGCGACGCTCATCTTCGTAGAATCCACAATTGTTGCGTCTTCGGAAGCCTTCAAAGGCGCTATTTTTCTCTCCTTATCCTGCCTGTCTCTGACAACCAGGTCCTCTGCAACTTTCTTATAGTCCACACTGCCGCGCTGCGAGCGCAGTTCGGCGTAGCGTCTTCTAACTCTTTCCTCCACGCTCGCATCTAAATAGAATTTATAATCGGCCATTGGGAAAACCACTGTCCCCATGTCTCTGCCTTCGGCCACGACACCCCCTCTGTCCCCTGCCTGGCGCTGAATCGCGAGCAGTCTCTCCCTGACTGCGGAAACAGCCGAAACCCTCGACGCAACAAGACCTACTTCCTCACATCTGATCATCTTCGTCACATTTACACTGTCAACAAAGACATTCAAGCTGCCATCTATGTTGTCGAGATGCAACTCTATGCGGGCGCATAAGGCTGCAAGAGCCTTTTCGTCGCCCGGTAAAATCCCGTCCTCGATAACTTTATAGGCAAACGCCCTGTAGAGAGCGCCCGTATCCAGATAGAGATATGATAGCCTTCTCGCCAAGGCCTTGCTGACTGTGCTCTTCCCTGCACCGGCAGGGCCGTCAATGGTAATAACGAGTTTTTCCTTCACGGTTAAGCGCCCCTTTGAAACACTTTGCCCCATCATTGTAGACGAACACACGTCCAGCATCACACCGATGTTAAGCGCCTGTGCTATAGCATATTGGTCAACCCTTAACAATATTAAATAGTAACGCCCGCCAACAGCTGTCGGCTTCACATTTCAGATGACACCGCATAAACCATGACTTGCTTCTGACTGCCAAAAGAGATAATAATTAACCACATGTCATCACTCGACCCTAACAAGGCCCCTATAATCAGATGATAATTTCTTAATCGGAGAGGTTACCCATTGAATCAATTCCCCATCTTTAAAAGAAGCCGGACGGGAATCATCCCTGCCGTAATTGTCTTTATAATCTTTCAGACCGCCGGATTAGCGCATGCTTCTTTTACCATCGAAGATGAAAAGAAACTCGGCAAGGAATTTTATGAGAGGCTCGATAAGAGTGGTGTTTTAATTCATGACGAGAAGATAGACGCGTACATCAATCAATTGGGAAATAAAGTACTCGCTCAAAGTGAGAAGGCTCCATTTGAATTCCACTTCTCGGTCATCAAGAGTTCGGCAATCAATGCCTTTGCCACGCCGGGCGGCTATGTATATGTCAATAGAGGCTTGATCACCCTCGTTGAAACTGAAAGTGAGCTGGCCTCAGTACTCGCACATGAAATAGCGCATATAAACAAGAGACACGTGGCCAGTATCATAGAAAAATCGCAGAAGGTTGGAATCGCCACGCTTGCCGCAGTTCTTGCCGGTGCATTTCTTGGAGGCGGAGGGGATCTCACAGCCGCTGTAGCCAGCTTCTCTTTGGCGACTGCTACAACCCTAAGTCTAAAGTATAGCCGGGAACACGAGGAAGAGGCAGACAGGCTCGGTATGTCCTACCTAGTCGGTGCGGGATACGACGGCAAAGCCATGCTGGATTTTATGAAGTTGATGAGAAGGTATGAGTTTTATTCCAGCAATATACCATCATATTTCCTCACCCACCCGGGGACCGATGAAAGGATCGGTTATATAGATGCCCTTCTTCAGACAACCTATACCCAAAAGGGACGCGATACTTTAGTAGGGAATTTAAAAAGGATACAGACAGTCCTTATGTTCGGAGAGAAGAACCTCGATTCGAGTCTTCACTATTTTCAGAATGATCTGCAAAAAAACCCGAATGACGTCGATTCGCTCTATGGGATGGCGGTAACTCAAGAAAAGCTTGGCCGAACTGACGAATCCCTGATCGAGTTTCGTAAAGCCTTGAGCCTGTCGCCGGACGACCAGGACATAACCAGGGACCTCGGGATTCTTTATTTCAAGCTCGGTCGGTCGGCAGACGCAATTGCCTTCCTCAGCAAAGCATTGAGCCTTAAGGAGGACGATCTCGACACCTTGCTCTACCTTGGCAGGTCTTACGAATTGCAGGGTGATTACACGGCAGCCCTGAATCTCTATAAGAGAATCGGAAAGAAAGATATAAATGATGCAGACATATATTACAGTATCGCTATGGCCTACGGCAAGACAAACAATCCCGGCGACTCCCACTACTATTTCGGCATCTACTTCAAGAAAAAAAAGAAGATGGACAGTGCCCTTTTTCACTTCAGGGAGGCCTTGAAATATCTTCCCGCACAAGATGACAGATCTCGGGAAATAGAAAAAGAGATCAAGTCAATAAAAAGGTGAAGCCCAGCATCGATGCTTAAGACATATCAATCTGACTCGATGTCAGCTCCTTCTCTGCATAGTCGAGATGGATCCGCTCCTTGATAAACAGTTCGAACAGGTCTCTATCAATGTGATTATCGTTCACCATGTATCGCATTATTTTAACGGCTTCCGATAGAGTTTTGTCCTTCTTGTACGGTCTATCCTTTGCCGTTAATGCGTCGAAAACATCTGCAAGCGCAATGATTCGAGCCTGAAGAGGAATCTCGTCGCCTTTTAGCCCGAAGGGATAGCCGGCGCCGTCGATCCTTTCATGATGGGAGGAAGCATAATGAGACACATTCTTCAGCTTCTTAGGAAATGGGAGCTGACAGAGCATCTTATGCGTAACAGTAACATGATTCTTAACAATCTCTTTCTCCTTGTCTGTAAGAGTACCCACGGGAATACTAAGATTGTATACCTCCTCATCGCTCAGAAAACTTTGCGAATCTCCGCCGAGAATCCATTTCCTGTCTGCTATGCCCTTCAGCCGGTCAAGCATTTTTTTGTCCATGAATTTTGTTCCCATATTAATATCTGCGAGAAAATCGTAATCCGCATCCAAATCCCTTTCATCTTCGCCAACGTCGCAATTTGACTTTTCCGCACGATATTCTTCTCTTTGTCTACTTCCTTTCTTCAGAGCTTCAATTGCATAGTCCCTTCTTAGAATCTCAAACCGCGCTTTCAAGGCTTCAATCCTGTTATATATCGTTTCAAGTTTCTTCCCCTTGTCGACAATATATTCCGGCGTAGTTATCTTGCCAACGTCATGGAGCCAAGCCGAAATGTGGAGTTCCTTCAATTCATCTTCATCAAAGCGGATGTCCGCATACGGCCCCTCCACGCTATTATTTATCTTTTCCGCAATTGCCATTGTCAACTCCGAAACGCGACGAACATGACCGCCCGTGTAAGGAGATTTCTCATCAATCGCAGTAGCAATCGTTCTGATGAAAGACTCCAACAGGTTTTCCAGATCATGAATCAGTCGTTTATTGGAAATGGCAACAGCAGCCTGCGATGCCAATGACTCTGTCATCTTTTGATTTTCCATTGAAAATGAGATGACTTCTGCCTGCCCTTCAATTTGCGCATTCAATAACTGCAAGACGCCGATAATATCATTTTCGTGATTTCGCATGGGAACTACCAGCATGGACTTGGAGCGGTATCCCGTTTCCGCATCGAATCGCCTGGTGCCCTCAAAATTAAATCCCTCTGCATGATAGACGTCAGAAATATTTACTACCTGACCTGTAATGGCGGCGTATGCAGAAACATTGGCATGATTGGGCTTCCCATCGACGTTCTTTAGTCTTACGGACGGCCAGGTGATCCTTCCGCCGGTGCCCCCCATACGAATATTCAAAGAAGTGTTCTGCACTATGGCGAAGTGGAGTTCCTCTTCATCGTCAGACATGATATACAGCGTGCCGCCGTCCGCATTTGTAAACTCTCTCGCTTCATCCACAATCATTTCCAACAGTCTGTCCAGGTTCTTTTCCGCCGACAGAGCCGTCCCTATCTGATTTAACCGCCTGATCTGATCAAGCTGTTTTTCCATAAATCCTTTAACTTCCGGAGACAGTTTGCGCAATAACGTACTGATATGTTCACTTTCACAAACAGGCTTCGCTTTCTTATCTTTGCCCATATGTCACCCTCAAAGAAATTCAAATGCTCAGTGGAGAATCTACGCCCTAAGAGAATACAATATTCGAAGCGCGCCCTTCGACCATATCAGGATAGACTCATCAGGGAATGAGACACAAAAAATAAACTGCATAATTTGACGTGAGCCCGGGGAGAAAAGAAGGAGACACCACAGGCGTAATTTGCTGCAGGTCCTTTCATGGAATTCATCTTACTGTATCATCTATCGTATTCGAACAACAGGCACATCTTTCTTCAGTTTGTCTCTGAGATACTCCATCTCTTCCTGCGAATATGCTTCATACTTCTGAAATTGTTTATCAAGAGTCCTGGTGGGAATAAACTGCTGCAATATGTAACAACTCGCATTTCTCAGCAGCTTCCCCATCTCCAAGAGATCTTCTTCCTGAAGCAGTTTCTTGGGAACGGTTGTGCGAAATTCATAAGGCTTACCAGATTTCATGATTATTTCCATGCTCTGTCGTATTTTATCCTCATCAATCTTTGACCTCGTCACCGTCCTGTACTTCTGGAAAGGTCCCTTCATATCCATGGCAATATAATCAAGAAGCCGGCCGCCGACCAGTTGTTCCAACACCTCAGGACAGGAACCGTTCGTATCTAATTTAATCAAATACCCGATTTTTCTAACACGCTTTATAAAGTCGATCAAGTCAAGCTGTATCGTCGGTTCGCCGCCGGTAATCGTCAGGGCATCAAGCTTTCCCCTGCGTCTCTCTAAGAAAGAAAGCACGCCTTCCTCCGGCAGACAATCCCCGAAGAGATCAGGATCCACCAATTCCGGATTATGACAGTAGGGACACCTGAAGTTACAGCCCTGTGTAAATGCAATTGCACTTATCATCCCGGGATATTCATTCAATGATACCTTCTGCAACCCGCCTATCTGCATCTTCTAAAAACTGAAAACCTTTCTCCCTTTATACTCTTCCTGCTTTCCCAAATTCCATTGTTTAACAGGTCGCAGATAACCGACCACACGCGAATATATCTCACAGGCTTCCATGCAAATGGGACATGTCTCTTTCTCGCCGCTCAAATAGCCGTGCGAAGGACAGACACTGAAGGTCGGTGTGAACGTAACATAGGGTAAGTGATACTGAGTGCATACCTTACGTACAAATGCCTTTACGGTTGACGCATCATTAATTCTTTCTCCTGCATATGTGTGAAAAACTGTTCCTCCCGTGTACCTCGCCTGGATTTCATCTTGCAGATCCAGGGCTTCAAATATATCGTCCGTAAAGTTCACAGGCAACTGTGTAGAGTTAGTGTAAAAAGGTTCTCCTTCTTGCTCCGCATGTATATCCTGATTCGCACAGATGATGTCTGCATATTTCACCTTATCAATTTTCGCAAGGCGGTATGAAGTGCCTTCCGCAGGCGTCGATTCAAGATTATAGTTGTTCCCTGTTTCCTTTTGGAAGTCTATTAACATTCTTCTCATGGAATCCAGTATCTTCAATGTGAATTTCTGCCCTTCCTCAGAGGCTATATTCTTGCCCGAAAAATTGAGACAGGCTTCATTCATGCCGACAAGTCCAATTGTTGAAAAGTGATTTTTCCAATATTCGCCAAAACGTTTCTTCACATTTCTCAGGTAATATTTTGTGTAGGGATAGAGGTTTCCCTCAGTAAATTTTTCCAAGACTTTTCTCTTGGTCTCCAAACTCTCCTTGGCAGTGATCATGAGTTTTTCGAGACGTTCCACAAATTCCTCTTCCGTCTTGGCGAGGTAGCCTATTCTCGGCATATTCATCGTAATCACGCCAATAGAACCAGTTAAGGGATTCGAGCCGAATAACCCACCTCCCCTTTTTTCCAATTCCCTGTTATCGATACGAAGTCTGCAGCACATGCTCCTCGCATCTTCCGGGTTCATGTCTGAGTTTATAAAATTCGAAAAATAGGGCACTCCATACTTCGCCGTCATTTCCCATAAGTCGTCAAGATTACGATCGTCCCATTTGAATTCCTTTGTTATGTTATATGTCGGTATGGGAAATGTGAAGACCCTGCCCTTGGCGTCTCCATCAGCCATGACGCGAAGGAAAGCCTTATTGAAGAGATTCATCTCCTCCTGAAAATCCTTGTATGTCTCTTTCTGCGGTTTACCTCCGATAATTACATTTTGTTCCGCGTAATACTTCGGCACTGTCACATCGAGGGTAACGTTTGTAAACGGCGTCTGGAAACCCACCCTCGTAGGTACGTTAATATTAAAAATAAATTCCTGCAGAGCCTGCCTAATTTCACTGTAACTCAACCGATCGTACCTTATGAAAGGCGCGAGCAGGGTATCAAAATTGGAGAAAGCCTGAGCGCCGGCCGCTTCCCCTTGAAGGGTGTAAAAGAAATTAACCACCTGCCCCAGGGCACTGCGAAGGTGCTTGGCCGGCTTACTCTCAACTTTACCCGACACTCCTCGGAAACCTTCCAGAAGAAGATCATACAGATCCCATCCCACACAGTATACGGAAAGAAGACTCAAATCGTGAATATGAAAATCACCGTCTGTGTGCGCCTTTCTGATTTCCGGCGAATAAATCTCATTCAACCAGTAGACCTTACTGACCTCGGAAGATATATAGTTGTTCAAACCCTGCAAGGAATAATCCATATTGCTGTTTTCATTAATCTTCCAGTCCTTTTTCTTGAGATACTGATCGACCAGATCAACCTCCATCTTGTTGGTAATTTCCCTTAATCTGGCATGCTGCTCCCTGTATATAATATATGCCTTAGCCGTCCGACGATAAGGAGAAGATAAAAGGACTTCCTCCACGATATCCTGAAACTCTTCCACTGTCATAACCTTGTCGTCGAAGAGTTTCTCCGCCAAGCTGAGAACCTTTATCGTGAGTTTTCTCGCTGTGGCGCCATCAAATTCACCCGTCGCGGCCCCGGCCTTCTCAATGGCATTGGTTATCTTCTCTGCATTGAATTTTACTAACCGGCCATCTCTCTTTTTTATCTTTTCATGCATAAGATGCTCTCCCTTGGCTCCACAACGAAAGTGTGGTCTCAGTACGATCATTTTACCCAATATATTGGGGTAGGAAATGATCATACTACTATATATTGATATACGCAAGACAAAAAAAAGGTTTTTTTCTGTCCGATTTCCTCCCTTAATCGACCGTCAAGTACATGAAATAATGGGATAATAATGATTCAAATCATAAACAGTACCGTCCGCAAGTAAGCGGACCGCCACAAATTGAGTCTGACCAACGACATCACAACATGTCATGGACATCCATGATCAGCCTTCTCTCGAGCCTTCTTTATGACCATTGACGCATGGTGATCTTACGAACTGGCGGGGTAAAGAGAAGAAATGCGGCACACAGCCGAAACTCACAAGTAGCCGGTAATAGCTGCAGTGAACATCCTACGCAGGCCTGCAAAACTTTTCCGGCAGCGACATGCCTCGCATGTATCACACCGAATCGTTCAACCTTATTTTGTCGATGACTTCTTAACCAGGACTTGCGAATTGCGAAACATCACTTCTGTTTCCACTTCGGTCAAACCTGCGCCCTGTGCGATTATCCGACCCATATCCTTATGAACGAGATCACGGGGTGCATGACTGTCGCTATTTAGAATGACAGGAGCTTTCGCCCGGCGGGCCATCTTTACAACGTGTCCATTCGTCAAACTGTGGCCCTTCCTCGTCGTAATTTCGAGATATATTGCATTCCTTGCAGCCTCCCGAGCTTCTCCCTCCGTAATCAGGCCGGGGTGCGCAAGTATGTCGATAGGCGCCTTAAGGGCGGCCGCATTCGTGCCTGCCGCTACCGGTTCAACAATCGTTTCGCCGTGAACTACAATGATCTTCGCCCCTGCATGTCGTGCCTCTACTGCAAGATCGTAAATATATTCCGGAGGAACATGGGTCAGCTCTATCCCCGGAATCACCTGCATGTCAAGGGCATCTGTCAATTTCTCACAGACTTTCACAAGGCGGACAATAATAAAATCGAAATTGGAATGGTCACCATGATCGGTTATGGCGAGGGCGCTGTATCCCATTACTTTCGCCCTCCTCGCCAGCTCTGAAGGAATCAGCTCACCGTCACTAAAAATTGAATGCGTATGCAGGTCTATCACAGGACGTTACCTCACGGGTATGTTAAGAACAGCGTCATTTCCTTTGGTCCGGGAAGGTTTAGTACTTAGCAAATTTGTGAGATGCGGTCAACAAACGATATGGATAACCTGATACGAATCAAGGGGCGCTTAGTCCCTCGGAGCGAAGTTAAACGCGAGACTCATCGTTGTTGCTGCGCATGCGCAATGCACCTCAAGGCAGCACGGTCAATCTTTTCCTTGACAAACCTCTTTAACTCCATGTTAGTCTCTGTCATTAAATAAGTATTTAATTCACCATCTACGCCTATGTTTAAGATTATCGATCGATACATCCTTAAGGAGATTGCCTATCCATTTTTCCTTATCCTTTTTGTTCTGACATTCGTTCTTCTCATGGGTAAGATCATCCAACTCATGGACCTCATGGTAAATAAGGGTGTTAGTTTTGTCGATATCTCTAAACTGTTTCTGCTGCTAACACCGTCGTTTCTGATATTGACCATCCCCATATCGCTCCTGATCTCGATACTCATCGGATTGGGGAGGCTATCCGGTGACAACGAACTAACTATCCTAAAGGCGTCCGGAATGAGTTTATATAAACTCGTAGGCCCTGTTGCCGTTGCTTCACTGATAGCCTTTACCATAACCGCCGTCACGAGTCTTTTTTTGGTTCCCCACAGCAAATACGCGACAAAGAATTTGCTCTTTAACGTCGCAAAGAAAAAGGCGAGCATAGGTATTAAGGAAAAGGTGTTCAACGACGATTTCAGAGGAATCCTTCTTTACGCAGAAACTATTCCTGTTCACGGTGATTCCATGCAGGGGGTCATCATCTCAGACACAAGGATCAGCAAGGAACCCAGCACCATTATAGCGGAGACAGCCTACCTTGTATCAGACCCTGCACTGATGACAGTCACCCTGCGGCTGCAAAACGGCAGCACGCATACAGTCGATAAAATGCTGAAGAACTATCGAAAAATGGATTTCAGCTCGTATGACGTAAATCTCGATATTGAGTCGTCCATCGCCGAAGCAAAAAAAGCCAGCGCAAAGGACAGCACCGAAATGACGGTCTGGGAATTGTCTCAGAAACTTAAGACGGCCGGTTTGGAAGACGCGGTTTTTCGGGAAATGGCTATTGAATTTTACAAGACGATTACAACTCCTCTTTCATGCATCGTCTTCGGCATACTCGGCATTCCCTTGAGTATCAGGGCGCACAGGGCCGTACGATCAAGAGGATTTACCCTCGGCCTTGTCATAGTCTTTATTTATTACATCATACGCCTCGGCGGCGAGGCCCTTGTGGAAACAGGAAGACTCTCACCGCTCATCGGAACCTGGTCTCCCAATATCGTATTTTGTATCGTCGGCGTTTATCTCCTTGTCAGGGCGGCAAATGACAGGCCCCTCCGCATTGACATCCCCATCGGACCCTATTTGAAGAACCTGATAGGCAAGTGCACAAAGAGAATTGATACATGACCATATTAGATCGATACGTAACGAAAGAGTTTATCCGGCTATTTGTCCTCGTGCTGACGCTCTTCACGTCGCTCTTCCTGATTGTTGAATTTGTTGAACGCATAAGAATGTTCCTTAGCAATAATGCATCTATGCCGCAGATCCTTTCATATTTCTTTTACATGATCCCCATGATGATTTCACAGACTATACCCGCCACGGCGCTCCTCGCATCCCTTTTGACTTTCAGCACCCTTGCGAAGAATTCCGAGGTCCTGGCCATGAAGGCAAACGGCATCAGTCTCTACAGGACTTCCATGCCAGTGTTTATCATATCAGCGCTCATCTGTATATTCGCCTTTCTCAATAGTGAACTTGTTACACCATACAGTAACCAGAAAGCGGACAACATTGTATACGTGGAAGTACAAAAGCGAGAAGCCCTAGGGACATTCAAACAAAATCAACTCTGGTACCGAGGGCAAAACGCCATATACAATTTCCGGTTTTATGACCCTAAAACGAATGTTATACAGGGAATTACGATAAATTATCTGGATAAGAACTTTACGCTGACGGCGCGTGTCGACGCGGAAAAAGCGGAATGGAAAGATGACAAGTGGATATTTTACAACCTCTTGACAACGCGTTTTGGCGGAGAATTCCCCGCTCTTGAGTGGGCTTCCTCTAAGGTGATAGACCTCCCGGAGAAACCAGAGGATTTCAACATCGTTCAAAAAGAAGCTGAAAAGATGGGATTTAGTGAACTAAGAAACTACGTCAGGAAGCTTCAATCTGAGGGGTACGATGCCACGCGATATTTAGTTGATATGCACGGCAAGATCGCATTTACCCTCGTCATTATGATTCTCATTACGATTGGTATTTCCTTCTCACTCATAAGGAGCGAGCGAAGCGGCGGCGTCACGCAGAGCATCGGTGTCGGCATTGTCATAGGATTCTCCTATTGGATTGTTCATGCCTTCTCCATGTCCCTCGGCCGCTCCGGCTCAATACCTCCGATTATCTCTGCATGGCTTGCAAATATTATTTTCGGAGTCGCATCGGTTATCATGTTCCTGCGCGTCAAGACCTGAGTCAGATCCCTGATTCGTGCTCCTAGTAACGGTAATAGTCCGGCTTGAAAGGTCCGGCTATGGGAATGCCAAGATAATCGGCCTGTTCTTTGGTTAGTCTTGACAGTTTCGCCCCCAATCTTCTCAAATGCAGTCTTGCCACCTCTTCGTCTATCTTTTTGGGCAGGGTGTGAACACCAACTTCATATTTCCCGGATGCAAGTTCAATTTGCGCAAGGCACTGATTGGTAAAGCTGGTGCTCATGACAAAGCTCGGATGACCGGTGGCGCAGCCAAGGTTTACCAGTCTTCCCTCCGCAAGGACGATAATTGAACGCCCGGACTTGAGAGTCCATTTATCCACCTGGGGTTTTATGTTTTCCCTTTTGCAGCCGCTGCCTGTTTCCAAATATTGCATGTCTATCTCGCTGTCAAAGTGGCCTATATTGCATATAATGGCCTCGTTCTTCATCCTGTTCATATGCCTGCCGGTGATGACCTTGCAGCAGCCCGTAGCCGTGATAAAAATATCGCCCTTCGCGACGACATCGTCAAGCGTCATGACGGCATAGCCCTCCATGGCAGCCTGCAGAGCGCTGATCGGATCAATCTCGGTGATGACCACCCGCGCACCAAAACCCCTCATTGACTGCGCACATCCCTTACCGACGTCGCCGTATCCGCAGATGACAACCATCTTGCCAGCAACCATGATATCCGTTGCCCGCTTAATACCGTCGGCGAGTGATTCCCGGCAGCCGTACAGATTGTCAAATTTTGACTTGGTCACCGAATCATTGACATTGATGGCCGGGAAGAGAAGCTCCCCCGCCTGCGCCATCTGGTAAAGCCTGTGAACGCCCGTTGTCGTCTCTTCCGACACGCCGATAATTCCTGAAGCGACCTCTTGCCAATGTTTCGGATTACGCTGCAGCGAGTGCCTCATGCGATCCACAATAATCTGCAATTCCTTGTGATTGTATTTTTGGTCGAGCAGCAAAGGAGCTTTTTCGTATTTAACGCCCTGATGAATGTAAAGCGTTGCGTCGCCTCCGTCATCGACAATGAGGTCCGGGCCGGAACCGTCAGGCCACGTCAGCGCCTGTTCCGTGCACCACCAGTATTCTTCAAGTGTCTCACCTTTCCAGGCGAAAACGGCTGCGGATCCGGCTTTCGCTATTGCCGCGGCCGCATGATCTTGCGTCGAGAAAATATTGCACGATGCCCATCTGATGTCCCCGCCAAGCTCTTTAAGCGTCTCTATGAGCATGGCCGTCTGGATTGTCATGTGCAGACTGCCTGCGATCTTTAAGCCTTTAAGCGGCTTCTTGGAACCATATTTCGCCCTCACCGCCATAAGTCCGGGCATTTCATTCTCGGCAAGTTCGATCTCTTTGCGTCCCCAGCCGGCAAGTCCGATGTCCGATATTTTGTATGGTAAATTCCTGACAAGTTTCAGATATGTCATAAGGCCCTCCAGTCCCTATCCTCAGGTTCAATGCCTGCACGTCTATATCGACGCAGCCTGCCTTAAGGCTTCAACCATGTCCGCCTTTTCCCAGGTATAATCATCGAGGAAAAATGTCTTGGGAAGTTTTCGATAAATGTTACCGTCAAGAAGCTTAAATTTTTCAATCATGCCTCTTGGTGACAAGTCGAAATATTCTTTAATGAGCATATTGGTTTTGGCGTCGGAAATAATTCCCGTACCAAATGTATTTACGTAGACGGAAATCGGCCTAGCCATTCCGATGGCATACGCAACTTGTATGGCGCATTTTTTCGCGAGCCCCGCGGCGACAATATTCTTTGCCACATAGCGGGCACCGAGCACTGCCGAGCAATCCACCTTTTCCGGCGATTTATTGACAATGGAACCGCCCCCGATCTGAGCGCCGGGATATCCTCCATAAAGCTGAACGACAAGCTTCCGTCCCGTCACTCCTGAATCCGCCGCACTGCACGAATTGATCGCCTGCCACTCCCCGGTTGGATTGAAAAGGAATTCCGTCTTTTCATCGACCCAGCCTTTGAGGCATTCCATAGCAAGACGTTTCGCCTGGGGCTCCACACCGGCTTTCGCATTATCAGGCACTTCGCGATAGTCGATTGCATTGGACATGAGTACCGTCGCCACTCGTAGCGGAACACCCTTGTCGTTATATTCCACCGTTATCTGTCCTTTGCCGTCCGGAGCAAATATCGGATTCCCGCAATTCTCAAAAGTCCTCATCATCCTGGTGGAAAGTACGTAGGGAAGAGGTAGCAGCTCAGGTGTCTCATCACAGGCAAATCCGTATATGATGCCCTGATCCCCCGCACCGATTTCCTTGTGCTTGCCCATATCCGCCCTGGTGCCGATATTGATGTCCGGAGATTGTTCTATAATGGTATTTAGTATACCCATTGAATTTCCGTTGAGACCAAGACGATAATCGACGTAGCCTATGGAAAGAACCGTATCGCGGACAATCTTCTCCACGTCCACATAAACCCGTGTGGCAACTTCTCCCCCGACTATACACAGGCCCTTGCCGAGGAATATCTCAATGCCGCAGTGCGGCATCGTATCTGCAGTAACCCCGATTTTATGTTCCTCATCCAGAATCGTCGCGATGATGTTCGCCGCTATCGAATCGCATACTATATCCGGATGTCCAACCTTAACGCTTTCAGATGTTATCAACATATGTTCTCGCCTCTTATTTCAGAATTAATTATTCGTGTTATTGAACCCAATTCAATTTCGCCTACCTTATCCTTCCCGCTGTACAATCCTGTCCTTCCTCCTCGTCCGCTCAGTCGGAGTTACGATACCGACGGAAATAATATACGTTAATGCTTCTTCGACTGACATGCCCACCTCAACCAATTCATCTGCAGGCAATATAATGAGATAGCCTGATGTCGGGTTGGGTGTCGTCGGCAGGAAAACGCTGATCAGATTCTCCCCGGTTTCCTTCTTGATCTCCCAATTTGGTTTGCCTGTCACAAAGCCGATTGTGTATAAACCCTTCCTGGGAAATTCTACCAGCACAACTTGTTTGAAACTGCTTCTCCTGTCCATGACCATCGTATCGGAGAATCGCTTGATAGCCTGATAGATATTCCTTACAAACGGTATCCTATAGAGAAGGTCTTCCCCGGATTGGACTATTTTATTGCCAACATAACTCGTGGTGATGAGGCCGCAGATGAAGATCAAGATTACCGTTGCAATAGTGCCCAGGCCGGGAATATGGACACCCAAGAGTGTGTCAGGATGATACCTCAAGGGGATAATCCTGAGCAGACTATCCATTATATCTATGAGAAAGAAAAGGATATAAAGCGTTAATCCTATCGGGACGGTAACAGCAAGACCCGTCAAAAAAATCTGCTTCAGTTTCTTCTTCAATGATAGACGACCTTCATGCCATTTGCAAAAAAAACATGTTTAACAAAAAGCTCAGGTATTTTCAACTGCTATTTAAAAAGGGGCCAGGTGCAGCTACACCAAAACCCCTTCAAGAATTCCGACCCCGAATTATTGCTTATGGAGACAGCTCCTGCGAATGCTACTTATTCTTCTTGACCCTGTTCTTATCGTCCAGGAAAATGCATTTAGGACGCCACTTCTTGGGAGTAGGCTCATCAAGCATGGCATAACTCGCGACAATAACAATGTCTCCCTTGGATGCTTTCCACGCTGCAGCGCCGTTGAGACATATGACGCCGGAATCCTGTTCTCCCTCTATCACGTAAGTGGAAAATCTCTCCCCATTGGAGACGTTGTATATGTCAACCCTCTCATAGGGCACTATATTCGCAGCATTCAGCAACCTCTTATCGATTGTGATGCTCCCTTCATAGTGGAGGTTGGCATCTGTCACTGTCGCCCTGTGCAATTTTGATTTGAGCATAAACCTTTGCATGTTGTGTCTTCCCACCTCCAGAAAAGCCAAGCCTCAACATTCTAAGTTATCATCAAACCTCAAGCCGATTCCCGAATACATAATTGTCTATTAGTCTCGTCCGATTTATTTTGACAGCAAGGGCCAAAACGGACTCCCCCGCAATATGTCCGATATCCTTAAGGGTTGTCGTATCGCATATTTTAGCATAATCGATATTTGTATGGGGATGGCGTTCTATATACTTCCTCACGACAGAGAGGATAGCAGCGACATCCCTCTCTCCCTTGTCATACATCTCCTTGGCTATTTTCAAGGAACGGCTCAGACTCAGGGCGGCCTCCCTTTCGTCTGTTTTCAGGTAGACGTTCCGCGAGCTCATGGCGAGCCCGTCAGGTTCCCTGACTATCGGCATCCCGATGATATCGAGGTCCATATCGAGGTCCAGAACCATTCTTTTAATGGCCGCAAGCTGCTGGAAGTCCTTTTTGCCGAAGATCGCACAGTGCGGCTTCACAATATTGAAAAGTTTGGCGCATACTGTTGTAACGCCGCGGAAGTGCCCCGGCCGGGACATTCCACAGAGGTTCTCCGTAACGCCCTCAACATCGACATAAGTCTGATAATGTTCAGGGTACATCTCTTTATTATCAGGATAGAAGATCACGTCTACGCCTACATCTCCCGCCAGGGCCTTATCTCTCTCCAAATTTCTCGGGTAGTTCTCAAAATCTTCCGTCGGACCGAATTGCGTCGGGTTTACATAGATGCTGATAGCCAGGCAGTCCGCCCGCTGCCTTCCTTCTCTCATCAAACTCAAATGTCCGTCGTGAAAATAGCCCATAGTGGGAACAAAGGATATCTTCTGTCCCGCGTTCCTCGCTGCTTCCGAGAACAACTGCATTTCTCTGATGGAACTAATGGTCTTCATCTCCATCCCGCATCCACAAAAAAAGCCTCAACGTCATAGACGCGAGGCTTTACATATACACCGTGCAGTTTGCCTTCGTTTTGCCTCCCGTCTCAGTCCGCAACCGGATCCAAGCGGCCGATAGTGCCTAACAGAATAACAGAATCGTGTCAAGGCATTTTTATTGAATGCAGGGCATTCGATAATGTTCCGATTTCGTGCGCCGTCAGTGTCTCACCCCTTCTTGCGCAATCGATCCCTGAATTCTTGAGTGCACCTGCGATATCCATTTCTGAATAACCCGACAAACCGAGGCTCCTGAGGTTATTCAACAACGTTTTTCGTCTCTTGGCAAAAGCTGTTTTCACAATCTTGAAGAAAAGATCATGGTCTGCCAAGTCCAGCTGAGGCCTTTCCCTAACCACCATTTTCAGCACGGAGGACATTACCGCAGGCTTCGGATAGAAGCAGCTGCCGGGGATTCCCATTTCATGGGAGCATAGCAGATACATCGAAATCAGAACTGTCGGCACCCCGTAGGCCTTTGTTCCAGGCTCTGCAGTAAGCCTGTCGGCAAGTTCCTTTTGAAACATGAGGATCATGGCTGATATGCGATCCCGGTAAGCCAGTAATCGGAAGAGTATCTGTGAGGAAATGTTATAGGGAATATTTCCGATGACCTTGATCTTCTGCGACGGCAATTCGCTGATGGCTGCCGAAAAATCATATTCAAGGACATCGGCCTGGATAATCTGTACATGAGGGTATCTCGCCATCCTGTCTTTCAGGATACCGACCAGTCTCGGATCTATCTCGAGCGCAATCACCTTCTTTGCCAGTTTCGCTATTGACTCCGTCATGAGCCCCACGCCCGCACCTATCTCAACTACGATCTCATCTTCCTGGATATTTGATATCCTGATGATCTTATTTATGGCATTTCTATCTTCGAGAAAAGACTGGCCCAGGCGCTTGCGCGGACGGATACCATGTTCTGCGAGGATTTCTCTTACCGTCGCCATATTTCCTTCTTCCGATACTCCCGCGAATCAGCTCTATAACTCATGTTTTAATAAGGAATCGAGCGGCCATCTCGAAACTGCATTCAGATCCAATGAATCCCTAAGGCCCCTTGTCAACAGATGCCAACCTATGACGGCAATCATAGCCGCATTATCCGTGCAAAGAATCGGGGGAGGGATGTACACATTAATTCCCCTGGTGCTCGATTCCTCGGCAAATCTTTCTCTGAGTCGGCTGTTTGAGGCAACCCCGCCGCATACAACAATTCTCGGTATAGAGTGAATCTCCGCGGCCTTAAGAGTTTTTTCCACAAGTACGTCAATGATAGCTTCCTGGTAACTGGCTGCAACGTCCGGCAACTCATCCTCACTAAAGGGACATTCCCTCTTCTTCGTGTGGACCAAGAGCGATGTCTTCAGGCCGCTGAAACTGAAATCCAGACTGTCTTTCATGGCCCTCGGGAATTCAATCCACTTTCGGTTTCCCTTTTTTGCCAGCCTGTCGATAACAACGCCGCCCGGATAGCCGATATCCAATAGCTTGGCGGCTTTATCAAACGCCTCACCCGCAGCGTCGTCCCGCGTCTGGCCCAGAACGGTAAAATCCTGAAAGTCTCTCATCAGGTATATGTTCGTATGCCCGCCCGATACTATGAGTGCCACAAGCGGAAACTCGGGACGGTCGGGACTGAGAAATATGGACGCTACATGACCCGCCAGGTGGTTCACTCCCACAAACGGTATCTTCAGGGCGAATGCAATAGCCTTGGCGACCGACAAACCCACAAGCAGGGAACCGACCAGTCCAGGTCCCCTGGTTACCGCTATCCCGTCGATATCGTCTAATGTTACGGAGGCGCCATGGAGCGCTTCGCATATGACCGGTATGATCATCTCCATGTGCTTACGCGATGCGATCTCCGGTACGATACCCCCATATATCTTGTGCAGGTCCACCTGAGAGGCAATAATACTGGAACGAAGTAATTTCCCATCCTGGAGGACGGCGGCGGCTGTCTCGTCGCAGGATGTCTCAATTCCCAAAATATACATCTTTTCCTCCCACGTGAATTTCCTTTGTACAAATAGCTTCGAATTATATATAGAAGTGAATAACCTTTGTAAATAACTTTTGCGGCTTTCGGAAAGTCTGAGGAATTGAGCGCCATGGAAATCACTACCGACTTTTTGGTCTTAGGCAGCGGCATTGCAGGATTAAGTTTTGCCATCAAGGCAGCAGATCTCGGCACTGTCGCCATAGTGACAAAAAAAGAAAAATCCGAATCAAACACGAATCTGGCTCAAGGCGGGATAGCGGCAGTTTATGACAAGGCGGACCGCTTTGAATATCACATCAATGACACGATTGCCGCCGGCGCCGGTCTTTGTAAAGAGGATGTTGTCAAATTTGTCGTAATGGACGGCCCTGAAAGGATCAACGAGCTTCTCGAGTGGGGGGTGGAATTCACGAAGGCGGGAGATGACAATGCAGGTCATTATGACCTGGGACGTGAAGGCGGACACTCCATGAGGCGCGTATTGCATGCGCGGGATCTCACGGGTCAGGAAATAGAGCGCGCACTCCATGAAAAGGCCAGCCTGAAGCGGAATATAGTGATTTTCGAAAACCATATCGGCATTGATCTCATATTGGAATCAGCTATTACGGGCAGAGAGCACAGCTCCCGGCAGAAGTGTCTCGGCGCCTATATTCTCGATACGGACCGCGATCAGATTCATACCTTCAAGGCGAAATTTGTCATTCTGGCCACGGGCGGTTCCGGCAAGGTTTACCTCATTACAACAAATCCCGATATTGCAACGGGAGACGGCATTGCCATGGCCTACAGAGCGGGCGCCTTCATCGCCAATATGGAGTTCATCCAGTTTCATCCCACTTGTCTATACCACCCGGAAGCGAAATCCTATCTCATCAGCGAAGCCTTGAGAGGGGAAGGCGGTCTCCTGAAATTAAAAGACGGGTCCACTTTCATGGAGAAATACCACCCCATGAAGAGCCTTGCACCGAGGGATGTTGTTGCCAAGGCCATCGATACCGAGCTGAAGAAATCCGGTGACGAATACGTCTTGCTCGATATGACACACATGGACGGAGATTTCATAATTCGCAGATTCCCCAATATCTACAACAAGTGTCTTGCCTTCGGCATAGATATCACAAGAGATCCGATCCCCGTCGCTCCTGCCGCTCACTACCAGTGCGGAGGCGTACAAGTCGACCATTACGGAGAAACTAATATCGAGCGGCTCTTTGCTTGCGGTGAAGTCGCATGCACAGGGCTTCATGGCGCAAACCGTCTCGCAAGCAACTCGCTTTTGGAAGCAGTGGTATTCGCCCAACGGTCATTTGTCAAAATAGCAAAGATGTTTCCTGCCGCGAAAGATGAGCCAATACCTGTCCCGCCTTGGGATCCGAGGGGAGCCACGGAAAGCGATGAGTCTATCGTCGTAGCCCATAATTGGGATGAAGTCAGAAGATCGATGGGAAATTACGTGGGTATCGTTCGATCAAACAAGAGACTTGAACGCGCTCAGCGTCGAATTGACCTCATCAGCCGCGAAATAGATGAATACTACAGAAATTTCATCGTCACGAGCGACCTGATCGAGCTCCGGAATATTGCAACGGTTGCGAAAATAATTATTCAATGCGCCCGGATGAGAAAAGAAAGCAGGGGGCTCCACTACAACATAGATTATCCGGAAAAGGACGATAAATTATGGTTGAAGGATACAGTCATTTCCAAAAACCAGCAGACAGGCGGTAAGATGGTTTGAGCACCAACGTTGCATCCCGTTCATGAAATCGATGCGATATCAGCAAAATACCCTTTTAAATATAAAATCAACATGCGAAAGAAAATTCTCGATTCTGCACGCTTCTTCTATATCTTTTGCCTTCATATGCGACATCACCTCGCCATCTTCCAAAAGCAACCGCTGAAAATCAACTCCCTCATTCCATGACTTCATGGCATTTTTCTGCACGACTCTATAGGCGTCCTCTCTCGACATCCCTTTGTCAATGAGCTTCAAGAGCACCGTCTGGGAAAAAATGACGCCCTTAGTCATGCCCACATTCGCGAGCATCCTCTCCGGATACACGACCAGATTCCGCACCAACCCCGTGAACCTGTGGAGCATGAAGTCGAGGAGGATTGTGGCGTCCGGTGCAATGACCCTCTCCACTGATGAGTGGCTGATGTCCCGCTCGTGCCAAAGGGCGACGTTTTCCAATGAAGCCTGCGCATATGATCTCATCAGGCGGGCCAGACCGGAGAGGTTTTCCGACAAGACGGGATTGCGCTTGTGGGGCATAGCCGACGAGCCTTTCTGTCCGGCCGCAAAATATTCTTCCACCTCTCTCACTTCAGTTCTCTGCAGCAATCTGATCTCCTGCGAAAATTTATCAACGGAAGACGCAACTATGGCGAGGGTCGTGAAAAATTCCGCATGCCTGTCTCTCTGGACGATTTGAGACGATACCGGCGCAGGCTTGAGTTCAAGTTTCCGGCACACGTACTCCTCGACAGATGGATGAACGAAGGAGAACGTCCCGACTGCGCCTGATATCTTCCCGTAGCTTATCGTATCCCGCGCCCGGATGAGACGCGCCAGATTCCTCTGCATTTCCTGGTGCCAAAGGGCCATCTTCAGGCCGAATGTAATCGGCTCGGCGTGAATGCCGTGAGACCTCCCGATCATCAATGTCTTTCTGTGCTTCTGCGCCTTGGCCTTGAGAACACGCAATAGCGCCTGAACGTCGTCGATGAGGATGCCTGACGCCTGCCTTAAAAGAACGGCAAGCGACGTATCCAGAATGTCCGACGAGGTTAGACCCATATGAATAAACCTGCCGTCTTCTCCCACTTTTTCTGTAAGCGAAGTAAGGAAAGCGATTACATCATGCTTCGTCGTCTTTTCTATCTCTTCGATTCTTGCTATGTCGAAGCCTGCTTTTTCTTTGATGCGCTTAAGAGACCTTGCAGGAATATGGCCCTTCTTGGCCATGGCCTCGCAGGCCAATATTTCTATGTCGAGCCACGTCTGAAATCTGTTCTCAGGGCTCCATATTGCGCTCATCTCTTTTCTTGAGTATCTGGGGATCAATCGTCTCCTCCTGGATGTCTGGATTGTTCTTTCCGAGCAAGGGCAAGTTCTTTCGGAATATAAAACAAATCGCCTGAAAAAGAAATCAAAAAAGCTGTATATGTTACGCCATATAACGTATAATGAATCACAGGACAATCAGCCATTAGGGGCACCGTTCTATAGAGCTTCATCCCCGGTGGACTCTCGCGCCAGTCTTGCCTCCGCAGGGGAAAGATTGGGTAGAGCTTGACAATACATTGCCTGAATTCATGCCTGTCCTTTGGCAAGGAGTAAGAAAATGAATATCTCTGATTTTAGAAGACCGGACTTCGATATAGATCCAATTTTTGTCAGCAGGTGGTCGCCGCGAAGCATGTCAGGTGATGAGATCAGCCGCGACTCATTATTCTCTCTTTTCGAGGCGGCCCGGTGGGCCCCCTCATCAAACAACAACCAACCTTGGCGGTTTCTTTATGCGCAGAGAAATACGGATTTCTGGCCCATATTTTTCGATCTCCTCACGGAACAAAATAAAATTTGGGCGAAGAATGCCGCCGTCTTGGTCGTCGTAATCTCCAAGAAGACCTTCGATTACAATGAAAAGCCGGCGCGCACTCATGCATACGATACCGGTGCGGCCTGGGAGAATCTCGCGCTTCAAGGGTCTTTGAAGGCATTGGTGGTCCATGGAATGCAGGGCTTTGATTATGACAAAGCAAAGAGCACGCTCAATATTCCCGATGTCTTTCAGGTCGAGGCCATGATAGCCATAGGAAAACCCGGGAAGAAAGAGGAGCTCCCGGAGAGCCTCCGGGACAGGGAAATGCCCTCACCAAGAAAAACACTTTCGGAAATCGTGATGGAAGGAAAATTCACGCCTGAAAAATAATATTGCATAACCTTAAACATTCATCTAATTATTTTATTATTTATTTGCCGCCACCGTCTTTTGTGTCCGAGGGATGGCTGTTCTCGTCTTATCAGCAATTCCGGGACTGGAATTTCACCTTTGCTCCGGAACAGATGAAAATCATCGGACGACGCTGGCAATAGACTATAATACAGAGGGAAAAAATATGTTTCTTTTTAAGAAAATCGTTGCCCCCCTGTTCTCCCCCATGACGGTGATCCTTGCGCTTCTCGTGGGCGGTCTCGCTCTCCTTTGGTTTACCAGAAGACAACGGACGGGAAAAGCGCTCATAACGTTGGGTGTAATCACGTTTGCCCTGCTTGGCTATGGGTCTTTCTCCGACCTTCTTCTCGCACCCCTTGAACGGCAATATCCGCCGCTCATGATGGAGAGCACCGGCGGCGGACCCTCTTCTTCTCGTTCCCTGGACTCAGTAAAGTGGATCGTCCTTCTCGGCGGCGGCCATGCTGCAGATCCAAACATTCCCGTCACAAGCCAGATTTCGGAGGAATCCCTTGCTCGCCTTGTCGAATGTGTCCGTATCCACCGACTGATTGCGGGCAGTAAGATTATCCTTTCCGGAGGGGCGGTCTATGATGCAGTATCCGAAGCGGCAACCTTTGCAAAAGCTGCCGCAATCCTCCATGTCAATGCGAGGGACATTATTCTCGAGGAGCTCTCGAGAGATACGGAGGAGGAAGCAGAAAATATACGCCCTATCGTGGGTCAAGACCGCTTCATCCTCGTGACCTCCGCGTATCACATGCCCAGAGCCATGGCCATCTTCAATAAGGCGGGGCTCAAGCCAATCCCTGCCCCGACCAACCACTTCATCAAAGAGAGACAAGCGCGGGCTCCGGAAGATTTTTATCCCTCCTCTATGGGACTGATGAAGGCGGAGCATGCCGTGCACGAATATCTCGGTCTTTTATGGTTCAGGATGAGAAACATGCTGTAATCCTCCCGGCAAAAAACGATTGTTGAATTTATGACACTTAAATGTTAGAAAGCGCAAGTCATCGGGCTCTTCGCGGAAAATCGGGGCTCATAGAACAGGAGATCAAAATATGAAATACAGTCTAAAGTTGTCGCTATGCCTTCTGCTTTTGCTTACGGCATACGGCGCGCTTGCAGCAAAAGGTGAGAAGACAGTGGCTGTGCTGCCATTTTCCGTACACAGCGCAGAAAGCATTGACTATGTCAAACAGGGTATCTGGGACATGCTCTCTTCCCGGATCGCCGTCACCGACAAGATAACGGTAATAGGCAAGGATTCCGTCCTTCAGGCAATGAGAGGAAAGGAAGGGAAGGATCTTGCCCTCCAAGATATTTACGGCCTTGGGAAAAAAATGAATGCCGATTTTGTCGTTTATGGAAGCATCACAAAGTTTGGCAACAGCATAAGCATAGATGGGAAGCTTGTCGACGTAGCTGCGAACAAGTCGACGGTAAGCCTCTTTACTCAGAGCCAGGGCATGGACGAGGTCATAGCGAAGATCAATGACTTTGCCCGTAACATAGACAACAATATCCTCGGCACCGTCCCGCCGTCCTTTGCCGCGCCGCAGGCGTCAGCTCCGGCACCCGCAGCGGCGCAGCAGCAGACGCCGCAGGATTCCCGTGAATCGGAGATCATCGGAGGGATGAAGAAGAGCAAGAAAGGCACTTACACCGCTGTCATTAACCCTGACTTCATAACCTCCGCCAGGCCGCTCGACAGAAAGGGTTTCTGGATGAGTCAGAAATTTCCGAACGAATTCCGGGGCATGGATATTGGCGATGTCACGGGCGACGGCAAGAATAAAGTCGTCATTATCGATACACACAGCGTCATGATATACGAAAAGAAAGGCAACGATTTTGCCCTGGTGCAAAAGATCCCTGGAAAGTCATCACAAAATTTTCTTGCTGTCGACGTTGCTGACATCAACAGAAACGGTGTTAAAGAAATCATTGTCACCAGCATGACGCGAAATATGGTTGACTCCTTCGTCCTTGAATACAGGGATGGAAAGTTCGTCGAGATCGCCTCAAAGCTCCCCTGGTATATGAGGGTCATTGATACTCCGGCGGGTTCTATCCTTCTCGGTCAGACCAGAGGGATGGACAAGCCCTTCAGCAACCCCATCCATGAGATAATATGGGAAGAGGGAAAATACAAAGAGGGAAAGAAGATGAAAATCCCCGTGGGACTTTCCGTCTATGGCCTCACGATAGATAATCTCGGAACCGGCGGAGGTGAAAAGATAATAGCCCTTGATGATTACGACTATCTTTCCATATACGAACCAACGGACAAACCTCTCATGAGTCTGAAGAGACTGGGAGGAAGCCCGGAACGAATCTATAAGAGCGATGAAAACTACGGGGGAAGCAACACCGCTATCGTAAATGATGATCTTTCGCCGGATGATGAAAATAGGATGACTTTCATCAATTCGAGAATCCTGACTCTTGATACCGGCAAAGAAGGCAAGAAGGAAATTCTTATCGTGAAGAACCTGTCATCCGTGGGAAGAGTGCTTAAGAATGTAAAGGTCTTCACATCAAGTGAAATATACGATCTTGAATGGGATGGTCTCGGTCTTGTGGAGAATTGGAGAACGAGAAAGATCAGCGGCTACGTAGCGGACTATCAATTGAAGGACATAGACAATGACGGGCAGAAAGAGATCGTGCTTGCCCTCGTCTTGTCCACGGGCGGTTCTCTTTCGGATAGAAGCGTTATTGTTTCGTATAAGATGGCAGCGCAGCAGCCGGAACAACCTAAGCAAAATCAATAACGGGGATTGACAATACCCGTTGTTTTCTTATATTAAATTCCATGTACGGTGGAGAGATTCATAGCTCTCCACCGGCGCGGACTGATCATATTCCGGCGGTGTAGCTCAGACGGTTAGAGCATACGGCTCATATCCGTAGTGTCCGGGGTTCGATTCCCTGCACCGCCACCATTTAAATTATTTGAAGGCCTGGTATTAGACCAGGCTTTTCTTTATCCGCATGGAAAGCGCGGCCGTGAGTCGCGAGTTTCCTATGCGGATAACGGTACCCTTAGGTGAATCTCCCATGCCGGATAAATTTGCGCCCAAACCCTGGGCTAGAAACCCGCACATGCAGACGATTCTGGGCTCGCTCAAAGTGAGGGCCCGTGGCCGGCATCCGATGATCGAATCGGCGAAGGAAACAATCGTTGACGGGGGGGATGGCGTCCACCTCCTCGGCTACCACTCGCAGCAATCCGTCGGCGCAAGCCGCGGTCTTGTCACGTTGATCCACGGCTGGGAAGGAAGTTCGGATTCCGCGTATGTACTTTCCATGGGGAATTATTTATATGACAGAGGCTATGACGTATTCCGGCTGAATCTCCGAGACCACGGAGAGAGCCACCACCTGAACGAGGGGCTCTTTCACGGCGCCCTGATCAGAGAAACATTCGAGGCGGTACGGAACATCGCCGGCTTATCCGATAATAAGCCGTTTTACCTGGTGGGCTTTTCCCTGGGCGGAAATTTTGCCCTGCGTATCGCGGTGAGACATTCGTCATCGGCAATCCCGAATCTCAAACAGGTGATAGCCGTGAGCCCGGCGCTTGATCCCTACAAAGCAACCGTCGGTATAGACGAGAGCCTCTCCCTCTACCGGCTCTACTTTCTTGACAAATGGAAGAAGTCCCTGCAAAAGAAGCAATGTCACTTTCCCGATAAATATGATTTCCGCGCCATCATACATCATAAGACCTGCATGGCTCTCACGGAGGCCATAATGCCCTATTTCCCGGACTTCAGGAACTACACCGAGTATTTCAATCAGTATACCTTGAAGGGCAATTGTTTCGACGACCTCTCCGTGCCGGTAACAATCATAGCTTCTCTCGATGATCCCATAATCACTGTAGACGACATTCGCGGATTGAAGATGAACAACCATCTGGCGATTTCCCTTCAACCGTACGGAGGACACTGCGGCTTCATCGATTTCTTCCCCTTCAGATGCTGGTATGAAGGGGAAATAGAGCGCATCCTGAGAGGTTAGGAAGAAGAGCGATGAGCACTGTAAATATCGAAGCCCTGTCTAACACGAAACAGTTTCTGTCTTTAGTCGCCGAGAAGCTGGGCAGAGCGCCGATCGACTTTAAAGAGAAACTGGATTTCATCAAGAGAAGCAAGAATGGGCCGGAGCCTCATTCTGCGGCAGGCGTTCTGGTCCTCCTTCACCATACCGGAAGCGACAGGCAACCGTGCAAAGAAGGTGAATTCATCTTCCAGCTCATCAAGCGTTCCGCTAGGGTGGCGCAGCCGGGCGACTTGAGCTGTCCAGGCGGCCTGCTGCACGGTATTCTGGACCCTGCCTTGATGCCGCTTATCTCGACGGGAATAATCCCTGTTCTTGGAGGAGAGCCGCTCTCTCTTGCAAGGTTAAGGGACAGAGAGACCTTCAGGATCATCAAGCTCTTTCTTGCTAATGCTGCACGAGAATCATGGGAGGAGACGGGACTCAGTCCGTGGAACATATCATTCCTCGGTCCCCTTCCCTCCTATTCGCTGTTCCTCTTCAGACGGACCATCTTCCCGCTCGTCGGTTTCGCAAAGAAGCGATGGGAGTTCTGTCCCAACCTGGAGGTCGAGAGCATAGTGGAGATTCCACTTACAGCCTTTCTCGATGAGAGGAACTACGCCCTTTACAATGTTGATACCGCGAGCGAAGTCAGAACTGCAAGACAAAGGCCAAGCGGATTCCCGTGTCTTGTCGCGCGCGACAGAGCAGGCAAGGAGGAGGTATTGTGGGGCGCCACATTCTACATTATCATGAATTTCATGAAGATCGTCTTCAACCTTGACACCCCGGACACGGGTTCGAAGAGAGTGATAAATAGAACCCTCGGTCCCGACTACTTGACGGGTCATCCGGACAGGTATTAATTTGTGTTGACAAGATTAAATCAAGCGATTACTTACGGACGCAGTGAAACTCCGCAACCTTGATTATATGATAACAACAAGAGCATCAGAAATCCTTCCCTTTATCGTCATGGACGTCCTTGAAAAGGCCCAGGAGATGCAGAGAAGGGGAGAAGATATTATTCATCTCGAAGTCGGTGAGCCCGACTTTGACACGCCGGAGTGCATCAGAGAGGCAGGCTGCCGGGCTATGCTCTGCGGGAAAACGCATTACACCCATAGTCTCGGGCTGCTGGAGCTGCGAGAGGCGATCTGCGAGCACTATTTCGACAAATATAACGTCGTAATCTCGCCTGATCAGGTTGTAGTAACTTCCGGGACGTCGCCCGCCATGCTCGTACTCTTCGCTACGATATTGAACGCCCGCGACGAGATCATCATTTCAGACCCCCATTATGCCTGTTATCCAAACTTCATCAGATTCTTCGAGGGCATTCCAGTAACTGTCAACGTTTATGAAGAGGAGGGTTTTCAATACACCTCCGAGGCGATAAAGGAAAAAATAAACCGGTCCACCAAGGGAATCATGATAAACTCGCCTTCCAACCCAACGGGAAACCTCCTCAGCCCTACGAGAATGGCGGAAATTGCAGCGCTTGGCGTTCCGGTAATCTCCGATGAAATTTACCATGGCCTCGTTTATGAAGAAAAAGAGCACAGCATCCTTGAATTTACGGACAATGCCTTCGTATTCAACGGCTTTTCCAAGGCGTACGCTATGACCGGATGGCGTCTTGGCTACTTGATCGCCCCCAAGTCCTATATCAGGCCCATGCAGAAGCTGCTGCAGAACCTTTTCATATCAGCAAATTCCTTCGTCCAATGGGCGGGTGTAACCGCCTTGCGGGAGGCAGGCGGAGAAGTTGACCGCATGAGAAAGATTTACAATGAAAGAAGAAAGTTCATAATAAAGCGTCTGCGGGAATTGGGGCTCGGTGTCAAAGTGGAACCTACCGGCGCTTTCTACATCCTCGGAAATATAAAGGCTCTCTCACAGGACTCATACAGTATGGCTTTCGACATTCTCGAAAAGGCCCGCGTAGGTGTCACCCCTGGCATTGACTTCGGCAAGAACTGCGAGGGCTACTTGCGCTTTTCTTATGCAAACTCTCTCGAGAACATCGCAGAGGGCATGCGGCGTCTCGAAAAATATCTGAAGGAAACGTTCGGTCATTGAAGGCGACGCGTTCAATCCGTGCCGTCTTTTTTGATTTCGACGGCACCCTGGCGAAGCTGAATATTGATTTCCCGATGATGAGGGAGGCTGTTCTCGACCTTGCAGTGGCATACGACGTGCCTCTTAAGGGTATGGGTAATCTCTACGTACTCGAAATCATCAAGGCCGCGCAGGAACTTATTTCTGAAATACATCCCCAAAAAGAAGAAGCCTTTGGCAAGGAGGCCCTCGCCCTCATCACGAAAATCGAAATTGAAGCAGCAAAGAACGGTGAGCTCATAGGCGGAACGCGAGATCTGCTTGCCGAGCTCATGAGACGCAATATCAAGGCCGGGGTTGTAACCAGAAACTGCCGGGCGGCAGTTACCATAGTGTTTCCGGATATCTTCAATTATTGCGGCGCCGTTATTACCAGAGAAATGACCCCTAATGTCAAGCCCCATCCCGACCATCTTTTGGTCGCGCTCCACTCGCTCGGCGCTCTGCCGGAATCATCATCCATGGTCGGTGATCATCCCATGGATATTAGAATCGGCAAGGATGCAGGCACCTTAACAGTGGGCGTCCTCACCGGGTATTCGACATCCGAAGCGCTCACAAAAGCGGGTGCGGATTTCATTCTCAGCAAAGCAGCAGATATCATCCGCTTATTGCCTTAAGCATTTTTGCCTGCCAGGAGACCCGTTTAGTCTCGCGCGCCGTTGCAAGTCGCGCCAAAAATTCATGTATTTATACTTTCCGGCATTCTTTTCTTGACATAATCATGACTTATCGATTAATTTCAAACAATCAGAGAGAGAATTTCTCACGGTAATCAGTCTTTAGTTTTAGATGACAAGGTTCGGCCTTTATGACTCTTGCAGATAGTCAAAAATTTCTTGAAGCATGGAAAAAGGCATATCCGGAGAAGTTTGCCAGCGAGGATGAGATATTCAGCCGCATCCGGCGCGGACATCACATATTTGTCACATCGGGGTGCGGCGAACCGCAGTATCTCATAGCAGCAATGACAAAGTATGTGGAATCGCACCCCAAGGCATTCTTCGATGCAGAGATCATACAAATCTATTCCCTCGGCATAGCTCCCTACACGGACGAAAAGTTCAAGAGCAATTTTCGCCACAATTCCTTTTTTATAGGCAACAACACAAGAGATCCCGTCAACAAGGGGGTGGCAGATTATACTCCCATATCTCTTTCCGATATTCCGGCTTTGATGTCGGCAGGCATGGTGCAGATAGACATCGCCCTCATTCAGACATCCCTCCCCGACGAGCATGGATTTCTCAGTCTCGGAGTAAGCGTGGATGTGGTAAAGTCGGCCGCAGAAAGAGCATCGCTCGTGATTGCCCAGCTCAATTCCCACATGCCGCGCGTCCATGGGGACGGTTTTATAAACATCAAAGATGTGAATTTTGTCATACCGTATGACGCGCCGGTCCTCGAGCTTCAGAGATCATTTTCCGAAGAGAAGACCCAGTCTCTGCAGCGGATAGGCTTCTATGTTTCACGCCTTATTCAGGATGGCGACACGCTGCAGGTGGGATATGGAAGCATTCCCAACGCCATCATGGCACATCTCTACAGTAAGAAGAATTTAGGTATCCATACGGAGCTCCTGACGGAAGGTATCGTAAGCTTAAGCCAGGCAGGCGTAATCGACAACTCAAGAAAAACTTTGAACAGGGGGAAAACAGTAGCCACATTCTGCATGGCGAAGAAGGAAACATACGATTATATTCATGACAACCCCTCCATTGTCTTCAGAACTGTTGACTACACGAACAATCCCATGGTTATAGCCCGGAACGACAACATGGTCGCCATCAACAGCGCCCTGGAGATCGATCTCACGGGACAGGCTACATCAGAATCCATAGGCAGCATGTTTTACAGTGGTATAGGTGGTTTTCATGATTTCATGAGAGGAGCCCTGCTTGCAAAGAATGGAAAAACGATCCTGGCGATGAAATCAACGGCGGTCGATGAGTCCATATCCAGAATAGTGCCGACCCTCAGTCCTCAGGCGGGCGTCACCCTCAGTCGGGCCGATGTCCGCTACGTTGTAACTGAGCATGGCATCGCCTACCTCCATGGGAAAAATATCCGAGAGCGAGCCATGGCGCTGATTTCAATTGCCCACCCAAAATTCCGACCCTGGCTCATTGAAGAGGCGAAAAAGCGAGGATTGATCTACCCGGATCAGGCGTACATACCCGGCGAGAGAGGCAGATATCCGGAAGCCCTGGAAACATACAGAACCACCAAGACGGGTCTACAGCTCTTTTTGAGACCCATGAAAATTACCGACGAGCCTCTTCTCAAAGACTTTTTTTATTCCCTTTCCGACAGAAGTCTGCACCGCAGGTTTATGTCATGGCGTATGGATATACCGCATGAGCGGCTGCAGGACTTTGTCATCATCGACTACACAAAAGAGATTTCCATCCTGGCGGTCATCGGATCGCAGGAAAATGAAATAATCGTGGGATTGGGCCAGTACGGGATTGACGAAGCGACGCACGCAGCCGAAGTCGCCGTCGCCGTAAGGGATGACTATCAGAAAAAGGGCATCGGCACCGAGCTCTTATCCTATCTGACGTATCTTGCCAAGAGGGAAGGTCTGCTCGGCTTTACGGCGGAAGTGCTTGTTGAAAATACTGCCATGCTGCAGGTCTTTGCGCAGGGCGGATTTGACATCACAAGACAGGTTGAAGCCGGCGTGTATCACTTGAAGATGGCCTTCAAGATTCCTGAGACAGTACGAGATATATGATAAGGGTGCCTGATGACCTTGTGGCGGCAAATGCGCGGCCTGCCGGGAAGCGCAAAATCACAGGACCTGCCGCAACGGCATTAGTTCAAATCTTCCGTAATTAGATTTTTAAGAGGTGTGACAAATGTACAGTCTGGTGGTAACATCCATGCATCCCAATGCGGGCAAGACGAGTATTATAATCGGTTTGGCAAAAGCACTGAACAAGAAGATCGGCTATATTAAACCCTTCGGAGACCGTCTCTTGTATCGTAAGAAGAGACTGTGGGATTACGATGCAGCGCTCATGAACGGCATCTTTTCTCTCGGAGAAGACCCCGCCGAAATGAGTATCGGGTTTGATCATTCCAGGCTGTTATACATATTCGATAAGGATACGATCACTCAAAAAATCCGTAATCTGCAGGAAAGCGGCGGTAAAGATAATGAAATACTGTTTGTCGAAGGCGGGAAAGACCTCTCATACGGGGTCTCCGTCTATCTCGATGCCTTATTTATCGCGAAGGCATTGAATGCCGGACTTGTAGTCGTGATCAGTGGAAAGGACGATACTATTATCGACGATATCGTCTTCTTGAAAAACCATGTCAATCTTGGCTCAGTCAGCCTCAAAGGAGTCATCATCAACAAGGTGTCCCACCTCGAGGATTTCGTAAACATCCATCTTCCCAAGATAAAATCATTAAATGTCAACGTCCTCGGCTTAATTCCGTATAATGAAGAATTGCCCCGGTTGACGGTGAATTTTCTGGCCGATCGTCTGTTCGCAAAGATTATTACAGGCGAATCATTTCTGAATCGCCCGGTGAAGAACATCATCATAGGCTCCATGTCGGCCAGCGCTGTTGTAAATCTTCCCGTATTTCATGAAGAGAAGAAAGTCGTCATAACGAGCGGCGACCGCCATGACATGATTGCCGCCGCACTGGAAGGCGATACGGCCGCTGTCATACTCACCTGCAACATCGAGCCCACTGCCGAGCTCATCTCGAAGGCGGCGGAACGGAAAATTCCTCTCCTGCTTGTATCACCTGATACGTATCAGATCGCCAAGCAGGTGGATTCCATGGAACCGCTCCTTCAGAAGGATGACACAGACAAGATACTTCTCCTCGAACAACTGATCAAGAAGCATGTGCATCTGCAGGAGTTCCAAGGGTCATAGGGAACAGCACTATGATCAACCCTGAGGTTTTCAGAGAGTATGACGTCCGGGGCGTTGTTGACAAGGACTTGAATTTTGACTTCGTCTACGGCCTGGGAAGGTCTATCGGAACATACTCCATTCCCCGCGGCGTGAAGACGATGGCTCTCGGCATGGACTGCCGTCTCAGCTCTCCCGCTTACCATGAAGCGATAAGAAAAGGGATCAATTCAACGGGAATCGATATCATCGATGTCGGGCTTTGCGCAACCCCGGTGCTTTATTTTGCCATACGGCATTTTAATGCCGATGGAGGCGTGATGATTACCGGAAGCCATAATCCCCCCGAGTTTAACGGTTTCAAGATATGCGTGGGACCGGACACCATCTACGGCCGTGATATCCAGGAACTAAGAAAGATAATGGAAAGCGGAAAATACGTATCAGGCAATGGAACCTGCCGCTTTGCAGATATTTCGGGATACTATGAAGATTACCTGTTTGCCAATGTTACAATAAAGGAAGGCTTGAATATTGTCGTAGACGGCGGAAACGGCGTCGGCGGACTATTTGCCCTCCCCCTTTTTAAACGCTTCGGTTGTAATGTAACGGACATCTATTGTGATCCGGACGGTCGCTTCCCCAACCACTTTCCCGACCCAACGGTTCCTGAAAATCTGACGGAGCTGATCTCACTGGTAAAAGAAAAAGGCGCAGACATCGGCATAGCCTACGACGGCGATGCCGATAGGATAGGCGTCGTGACGGACAAGGGCAGAGTGCTCTGGGGAGATGAGCTTCTCCTCCTTTTTTCCAGATTTATCCTCAAGAATTCACCCGGCGCATCCATCATAGGCGAGGTTAAGTGCTCGCAAACACTTTATGACGACATTGCAAAGCATGGCGGCAGACCGATAATGTGGAAGGCCGGTCACTCCTTGATCAAGAGCAAAATGAAGGAAGAAAAAGCCCCCCTCGCCGGTGAAATGAGCGGCCATCTCTTCTTTGCCGATAGATATTTCGGATATGACGACGCTATCTATGCCTCTCTCAGGCTGTTGGAAATCATATCTCAATCGGGAGAAAAGATCAGCGAAATGCTTGCCGATGTGCCCCGGACTTTCACTACCCCCGAGATCCGCGTAGACTGCCCTGACCGCATCAAATTTAGGGTGGTTGATGACGTCAAAGAGCACTTCCGAAAAACGCACAAGATCATCGACGTTGACGGCGTGCGTATCCCTTTTGGAGATGGATGGGGCCTTGTTCGTTCATCAAATACCCAGCCTGTTTTAGTCCTCAGATTTGAGGCCGCAACTGAGGCAGGCTTGCATCTGATAAGGGACACCGTCGAGAACGTCCTTTACAGTGTAATGCAAAAACACCTGCAGTAATCACCTGCCCTGCACCCCACCATCGCCTTCCTCGATAAAGCGGCCGGAAAGAAAACAGAAAAAAGATGCTGCAACGAACGCTGCGGGGGTTATGAGCAGGGCGTTCCTGAGTCCCCAGATGTCTGACAACCACCCGAGCATGGCGGGCGAGATCGCATCCCCCAGTGCATGTATGATAAAGATGTTGACTGCAAAAGCCCGCGCACGAAGAGCGGGAGCTGTCACATTGACAATCACGGTATTGAGGGGGCCTGTGTTTAGAAACAAGAAGAATTCCGCGAAAAACATCGCCGCGAGACACGTAATTGCAGAAGGAGTGACCAGGGCATAGACCGCCAGGGGCGCTCCGATCACAAAGCCCCAGCCGGATACGAGAAGGTAGCCCCTGCGCATCTTTCCCTGCAGAAAGTCTCCCAACCAACCGCCGACAAGCGTGCCTGAGACGCCCGCAACTACCGTTATGCCGCCAAAATATGTGTTTGCCACTCTCAAATCGAGTTCATGAATCCGGTAAAGAAAAGTGGGAACCCACTGCGCCAGACCTCCCATCGCAAAGGTCATGGCAGTCATGGCCATGGTATTGATGATATAGGGACGATTGGAGAATAGAGAAGCGTAGTCCGTCCGTGTCGGGGTTGCTGCTGCGGGGATTATCTCAGTCGCGCCGCGCTCGGGTTCATGAAGCAGCCACAAGGGAACAGCTAAAAGCGCACCGGGCAGCCCCACAATCAGGAATGCCGCCTGCCAGCCGAACTTCTCCCCCAGAATTCCGCCCAAGAGATAGCCAAAGGCGCTACCAACCGGGATAGCAAGATAAAAATATGAAAGTATGCGCCCCCGCATCTCTTTCGGAAAATAGTCGGAGAGGAGTCCCGGAGACACGGTCCCAAAGCTCGCTTCTCCGATCCCCACGGATACTCTGGCCAAGAGAAGAGAATGGTAGCGGGCAGCAAAACCGGAAAGCGATGTAGCCACGCTCCAGACGGCCAAGCCGGCAGACGCAAGCTTCACGCGGCTCGCGCGGTCACCCAGCCAGCCGAGGGCCGGAGCAGACAACATGTAACAAATCATGAAGGAGCTGCCGAGAAAGCCGAGCGACGTATCGGTCAGTGCGAAGGCGTCTTTGATAAGTGGAAATACGGCGTATATGATCTGCCTGTCGACATAATTCAATAAGTTGATGGCCAGGAGCAGTGACAGGGCGTAGTAGCTATATTTGCAGGGGTACGAAGAGTTCATCAAGGCAAAAAAAATTGTTATCTTATCATTTCAAAAGCCTATAACCGGGCAGACACGCATCATATCTCCTTTTATATCTCTAACATGCAGATCGACGAAATGCAAATCGTGATTAACGCGCGCCGGCCTCACGTTTTTTTCTCGGATAAAAGCATCAAACATCTCCAACGGACTCTGAAAATGAGGGAATCAGCAATGTATGTTTTTACCTATGGATATACCTACCAAAAATTATATACCGAGAACTTTGACATGATCTTTCCCGAACTGATACGAAGAAGGCAATTCCATTTCAGTTCTTAAGGATTACTGCGTAGGCGAGGGCAGTTCTACTGCCGCATCATTCGACAGACCATGAAACGGAGACCGCAAGAGACCAACCTACATTAGAAAGGAATAGAGGGAAATGGGTACAAGCAGAAAGAATAATAATTGGATACCGAATAAACAGAAATTAACGCCCTGTGTATGCCCCAGGTGCACTGCCAAACACAAGAAGATGATCTTCTGGACGGGAAGTATTCCAGCGAGAAAGTTCTGTCCATCCTGTGAGCAGATTGCAGAACGCGACTATACTCTGGAGCCGTATTCGCTCGGGTATATGGACAGAGACGAATTATTTTCGTATTGAGTTATTGCAATCATACTGAGCTCAGCAGACCTTACGGCTGAGCCAATCGACTATCCGTCGCTCGTAAATGGACGCCTCCGTTTGCCGCAGGTTTCGCCCCTCCCACAGCCGCAAATAGATAACCGCCCAATCAATCACGCGCCAAGAAAATGTCTTCGCAGGATCTGGAGCACGCTAAAGCCGATCCCAGCCCCGCCATGTAATATGCAGGCAAAAACGAGAAGGGGTTATGGTTCGCGCTCATAACCCCTTGAGTCTGCTGGTCGGGGAGACTGGATTTGAACCAGCGACCCTCTGCTCCCAAAGCAGATGCGCTACCAAGCTGCGCTACTCCCCGTCTTCATGAAATGTCCTTCTCGGCAGAGAGAATCTTCCGCCTGTAAGCTTCCTTGAATTTGCTAATTGCCTGGGCCCTGTGGCTGATGCGGTTCTTAACCTTCATTGGGAGTTGCGCGACCGTCGATCCCCAATCAGGGACAAACAAGACAGGGTCGTAGCCAAACCCTCCACCGCCCACGGGCCTGTAATGTATTATTCCGGTAAGGCGTCCTTCAAACGATTCATAACTACCGTCCGGAAAGTATAGGACCAACACACATCGGAAGGCCGCCTCTCTCTTCTCACGCGGGACTCCTTCCATGACAAGAAGGAGCTTTTTTATGTTCGTGTCGTCCGTTGCCCCTTCTCCGGAATACCGAGATGAATAGACGCCCGGCTCTCCGTTAAGATACTCTACCTCCAGCCCGGAATCGTCGGCAAGAACAATCTCTCCCGTATATTCCGAAATCGTCTTTGCTTTCTTCAGGGCGTTCTCAAGAAATGTTGCGCCGTCTTCTATGACCTCAGGAACGTTTGGAAAGTCATTAAGAGAAAGAATATCCACGCCCAGATCGCCAAGCATAGCCATAATTTCTCTTATTTTCCCCTGGTTCTTAGTCGCCAGGACAATTCGCCTCAGGTTAATTTGCCCAACACCTCCACCTGCTTTTTTGTGATCTCCGCGATGCCCCGCACCGCAATGTCAGTCATCTTATTGAGCAGGTCACGGCCAAAAGGCACCTCTTCCGCGGTGCCCTGAATCTCTATGAAACGGCCCTTCCCCGTCATCACGAAATTCATATCGACCTCCGCCCGGGAATCTTCCTCATAGTCCAGATCGAGATATACGTGATTGTCCACCACGCCAACACTGACGGCGGCGACATAATCATCCACAGCAATCGCCTCCGCAATCCCCCTTTGCTGCATTTTTCTGAAAAGATCAACCAAGGCGACAAAGCCACCTGTGATGGAAGCGCTCCTCGTGCCCCCATCCGCCTGGATCACGTCGCAATCTATGTAAATTGTTCTTTCACCGAATGCGTCCAGGGCGGTTACTGACCGGAGAGATCTGCCTATCAGCCGCTGGATTTCATGGGTCCTCCCTCCTACCCTGCCCCGAGTTGATTCCCGGGGGCTACGGTTATGCGTAGACGTAGGAAGCATGGAGTATTCGGCAGTCAGCCATCCTCTACCGGAATTTTTCAGGAATGCCGGTATGCCATCCTCAATCGTGGCCGTGCAGATGACCTTTGTCTTTCCCATCTCAATAAGGACAGAGCCTTCCGGATGCTCGAGGAAGTCTCTGGTAATCTTCAATTCTCGGATCTTATCCGGCCCGCGCCCGTTAGCCCTCATGATCAGCCCTGCTCCCGCATCCATATTCTCCAATCCGCGCATCCCTGATTTCTAAAAAAAATCTTTTATGCTTTGGCAGAGTGCATGCGCTACTGCCGCCTGCGTCTTTGCATCGACGATTGTTTTCCTGTCTTCCGGATTTGTGGCAAACCCTATTTCCACGACGACAGCCGGTATCGATAATCCTTCCAGGGCAAGTACGTGCGCGTCCCTGAGTCCTCTGCTCTTTCTCGGAAAGACCTTGTCCATGTGCTTCTGTATCAATTGAGCCAATCTTACAGAATCGTTCAAATATTTGTTTCTCGCCATGTCCTTGAGGATCTCTTTGGAACCGCCCTGCTCCGGCGACTCTCCCTTGAATCCCGGAAAATATATTTCAAACCCGGTAGAGTTCTTACTAAAACCGGCATTAACATCGATACTGATAAAGAGCTCCGATTGCGTCTTCTTTATGATCTGCTTTCTTTCAGATAACGACACTTCTCTGTCCGCCGTTCTTGTCAGTTGCACCCGAACGTTTCCGGATTTGTCGAATTCCTCTTTCATCAATGACGCGATCGCCAGCGTTATATCCTTTTCATACACCTTATCGGATATTTTAACGCCGAGGTCCCCTCCGCCATGCGCCGGGTCTATTGTTACCGAATGCTTGCCCCGGGGCGCTTGGGCAATCGCAGCGCACAGCGGAAAAATAATAAAGACTAAAAATATGAGGAATATTTTCATGGACCGGTTATTCATCTCAGTTCACCTACAATTCCAAGCACGTGTTCCGGAGCCTTCCTGTGTCCCGACGTCTACTGCCTGTCCAAGTTTCAACTCGCCGTCAACCAAAGCAGTTTCCCTCGCCGCCAATACTCAGTCTTTCCTTCTCTACTCGTCCTTCTCATTCAGGCCGTCAGGTCTGCGTTTCATACAGGTATCTGTATTTTCTGTCAACGTATAAACTTGACGCGCCGTCTCCCGGCAGGCCATCATCTCATGCCGTCTTGAACCGCTCCACGGAGATTACGCTTTTTAGCCTCTTGATCGCCGCAAGCACCTGGTTGAACTGCTGCAGATCACTGACGTTCACTTCAAAACTTAATATTGCCTGCATATCCGCGGGCCTGGTTTCCACTTCTGCGTGGCTGATATTGATATCTAAGGAGGATATTACCGTGCTTACTTCAGCAAGCAGACCCTTCTTGTCCCTGCAGACGACACGCATGTGCACCGGGTATGTCTGTTTTTCCTTGATGTTCCATTGTACGTCAACAATCCTCTCCGCATCCATGCCTTCTACATTCGGACAGTTGAGAGTATGAACAGTAACTCCCCTTCCCCGTGAGATATAGCCCACAATTTCGTCTCCCGGAATGGGATTGCAGCATCTGGCAAATCTGACCATAATATCCTCGATATCCGTTATGGAAATGCCTACGGATGACGGGGCTTTTCTTTTCTTTTCTTCAGCTACGAGCGGTATCTCGGCAGTCCCCGCTTCCTCTTCCGGTACAAATTGATTGACAATTCTCTTTGCCGAGACCTTTCCATAACCGACCATAGCCATCAGGTCATCAAGCGAACCTGCTGAGTATTCCGTGTACATCTTTTTTATTTCATCGGATTTGAGTATTTGACTCAATTTAAGGTTGTGCTTCTTGAATTCCTTCTCAAGGAGGTCTTTGCCGAGGGCGACGCTCTTCTTTCTTTCCTCAGTTTTTACCCAGTTTCTGATTTTCGATATGGCTCTCGATGTTACCGCATATTTCAACCAGTCCTTGCTCGGGTGATGCCCTGCCTGTGTAATGACCTCAACTGTCTCTCCGTTTTGGAGTTCGTACTTCAGCGGCACTATATTTCTGTTTACTTTGGCTCCGATGCACTGGTTTCCGACATCCGTGTGAATGCTGTAAGCAAAATCAATAGGTGTTGCCCCTTTCGGAAAGGCCTTGACATCGCCAGTCGGTGTGAACACGTACACCTCATCCGCAAAAAGAGCCATCTTCAGATTCGACATGAATTCCCGAGGATTCTTAAGTTCCTGTTGAACCTCCAGTAAATCCCTCAATTTCTTGATCTGATCATCTTCACCGCTTATGTATGCCCGTCCTTCCTTGTAGCGCCAGTGCGCGGCTATGCCCGCCTCCGCCCACTCATGCATGGTTCTGTTCCTTATCTGTATCTCCACTCTTTCGCCATACGGACCGATTACTGTTGTGTGCAACGCACGATAGCTGTTCGCCTTCGGCATCGCTATATAGTCCTTAAAACGTCCGGGTACGGGTTTCCAGAGCGCATGGACGACGCTGAGAGCTTCGTAGCATTCACTCTCCTTGTCCGCATCAAGGATGATTCTAAAGGCGATCAGATCGTACACCTCATTGAGGTCAATATGCTGCTCCTCCATCTTCATGTAAATGCTGTACAGATGCTTTGCTCTCCCCTCGACTTCACCTTTCAGTCCGAATTTGTCTATTTCCTTTTGGATAATGCCCTTCACTTCTTTAGTATACTGCTCTCTTTCCTCTTCTTTCTTCGCCAGGCGGTTCACGAGATCGGCATAAGCGTCAGAGTTGAGATAGCGGAAGGCAAGGTCTTCCAATTCAACCTTCATCCAGTTGATGCCGAGACGGTTAGCTAAGGGAGCGTACAACTCGAGCGTTTCCTCGGCAATGAATTTCTGCCTGTCCGGCGGTTGAAACTCCAGCGTCCTCATATTATGCACCCTGTCGGCTAGTCTTACCAGAATGATCCGGATGTCTGCAGACATCGCGAGAATCATCTTCCGGAAGTTCTCCGCCTGGTGTTCAACCCTGCTTCCGAAGGTGATTCTGCTTATCTTCGACAACCCCTCGACAAGAAACTCGATCTCCTTGCCAAAGGCCTCCCTTATTTGCGGAAGCGTGGCCACGGTGTCTTCTACAGTGTCATGCAGCAGGCCCGTGACGATAGTTGCTGCATCAAGCTTCATGTCTGCCAGTATCCCGGCCACTTCCACGGGGTGTGTGAGATAGGGCTCTCCGGACAGACGTACCTGTCCCTGATGGACGGAGGCGGAGAAGATATACGCCTTCTCTATCAGTTCCTGTTCGGGAGCGGAAAGATAGGACTGAGTTTTGTCCAGTATATCAGTAATACGCAGCACGGATTTCAGATACCTCTGTTTATGTAATTGACCACAAAATCCTCTACCGTGTCTGCGGCAAGTGCTTTCACTTCACCTGTTCTTCTAATCTTCACTTCCAGGACGCCCGCTGTCAGCAGCTTCTGCCCGACAGTCACACGGAGAGGAATGCCGATCAGATCCGCATCCTTAAATTTCACACCCGCCCTCTCATCCCTGTCATCAAGGATGACTTCAACGCCCCTTTTCTGAAGCGCTTCATACAGCTGCACCGACATCCGCTTGATCTTATCGTCGTTCATATTAACGGGTGTGATTATCACCTGGTAGGGCGCCAACGGAAGCGGCCATACTATACCGTTCTCATCGTGGTTCTGTTCAATGGCTGCCGCTACCGTCCTTCCCACACCGATGCCGTAGCAGCCCATTATCATGTACTGCTCCTTGCCGTTTTTATCAAGGTATTGGGCTTTCATCGCCTTGCTGTATTTTGTTCCGAGCTTGAAAACGTGACCTACTTCAATGCCGCGGGCAAACTTGAGAGCACCACCGCACCGGGCGCATGAATCCGTCTCCCTGGCTATTCTCAAATCCGCAAACGCAGTAACGGAAACATCTCTGCCGATATTTACATTCTTAACATGATAGTCTTCCTTATTCGCCCCCATGACAAAATTAGTCATATTAGAGAGAGAATAGTCCGCGATGATCTTCACTTTTATTCCCACGGCTCCAGCAAATCCCCGCGGCGCCCCTGTTACTTCATGAATCACATCGTCCACTGCCATCTCCAGGACATCGCAGTTCAAATAGTTTTTGACTTTAATTTCATTGACCTCTTCATCACCGCTAACCAATACGGCCACGGGCCGGCCGTCTGCAGTGTATATCATGGTTTTTACTATATCCCTGGGTGCCACACGGAGGAATGACGAGACTTCCTCAATGGTTCTCATATTCGGCGTATGAACGGATTCAAGGGGAAGCATATTCTCCTTACGCACTGGCTGAATTTCGGGCGCTGCAATTTCCGCCTTTTCCAGATTCGCTGCATACTCGCAATTACTGCAGAAGACGAGAGAATCCTCGCCGGTTGCGGCCATCACCATAAATTCATGGGAAAAGCTTCCACCGATACTGCCCGTATCCGCCTCCACGGCCCGGAATTCGAGACCGCATCGCTTGAATATCTCCGTATATGCTTCGAACATTTTTCGATAACTTAACTCGGCCCCTTCCTCATCGGCATCGAAGCTGTACGCATCCTTCATCCCGAACTCCCTGCATCTCATGACTCCGAACCTCGGCCGTATCTCATCGCGGAACTTCGTCTGGATCTGGTAGAGATTTCTCGGAAGATGTCTGTACGTCTTTATTTCATTCCTGACAAGATCGGTGATAACTTCCTCATGCGTGGGACCAAGACAGCAATCTCTGTCATTCCTGTCCTTGAACCGCAGAAGCTCCTTGCCGTAAAAGCTCCACCTGCCGGATTCCTCCCAGAGTTCCCGGGGCTGCACCGTCGGCATGAAGACCTCCTGCGCACCCGCTCTGTTCATCTCCTCGCGTATTATTTGCTCCAGCTTGCGAATGACCCGGTAGCCCAAGGGAAGGTAAGTATAAATACCGCTTGTCAACTTTCGTATCATACCCGCCCTTATCATGAGCTGATGGCTTATGATCTCCGCATCTGAAGGCACTTCCCTCACCGTAGGCAAGAACATCTCCGAATATCGCATCATATCTCCTTTCTTTCAGCCGCCATGGAATCAATTTCAGCAAGAAGCGCTGTCACAAATTCCTTTTCCTTCACTTTCCTTATCGCATTGCCTTTCCTGAAAAGAAGCCCGTAGCCCCTGCCCCCGGCAATACCCACGTCCGCTTCCGCCGCCTCTCCCGGTCCGTTTACGACACATCCCATCAAGGCAATCTTTAAATGTGTCTTCATACCTGTCAGTCTCCGTTCAACTTCCCGTGTCAGCCCGACAAGATCTATTTCGCAGCGGCCGCAGGTGGGACACGATATGATGTCCGGCCCCACGTTCCTGATGCCCATGGCCCTGAGGATTGAGTAAGCAACTCCGATTTCAGAGACCGGATCTCCAGTTACGGAGACCCTGATTGTATCGCCAATGCCTTCATAAAGGAGAATGCCCATGCCGATGGCTGACTTGACGGCGGCATTGACTATGCTCCCTGCCTCCGTAACTCCGAGGTGAAGGGGATAATCGGTCTTGCCGGATAATTCCCGGTACGCTTCGACCATCGTAGTTACGTCCGAAGCCTTGACCGATAATTTTATCGAATCACAACCAGCGTCTGTGAGAATAGTAAGGCTTCTCAAGGCGCTCTCGACCAGAGCGGACGGACTCGGACCCCCGTACTTTCTCAGTAAATCTTTTTCGAGTGAACCTGCGTTGACGCCTATGCGGATCACTGTCCCCCGTGATTTCGCGGCTTCAACGATCTTCAGTATTTTCTCTTTGGCAATATTCCCCGGATTGATCCTGATTGCGTCGACTCCATTGCCTATCGCCTCTATGGCAAGGCGGTAATTAAAGTGAATATCGGCGATGAGGGGAATGGCGATCCGCCTCTTGATAACGGATAGAGCAGCCGCAGCTTCCTTATCCGGGACGGCGACCCGGACGATCTCACAACCCGCTTCCTCAAGTTTCCTGATCTGCCGTACCGTGGCCCTGACGTTCCTGGTGTCCGTGGAAGTCATTGACTGGACGGCAACCGGCGCATTGCCCCCGACTTGGACACTTCCGAGAAATACCGGCCTTGTTTTTTTTCTTCGTATGGATGTTGCCAAGAAATGCACCGCCTGTTCACCTCCGCATATGGGGGCCGGGTAAATCATTCGTCAGCGTTGAAGCCTTTTCACCGCTTAAAGCAATATATCATGAAGGAACGCCTGCAATCAATGGTTACTCCTTCTATTTTCGAGGCCTTAGTGTAAGCAATCTCCCCATGCGCTGTAACCTGACTCTTTTAGCAGCGCATCTGAGGCAAATGAGATTCGCTTTCATGATAATATTATTGTTAACGAAAGCCAAGGCATGCCTACAGCGGCATGTTTTATCGCGGGATTAACGTCGGCGGAAATGCATAGGGTGTGTGGCGACTCTCTTATGAAAGTCTTTTGACGGCACTGCTAATTCGTTTCAGTCCTTCCTCAATATTCTTCAAAGATGTTGCATAGGAAAGGCGGATATGATTGTCGTTCCCAAAATCAACGCCCGGAATCACGGCAACGTCGGCCGCATCCAGAAGGTATGCCGCAAAATCAGACGAATTCGATATGATCCCACCACTGTGCGAACGTCCAAACAGAGATGAAACATCAGGAAAGACATAAAAAGCCCCGTGCGGGAGCATACAGGCGACGCCGGGGATGGCATTCAGCATCTCCACAATCGTGTTTCTTCTCCGCCTGAACTCTGCGACCATCACCTCGACACTATCTTGATTTCCGTTTAAGGCCTCGAGGGCAGCCCACTGCGCAATGGAAGTCGGATTTGACGTATTCTGGCTCTGAAGCTTCGTGACCGCGGCGATGATCTCTTCCGGCCCGGCGGCATAACCGATTCTCCAGCCGGTCATCGCATAGGTCTTGGAAACGCCGTTGACGATAACTGTCCTCTTTCTTACCTCCTCGTCAACCCCCGCTATATTCGTAAACTTCCTGCCGTCGTATATAATCTTCTCGTAGATGTCATCCGATATTACGAGTATCTCCTTGCCTGCCAATATCTCCCCGAGGGCAGCCAGCTCCGTCGCGGTATAAACCGCGCCGGTCGGGTTCGACGGGCTGTTCATGATAATCGCCCTCGTACGCGCGGTAATAGCCCCTTTCAACTGCTCCGGCAGTATTTTAAACCCCGCGGCCTCTACCGTCTTGAGAATCACAGGCCTGGCGCCGGAGAGCAAGACCATATCCAGGTATGAAACCCAGTAAGGAGATGGAATAATGACCTCGTCGCCATCTTCAAAGAGGACCTGGGTCAGATTATAAAGCGTGTGCTTCGCCCCGCAGGAGACGACGACCTCTGATCTCTTGTAAGTCAATTGATTGTCCCGGAGCAACTTTCCGATGATCGCATCCTTCAATTCGACTATCCCGCAAACGGGCGTATACTTGGTAAACCCCTTTTCTATGGCCCTCACGGCAGCCATCTTGATATGATCCGGGGTGTCAAAATCAGGTTCTCCCGCACCGAACCCGATTATATCCCTGCCTTCAGCCTTGAGTGCATTGGCTTTGGCGGTAATTGCCAGTGTCGGTGACGGTTTTATTGTGGATATCCGAGATGACAGTTTAACCATTTTTCCAACTTACCTTCCAAATTTCTCTTTTATCTTCCGGCACACGATATCCGGCACCAGTCCCTCAACGGGAGCTCCGAGACTCGCCGCCTCTTTAATGATTTGAGAACTTGTAAAGAACCACTCGTTACTCGTCATAAGGAAAACAGTCTCCACATCCCTGTTCAGTCTCCGATTTATGAGAGTCAGCTGAAATTCGTACTCAAAATCAGAAAGGGCCCGGAGTCCCCTCAATATAACATTTGCGCCGATTTTCTTGACATAATCCACCAGCAGTCCTTGGAAGCTGGCAACCTCCACGCCTTTGCAGTCTTTTGCCGCCTCTTTGATCAATTCCACCCTCTCCTCGACAGAGAAGAGGTACGATGCTTTGTTCGGGTTATAAGCCACGAGAACAATAATCCCGTCAAAAATCTTCAACCCCCTTTGTATGAGGTCGAGATGCCCGTTCGTCATCGGATCAAATGAACCAGGATAGACAGCTATTCTTCCCATATGCGCTCCTCTATTCCTTTTCCTTTATTTTAAAAAAAGACAGACGTGTATCACCATATCTTCTGCTGTCTGTCAATATGAAATCGCATAAATAATGCTCATCCACATCTTCCCGTACTGAATGCTGGATTATGAGGACACCGTCTTCACTAAGGACATTCCCGTCGTTGAGACTGCAGAATATCTCTCTGACAAAATCTCTTTCATACGGTGGATCGGCAAAGATAACATCAAGATTCTCACCCCTGTTTTGGAGTTTCCGTATGGCTCTTGCAGCCTCCATTGCGAGGATTTCATACTCTCCACCTAAGGATAATTCACGGAGGTTCCTCTTAATGGCATTAACCAGCGCGGCATTCTTCTCCACAAATAACACTCGCGCGGCTCCGCGGCTTAATGCCTCCAGCCCCACATTTCCACAGCCTGCAAAAAGATCAATGAAAGACTTACCGGAGGGTGCATGAAGAATATTGAACAGCGATTCCTTGATACCGTCGGAGGTGGGCCTCATTTGACTTTGCTTTGGTGAATAGATGGTTCTCCCTTTTGCATCACCTCCGATTATTCTCATAGGTAGTTTTTGACAAGAAGCTCTGCTACCTGTACGGCATTCAATGCGGCGCCTTTCCTCAGATTGTCGGATACGATCCACATATTGATCCCTTTCTTTATGGACTCGTCTTCCCTGATCCTGCCGACAAACGTATCATCCTTGCCCGCCGCATCTATCGGGAGAGGATACCTATTCCTCTTCGGGTCATCTACCACTTTGACGCCGGGCGCATGCGAAAGGATTCTCCTCACCTCTTTAGCGCTAATTTTTCTTTTCGTCTCGATATTGACGGATTCCGAATGTCCGAAAAGGACCGGAACTCTTACTGTCGTAGCGGTGACGGCAATCTTCTGATCGCCAAGAATTTTTTTGGTCTCATTCACCATTTTCATTTCCTCTTTCGAATAGCCGTTAGCCAGAAACACGTCGATATGAGGAAGACAGTTAAATGCTATTCTGTGCGGATACACCTTCACCGCGGGCTTCCGGCCGCTCAACAGGGCCTTTGTCTGCGTGATCAACTCTTCTATGGCTTCCTTGCCTGTCCCCGAGACGGCCTGATATGTGGAAACCACAACCCTCTTGATCCCTGCAGCATCATGAATCGGCTTCATTACCAGAACCATTTGAATGGTCGAACAATTTGGATTAGCAATTATCCCCCTATTTTTATACATGCGGATTGCTTTCGGATTTACTTCCGGCACCACCAACGGAATATCAGGCACCATCCTGAATGCACTTGTATTGTCAATCACTACACATCCTGATGCGGCGGCTATAGGAGCAAAGCGCTTAGAGATGCTCCCGCCTGCGGAGAAAAGCCCGATATCAATTCCTGAGAACGATTTTTCATCCAACACATGAACGGGAAGGGACTTCCCTCTGAATTTCAGCTTCTTCCCAAACGAACGTTCTGAAGCCAGCAGTGTCAAATTGCGGACGGGGAATTCGCGTTCCTCCAGGATTCTGACCATCTCGTTGCCGACGACACCCGTAGCACCGACTACGGCGACATTATACGCTTTCACGAATTTATCCTTCTTCATAACTTCTCTCGTCCATCTGCACGTAAAAAAAAACGCCCCCTTAATGATTAACTCCGAATAGAGGCAGGGCGTCTTATGATCTTCATTCCTTTATCCCTACCTTTTCATTGCACGCTTCGCAAGTGTCCGCACCTCTCTGGCCTTCCATTCCGTGTATGCCTTCTTAGAGACCTTGACGAGAGCCCATGTCGGACCGGATAGACTGTATCCGAACGCAAAGGTAAACAGCATGATCTGCGGCTCCGCAATGACTATAATCAGAATGAACACGATCAAGACAAAGGACATGAAAGGTTTTCTGGAAAAGAAATTAAGGTCCTTAAAGCTGTAATACTTTATACTGCTCACCATCAGCAGCGATAGAACGATCACGCCTATCAAAATAGTCAGATCGTTGAATCTCCCTTCCCCTCCCAGGTAGTAATAAAGCAATACCCCCGTTGCGACGACTGCCGCAGCTCCCGGTATCGGCAATCCATTGAAAACCCTGCTTTCAACCAGGCCTATCTGAATGTTGAATCTTGCCAGCCGCAATGCACCGCAGACGACGAAGAGAAATGACGCAAGCCATCCCCATTTCCCGTATGTCGAAAGCGCCCAGCTGTATGCGAGAATGGACGGAGCAACACCGAAGGCTATTAGGTCCGACAGAGAGTCGTATTCCGAACCGAATTTGCTTGTCGTGTTCGTCATCCTCGCTATTCTGCCGTCCAGTCCGTCCAAGACAAAGGCCATTAAGATGGGTGCTGCAGCATACCAGAAATCCCCTTTCATGGACGCGACCACAGAATAGAATCCGCAAAAAAGGCTTCCCGTCGTAAAAAGATTAGGCAATAGATATATGCCCTTTCTTACACGCTCTCTCTTAAATGTGGCATTCTTTTTCATTTTAGCCATCCTATAAGTGTCTCTCCCGCCCTCACTCTGTCACCCACCCTCACGGATATTATCGCATCGGAAGGCAGAAAGACTTCAAGACGTGAGCCGAACCGTATGAGGCCGAATCTCTCACCCTTGCGCACCTGCATTCCTTCCTTAACCCAACACTCTATCCTTCTCGCTATCAATCCCGCTATCTGCACTGTCAATATCTTATTGCCGTCGTCAGTCTCAATAAGAATCGCATTTCTTTCGTTCAGTTCCGATGCCTTGTCGAGATTAGCCGAAAAAAATTTCCCTTTGTTGTACTGTATGTGGGCTACTGTCCCGGAATAAGGCATGCGGTTAACATGAACGTCAAACACGTTCATAAATACACTTATCTTCTGCGTCGGACCGTCGAGAAAATCGCCATCCATGGAATTTTCTATTTTTATAACCTCGCCGTCCGCCGGAGATATCACGGCTTTCTCGCCCTCAGGAAACTCACGCTCCGGATTTCTGAAAAACCAGGCAACAAAGCAAGTGGCGATGAAGAATATCGACGCGACCCAGATTATATCGACAATGGAAAAAATTAAAGTGAAAATACCAAATGGTATGATGAATGGAAGACCTTCACGGATTATAAAACTGTTATGATTCATTTCTTCTATCGCACAACATTAATAATCCCATGAATGGCCGCAATCTCACGCTTCCTGCGCCTGACAACGGTATTTGGCAAGGATCCTGTAGATCTGCTCCTTTCCGCGAAGCTTCCTCTTCTGCAGGTTCTTCTTCTCAATCTCTTCTTCTGCCGTCAGATAGATGCGCTTGTTAAAATTTTCGAGCTCCGCTTCGAGTTTTTTGTGGTCCTCAACATAGCTCTTCAGCTCCTCATCCTGATTAATATATTTGTTGATCAAGAGCTCATCGGCCTTTTCCATACATCTAACCTCCTGCGCGGTATTCTTATATTAATCAACAACCATTGTCAATATTTCATATTCCTCACTGAGGTAAAATCCTATCCTATGACTGCAGTTATTTACCGTGTGAGCCGCCTCGTCTCCGCTTCAGAGGCGCGCAGATATACGGGAGCAAAAGTAACGGCATCCAGAACATCTCCTTCAAGATATTTCTTCCTGCCCAGTACACCGACGACCGCTGCCCTCACGTGCTGATGGCAGCCGGACGCAAAATACGATCTCCCCGGTAGCGCTTCACTGATGAGACCTGCGTATTTTACAGCGCCATCACCCACGAATATAACCTCTTCGTCAATGCACCGCAGGAATTCCCCGACGTCAGTCACCCTCTCCGTTTCTATCATCTTCAATGTGTAATCCTGTCCGGTCCTGTAGAGGGCCGTATATACCTGATTTTTCCTTGCGTCGAGCATGGGACAAACTGAGATTCCCGGACACATGATATTGCATGCCAGAGCTTCCAGTGTGGATACACCTGCAATCGGCCTCCCCGTCGCGAGGGAGAGCCCTTTTACGGTACTGGCGCCCACGCGCAGCCCCGTGAATGAACCGGGTCCCATAGTGCATGCAAAGAGGTCTATCTCTCCCGGTTCTATGCGCGAAAGCTTCAGTAAATCGTCTAAAGCTGGCAACAATACAACCGAGTGATTCACATCCAGATTGACGAGGATTTCGGACAGGATATCGCCGTCCCGGAGAAGTGCGATACCGGCGCTCTTCATAGAGGTATCAATCGCTAAGATCAACATATCTACCGTGTGAAAAATTTGTTAAAGTCATCAAACCACTTGATGTTGAGTCTTTCTATGTCCATGATGAAAACGAAAATCGTGAGGGCGATAAGAATTACGAGGCCGACCTGCTGGGCCATCTCTCTCCACTTAATATTAATCTCCCTGCCCGTTACGGCTTCCACAAGAAAGAACAGCAGATGACCGCCGTCAAGGATGGGAATGGGCAGGAGATTGAGAATAGCAAGGTTTATACTCAACAAAGCCATGAACAGCACAAATGGTACGATGCCCTCCTTGACCTGGGCTCCGGCAATTTGCGCAATCATAATGGGGCCGCCAAGGGTTTTCGGAGAAACGACGCCCTCAAAGATCTTAACAACACTCAGCACAGTCAATTTACTTATAAACCAGGTCTGTTTGAGACTGGTCCAAAAGGCGAGAAATGGATTCATCCTCTCGACGACAGCACGGTCCAATGACGGACTTACACCTATTTTATAAGAATCGATTTCTTCGCCGAAAATATTTTTGTCCTTATACAACCTCGGCTTTAGGGGAACGTCAATCGATTCTCCGCCTCTTGTTATTGTGAGTTTCAACTCGCTACCATCGCTCTTGCTGATGCTTTCTTTAATCTCTTCCCACCGCGTGATTTTCTTTCCGTCGATCGCGGTAATGACGTCGCCCTCTTTGATCCCGGCTTCAAAGGCGGGGGTACCTTCCGGCACACCGCTTATATAGGTAGTGAGGGTCGGAACCCCAGCCATGTAAACAATCGTGAAAATAACTATGGCAAGAAGAAAATTGAAGATCGGACCCGCGGCTACGATTGCCGCTTTTTTCCAAACCGGCTGTTTTAAGAAAGACCTTTTTTCATCTTCCTCCGCGAGTTCCTCGTTATCCGTCTCCCCGAGCAGTTTCACGTAGCCCCCGAGCGGCACCCATGAAATCAGGTACTCGGTCTCCCCTATCTTTTTCCCCACCAACTTGGGTCCGAAGCCGAGAGAAAATTTCAATACGCCGACGCCCGAATATTTAGCCACCAGGAAATGGCCAAACTCATGGGCGAAGATAAGAATGCCCAGCAGAATAATAACGGAGATAATGCTTATGCCAATCACGATTGAACTTTTATCCTCTCAATTGTTTTTTTTGCAATGTCCCTGGCCCACAGATCCGCTTCCATTATCTCTCCCAAGCCGGGATGCTCTTTCCGCTGATGACAGGAAAGCACCTCTTTCACTACATCAGCCATATCTGTAAACCGAAGGGAGTTCTCCAGGAACGCCTCGACGGCAACTTCGTTGGCCGCATTCAGGACGGCGGGCACCGTGCCGCCTGCCTTCCCTGCTGCATAGGCAAGTCTCAGGTTGGGGAACTTTTCCATATCGGGACTGAGGAATTCGAAGAACCCAACCTTCAATAAATCAAGAAAGGGCTCAAGGCGTACAAGTCTCTCGGGAAAAGACAGGGCATAGGCTATGGGAATGCGCATATCCGGCACGCTCAATTGGGCTATTACGGATCCATCACAGTATTCCACCATGGAATGGATTATACTCTGCGGATGAATGTGGACCTCAATACGGTCAATGTCAACGGAAAAAAGCCACCGCGCCTCGATCACCTCAAGGCCCTTGTTCATCATGGAAGCGGAGTCCACCGTCACCTTTTGCCCCATCCGCCAGGAGGGATGTTTCAACGCGTCCTGGGGTTTCACATCTGCAAGTTCTTCCTTCGAAAGATGGAAAAACGGACCACCCGATGCGGTCAGAATAATTCTTCTGATATCAGATCCTGCGTGGCCCGTGATGCATTGAAAGATCGCACTATGCTCGCTGTCTATGGGGAGGATTCTCACGCCCTTCTTCCGCGCCCTCTCGACAACGAGTGCGCCCGCCATGACCATCACTTCCTTATTGGCAAGCGCGATGTCCTTTCCCGCCTCGATAGCTTCCATAGTGGGGATGAGACCTGCCGAACCCACCATGGCGGATACTACCATGTCTGCCTCGCTCACGCGTGCGACCTCGCGGTAGCCGCCTTTTCCGCAGAGAATCTCGGTTCCCCTCGCAGACTTAATGATATTTTTCAGCTCCTCGGCATACTTCTCGTCAATGACGGAGACAACCTTCGGCTTGAATCTCTGAATTTGCTCCGCAAGAAGTCTGACATTCTTGTGTGCCGTAAGACCGACAACCTTAAATCGATCAGGGTTATTCGATATGACATCCAGGGCATTAACTCCGATGGAGCCTGTTGAACCCAGTATGGATATATTCTTCATGCCTTCAAAACCCATGAATGCAAATACAATCTTTTCCCTCCGAGATGAAAGGCCCGCCTATGATGCCGTCAAGAATATTCTATAGTAGTATACAAAAGGCGCAATAAAAATCAAACAGTCCAAGCGGTCAAGCAAGCCCCCATGTCCCATGACAAGAGAACCGGAATCCTTTACCCCGGAAGCTCTCTTGATGACGGACTCACAAAGGTCGCCCAGTTGTCCCATTACGCCTCCTGAAAATCCCAGCGCTGCGGCATGGAAAACCGGAAGCCTGGGAAGAAAACATTGCTGGAATAATATGCAGCCGATGACGCTTCCTATCAGTAATCCCGCCGTTCCCTCCACAGTCTTGCCGGGACTGACCAGCGGCATCAGTTTTCTCTTTCCGATGCTTCTGCCTACGTAAAATGCCGCGATATCCCCGGAAAAAGCCAAAACCAAAATGAAGAATATCCACATCATGCCGTCGTCTGTACGCCTCAGCAGTATGAAATGAGACAGCATGAAAGGTATATAGATAAAGCCGAGCACGAGCTTACTGACCGAAACCGTATCGATAGAATGCTCGTTCACGCCGAGAAGGGACAGGGAAAAGACGGCTAACATGGAAAATGCAATGACAGCCAGCACAATACGTAAATCACCAGAGAAAGCGGCAAGGGGAATTAATACTGCGATAATCAGCGCCTGCACTTTCTCCCGGACAAATCCCCCATTGAACATCATTCTGTTATACTCGATTGCGGCTCCGAGAGTAACAAGCATGATGAATGCACAGAACACGGCTTCCGACCCATAGAATATGACGGCAAAGAGTATGGGTACAGCTATAACCCCGGCTATCCATCTTTTTATGTGGGAAGTCATCCTGTGTATGCACCATCCCTGCGCAACTGGTTACTCGTCAATCCGAATCTCCTCTCCCGCCGCTGAAACTCGGCGATCGCCTCGAGGAGATGCCTCCTCCGGAAATCAGGCCAGAGGACGTCGCAAAAATAAAATTCCGTATAAGCCGACTGCCACAATAAGAAATTGCTCAGCCTGTACTCGCCGCTCGTCCTTATAAGCAGGTCCGGATCGGGAATATCAGCCGTATATAGATACGTAGAAAACAATTCCTTCGTCAGCGCCTGGGGAGTGATCTTGCCTATCTGACAGTCTTTTAATATCCCTTTCACGGCGGCAACGATTTCGTCCCGTCCACCATAGCTCAGGGCCAGATTAAGAACCATCCCGTCATTATGAGCCGTCTTCTCCATTGCCTCCGCAAGCATATTCCTCAACGGCCCGCTCAATGATCCGATATCGCCGATAGCTACCAATCGGATGCCATTGCGAAGCATTTCGTCAAGCTCCGACCGCAGGAATTTATCCAATAGGCCCATAAGCGCATCGACCTCCTCCCGGGGACGAAGCCAATTTTCAACGGAGAATGCATACAAGGTGAGATATTCTATACCGATCTCCCGGCAAGCCTTCACAACGGCCTTTACAGAATTGGCGCCTCGCCGGTGGCCGGTTATCCTTCCGAAGGCGTGTTTTTCGGCCCATCTGCCATTGCCGTCCATGATTATGGCGATATGTTGGGGCAGTTTGCCAAGGTCAATCTTTTTCATCGGCTGACATGCTCTTCTTATAATATCTGCGGGTAGTTAATATTTGCTCAAGTAACACAATCAAGGGTAAAGTTCAAGACATGCAAAAAATTGAGAGAGCCAGAAAACCTTAAAAAAAATAAGCGACGACGGCCGGGCAAGTAAAATTTACATCGTTTCTAAAACAAAGAAGGAGCCAGAAGGCTCCCAGTATCTGTTGTTCACGGCATTTATCTTATATTTCCATGATTTCTTTTTCTTTAGCGGCAAGAATACCATCAGTTTTCTTAATATATTTATCCGTTATTTCCTGAACCTCCTCCTGGTACAAATAGAAATCATCTTCAGAGATGTCACTGTCCTTCTTAAGGGTCTTTAGCTGATCATTTGCGTCTCTTCTCACATTTCTCAGATTTATCTTGCATTCCTCGGCGATCTTCTTTACGACCTTTGCCAGTTCCTTTCTACGTTCTTCCGTAAGCGGCGGAATTGAAATGCGCATCACCTTCCCGTCATTTACCGGCATCAAGCCAAGATCGGATTTCTGTATAGCCTTTTCCACGGTTCCCATGATGCTGTTGTCCCATGGGGAGATGACGATGAGGCGGCTCTCCGGTATGGAAAGTGTAGCGACCTGGTTGAGCGGCGTGGGAACGCCATAATAGTCCACTTTGATGCCGTCGAGAAGCGACAGCGACGCCCTCCCCGTCCTCACTTTGCTCAAGGACTTTTCAAAAGCGTGAATCGCTTTATCCATGTTATCTTTCAATTCGTCGAAGACCAGATCCTTCATGTCAACCCCTGACTCTCGTCCCCATTTTCCTGCCGCATATGACGCGCCTGATATTGCCCTTCTTTTGCAGATTAAAAACGATGATGGGAAGGTTGTTCTCTCTGCACAAGGAAATCGCAGTAGCGTCCATGACCTTCAAATGTCTCGTCAATATGTCGTTATACGATATCTCCGTGAACATCTTCGCATCGCTGCATTTAACAGGATCTTTATCATAGACCCCGTCTACTTTGGTTGCTTTCAGAATGACATCGGCCTTTATCTCTACTGCCCTTAACGAAGCGGCAGTATCCGTGGTGAAATAAGGGTTTCCTGTGCCGCCTGCGAATATAACGACCCTTCCTTTCTCGAGATGACGAACAGCCCGTCTCTGAATAAACGGCTCCGCAATCTGTTTCATCTCAATTGCAGTTTGAACCCTCGTCACGACATCAAGTTGTTCAAGGGCGCTCTGCAATGCCAGGCTGTTTATCACGGTCGCGAGCATGCCCATATAATCCGCGGATGTTCGCTCCATACCCATTTCATTGGCTTCAAACCCGCGAAAAATATTGCCGCCGCCGACCACTACTCCTATCTCAACACCTAGCCTGGCAACATCCCTGATTTCTCCCGCAATGCTCGATACGGCATCAAGATCTATCCCATAAGAGCCCTTCCCCATAAGGACTTCGCCGCTCAGCTTCAGGAGGACTCTCTTGTAGACAGATTTATCCATCATCCCTTCTTCAATCGGCTCCCAGCTGGAACCTTATAAATCTTCTGATAACAATATTCTCACCCGTCTTGGCGATCATATTATTGACCAGCGTCCCGATGGTGATGGCAGTATCTTTTATAAATTTCTGATCCAGAAGGCAGACATCTTCATAATACTTCTTGAGTTTGCCTTCTATTATCTTATCCCATATCTTCTCCGGTTTCTTTTCCGCCATAGCCTGGCTCCTGTAAATCTCTTTCTCCCGTTCCAGGACATCTGGAGGTATATCTTCCGACTTGAGATACCTGGGGTTCGCCGCAGCTATGTGCATCGTCAATTCCTTCGCCAGCAGTCGAAAATCATCCGTCTTGGCAACGAAGTCCGTTTCGCAATTAACCTCTACCAGAACCCCTATTTTCCCACCCATATGGATGTACGACGCGACGGCTCCATCCTTTGCCGCCTTTGATGATCTCTTCGTCGCAGCAGACATGCCTTTCTTGCGCAAATGATCGATTGCCTTTTCGAAGTCTCCTGCGGACATTGTCAGAGCTTCCTTGCAATCCATCATACCGGCGCCTGTTTTTTCTCTCAGCTCTTTAACCATCGATGATGTAATGCTCAATTTATTCTACCTCCCGTCAAATTTCTCGCCTTCACTGACGCGCTTTATCCTTTTCAGTATCTTCCTCGAAATCAGTTATCCCATCCTTTGTCTCAACAGACTCCGGGACATCCGCTTCCACATCCTCGCCCTTCTCAGAGGCCAGGGCTGCCGTTTCTTTATCTGTGTCGGCTTGTACATGCTCCTCGAACTTTCTCTTGCCTTCGATCACTGCATCGCAAATCCTTGAAGAGAAAAGCTTGATCGCCCTGATGGCATCGTCGTTACCGGGTATAATATAGTCGATGTCGTCAGGGTCGCAGTTTGTATCAACTATAGCTACGATAGGAATCTTCAATTTTTGCGCCTCTTTGACGGCAATGCTCTCGCGCTTGGGGTCAACGATAAACAAGCCTCCGGGGACGCGTTTAATTATCTTTATCCCACCGAGGACTTTCTCAAGCTTGTTCATTTCTTTTTGAAGCTTCATTATCTCCTTCTTGGGAAACGCCTTGACGCTGTCGTCAGAAAACATCTTCTCCAAGAGGTTTAGTCTCTCGATCCTCTTATTGATGGTATTAAAATTCGTCAGCATGCCGCCCAGCCATCTCTGATTGACGTAAGGCATCCCGCATCGTTCCGACTCCTCTTTGACCGCTTCCTGCGATTGCTTCTTTGTTCCTACAAAGAGAAGCTCTCCGCCCGCTGCCACCATATTCACGACAAAGTCATATGCGGCCTGGAACATCCCCACTGTCTGCTGGAGGTCGATGATATAAATGCCGTTTCTCGCCCCAAATATGTAGGGCTTCATCTTCGGATTCCACTTGTTGGTCTGATGACCGAAGTGAACTCCCGCTTCAAGTAACAACTTCATTGATATGTTTGCCATTTTGCAACTCCTTTTGTTTTTTTACCGCCATCCCTGTCACTTTGAACGGGGAACTTTTCAATAAGAAAAGCAACGCCCCGTCAATCAAAGGATGTGTGAAATCCGTTGAGAACTAGCATGAAGATCCAAAATTAGCAAGCGAAAAAAGGCAAATACCCAACAGAAGCTGAGGTAAAATATAATGATTTCTACAACGAGCAGAGCTTGCGATCTTTCAAAGAATCAGGTGTGATAGTGGGCATTGATCTTGATATAGTCCAAGGTGAGATCAGAAGTCCGTATTCTATAGGATTTATTCCCCATTCCGAGTTTTAAAAAGACCTTTATATTGTTCCTGGACATGATTTCTGTAAGCTCCTTTTCATGGCCGTCTATGCCCTTGCCATGAGCAAATACCGGAACTTCTTCAAAATATAGTTTAACGGCATCAACAGGAAGACTAACGCCGGATGAACCTGCAGCCGCTATTATCCTCCCCCAGTTGGGGTCACAGCCGTAGAATGCGGTTTTGACCAGATTTGAGTTGGCGACAGCATAGGCAACTCTTTTTGCATCTGCTATCGAATCCGCTTCATCAACGATTATTTCTATAAATTTAGTCGCCCCCTCACCATCCCTAACGATAGCATCGGACAAATCGGACATCACGCCGAACAGCGCCTCTTTAAATAAAGATAAATCATTCGAATTTCGCTTCAGTTGCTTGTTTCCGGCCATGCCATTTGCCAGGATTATCGCCGTATCGTTCGTACTCATGCACCCGTCGACCGTTATTGCATTAAAGCTCCCGTCTATGGCCTGTTTAAAGACCCAATTCAGCGTATGAACATCGATGTTGAGATCGGTCATGGCAAATGCAAGCATGGTCGCCATATGGGGCTCTATCATGCCTGCCCCCTTGGCAATCCCGCAAACCGATACTTCTTTTGAACCGATCATGGTTTTGCGGCAAGCAATCTTGGGAAATTTATCCGTTGTCATGATTGCCTCAGCAGCCGCAGGAATTCCATCGGCATGCAAGCCGCCAACGAGGCCTGCCATCCCCTCTTTGATACTCCTTACGGGGGGCCTGTGTCCGATTATTCCAGTAGATGCCATCAAAACCAACTCATCAGCGATATTAAGCTTATCGGCAGCGCATCTCGACATGTCCGCGGCGTCGGCATAGCCTGCCTCGCCTGTTGCCGCATTGGCGTTACCGCTATTTGCCAGAATCGCCTGCGCCATACCGGATTTCATCCTTTCCATATCAAGGAGAACCGGCGCCGCCTTAAAGCAATTTCTCGTAAATACGGCCGCTGCCGCGGCCGGCACGACGGAAAAAATCAGGGCAAGGTCCTTAATACCGTTTTCCTTGATGCCCGCATGAATACCGTTTGCCAGAAAACCCGAAACGGCGTATGTCTCCGACTCTTTACAGATCATAAACCACCTTACATAAGAGGTCTTGCGGGAAACATCTTTGTTCCGGCCGCTCTCTCTCTTTTCACTGTCCGCAGCATTTTTTATATTTCCTCCCACTGCCGCACGGACAGGGATCATTTCGCCCCACCTTCTTCGCATCCCTCTTCACCGTAGAGACGTCCGCTCCTTGTTCTCCCCGGCTCATAATATAATCCTGACTCGCCTCTTCCTGCATCTCTTCGACTTCTTCTTGCTTCTGGATTCTAACGATGCAGAGTTTTTCAATGGTATCCTCTTTGATGCGGTGGATCATTTCCATGAACATTTCATAGCCCTCTTTCTGGTATTCCCGGACGGGATCCTTCTGTCCATAACCTCTGAGGCCTATGCCCTCCTTTAAGTGGTCCATGCTCAGGAGATGATCTTTCCAGTGACTATCAATAGACTGCAACATGATTACCTTCATAAGATAATCCATGAGCTCTTTACCGTATTCCTCCTCCTTTTTTTTCAGCAGGCTTTTCGCAGCGTCCATGACCATATCTTCAATCGCATCCCTGCTGAGATCTCTCCCCGTCTCAGTCAAGTTTAGGCGCAATGAGAATTGTTTGAAAACGATATCGTCCAATCCCTTCAGGTTCCATTCCTCCGGGTGGGACTTCTCGTCCACGTACTGTGAGACTGTTTCGCCAGCCAGCTCTTCCAGCATCTCTTCCACGTCAGACCACAGGTCCTCTCCCTTGAGCACCCTCTTGCGCTGTTCGTAAATTACCTGTCTCTGCCTGTTCATTACATCGTCAAATTCCAAGAGGTGCTTGCGGATATCAAAATTATGAGCCTCGACCCTTTTTTGCGCATTTTCGATAGCCTTCGATATCAGCTTGTGTTCAATCGGCTGGTTCTCTTCCATGCCGATCCTGTCCATAACGGAAGAGATTCTCTCTGCACCGAAAATGCGCAGAAGATCATCCTCGAGCGAAAGATAAAAGCGCGAAGACCCGAGATCACCCTGGCGCCCCGACCTGCCCCGGAGCTGATTGTCGATGCGGCGGCTCTCATGCCTCTCCGTCCCGAGGATGTGTAGCCCACCGACCTCAGCAACTCCTTCGCCGAGCTTTATGTCGGTCCCGCGGCCAGCCATATTGGTTGATATTGTTACCATGCCCGGCTGCCCCGCCTGGGCAATAATCTCCGCTTCTTTTTCGTGGTGCTTGGCGTTCAGGACGTGGTGCTTGATTCCGGTCCGCGAAAGATACTTGCTCAGGAGTTCGGACTTTTCGATGGATATTGTGCCTACCAGAACGGGCCTCTTTTCCTTGTGCAGCTCTTTAATTTCTTCGATCACCGCATTGAATTTTTCCGCCTCAGTCTTGTAGATCACATCAGAGTTATCCACCCTGATCATGGGCATATTGGTTGGAACCACGCAGACATCGAGGTTATAGATCTTATTGAATTCGGCGGCCTCCGTGTCTGCCGTCCCTGTCATTCCCGCAAGCTTCTTATACATCCTAAAGTAATTCTGGAATGTTATTGATGCAAGTGTCTGATTTTCACGCTCTATCTTTACTTTTTCTTTCGCTTCCAAAGCCTGATGCAAGCCGTCACTGTATCTTCTGCCCGGCATGACCCTGCCTGTGAACTCATCAACAATTATGACTTGGCCCTCCGTAACCAGATAATCAACATCGCGCTTGAAGAGTGTATGGGCCTTTAATGCCTGATTCACGTGGTGAAGAAGCTCTATATTTTTGGGTTCAAAGAGGTTCTGTACCTTCAGATAACTTTCAACCCTGGCGACACCTTCTTCCGTAAGCACTACGGTCCGGCTCTTTTCGTCGATAGTGTAGTCATTCTCCCTCCTCAATCTGGGTATTACCTGATTGATCTTGTAGTATTTATCTGTGGATTCCTCCGACGGGCCTGATATTATCAGAGGTGTTCTCGCCTCATCGATGAGGATGCTGTCCACCTCGTCCACGATCGCATAATTGAACTCCCTCTGAACATAATCCTCAAGGCTGAACTTCATATTATCGCGGAGGTAATCAAAACCGAACTCATTGTTCGTGCCGTAGGTGATGTCGGCGCTGTATGCCATCCTTCTTTCAGGATCATCCATGCCATGAACGATGACTCCGACAGTGAGGCCGAGGAATTTATATACGGGCCCCATCCACTGCGCATCCCTTTTTGCAAGATAATCATTTACAGTCACCAGGTGGCAACCTTCCCCGGACAGGGCGTTCAGATAGAGGGGCATGGTAGCAGCCAGTGTCTTCCCCTCTCCGGTTTTCATCTCCGCAATCCTTCCTTCGTGGAGGACGAGGCCGCCAATAACCTGAACATCAAAGGGCCTCATCAGTAAGGTTCTTCTCGCTGCTTCCCTTGCAACGGCAAAGGCCTCCGTCAGGATGTCGTCGGGTTCCGCGCCGCCGGCGATGCGCTCCTTAAAATAGGGCGTCTTCGCTTTCAGTTCTCCGTCACTCAGGCCCATCATCGCGGGCTCAAAATCATTTACCTCATCAAGGATAAAAGACAGCCGCTTTAATTCCCGGTCATTTTTACTGCCGATTACCTTTCCCAGCAAAGACCCCAGCATAGATCATCCTCTCAAAAAAAAACCGGTATCAAACCCGGTTGTTAGATAACTAATAACGATCCTTCCCGCAGAAGAAGTGCACGCGGGCAAATCTAATTCAAATATTTTCTCGGATTAACGGGAATGCCGTTTAGTATAACTGAATAATGGAGATGCGAGCCTGTACTTCGTCCGGAATTCCCGACATAACCGAGGAGGTCTCCCCTCTTGACCATATTCCCCTGCTTGACGGCGGTTCGAAGGAGGTGACCGTACCAACTCGTCATCCCGTATCCATGATTTATCTTAACCATGTGTCCCACGTCCCGATCATAGGCTATCTCGCAAACCAAACCATCGGCGGGCGCCACCACCTGCACGCCCATTCGCGTTGCAATATCAATTCCCTTGTGGAATTCTCTGCCTTCCCCGATCGGTGATGATCTGAATCCAAACTCCGATGTAACCCAGCCCTGAACAGGCCAAATCGACGGCGTCGCGGCGAGTATGGACTTTTGTTTCTTAAGGAATTTGAACAACTCATTGAAGCTGTTCTTCTGCTCAAGTGCGTCTTTGGATAGTTGCTCGACATTTTGATCGATCTTGGCGATGACTATCCGCTGGTCAGTCTCGGCGTGCGCTTTTATCCTTGTTTCGTCGTTTATCGAGCCTCCGATGCCGAGGACCTGCCCCTTGTAACGCTTCTCTTCGACATTGGCCATAGCCCTGACATTTTTATCGAGCTGACTGAGTTCTTCCATCCTCAATGTAAAATTGTTCACCTTCTCCGCGAGGTCTTCGATCTGAACTTTCTGTTCCCTTGTCTGCCTTCTCAAACGTTCCAGCTCAATCTTGTCCCTCTTTATTCTGATGTAATCGTAATAGGTGTACATGGATGCCAGGATAACAGCCATTACACAAAAGGCGATGCCCTTCAAGACCTTGTTTGAAAGGGTCAATCTCTTCGCTGAACTTTTTCTCTTGGGGATTATCAGGAAGGTATAAAAATTCCTGGGCATCTTTATTCCTTTCGCGCATCCTTACAACAAACCGGGAGTGTAGAACTACCACAATCACGCCAAATGTCAAGCAAAGTTTATCCTTCTTATAGAAAATTGACTTGACTTTGCAAGGGGGAATACGCTACACACCGCAAACATCTTTACCAATTGCGACCGTAACTGCAGAAAGGAGTTTCCATGTCAAAGTATGAATCTAACTCGTTAAGAAATATAGCAATTGTGGGGCACGGAGCAACAGGGAAGACCTCTCTCTGCGAGTCCCTCCTTTTCGTCGCCGGCAAGACCGACAGGCAGGGGAGGGTTGATGATGGAACTTCATCAATGGATTTTGAACCGGAAGAGCAGAAGCGGCGCATTTCTATCAGTGCGGCAACAAATTTCTTCGAATGGGAAAAGCATAAAATAACAATCCTTGATACGCCGGGAGATTCCAATTTTTCGTATGATACGAGGAACTGTCTCCGTGTTGCAGACGGAGCAGTTGTCGTCATTGATGCGGTCGGAGGCGTCGAATTTCAGACCGAGAAGGTATGGGAATACGCCGACGAGTATAAACTTCCCCGCATCGTATATATCAGCAGGATGGACCGTGAGCGGGCCGATTTTTTTGCAAGTATCGAGACAATCAAGAGCCGCCTGGGCAAAAAAGCCACACCTGTATTTCTGCCGATCGGCAAGGAGGATAATTTCAAGGGAGTCATCGACCTCATAGCTAAAAAGGCCCTCATTTTCGACGGCGCGGGGGGCAAGTATAAATCGGCGGATATTCCCGCCGACATGAAGGACATCGTGGATAAATACCGAGAGAACATGGTCGAAGATATCGCAGAGTCCGATGAAAAACTAATGGACAAATATCTTGATGCCGGGGAACTCAGTGAAGATGAGCTCAAGGCGGGGTTAAAAAAGGGCGTAACGTCCCTGAGTCTCTTACCCATTGCCTGCGGATCCGCAACGAAGAATATCGGCATAGCACCCCTTATCGATCTCGTAATTAATGCCCTCCCCTCCCCGGTGGAACGCGGCCTTGTTACAGGGAAGAAACCCGGCAAAGACGAAGCAGAAACAAGGATACCTGAAGAATCGGCGCCCTTTTCCGCCTTGGTCTTCAAGACCATTGCCGACCCTTATGCAGGGCGACTGACCCTGTTCCGCGTCTTCTCGGGAACGGTGAGCTCCGATTCAACTTTTTACAATTCGTCACGAAAAATCACGGAACGGTTTGGAAATATTTTTTTCCTGGAGGGAAAGAGCCAGAAACCGGTTGAGTCTCTGGTGCCGGGAGATATTGCCGCCGTAGCAAAGCTCAAAGAGACCACCACCGGAGACACGATATGCAATGAAAAAGCAGCCATAATCTTTGAAAAAGTCGTGCCGCCGCCGCCCATCATGTCCTTTGCCGTGGCGCCCAAGAGCAGGGGCGATGAAGACAAGATAGTTTCCTCGATCCACCGCATAATCGAGGAGGACCCCACGCTGACGTTCCGGCGCGAAGAGCAGACCAAAGAAATGATCCTCTCCGGAATGGGGCAGGTGCATATAGAAGTCTCTATCGAAAAGATGAAGAGGAAATTCGGCGTGGAACTGACCTTGAAGACACCCAAGGTCCCCTATAAGGAAACGATCAAAGGCAAGACCAACGTCCAGGGAAAGTACAAGAAACAGTCCGGCGGGCGCGGGCAATTCGGAGACTGCTGGCTCGACATAGAGCCGCTGCCGCGCAGCGGAGGCTATGAATTCGCGGACAAGATCGTCGGCGGCGTTATTCCTCAACAGTACCGGCCTGCCGTTGATAAAGGCATCGTCGAGGCCATGGCGGAAGGCGTTCTTGCCGGGTACCCTGTTGTCGACCTGAGAGTTTCCCTTGTGGACGGATCTTACCACACAGTCGATTCCTCGGAAATGGCCTTCAAGATAGCCGGCTCAATGGGCTTCAAAAAAGGCGTACTGGCATGCCAGCCGGTCCTCCTTGAACCCATTGTCAACATCGATATCGAGATCCCGGATGAATATATGGGCGATGTCATCGGTGATTTAAACGGCCGCCGCGGTAAAGTCTTGGGCATGGAATCGAAAGGACCCAACAGAATCATAAAGGGACAGGTTCCCCTTGCGGAGATTCTGAGATACGCGCCTGATCTGCGCTCCATGACGAGCGGCAGAGGGACGTTCACATACGAGCACTCACATTACGAAGAGGTTCCGCCATTCATCGCAGAAAAGATTATCGCCGAATCGAAAAAGGAACAGCCATAGATTGGAAATTCACGCGGGTGTCATAACCATAAGCGACAAGGGGTCCCGGGGTGAGCGGGAAGACAGGAGCGGTCCGGAAATCATTGCCATGTTGAAAGACGCCGGCATTGATGTTGTCTGCATCAAAATCATACCCGATGAAAAGGATCTGATAAAAGAGACGCTCATCGCATTCGCAGATAAGAAGAACATCCCCCTCATCCTAACGACTGGCGGCACCGGCGTCAGCCCCAGGGACGTGACTCCCGACGCAACTCTCGAAGTAATCGACAAGGAAGTGCCGGGAATGGCGGAGGCAATGCGGCAGGCAAGCGCTGCCATAACACCGCATGCAATGATCTCGCGCGCCGTTGTCGGAATCAGGGGCAGGTCTCTGATCGTCAATCTGCCCGGCTCCCCCAAGGCAGTCCGCGAAAACCTCGCGATGCTCCTGCCTGCACTCCCGCACGCCGTGGAAAAAATCATGGGTGATGACGCCGAATGTGCGTCTTAAGATGACTAAGAGCGTTGTCTATGTGTGTGCCGGGCCAGAATATCCCTTTGCAACCCGGACATCTGCGAAAGGCATTTTGAGTATCATATACGAAGGCGGGAACGAGACCGGCAACTTCCTCTTTCTCTACCGCAACTAAGGTCTCGTTGCATCTCACACAAATGCTGAACAGCCCTCCGGGATCAGCGGCGATAGACAGTTTCTCCATCACCTCGACGAGCTGTTCCTGGACATGATCACTCCCGACTATGACGAGCTTGCCTGCGAATTGTCTTGCCGCCATATCCTTTTTTCTCGTCAGAACTACTCTCCCCTCCCTCTCGGCCTTCCTCAAGAAACTTCGATCCGCTTCTCCCTTGTACGATACGGTATCGTAACCCAAGATACGGAGCCACTTCGCCAGTTTCCCGAGGTTAGTATCCGTAATGAACTTCACTTCTCAAGACTGTCCGCAATCTATCTCTTGTGTTCATTTACGATCAGCGGGGCCTTGCACCTCCTCTTCACTGATCACTTCTTTCTTGCTGTCCCTGACCTCTCGCCTCAGTTCTCTGATGGTCCTGTTTAACTTGCTTATCATCCTGTTCAATCTGAACCGCTCCACTATTCCCATAAACCCCGTAAAGATGACACCGCAGAGGAACGCTATGAAGATCAGCATATAGGCCGGAGCAGTCACATTGAAAAAATCATAGTATTTCAATCGAATGAGAAGGGTATTCTCCAGCGAAAAGGTAATTACAAAAAGTACAAGCAGGACCACAATCACAGTGTAGATAACCTTCATCTCAGACCTCCGGACGATATTTTTTAAAATACGGTATAAGGAGCTCGCACGTCTTGTGTATGTCTTCGGGGACAACACGAATATCTCCCACAGTAGTTATGAAGTTCGTGTCCCCGGACCATCTCGGCACTATGTGTACGTGCATATGATCGACTATCCCGGCGCCTGCGGCCTTCCCGAGATTGATGCCGACGTTAAAGCCTTCGGGACTCATGGCCTCCTTCAGGATTTTGATCGACTCATCCAGGAGGTCGAATACCTCCCGTTTTTCTTCAGGCAGGAGGTCTTCCATCTCACAGATGTGTCGGAATGGTACGATCATGAGATGGCCGCTGTTATAGGGATAACGATTCATCATGACGAATGCCGACTTCCCCTCATAGAGAACAAGGTCATGGCATCTGGCCGAGTCCTTGCAGAAAACACAGCCTGCCTGCTTTTCACCTTTAATGAATTCCATTCTCCAGGGCGCGTATATTTTTTCCATTTGTGAAACCTAAATATAATTCAGCTCTATAATTTGCCCTCTGATCCCGTCCCCGATCTCCAGCATGCCCACGGTATTGCGCGATGAAAATCGCGTATCAGTCGCCGACCCCGGATTGAAAAAGAGGATGCCGTCCTTGACAGCATTCGTTGCGCGATGCGTGTGACCGTATACCAGACAGTCCACGCGTCCTATTTCTTTCAGAAGCTTGCCCTCAATGCCGAAGGGCATCCCCCAGCCATGAATGAGTCCCACCTTAAGGTTGTTTAGTTCAAGCACCAGCTTCCTGGGAAGGGCTTGTCTTACGGAAGGCAGGTCCATATTGCCGCATACCGCCTTCACTTCCTTCCCTGCAAATGCGTCAAGGACCCTTAAATCAACCAGGTCTCCTGCATGTAGGATCAAATCGGCGTCGCGAAAGCAATCCTTCAAAAGACGCGTTAGCCTTTCATCGCAACCGGTAAGATGGGTATCGGATATTACGCCTATCTTCACCCTTCAAAACTTCCTTAACACGTTTACGAAGAATTATATCGATACGACCCTAAAAAACAAGCATTATTTCTATACTGCGATGAGCCGCATGCAGAAGACATATCATGCATATTCCCGTAAATGGGACAAGACAAGAGGCAACTTGTCCGTTTTCGCGGGCATTCATCAATCCAGATTGCCGGTGCTTTTAGTTTGACATTATGTTCCTACTTTTTATACTATTTACCTGTGCTATTTATCTAAAGGCCGATGAAAGGAACAGACGACCATGCTTGAATCCGCATTGGACAAGATGGCAGAAAGCATCCTCAGTCTTGATGAGGCATCCCTGACCAGTCTGTGGGAAAAATATAAGACACGGATGGAGCATTTCGAAACGACGAAAGAGTGGGAGAAATCCGTCATCATCTTTTTCATCATCAATGCCGTACGCGTGAAGAACCACATCTTCAATGAAAAGATACTCGAGCTCCACACGAAAAAAGACAAGCCGCTGAAGCCGTCGAAGAAGAAGCCCGACTTGAAACTGGTTAAGTAAGAAGACATGGATAAGGCCGCCGCAATCAAGAGAATTAGAAAGCTCCGGGCATCAATCAACTATCACAACAAACGTTACTATCAACTCGATGACCCGGAAATATCCGATGTCGAGTACGACCGCCTCATGAAGGAGCTCATCGAGCTGGAAGGGCTGTTCCCGCAAATCGATGTCTCCGAATCCCCCACGCAGCGCGTGGGGGCCGCGCCGCTTGCTAAATTCGCCACTGTCTCCCACCTTACACCGATGCTCAGCCTTGCCAATGCCTTCTCGGAACAGGATATTTCAGATTTCGAGGAACGCACTAAACGTTTCCTCGGTGCAGACGAGAAGATCACCTTTGTAGTGGAACCAAAACTCGACGGCACGGCGGTTAACCTTATTTACGAAAACGGGGCATTTACAGTCGGAGCAACGAGAGGCGACGGCACTGTGGGGGAGGGTGTCACGCAGAATCTGAAAACCATCGAATCGATTCCCCTCGCCATGAAGAAGACCAAGGACTCCCCTCCCCCGGAGAGAATTGAAATCAGAGGTGAGGTCTATATCGAGACTGAGCCTTTCCGGAAACTTAATAAGCGCAGATTGAAGGAAGGCGAGCAGCCCTTTGCCAATCCCCGGAATGCGGCCGCCGGCTCATTGCGGCAGTTGGATTCCAGGATAACCGCGAAAAGACCCCTGGAGATCTTCTGTTATGGCATCGGCGTGGTTTCTGGAAAAACATTTAAGAGACACTGGGATGTCCTGCAAACCCTTCGCCGCTGGGGATTCAGGGTCAACCCCCATGTCAAACAGGCCAGGGATATCCAGGAGTGCATCGCGTACTACCACCACATCGATAAGATCAGGGAGGAGCTGCCATATGAAATCGATGGCGTCGTGATCAAGGTAGACGATATTGAAATCCAGGAGCGGCTGGGCTCAGTGTCCAGGAGTCCGCGCTGGGCTATCGCCTGCAAGTTTGCCGCCACGCAGGCAACCACCAGAATCAAGGAAATCAAAGTTCAGGTGGGACGAACAGGCGTACTCACTCCAGTGGCCATCATGGAACCCATCAAGGTCGGCGGTGTCACAGTGAGCAGGGCGACGCTCCACAACATGGACGAGATTGAAAAGAAAGATATTCGTGAAGGTGATAGAGTCCTTATTCAGAGAGCTGGGGACGTCATCCCGGAAGTAGTAAAAGTAATTTTATCGGATGAACACCGCGGTGAGAAATTTAAAATGCCTGAGACGTGCCCAGACCCGGGATGCGGTTCGAAAGTAGTTCGTATTGAAGGTGAAAAAGCGTACAGGTGTATCAACATTGCGTGCCCTGCCCAGATCAAGGAGCACATCGCACACTTTGCCTCGCGCGGCGGCATGGACATAGAGGGGCTCGGCGATAAACTGGTTGCACAACTGGTAGATACGGAGCTGATACGCGACCCTGCCGATATCTACTTCCTCAATAAGGAGAATCTCCTCAGCCTCGAAAGGATGGCGGAGAAGTCCGCCACTAACCTTCTTGCCGCCATAGAGCAGTCCAAAACCCCGCCCCTCGAAAAATTCCTCTATGCACTCGGCATAAGGCATGTGGGAGAACACATGGCGAGGGTCCTTGCCCGGTCGTTTAAAACACTCGACGGTCTGATGGCTGCTACGGAGGATGACCTTCTCGCCATCCGGGATATCGGCCCCGAGGTAGCAAGCAGCATTACCGGATTTTTCGGCGAGCAATCCAACAGGAAAGTAATCGAGAAATTCAGTAAAGCCGGCGTGAAGCCCGTGGAGAAATCCCATCCTAAAGATGCACGGCTCGCGGGAAAGTCCTTTGTGTTCACGGGGACGCTCGGCAGACTGACAAGAAACGAAGCGAAGGACATTGTCGAATCCCTCGGGGCTTCCGCCACGGAATCGGTTACAAAGACAACTGATTATGTCGTCGCCGGCGAATCACCCGGCTCTAAGATCGAGAAGGCAAGGGCCTCGGGCGTCAAGATCATCGACGAGAAGGAGTTCCTGAAACTGACCGGCAGGGAATGACCAGAATGAAGCGGATGCATGTTATCATCTCGGGCAGGGTGCAGGGTGTTTCCTTCCGGGCATATACCAGGGAAACTGCCGTGGCTTTGAAGCTGACAGGTTGGGTGAGGAATCTCCACGACGGCAGCGTTGAGACCGTATTTGAAGGAGAGGACAAGAATGTGGAGTCCATGCTCGCGTGGTGCAGAAGAGGTCCCCGCCACGCCGTTGTCAGCGACGTGGACGCGACCGAAGAACCATACACCGGAGAATTCCGCGATTTCCGTATAACCTACTGACCGAACTCCTTGAACGTTTCTGCAAAGCCCTTCATTGAATTAACAATCGTGGCGTCCTCAACACAGAAAGCGATCCGGAAATTGCCGGACCATCCGAAGCCCATCCCGGGAACGGTCAGGATTTTTCTCTTCGTGAGGGCCTTGACAAATTCAACGTCATCGCCACCGGGCGCCTTGGGGAAGAGGTAGAATGTCCCTCCCGGCTTTATAAAATCGTAGCCTATTGATGAAAGGCCGTCACAGAGGAGCTCTCTCTTCCTCCTGTATTCCGCAACATCCACCGTCACCCCGTGTATTTTTGCAACCACCCTCTGCATCAAGGCCGGCGCATTCACAAAGCCGAGCGTCCTGTTGAAAAGGATCAAGCCGCCCACAACGTCTTTAATATCTGCGATCGCGGGATTGACGGCCATATAGCCTATGCGTTCGCCCGCGAGCGAAAGGCTCTTTGAGTACGAAGAGGCGATGATGCTGTTTCTATAAGCTGCGAGGATGCTCGGCACGGTGACGCCGTCGAAGACGATCTCCCTGTATGGCTCATCGGACACGAGGTAAATCTCCTTGCCGTATGTCCTGCTCCTGTCCTCCAACAATTCCGCGAGTCCCCGAATCGATGCCTCGTCATATACTTTACCCGTCGGATTATTGGGGGAATTGATGAGGACTATTTTCGTCTTTTCTGTGATGGCATCTCGCATCGCGGCAAGGTCGAGGGAAAAATCATCCTTCGTCCTCACGAACTTGGCGACGCCGTTTGCGTTATCAGTATAAATCTTGTACTCCACAAAACATGGCACGGGCGAGAGCAGTTCATCACCTGGTTCCAGAAGAACTTTGCATATAACATTCAATGCCCCTGCCGCCCCGCAGGTCATGATAATATGATCCGCAGTGAGCGGCACACCATGATCCTTGCTGAGAGCCTCAGCAACAACCCGCCTCGTCTCAACGTATCCTGCATTCGGCATATAGCCGTGGGCGCCGGCGACTTCTTCGGCTGCGACCTCACGGAGCGCCCTTCTAAGCTCCAGTGGCGGTTCGACACTCGGGTTCCCGATGCTGAAATCAAAAACCTTATCCGCCCCGTACTGCTTCTTCAGCCTGTCACCCTCCTCAAACATCTTCCTGATCCAGGAAGACTGGGAGATGAAGCCGCGAACTTTTTCAGAAACCGCCATACGCTGCTCCTCAAAACCGATTAATGTATGCTTTCATGAGTCATTAACACAGCAAGTCTTTTGCGTCAATATGACGAATCGCGAAACGAAACTGATTATATTTCGGGAGTGACGTCGACGAAAACTCCTCGCCTATAGCCTACAACCTTTTCGCGTAACGCAGGACTTGTATGACAGGAATGATTATCGAAGCGATACTGATCTTTGCTGTCGTGAGAACAAATTCGGGCGGGACATACATGCAGACGATTCCCATAAATATGAGGAGGACTGCCCAACACATCATGGCGACTGCTCCATAGCGATTTATTTTGAACCAGTTCTCTTCCGATTCAAATGCCTTGCGAATCCTGAAGCCGTAAATGGGGTTCCTCTTTACCTTCCCCAGATAAAGAGGAATCACCAGGAGGAAAATCACACCGCCCAGTATAACGAGTGTAACAGCGCTCTTAGCATTTACACTTAGCATCAGATATTTCTCCCAAGGTTGTTTTCAGTAATCTGCCTGAAGAACCTATACCACATAACGGAATAATATTAAAAAGGCGCAGTGGTGTGAGGTCTTGACGAAGCGCCGGTGCAAGGGGCAAACAAATAAGCGGGCTGTTACACCCGCCTATTTCGAAAAAACAATGATATATGTTCAGTCTATTCGATATTGGCGCTAACAACAGATGCCATCTGCATCATATCGATAGTCTGACCTTCTTTCAATTTTGTAAAATCAATTGATTTGCCGGTCTTGCTGGTAGTTTTGGTGTTGTTGAATATTTTAATCAATTTAGCATCAGCCACAATATTCTTGCCGGCATTTTCCGGTTTACCATTGATTGTCTTGGTTTGTAGTTTGTTTGCCTTGATGTAATCCCACAACTTCTTGGTTATCTCAGTACGAGGAAGTGAGCTTGCGCCGAGGAGCGCCGCCAATTCCGCTTTCAACTTTACCGGTTTATTCAATCCTTTTTCTTCCGCCATTTTATGCCTCCATTCTTTTTAGATTGAGATGGCCAACGCCAGAAGCGCGGCCCTCATATCATACTTTGATTTTGACGCCCGTTACCGTTGCCCTTGCACTTCGTACGGGCAAAGTTGCTGCGGAGTTCTCCGCGCCGTGATTTCTATCAAGGCTTTCTCTTGGGCTGCTTATCAAACTTGCTTTGCGACTTTTGTTTCTGTTTTTCGACGTTCTGTTTCTGACTCTTTTCCTTATCTTTCTTGCCGCCCTTGTCTCCCATTAAGTCCCTCCTTTTCATCTTGTCCGGAACATCTTCTCGCAGTATGGTTTCCGTTGCAACCACCACAGCCAATTATTAACTGTAGTGTTGCATACTTTTAGAAATCCGTCAATCACCGCTTTCAAGAATCGGGATTATAAGCGGTAGGAGATTCTGGATTAAGAGGCGAGAGCCTTCTATATTTTCCCTGAGGATCGGGGATTTAATCAGGATGATGCGGAAGTGCGGCCACTTTCTTTTTGACACGTGACGAACTCCCACTTATACTTCCACAACAGGATCACAAAAGATGAGGAAAAGTAGATGACTGAAAAAAAACGTGTAATAAGGCGTGTCGCGCGGCCGGCCATTGAACGGAAGATATCAATGAACTGCTTTGCCGCAGTACCGAGGGGAGCCGAAGAGATCGCCGCAGCCGAATTACGGGCCCTGGATATTCAGGGAGCAAGCGCAGGACGGGGCGGCGTGTCATTTGTCACGGACCATGCCGGACTGTATCGCGCCAATCTCTGGCTGCGTACCGCCAGTCGGATATTGGTGAATATCGCGACGTTTCCCTGTGCGTCGCCTGAGGAGCTTTACGCCGGTGTCCACGGCATTAGCTGGCATGATTTAATAACGCCTTCCATGACGCTTGCAGTGGACTGTTCGTTACGGGATTCGGCTATCACCCATTCAGGATTTGTCGCTCTCAAAACCAAGGATGCCATTGTTGATCGTATCCGCGAGCATCGTGGTACTCGTCCCAGCGTGAACACATCATCACCGGACGTTCGTATAAATATTCATCTGGCACAAAATATCTGTACCATATCTTTGGACAGCTCCGGCGATTCGCTTGATCGTCGCGGCTATCGTCTTGAGCGTGCTGAGGCTCCCCTGCGCGAAACCCTGGCATCTGCTGTCATTGCTCTGACCGGCTGGGACGGCGCCATGCCTCTGGTTGATCCCATGTGTGGTTCGGGTACCATTCCCATTGAAGCGGCGTTTTTTGCAGGTCGGGTGCCTCCTGGGCGTCACCGGTCGTTTGGTTTCCAGCGCTGGCTTGATTTTGACGCCGGATTATGGAGTCTGATTTTGGCTGATGCTGAAAGAAGCATCCGAAAGCTGCCTGAAGGGCTTATTACAGGATATGACATGGACAAGCGTGCGCTTGCACTGGCACGTCGCAACGCTGATGCAGCAGGTTTTTCAGGGCAGATGCACTTTTTTCATTTGGCCTTCAATGAGTTTAAGCCGCCAGGCGACAAAGGAGTGCTGATAATTAACCCCCCTTACGGCAAGAGGCTGGGTGATGTTGAGAAGCTCAAGGATCTTTATCGTCAGATTGGTGATGTAATGAAGCAGCGTTGTCGGGGATGGACAGGTTTTGTTTTGACCGGGAATCTTGAACTGGCCAAGCACATCGGCCTCAAGGCGTCACGTCGGTTTGTGTTATTCAATGGACCGATTGAATGCCGTCTCCTCAGGTATGAGTTGTATTAATACGGCAAGCCGCTGGGCTCTGGAGGTCGGGCCAAGTTAAGTTTCTGCGCGCCCCCAAGTCAAATTGTGCTATAAGAAAACCTTATAATTGATGTTGAGAACCTTACTCAATCTTTTTGCCATAGTTTTTCCGATAGACCTTTTACCGCATTCCATATCAGAAACATAGCCCTGGGCTATGCCAAGTTTATCTGCAAGCTGTTTTTGTGTAAGACCGTCTTTGTGTCTCGCACCCGCAAGGCTCGCACCCGGCAATTGTTCATCGGAATAATCGGAAAATGCCTCTTTCCAGGGAACTAGTTCGGAAACATCCTCAAAACCAATTCTCCTAGCCATCTTAATCAGATCATTTTCTCTTTCTTTTGGCCCCCTTAAAATTCGGCTTACAATAATACCATCAAACCTACTATCAGTAGGGTGCTTTCTCTCGCGTTCCCGCATAGATCACCTCAACAATTTTTATCTTCTTATCAATAACTTCCCAAACCGCCACATATGTTGGTCGGCCATTTTTAAAATGATATACCCTTTTTAGGTATATTGTCCAGATTTACTTTATCATAATAATAACAAATTGAAGGGCGCCTTGGGGGTCAGACCAAGTTAAGTATTAAGAACTACAGGCTCTGATTGGAAACTACAGTCATATGGGATGGCATTTACTTACTATGGTTCACAAGAAGTACGATTAGAATGCTCATGAAGGCGAAGCCCATCAATACAACAATACCAACAAGACCGTTGCCATACGAGGCATTCAAATAAATTGCGTTACTTATCAAAACTGCTCCGAGGGCTATGTTCACTAACAATTTCATTTAACAGATGTCAGCGTCGTGACACGAACCCGTTTTATTTCTTCAAGAAGTTCTTCTTTTCTGATGATACCTTTACTATCAAGAAGGTTGATAAGGGCCTCTGACTGAATAACTTCTGACAAGAGTAGTTCCATCACGTCAACGGTTTCTTTGGAATCAATGGGCTTGGCCATGTACAATCTTATCTCCCTTCGTACGTCTCAGAATGTTCCTTATGCTTATACCAGTTGTCTATGTAAAGTTTTGCCAGTTCCTTGGATTTGATGATCAGCACATTCTCTGCATTCTTTTCCTCTGCAGCTTTCGTGAAGTTGAAGGAACCGGTTATTACCATTTCCTTGTCAATGATCATGATCTTGTTATGAGCTATGGCATGTTTATCATCTATGAAGGTAAGGATACCGGTATTCGCAAGAAAGGTAGCTGATGTGTACTTGTCTTTCCGCTGGCTCTTATCAAGTATTGCTTCCACGTGAACGCCACGTTTGTAAGCATGCAGTAAAGCCTTTGCAATTGAGGCTGATGTAAAAGAATACGCCTGGAGCAGGATCTCTGAGCTTGCAGCGTTGATCTGTTCGACAATGGTTTCTGTGCATCCGCCCTTGGGAGAAAAGCAGGCCTTCGTAATGTCAGCTTGGAAGGCGAACGCAGTGATGGTGACGAAACTCAAAACAAGGAACAACAAAACTGCGGTGGTGATTCTTCTCATGGATTTCTCCCTTAATTTGAAGAGAGTGTGATTTATGGTGATAACAACTGAAGCAAATACTTGCGGTAATATACAAAATTTCTCAGAATATGTCGAAGAAATCCGGGATATTTTTAAGACAATGGTAATACTCTTAAAAATACCGAATTTTGACCATAGTTTATTGAGTACAGTAGAGTAGAGAGCTGGCGTAGTGGCCGAATAGTTCTATCTCCAGCTCCCCCTCGTCAAACCGTACGTTCAGTTTTCCCGAATACGGCTTTCCAATCATCTTCTATAAGTTAAGGCGTTTTGATGTCAAGAGGAATACGACTACAGGGATATTCACAGTCCCGATAGCGGTGATCATTACGCATCGAAATATTCTATTCATGCAAGAAAGGTAGGTCCGTTGACTGCAGGAAGAATGCGACAGTTTTCTGCGATCTATTAGTCTTTGTCCTATGATAGGGGCGGGATACAATTATATTTAGTACAATTGACCATTATGTAAAGCTTGATAATCCTCATAACGGTAAGACTTAACGAAACAGGCAAACAACGATGGCCATAAGGAAAAATCTTGTGCCGAAATGTCCTTGACATAAGAGATGTTCTACCTTATGAAGCTTATGGATACCGTGCGGAACAGCGTGAGTCTAATCAATTCAGTAAACACACCGTAGACCCGCAGAAGCAAGATGAGGAGGAAATATCATGAGGATGCTGAGTGTTAAGATGATCGTCGTCTTCTTATCCATTACCCTGGGAGTTTTCGCTTATTTGAATACACCGACGTGTTTGGCCGGTCCACCAATCGGCGGCGGGGATACCTCGCCGCTAACAGACGGTCCCAAAATCCCGCCGGGACTTAATCTTGGTGGCACGGATACCAAAGTGACACCGCCTTCCAATGCGGGAGCGGGAGGGGTTAAAGCAAATGCAACGCCTGGTTCGTCCTGCATTACAGCATCGATGAGGCCGGGACGCTGGTTCGGCACCGCGGGCAACCTCAAGTGTGCCGGTCTGGGTGATTCATGTCCCGCACAGAACGGTCCAGGACAAGTTTTCGGCACGCTGACGAACATGGTGTGTGCCGGTTTGGGCGATTCCTGCCCTGCACAGAACGGTCCGGGGAAGGTCTTCGGTACACCGACGAATATGGTGTGTGCATGCCTCGGTGATCCCTGCCCCGCACAGAGCGGCCCCGGGAAAGTTTATGGCACAGCGTCGAACATGGTCTGTGCCGGTCCTGGCGATCCCTGTACCGCCCAGAACGGCAGCCAGGGGAAAGTTGTTGGCATACCGCCGAATGTAACGTGCGCGGGGCTGGGTGACCCCTGTCTCGCACCGAACGGACGCCAGGGAACGATGGTTAATACTGCTGGAGGGAAACTTGTTTGTACATCAAAATAGGTGACGCCACTTTAATCCGGTCATACAGGTTGTGAGTGAGCAAGATAAGCAAGGAGTCGTGAGTTCGATTGATACTTTTCAACCTATCCTGACTATAAGATGGGATGTTATTCTTCGGTGAATTTCTTAGATTAAGAGAGGAGGTAAAATCATATGAAGAAGTTTCTTGTGTTGATTGTTGCAGTAGCCTTTGTTCTGAGCGCGGCGGGTTTCTCTTTGGCAGCCTCTGACGATTGGAAAGGGACGATTACCAAGATCAGCGGTGACAAGGTTACAATAAAAGACGACATAGGAAAAATGAGGACTATCAACATGACTGATGGTGGTATTACAAAGCTTAAAGTTGGCGACACGGTAGTTGTTAATAATGGCAAGATTATTTCCGAAAACACGGGAGGGGGTGGAACGACTACTCATGGACCAACTACTCATGGACCAACTACTGGTGGAAGCAGATAGAGCTCAGCAACCAAGCTTTAAATAGCAAAGGATGGAGATGCGCTTCCGTTACGCATCCTTAGCTGAAGCCATCACAAGAACAGCACCCGTTTTTGACAGGAAAAGTAGGAACTAGGTGCTGTTCTAATTTTACTTGAGCAATGAAAAGAAAGTCCTCTTTAGTTTGCAAGTATGTGCATCCCAACCGCAAGATGATAAAATTTTCTGCTTCTTAGTTTAATTCCATTTGTAATCTTGACAAATTTAATCAGAGACTAAAATCAACAGTTCAGGAAGTTGTCCGTATCTTACCTGAATGGAAAATATGTCGGCGAGCATTCCCACCTTTCACTTGGTAATCAGCGAATCATTCTTCAGAAAAACAGGGATGTGGCCGAAAACGTCTCCACCCACGTATTCGTGACATAATCTGATTGGCTTATTGATATTGATATGTTGCATTGTGTTTACTATATGCATAAATTCCTGTATCCTATGTCTATTATTTAAAGATTCTTCACCTATAGCTATTTAATCGCATAAAAAGAATAAAACTGTACAATCTGCTATCTGCGTTTCATCGAACGAGTTACATCCTATTTCCTGTGCTATAGAATTAAAATCTATTTTAATGAACTGGTCATAATAGCTTCCCTCTAGCCATTCGATAATTGCAATGCCCAATTTCCATTCTTTTCCATGATCGATTATAATAACAGATTTTCTCGCGACCCGGCAGAGTTTTTTAAGAATCTCCTTTTCCTGGTCCGGAGGAAAAAGATGCAGTGCAAACGAAACAAAGACATAATCATAGGACTTTTCCGGCTCGTCAACTGCAAGGATATTGCCTTCGAGAAACTTTACGGTGCAGCCTGCATCCCTTGCCCGCACTTTTGCGCGTTCGAGCATTTTGATAGAAAAATCGCGGCCTGTCACGGATTTGAACAGTTGTGATAATTTTAGTGTAAGAATGCCTGAACCACAGGCATATTCAATCGCCGTATATGATGAGATGCTCGGGATCTTTGCGAGTTTTTCGTGGATAATAATATCTAGCTTGGATCCAAGGTATCTTTCTACTATGCCATAGAAACGATAGATTCTATTATTATAGGCGCGCTTCATCTCGTGAACGGAACGACGATGTTTGGGAATAAAGGACATTTTTTATCTCCTATTATTCTTACTGTAATATTCAAATTTCAACACTTACCATGAATCTCCCTGCCAGCCCTGACACCGAAAGTATAAGAAAGGTGGTCCTGTAAGTCAATGAATCTTGCCACAAGCGGAGGAGAGATATATCTTTTTAACCCAAGTCAATGAGTCACACGTTATGACAGGAGACATAACTCCTTTTATTATTTATAAAATTATAGGCAAGGCTGATAATTGTAAAGGTTTATCTCAACACTTATGCTCTTTTTTTAAAATTGTGTGGATGATGGATGAGCATGGGTAACATTTTGAAAGTGCGGATTACGGGAAGAAAGAAAGTATATTAGTCAAAATTGCCGTATACTCACTTACAGGAAGAAGCCATTATTTTAAAGGCCCCCAAAAGGCACTTTTAAGAGAATGCGTAGACTCTTAAATATACACATCTTTATCAAAACAATAGTCCATTTCGCCTTGGTATCTTGCAACCATATGCAATTTCGTATAACATAACAGAAAAGGTGAAAATCATGGCATACATGGCACGATATACTAAAACACATTCCGGATACATGGGCCAATTGCCGGAGTGGCCGGAGGTAATTACTGAGGGAAAAACTCTCGACGAATGCCGCGCTATGTTGCGTGACGCACTGCATGAAATGATCCTCGCATACCGTGACTTGGGAAAGACGATTCCACAAGGAAAAGTTTACACTGGCTCAAATCAGTGATTTGGCCCGCAGTGCGCTTTCGACAACTTTGTTTTGATTCTTCCCCTGGATTCCCGCCTGCGCGGGAATGACGACGAAGGAAACGCAAATCCTTATTTAAAAAAGGATAGTGTTATGAAACACAAAAATATTGGAAGCAAGCTTGATGATTTTCTTCGTGAAGAGGGGATATTAGCAGAAGTCGAAAAAGCCGCCATTAAAGAGGTCGTGGCAAAACAAATATCACAACTAATGATAAGCAAGAAAATATCTAAAGTTGAAATGGCGAGAATGATGGGGACAAGTCGTTCTGCACTTGACAGATTATTAGATCCCAAGAATCAATCCGTTTCATTGAGGACGTTGGATAAAGCGGCAACCTCTCTTGGCAAAAGACTGACTATTCAGATCACGTAACAGTGCCGGGTATGCACTTGACATTTAGACGCGCAACGTCTAAGGTTTTTACAGTGAAAGGCCATTACAAAAAGAGGAACACATGCCCATTTACGAATTCAAATGCAAGAAGTGCGACAATACCTTTGAGGTTCTATTCCTGTCCGGAAGCGATAAACCTGCTGTGGCCTGCCCCTCGTGTAAATCAAAGAAGGCAGAGCGTTTGATGTCTAAATTCGGCGGAAAGATCGGCAATACATCGTCGGCTGGATGCTCGTCCTGTGCGGCAACATCCTGCGGCCCCTCCTGATCGGGCTGATCTACTGTGGCAGGTCGCCACTTCAATAAAAAATAACCAATAATTTTTGTTGTAAAAAAAGACGTAATTTAATATAAGCGTGCAGCCGCGATGGCGGGCTTTGAAGAGTTAAGTTCGAAGTCGTCTAATAAGATATCTTAATAAGATTTCTCCCTTCGGTCGAAATGACAGAGGGGGAGTCGAAATGACAACCGGGCACCGTCGAAATGGCGGNNGGGCGGGAATGACATCGACGAGAGGACGACACGAATAGGGCAAGATAACAAAATAGATTCCCGCCTGCGCGGGAATGACACAGGGAATACCTGCTAAAAATACTTTTTTAGAAAGAGATGAAGACAATGAATATTCTTATGTTTGGACCAAATGGCAGCGGCAAGGGCACGTTCGGCAAAGTTCTGTGCGACAAATTTGGAATCCCCCAGGTGGAGACAGGCGTAATCTTCAGGGAGAACATCTCTAAAGGCACGCCCTTGGGAAAAGAGGCAAAAGGATATATCGACAAGGGCGAACTGGTTCCTGACGGGATTACCATTCCCATGATCCTCAGCCGTATTAAAGAAAAAGACTGTGCAAAAGGATGGCTGTTAGACGGGTTCCCGCGAAACAAGACGCAGGCTGTCGCCTTCTGGGACGCGCTCCAGAAAGAGAAGATAAAACTGGATTACGTCGTGGAGCTTATCCTCGACCGGGATACGGCCAAGAAGCGCATCATGGGAAGACGCCTGTGCCCGAAGGACAACAACCATCCAAACAATATTTACGTAAAGGCCAACCTGCCCGTGGAGAAAGACGGCAAGCTATTCTGCCGCGTCTGCGGAAGCCCGGGACTGTTGGCGAGGGCCGACGACCAGGATGAAGCGGCCATTGACAAGAGGCATGGCATCTACTTCGACACAAACAAAGGCACACTCGCCGCAGTCAACTACTTCAAGGAGAGGGTGAAGGTCATTCAGCTGGACACTGAGCTCGGTGTCAAAGAGGTTTCAGAGAATCTATTGAAATTGGTGAAGTAGAAATTCGCGGAAATAATGCATGAGAAAAGCCTTCCCTCGATGAAACGGGAAGGCTTTTTTGTTGGTGTCCCCAGATGCCCGTCTCCGGCTGTTCTGCACGCCAGTTCATAAATCATCAAATGGCGACGCATCTGAAACCAAGTACATTCGACGAAGTATTTCTGTCCATCGGATAACGGTTGGACAGACATACGGGACCATCGGAAATCCAACTCCCGCCCTTCACAACATGGATGTCAGTATTTTTTTCTCCGGGTTTCTGTGCCTCCCAGTTATCAAGCGTCCATTCGAGTACGTTTCCGAGCGCGTCCGCCACGCCGCAGGCATTCGCGAATTCGAGATACTTGTCAACGGGAGTAGTATCGCCGATATAACTTTTTTCCACGTTGCATGAATTGCCGGCCCATTCATTGCCCCATGGAAAGACGTTTCCGTGCGCCGTCCGTGCGGCGGCCTCCCATTCTTTTTCTGTGGGAAGCCTCTTGCCTGTCCACGCGGCGAACGCACATGCGTCCTCGAGGCTGACCTGCACTACCGGATGCCTGCGCTTGTTGTGAAGCGAGCTGCCGGGACCGTTCGGATGATACCAGCATGCCCCCTGTATTTTCTTATAAAGCAAGTGGCTGTGCCACGTGAACGTTTCCTTGCCTGTCATGCTGTCTTTCACCCTCTGTGCGCGGGATGTGTACACGAAGCCGTAGCCGTTTTTCTCCGCTGTGGTCCTGTAGCCGGTCTTCTCCACAAAGGTCTCGAAGAGGGCATTCGTGACGGGAAATTTGCCGATGTAGAATTCCTGAAGGCGAACTGTTGCCTGGGGAAGATCATTCTTTGCGAGGTCATTGCCACCTGTAATGTAATCTCCGCCCTTTATAAAAATATGCTGGTTGCAAAATCTTTCCCGGATGCTGAGGTCGCGCTCGAATTCCTCGGATAGCAACTTTGCCTTTTCCCTGATCACCTCTTCGGAATAGGCGCTTTCCCTAAAGTCCGGCCCGAGCTGCGAAAGCACCTTCGCAGCCTCCGCAAGTTCAGCTAAGATTTCCGCCTTCTCGCGCAGGTCTTCGTCGGCCGCTTCGTAAACTTCCTCTTCCTGTTCTTCGAGCACATCTTCGATCTCAACTTCTGCGAGATCGGCCGTTACTTCCACTTCTTCTAATACTGCAGCAGCGGCGAGGTCCGCTTCCATGACTTCATCCAATAATTCGTCCGCGCCTTCATGGGTGGCATCATCCGGCGCTGCCGCTTCCCCCAGCCCCTGCATCTCTCCCGATTGATCAGGGTCATCGCGAATGTCTGTCAGATCATCGGCCGCCATCTCGACTATTTCTTCGTCGGCGGCATCTGCAGATATCTCATCGACAACCTCTTCGATGTCCGCCACTGCGACCGCGCTATCAGCGGTAACACCAGTACCGCCGCCGTCATTGAGGGACAGTCCCATTTTCCGGGACAGGTCAAGAAGCAGGTCCTTCATCCGGTCAAACTGTTCCAGTCCCTCCCCGGACACTGGATGCACGCCGGACTGCGTCAGTATATCGTTTACCGCATTCAGCATCTCCGTAATTTTGCGTATGGCTTCTGTTCCCTCGTCTCTGAGATTAGAGTCGATGCTCCCCAGCGCCTTGTTCTTCGCCTCATCAGACATATCAAAAACATTGCTCTGTCCGATGACAATCCCCTGAGCATTTGTGCCTTCCTGATACAGTCTCTTGAGGTCCGCATTGATGCCTGACTTGACGCTGCTTAAGTTCTTTTTCTTGCTCTTTAGTAATTCACTGTCACCGTCCACACTCCATAGCTTCTTAACCAGCTCTTCCGTGTCAATAGCCTGGATAGACTCAGTTGAGATTTCATCGGGGTAGCACTGTCTTATCGCGTGGACGAGCTTGTACTTCAGGGTGTCCTTGTTCTTATAGCCAAGGCCGGCAATAGCATCGTCTACATCTTTAAGTTTTAAAATTGTCGCCACGGATAATCCTCTCCCCTGAAATCCCCGCAACCGGATCTCTTTTATTCCTCTAATGATATATCGATGAATCCCGGATTTTCTTTAATCGGCGGCATCATTTGCAGCACTCAGCGAGAAATTATCGCAGAATAATGGAAAAATATTTTTGTTTACCAGGAAATTTGACGATATAGATACAGAGTATCCGAATACCTCTCAAAGAAACAATCACTGCGTGCGATAAGACAAGCATATGAAAGACATCTTGAGGTCCCGATTCGATGATATTATCGGTCGGAATTTTGAGCGTTTGACAGGTACAAAACAGGGAATCGGCGGTCTCCCCCTGAATATTGCCACGATAGGATGTTTTATCCTCCTTGGCGGCAGGGAGATCGAGATCGAGAATTCGCCAACAGACGCCCCCGAGAGATACACACGCGAAACATTTCTTGACGATGCCGCCGGTCTTGGTGTGGAGGCTGATGACTACCTGGAAACGGGACTCCGGGATATGATCGAGAGAGGATACTTTGCGGTTGATTCCGAAGGCAGGATCGTCGCCCAGGAATCCACGCTCACCATGACCCGCGTCCTGAACCGGATCTTCCCTAAGATGACGGGAATCAATCTTCTTGCCAACATAGGGCAGACGGTTGAGGAGGCGATGACCGGACGCACTGACATGGAGGCTGCCGCCTCGCGCTTCGACCAGACACTGAAACACCACGGGGTTCCCTTCTCGGCGCAGAGATCTCCCCAGTCGTCCCGCCGTCCCAGCATCGATGCGCCTCCTACTGCGCAAGCAGGTCAGCACGAAATGCGGCAGAGCCGTGATGCGATCTTAGCGGAATTATACAGTCGTGCAAAAACCTCTCAGCCCACCTTCTCTCCCCATACTCACCCGAACAAAGTCCTTGCCGGAGGCGCTGTCCTGAGAAGCATTAAGGTCAATGATATCCTTGCCAAGGATGAAAAGCCGCCCGAAACCTCACACGACGGAGAGGCAGAAAAGATGGAGGTCAGTGTCAGGCCGGCCCCGCCCTCCGTAAATGTACAGGACATTGACGATGAGATTGGGATGAGCACCGCGGCCGCGGAACCAAATCTCTTCGGCATCGAAGAAGCGGCCCCGGTCGTTTCTTTACCAGCCGATGCGACAGCCGAGTTGATCCAGGGAAAGGAAGAGGAGAAGCCGCTCGATGATGGAGCTCAGGAAGAAGGCCCCACCGACGATGACGCGATTGCCGATAAGATTGCCGCCTTTGAAAAAGACTTGTCCTTCACCTGCCCCATTTGCAAGACAAACGTGCTTAAGGAACAATCAACAGCGGCCGGCAAAAAATATTACACCTGTCCCTCGGGAAGCTGCAACTTCATAAGCTGGGGAAAGCCGCATCATGTTGCGTGCAGGCGGTGCAAGAATCCATACCTGATAGAAGTCTCAGATGCGTCCGGTGAGATGGTCCTGAAGTGCCCCCGCGCAACATGCCAGCACCGCCAGAGCCTGAATCCAAAGCTGGTAAAAGTGGTGCGGAAGCGCGTGCTGCGAAGAAAGAGATAAGAAGGGCAATAAATATTTTCTGCAGCCGGTGAGCGGCAGGAAGGATTGAAGCTCTCCGCAGCAAGCTGCGGAGAATCTTCGATTCTTAGGGAGCAGTATCGTTCGTCATTCGCTCGCTTACCCCGCAGCAAGCTACGGGGCATGCGCTCGCTACCGAATTCAAACTTCCAATGTTTGACATCTTTCAAGCACGCAAACCAACCGTCCCATCCAAGTAATTCAGAATATCCCGGAACGATTCATAATGCACGCACGGCGTGCCCTCCTCCCTGCACTTCTCATACAGGACCTCCTTGGCGAAGACGAGGTCTGCGTCTTTCGCGGGGCACACATCGGAATAACCGTTCCCTACATAGATGACCCGGTCGTAGTTTGACCGGTAGTCTCGGAGGACGCCCTTCTTGCAGGTGCCGCACTTATCGCACTTATCGTTCATCCGGGGAAACTCTATGGAGAGCTTATCATCATCCAGGAAAACTGTGACATTGGAAAAGAATTCAATGTCCTCGATGTTGTTCTTTTTCAGTATCGCATCAATATAAAAATCGAGGCCGTCGGATACGATCTTCAGATCCACGCCCCTCTTCCGGCAGAACCGATAGAACTCGAGAAAATGCGGATCTATCTTTTCGCGGCTGCTTACAAATTCCAGCATCTCGGCCCTGGTGCCCGTAAAGAGCGGGCCCACCTGCATATACGCAAGGCGGGAACCGATCTCACCCGCACAGTAAGCGCGGTCTATCTCTTCCCAGCCCTTATCGGTAAAGCGGTTCAGTATCTCGTTCCCCATATCGACTGTGGATACTGTTCCGTCAAAGTCGCACAGGATCAGCACTCGCGGTTTCTTCGCGCGTTCATTCATGACTGCTGTTTTTTCCTGTAATGCTTTATGAGAACATTAATACCAAAGAGGATCAAGAGTACGGGAAGAAGATATTTTGCGATTACGTGCAGATCGTACCCCCAGTTATTCACCAGGAGGAAAATCGCCCCGGCCGCGCCGATGAACCATCCCCCGATATCCTTGATGCGCTGCATCAGCGTACCCGCGGCAATGGCGATCAAGAGTATCGGCCAGCTCTTATCAAACCCGTAGATGCCCGTGTTGTCGAGGATGATGAGTACGCCGAGCGTGATCAGGATCATGCCGCCTGTCAGGATGTGCCTTTTTTCCCTTGCCTCCATTTGCGGTCAACTCCTTCTTCGGGAAATCTATTTCATCTTCTCTGCAAGGCTCAGGAACGGCTTAATCAGATCGATGGGAATGGGAAAAAGTATTGTCGAGCTGTTCTCAGCTGCAATCTGATTCAAGGTCTGCAGGTACCGGAGCTGTAAGGACATCGGCTGCGTTTCCATAAGGGCGGCAGCTTCGATCAGCTTCTGGGCGGCCTGGAACTCGCCTTCCGCACTGATGACCTTTGCCCGGCGCTCTCTCTCCGCTTCGGCTTGTTTGGCAATGGCCCGCTTCATCTCTTCGGGCAGATCGATCTGCTTGACCTCGACGTGAGAAACCTTGATTCCCCAAGGTTCGGTGCTCCGGTCCAGGATCTCCTGGATCTGGAGGTTTATCTTCTCGCGCTGCGAGAGGAGTTCATCGAGCTCCACCTGGCCGCAGACGCTCCGTAAGGTTGTCTGGGCGAGCTGGGAGGTGGCATAGAGATAATTCTCTACGTTAATCACAGCGTCGTTCGCTTCCATGACCTTGAAATAAACGACGGCGTTGACCTTGATTGATATGTTGTCCCGTGTGATCACGTCCTGCGGGGGGACGTCCATGGTAATGGTGCGCATATCCACCTTGATCATCCTGTCCACGACCGGTATCAGGATGATAAGACCCGGGCCTTTGGTGTCGATTACCCGCCCGAGGCGGAAGATCACGCCTCTTTCATACTCATTGAGTATTCTGATGGCTGATGCGAGAAACATGACCACCAGTACTATCAATACAATAAATGGAATAGAAAACATAATTACCCTCCCTGTTTATTTTCGATTTCTTCAACCTTGATTGTTAGACCTTCGACCTTTACGACCCTAACCCCCCTGCCCGCCTCTACACGCTTATCGCTCGACGCGTTCCAGTACTCTCCCTTTATCAGGGCCGTTCCTGTTTCATAAATATCGGTGAGCGCTTTTCCTTGCTCGCCTGCCATGCCTTCCTTTCCCGTTCGCCGTCTTCTCATCTGGGCCTTGAGGACAAGGGCGATCACACCCGCAAAAAAGAGGCAGATAATGGTCAACACGGGGATCATGACACTCCACGATACCCTGAGTGCTGGATCAGGCGATTCGAAAAGCAACAGCGAACCCAGCACAAGAGAGATAATACCCCCAACCGTCAACAGGCCGTGGCTGATAACTTTTATCTCTGCAATAAAGAGGATGATGCCGAAGAGAATAAGCAGGATCCCCGCATAATTGACGGGCAGCGTCTGCAGGGCGAAAAACGCCATGATGAGCGAGATGCCGCCGATAATCCCGGGAAGGATGACGCCCGGGTGCGCCAGTTCAAAATAGAGACCTGCAAGACCGACGAGCAGGAGGATATACGCAATATTCGGGTCGCTTATGGCCGCAAGAACCCGCTGCCGCGCACCCATTTTTTTCTCGTTGATGACCGCATTTTTTGTCTCGATTATCCTCTTACCGGATAATACGGTAACCTCTTTTCCGTCTATCTGTTTGAGGAGACTGTTCAGGTCGGGAGCGACAAAATCTATGACCTTGAGTTTGAGGGCCTCTTCGGCGGTAACAGATTCGCTCTTTCTGACGGATTTCTCCACCCAGTCCGCATTTCGCCCCCTCTTGTCTGCAATGCCCCGCACATAGGCAACGGCGTCGTTCTCCACCTTCTTCATCATGGTCTTGTCTCCGCCGCCTATCCCCAAGCCTACCGGATGAGCCGCGCCGATATTCGTGCCGGGGGTCATCGCAGCGATATGCGCTGAAATCGTGATTATCACCCCTGCGGAAGCGGCCCGCGCCCCGGAGGGATGCACATATACGACAACGGGAATGGCTGAATTCAGGATGGCCTTCGCGATATCCCTCATGGCGAGGTCGAGCCCGCCCGGCGTATCGAGGAGAATTATCAGGCCATCGGACCCTGCCTTCGCCGACGCATTTACACTTTGCACGACGTACTCGGCAATGGGCGGCGTAATGGTGGCATGGACAGTGATGGTATCGAAGACGGGTTTCTTTTCTTCCGCAAATAATTGGCCGAAAACAGGCATGATGAGAAGCAATGCGAGAATCAGGATTCGTATGTTGATCTTATTTCTTGTCATGGATTGCCCCTCTTAATATTTGAGTTGAATGTAAATCTTTATGAAGCCTGCTGTGGCAGCATCTTCATTATCTTCTGGACGTCTTCCCACACCTGCTTTTTTGCCCCCTGATTCCTCAGAAGATATGCAGGATGATAAGTCGGCATCAATTGTATCCCGTGATATGAGTGAAACTTGCCCCGCAGGACCGTTATCGGTACATCCGTTTTAAGCAGGGTGTGGGCGGCAAACGTTCCCAGTGCACAGATTACCCGCGGGTTAATCGCCTCAAGCTGCTTGATTAGAAACGGCTCGCAGGCGGCTATTTCCTCAGGCTTGGGATTGCGGTTGCCCGGAGGACGGCACTTGAGAATATTACAAATATAGACATCAGTTCTCTTCAGTCCCATGGCCGCGATAATCTTGGTCAGAAGCTGCCCGGCGCGACCGACAAAGGGTCTCCCCTGGATATCTTCATCTCCTCCAGGCGCCTCGCCCACGAATGCGATCTCGGCCCTGGGGTTCCCCTCACCGAAGACGATGTTGGTCCTCACTCTTCCGAGGGAACACCTCTGACAATCACCGAGTTCATTCTTTACTTCTCCAAGAGTCACGGTCTTCCGGGCTGACGGCACTTTTGGAGCATGCGTAATTTCGGCCGGGGATTCATCAAGGCACGCGGGCTCCCCCGCCATACACAGGTACGCCGGCGTTTTTCCCGCATCGATCCCGGACTGGATTTGGGATTTCAGATGCCGGACCAGCGCGAGGAGTTCATCTGCCGGATTTTCTTTTGCACCTTCCATAGTGAGACTATCTGACCCTAAAAGCAGGGCGGCGCCTGGGACCTGATGTTCTGCCCGTTATGATCTTCTTAACCCTGTCGAGTATCCTGTCGGCAACCTCCATCTTGCTCATCAAGGGGATGCTTTCAATTTCACCATCAGGACTGAGTATCTTGATTATATTCGTATCGTAACCGAACCCCGCACCTTCTTTCGTCACATCGTTGGCTACAATAATATCCATATTTTTTTTCTTCATTTTGCTTCTCGCATTCTCCACAAGGTTCTCCGTCTCCACGGCAAAACCCACGAGGATGCGGTTGCCCTTCTTCCTGCCGACCTCCAGTATGATGTCCGGATTCCTCTCGAGCTGCAAATCAAGCCCGCCGCCGTCTTTCTTTATCTTCGCGGCGGAACGCAACGACGGGCGGTAATCGGCCACAGCGGCCGCTTTGATGACAACCGTTGCGCTGTCCAGATGCTCCATAACGGCATCCTTCATATCGACGGCGCTTGCGACAGCTACGAACTTTATATCCCGCGGCGCCGGCAGCGCCGTGGGGCCGCTGATGAGGGTAACATGGGCGCCTCTCCGCTTTGCCGCGATTGCCAGTGCGTATCCCATTTTCCCCGAGGAATAATTGGTGATGTACCTGACCGGGTCAAACGGCTCACGTGTGGGACCGGCCGTTACAAGAATTTTCTCTCCCTGAAGATCCTTGGGTGTCAGAATGGATTCGACCTCCTCCACAATATCCGGTATCTCCGGGAGCCTTCCATAACCCTCGGTCTTGCAGGCGAGCTCGCCATACCCGGGCACCATGAAGAGATAACCCCGTGCCGTGAGCCTGCTTATATTCTCTTTCACGATGGCATTATCATACATGTTAACATTCATCGCGGGACAGACGAGCACCGGCGCCTTGGTTGCCAGAACGGTGGTGGTAAGAATATCGTCCGCCATACCCGCAGCGATCTTCCCGATGATATTTGCGGTGGCCGGCGCAATCACGATCACGTCAGCGTACTCTGCAAGGGAGATATGGGCCATATCGAAGTCCGTCAAGGGGGCATACATGTCGGTAAAGACGGGATGCCCGGAAAGGGTCTGGAGGGTCAGGGGGGCTATGAACTCGGCCGCATTTTTTGTCATGACTACCCTGACCGCGGCCTCCTTCTTTATAAACTCCCTCGTCAGCTCAGCGGATTTGTAGGCAGCAATTCCTCCCGTTATGCCAAGAACGATTCTCTTATCTTTCAGCATCTTTCTTATTCCTTAAAATTCATTGTGCACGCCGTAAAAACAGCATACCGCCTTTATGGCTCACATATAGCAAGTCTCATACACAACTTCAAGAATTAATGCAGGCATTTGTCGGAATATTGTGCTTTTAGCCTTGCAAAGCAATCTAAAAATCATTATAAATCAGCCCGGCATAACCCAATATCCGCATGAGGTATTTTATGAAAACATACAAACCACACATAATCGGAGCCCTAATAATATTGATTGCCGGTTTTGGCTTCTGGTTTTTCAATTCCTGGGGCGAATTGGAAAAGCCGGCGATCCAGATCGATCAGGACATAACGGCAATCGGAAGGTCCAAGACATTCAATATTACATTTACGGACCGCAAGAGCGGACTCCGCAATTCATCAGTCAACATAGCGCAGGATAATCAGACGCAGGTACTTTCTTCCCTCAACTATACTGACTCGGTAACCAAGGAAAGTAATGTAAGCGTAACTATAGACCCCGCGGCGATGAAGCTTCATGAAGGGCCGGCCACAATCAATATCTCAGCGACGGACAACTCGCTCTGGAAAAACGAGACAACCCTTGCCATACAGGCGAATATCGATTTTGTACCGCCGCAGATATTTCTGCTTACTTCCACCAACAATATTAATCCCGGCGGCACATGCGTGATCCTGTACAGGACATCAAAGCCGGTCGTCGCAAGCGGCGTCAAGGTCGAAAATAACTTCTCTCCGGGATACGCGACCATGGTTTCAGATAAGCCTTGCTTAATCAGTTATTTTTCTATTCCCGCAGATGCCCGGCATGGCGGAACAACGATAAAAGTAATCGCCCGGGATCAGGCAGGGAATGAATCTTCAGTTGCCCTGCCAACTCTTATCAGAAAAAAGAAATTCCGCAGTGACAAGATGACCCTGAGCGAGAATTTTTTGCAGCAGAAGATGCCCGAATTTCAGAGTCACAATCCCGCTCTTCAGGGCAAGACGCCCATCGAGACTTTCATGTACGTCAACACCAAGTTGCGGGAGGAAAATGACGCGGCAATCCGCGAAATCTGCAAGACGTCGAATCCCAGACAATTATGGGAGGGCACGTTCCTCCGGATGAAGGATGCCGCTCCCATGGCCCTCTTCGGCGACAAGAGGAAGTACCAGTCTCAGGGGAAGGTAGTTGGTGAAAGCGTCCACATGGGCGTTGACCTCGCTTCCACGGCAAACGCGCCGGTGGAGGCCGCCAATAACGGCATCGTCGCATACGCCGGCTACCTCGGCATCTACGGCAACTTCGTGATGATCGATCACGGGTTCGGATTCTTCACTATTTACGGCCACCTGAATTCCATAGACGTCAAGAAAGGGCAGGAAGTGAAGAAAGGCGACGTTATCGCCCATACGGGATCAACAGGCTTGGCAGGCGGCGATCATCTGCATTTTGGAATGCTTATCGGAGGCCAGTTCGTAAACCCCCAGGAGTGGTGGGACGCCCATTGGATTGCCGATAACGTCACGAAGAAGATGGCAGTCTCTCTTTAGATTCTCAGACGCGAAATGGTTTAAGGCCGGCCTAATTGCCTGATTCGAACTTCCAACTCTCCGATACTGCAACAGGGCTTAACTCTTGTTAATGTCCCTGTGGTTTATCGTCACTATGTAATTCTTATCGGAAAAATAAGAACCGAGTTGATTTGCCATGACGACCGACCTGTGTCTCCCGCCTGTACATCCGAGGGCTATATTAAGCCTCGCCTTTCCTTCCTTTTCATAAAGCGGGATGAGAAAGGCCATCAGTTCGAAGAGCTTTTGAATAAATATCCTGCTCTCTTCCGATTCGAGCACGTATTTCTGAACCTCCGGATGGTGACCATCATACAATTTCAGTTCCTCGACGAAGTATGGATTGGGAAGAAATCGCACGTCAAGCACGATGTCTGCATCGGCAGGTATGCCATATCGGTACCCGAATGATGTCACATGAACGACCATCCTTTGATTTACGGATGAAGAAACAAACTGCCTCTGGACGACGTCCTTTAATTGATGCACATTGTATGAGGTGGTATCAATGACTTTATCGGCCATCTGTTTCAAAGGGGCCAGCTTCTCCCTCTCCAGATTGATGCCTTCCATCACAGAACCCTTTACGGAAGTGGGATGCACCCTTCTCGTTTCACTGAATCTATGCAGGAGGGCGTCATCACTCGAATCGAGAAACAGTATCTCTATCCTGTGACCCTCGCTCTTCAGCTGGTCAAATATCTTTGTATATTTTTCGAGAAAACTCTTCTCCCTCAAATCCATGACCATGGCGACTTTTGTGATGTCCTTCCCGGCATCGGACTGAATCTTGAGGAATCTGGGAAGAAGAACGACAGGCAGGTTATCGACGCAGAAGAACCCAATATCCTCCAGCGCCCGGAGGGCGGTACTCTTGCCTGATCCCGAAAGTCCCGTGATAATTACTACACGCAGGTTGTTCATGAGTCTCCTCTTTCCATTGCGCTCATTAGTTTGTGAACCTCAAGCTCAACATGTCTCCATGAATTGCGCGTCTGCGGAAAACCGGGGATCTCCACACAGGGCAGTTTGACCCCGAGAATCTCGTATGATTTGTCCGCATGGACGCCGCGGGGACTGCTCTCGCTAACGAATTCAACCAGGAGATTTATGACTGAATCGCCGAGAATGGCTCGGGCGTCGAGAAGTTCTTCCGCCTCGATAATGCCTCTATGTTTGATATCGATAAGACCTTTGACGAGCTCATTACTCCTGCCATGCAGTAAATCCCCTCTTCTCTCGATCTCTATGGCATCGTCCGCTATCCACCGATGCCCCCTTTCCGCCAGTTTCAGGGCGCATTCAGTCTTCCCCGAGCCGCTGTCTCCAACTAACATCACTCCTATGCCTGAGACGCTCACAAGCGCTCCATGCATAGAGATGTAGTTTTCAAGTTTTTCTCGCAAGAGGCGGGCGAGGCGACTTTCCAGGAGAAACTCATCATAGACCGATGCAAAGACGACAATACCGTACAATTCCGCGAAAGACGCCATAAGACCCGGTACTGTACCGGTTTCCGAGAGCGCTATTAAAGAAATACTGTTTGAAGCAATGGCGTGAAATACCTTGTTGCGGGACTCTGATGGAAGCGTTGTGAGTTCGGAAACATATTGAGGTGTGATTACAAAAACAGCATCGGGAATAATCCGCTCCCAGGAGCCTTGGGCTTTCTCATGCCGCTGAACACGGATGCTCTTTGTTGATCTCGTAAGACCGGCTTCTCCGGCCATTTGTGAGAGTCCTAATTCATCCTCTCTACCTTGAAGAATATCTTTTAACCGGAGCGAGTCCATGGAAGTAAGATACCCTGACAATCAAGTTACGTCATCCTTGTCCGCGATTATTACGTACAGCTCATCCTTCGACTTGGCTTCTATGAGCTTCTTCCTGAACGCGCTGTCCTTCAGCATCTTCGATATTTTGGCAAGCGCCTTCAGGTGCAGGCCTGTCGTATTTTCCGGGGCCAAAAGCAGGAAAAAAAGATTGGCCGGTTTGCCGTCCATGGAATCAAACTCCACACCTTGCCTGCTTCTGCCGAATGATACGATCAACTCATCGATATCTGCGAGTTTGGCGTGGGGAATAGCGATGCCGTCTCCTATCCCCGTACTGCCCAGCTTTTCCCTTTCCAAGAGGGTATTCACGACTAATTCTTGACTAATAGTACCATCCCCACTACGAATCACGCCGGACAATTCAGCGAGGACATCCCTCTTGGTCTTTGCCTTCAGTTCTTCAATGATACATTCTTTCCTGAAGATATCCATGATTTTCATCTTGTTTCCTCAAACTTCAGCTGCTGGTCTCTATGAGCGCATACTTTCCGTCATCGCGGACATAGATGATGCTGACGTTTTCCGTAGAAGAATCTCTGTAAACGACGAAACGGTTCCTTGATATATCAATCTCCATAATGGCATCCTCGAGAGACATGGGTTTCAACACAACCTTTTTCATTTCCACTATTCTTACTTCCTGACCATCGTCTGCATCATCGGAATACGTTTCCCGGGGTGCGGCTCCATCCAACCGAGCAGCATTTGTCTTATGACCACGCGACTTCTCTTTGCGCTTCTTAAGCTGGCGCTCTATCTTGTCAATCGCATTATCAATAGCAAGAGTCATTTCCTTTGCTTCTTCTTTGGCATTCAGAACCTGCCCATTCGTCGTCAGATTCACCTCCGCCACATTTCTGAACTTCTCAACGGAAAGAACAACGCGGGCCTCTACCGGGGTGTCCAGATATTTTTCGAGTTTCTTTAGTTTTTGATCGATATATTCCTTGTGCCAGTTATCCCCTTCCGTATTTCTGAAGGTTACAGAAATCTTCATAACTACACCCTCCCATATTTCAATACATTTTGCCGTGCCCTCTCTCTATCTCTTGAGAGGGCAGGAATCCTAATCCTTAAATCATCTGAGGTCAACCTGTTTTATTAGGCTCTCGCGGACGGCCCCGCGGGAACTCTCGAATCCTCTGAGAAATGGACGGTGAAACAAAAAGTCCGGAGGCGAAGCGCCCCCACGCGCACGGCCGGAAGGAACAAATGTGGGGCATGAGGAATAGCTTACCCCCGGCCTGCGTAAGGAAGGATGGAACCCAATTTATGCCGGAGCCTGCCCGCACAAAAGCGGGAAGACTTTCCACAATACCGTCAAAAATACTTTTTCCTCTTGGAAGAAGGCAGAATGCCTGTCATTTCTCTGTACTTTGCCACGGTTCTTCTCGCAATTGCTATACCTGATTTTTTTAGCATATCAACGATGTCACTGTCACTGTACGGCTTCTTCGGATTTTCCGCACTCACAATCTTCTTTATCTCTTCCTTAACGCTCTTCGATGCAACGGCATCACCGCTTGTTCTTTGTATCCTGCTGCTGAAGAAATATTTGAGTTCGAATATGCCTCTCGGCGTATGCATGTACTTATTCGTCACTACCCTGCTTATGGTTGACTCGTGCATTTCCACATCATCGGCAATATCTCTCAGCACCAGGGGCTTTAAATAATTGATACCGTAATCGAAAAAATCCCTCTGCAATTTCAAGATGCTTTCCGTGACTTTGTATATTGTCCTTTGCCTCTGCTGTATGCTTTTGATGAGCCATGTAGCAGACTGCATCCTCTCTCTTATATATTTCCTGCTGCTTTCCGCATCCGGATATGTGTTGCCGCCGCCCATAATCTCCTTGTAAAAGTTGCTGATCCTGAGCTTCGGCAGACCGTCGTCATTAAGAATGATCTTGTATTCGTCCCCTGACTTCAATACATACACATCCGGCGTAATGGTGTCTATCCTCTCTTCGGCGTAAACGCTCCCGGGTTTGGGATCCATGCTGCTTATTACGCAGACTGCCTGCAGAACTTCGGTCATAGGGACCTTCAATTTCCTTGATATGTTGGTATAATTCTTCGTCTCCAGATCCTTGAGATGTCCATTTATGATCGACTCTACGACGGGCGTCAGCACACCCAGAATCCTGGCCTGGATCAGGAGGCATTCCTTGATGTCCCTTGCAGCAATTCCGGGAGGATCAAACTCCTGCACCTTCTTCAAAACGCCTTCAACGAAACTCTCCTCAACACCCTCCTGCTTGGCAATCTCCTCTATGGACGCTACCAGATAGCCGTTGTTGTCAAGGTTGCCGATTATCTGTTCCCCGATCTTCATTTCGGCGTCGGTAACGCGCGACAGCTTGAGTTGCCACATCAGATGATCCGTCAGAGACGGCTTCACCATCAACATGTTATCCCATGACGGAGCTTCATCATCCTTGCGGTCATATCTTACACCCGTGGGACCGTAGTCCTCAAGATAACTGTTCCAGTCAAATTCTTCCTTGCCATCGCCCTCCCCGGTAATCTCTTCCGTGCGCTCGACAGCTTTAATCTCTTCCCTGTCGGCTATTTCTACTGTATCGGACTCCGGAACGGTCGTCTCCTCCGGGTATTCTTCTGTTGCTACTTCTTCAAGGAGCGGATTCTCCTCCATCTCCTGGGTGATCAAATCCGTCAACTCCAGCCTTGAGAGTTGCAGCAGTTTTATTGCCTGCTGCAGCTGGGGCGTCATGACGAGCTGTTGGCTCAATTTCAGATTTTGTTTTAGTTCAAATGCCATTTTTCGGTATGTCTGATCAATGCTAGATCATATCCGCAGTTCAGAGATAAAAATCCTCTCCCAGGTAAATCTTTCTCGCAATTTCACAGTTGGCTATGGTGTCAGGGTCCCCTTCAACCATAATTGTCCCTTCATTCACGATATAGGCCCTGTCACAGACGGAAAGCGTTTCCCTGACGTTGTGATCGGACACGACAACGCCGATTCCTTTATGTTTCAGTTTGAATATGATTCTCTGTATGTCCTGAACAGCAATAGGGTCGATCCCCGCGAAAGGCTCATCGAGCAAAATATACTTGGGAGACGTGACCAGGGCCCTGGTAATTTCGACTCGCCGCCTCTCCCCGCCCGATAAGGAATATGCGCGCGCTTCCGACAGGTGTGAAATATCAAGCTCTCCGAGGAGTTCTTTCAGCCGCCTGGCTTTCTCATCTTTATCTATATCCAGCGTCTCCAGAATTGCCATGATGTTTTCTGCCACAGAGAGCTTTCTGAATATGGAAGGCTCCTGGGGCAGGTAGTTCAATCCTTTTCGCGCCCGGATATACATGGGGCATTTACTGACATCCTCCCCATTTAAAAAGATACTCCCCTCGTCCGGCCAGATCAAACCCACTATCATGTAAAAGGTTGTGGTCTTGCCTGCACCATTCGGTCCTAAAAGGCCTACCACTTCTCCAGGACTGATTGTCAGATCAACCTTATTTACTACAACCCTTTTCCCATAGCTTTTTACCAACCCTTTTGCCGCCAGTGCTTCCATTAATTCACAACATCCATACATCTAAATTTGCGCATTTACAATTGCATTGAAAAACAAATGAAAATCTGCAACGGGTTATTCATTTCTTTTTGTCTTTGTCCTCAGGATATATAGTGGCCTTGACTCTCCCCTTTTCAGCACTTTCGACAACACCTCTGTCTTCATCAAGAAATACCACTATTCTGTCACCGTTGATGACGTTTCTTCCTTCCCGCATCACGGCGTTGCCCAGCATAATAATTTTTTGCGCATCCTGGTAGTATACTGCGTCATTTCCGGTTACAACCCTTTCACCCTGTGTTATTATGACATGACCTTTTGCTTCAATCTTGTCCAAATCACCGGCGCTGCCAAGGTCCTGAGTGCCGGTCTTTTCGGTCGCTCGCGGCTGCGGATCCTTTTTGTAATACAAAAAGAGGCGGTCAGCCTTTATGGTCTTATCACCCTGGGTTGCAACTGCGTTACCCGAAAACACGACAAGTTTTTTTTCGTTGTACGCGTCCAGACGGTCAGAAACAATATCTATGGGCTGATCCTTGTCCAGCTTGACCTTCTTCTTCGTATCGGTATCTTTAGCGCCCAAATATACGACGCTGAAAAAAAGCATTATCAAAGCGATTGTTATCCTGTTTCTCATAATCATATGCAAAGCAACCTATTGAAATTTCACGTCCGAAGAACAGCGTTTCTGCAGGGAGCCCTTCCGGACATATCACCTTATATTGGCTTTCACCTTTGACAGCAACGCCACATCTTTATGTTCCAGGGAAAAGGACATCCCGACTCCCTTCACCTGCATACGGGAGTTTTCCATTTTAACCGCGGAGTCGGTGTATATCCGCTGCTCCGCGCCAGAATATCTCAGGATATCAGTAGTCAGGCGATCTCCCTTATCTGAAATAATTTCCACATTTCCGGAAACTTCCATATCCTTCGTCTCCGTGTTTGACTTGCCTTTATCGCCCGTCATAACAAGGGTCCTCCCGTCAGACATTACCAGCTTCACCCTGATCCGATCAAAGAAAACAAGATTCTCGTTCTTGACATACTTTGCGCTATCCGCATTGATCTCCCATTTCATGCCTGAAGCACCGACATCCGTATAGTGGACATTCTTAACCTGGAGATCAACTTTGTCTGCCACAATATTGAGCATCTGTTTTTTGGAAAACCTGCCACTCTCAAAAAACAGGATGACGGCTGCCGCTGTGACGATTGCGACAATGACAATTATGATAACAACATTGCTTTTCTTAAATTTCATAGAACCGTGTCTTTGGGAGACGGGCAATTTTCATTTGCGCTCTCAATTACAAACTGTGAAAATGAGCCGTTCCCCAAGACCGACTCGATTTATATCATCCGTTTCCACATATGTAAAGGTCAAAGGCAGAGACGCGCACCAGTTACGGAAGTACGACGGCCTAACCGGCGCTGCCGCTCATCCATCGCCCTGCTCGCGTTTCTGCGATCAGCGTCAATTATTCATTCCTCACAAAAATTCATACCTTTTCGCCACGCCGGCCCATTCACCCTTAGCCTTCAGAATGAGTTCACATACCTCTCTTACAGCGCCGCGGCCGCCTTTATTTACTGTGACATAATCAACGCATTTCTTCACATCCTCCACAGCATCGGCTACGGCCACAGAAAATCCGGCCCTTTTCAATACTGGGATATCAACTATATCGTCTCCAACAAAAGCCATATGATCATAATTCATGGAACGATTACGGAGTATGGCCTCGGCGATTTCGAGTTTGTTATGAACGCCCTGGTGGATCTCGCCGATGCCGAGGTCTCGCGCACGATGTTCAACCACAGTGGACTTCCTTCCCGTCACGAGTATAACATCAACGCCGTATCTCATCAGGACCTTCATGCCGTGCCCGTCTTTCACGTTAAAATTTTTTGTCTCACGCCCCTCATGGTCCATGATTATGCGCCCGTCCGTCATGACACCGTCAACATCGAGAACCAGAAGACGGATCTGCCTTATCTTCGCTATCAACCTCTCATCGAGAAACTCGCTTCCCACGTCTCCTCCATTTCTTATTTCTTATCGGCCTTCATCTTCTTGACTATGCCGTCGATCTCCATAAGTGTAGAAAGAAGATCATAAAGTGAATCGAGGCGCACTGAATTCGGACCGTCGCATTTGGCGTGTTCAGGCTCACGGTGTACTTCCAGGAAGATGCCGTCCACTCCGACTGCAACGGCGGCTCGCGCAAGGTGGGGAACCATGTCATTCTCACCGCCGGAAGCAGTTCCCATTCCACCGGGAAGCTGCACGCTGTGTGTGGCATCGAATATCACGGGATAACCCATGTCCCTCATCAGGGGAAGTGAGCGATAATCGACGACAAGATTATTATACCCGAAGGTTGCCCCTCTCTCCGTGACCATTATGTTCTCGTTCCCCGCTGACGACGCCTTAACAATGATATTCTTAACATCCCACGGAGCCAAGAACTGGCCTTTCTTGATATTGACGACCTTGGCCTTTCTGGCGACCTCGATTACAAAGTCTGTCTGCCTGCACAAAAAAGCCGGCACCTGCATCACATCGAGTATCTCTGAGGCAGGTTCGATTTCCTCGAAACGATGCACGTCCGAGAGTATCTTGATGCCTAAATCCTTCTTTATGCCGGATAAGATCCGCAGCCCTTTTGCCATACCGGGACCTCTGAAGGAATTCATGGATGTCCGGTTTGCCTTGTCATACGACGCCTTAAATATGAAAGGCAATTTCAACCGGCCCGTGATGTCTTTCAGGAAGATTGCCGTCTCCCTCGTTGTCTCTTCGTCCTCTATGACACAGGGACCGGCGATGAGAACGAAGGGGGCCCCACCCCCAATGACCATATCATTCAGGATAATCTGCTTCATCACACTCTACCTCTGCAACTTGCCGACAATCTCAATAATGCGCCAACACCCCATCCCGCTCCTCCGATCTCAACTTTGCCGCAATTTATGATTCACGATGCTTCTGCTGCAACATCTTAATCTTCAAGGCAGGGATCTTCTTCGCCGCCACTTTCGAATCAGGATTAAGCTCATAGGCATGAGTATACGCCTTGAGGGCCTCCTGATACATCCCTTTTCTCTCATATGCCTTCCCGAGACTAAGATACACGTCGTCATCCTCAGCATCATACCTTAAAGAGATTTTATAGTATTCAATTTCCTTGTCTACATCGTTCTTAAGACCGTAGACATAACCAAGTCCCGAATAAGCGGTCGCCCTCTTGGGATTGATGGCTACCATTTTCTTATATATCTTGATTGCATTTTCGTACTGCTTTTCATCCGTATAATGTTCCGCGAGAATATCTAAAACATCCATGTTCGGACGAGATGCGGCTACATATTCATATTCGCGAATGGCTTCCTTCTTTCTGCCAAGCTTATCATATGTGTATGCAAGGTTATAATGAACCTGAATATCCTTCATTCCATATTTGATCGCTTTTTCATAGTTCTCGGATGATAGTTTATATTTCTTAAGCTCACCGTAGGCAAAACCGAGATTGGCATGAATCGCCGCTTTTCTGGGTGATGATTTCAGAATCTTGTCATAAGCCCTGATGGCCTCACCATAACGCTTATTCTTGAAATCGATGTCCGCAAGTTTGGTCGTCGCTTCGAGATCACCCGGGTTCATCTTTAGGACAGTTTGGTACTCACGCGAGGCATCCTGATCCTGATTTCTTTTTTCGTAGGCGGAAGCAAGATTATAGTGAACAACAGGATCCTTGGGATTCAGAGATATGGCCTTCTTGTAATTCTCTATTTCTTCCTTCCACTGTCCCTTACCGCCATGTGCAAGGCCAAGGTTTGCATACGCCGACGCATTTCGGGGTTGTTTTGCAATAACTTCCTTATACAATCTTATGGATTCATCATAGTTTCCCGCCCTCAGGTAGGCGCCCGCCAACGCAATCTTCACGTTTTCCGCTTCCCGCGCCTTTGTCAGTACGAGCTTGTATTGCTCAACGGCATCTTTCAAGTTATTGGCCTTTTCATAGGCCTCGCCGAGCCTGAATCGAACCAGGGTGTCATCGGGGTTCAATTGCAGCGATTCCTTATAATTGGCGATAGCCTTTTCCCATGCCCCCTTACTGCCGTAAGCATATCCAATGTTCGCAAAGGCGGACGCATCACGCGGATTTATCCTGAGCAGTTTCATCCCCGTGCTGATTGCTTTATCGTAATCCCCCGCCCTTACATAACACTTCAAAAGCCCTGACAGGGCGTTCACGTCGTCGGGCTTGAGTGCGAGAATGTCATTATACTGGGCAATTGCCTTCTCTACATTACCCGCCTGCTCATAAGTGGCCGCCAGCATCTTGCGCACGCCGACATCATTCTTATTCATATCTATGGCACGTCTCAGATACTCGATCTGGGCCTGCTGATTCTCCGAATTCTTGGCGTATCTCAGCCAGTCCTGCGGCATGATTACCACGTTCAAAGGCACGGAGGCGATAACTTCTCCGTTGTGTTTCACCTCAATGCTCCCTGCATCGACTGCCGCATCACGCGCGCCCCTACCGCGGGCCATGATAACCTTATCGACAAGCTCGACGCCTCGCAGCATCACCCGGAAGTGGTCCTCTCCATGGAGCCCGTCGACATGCACCGTCACCCCGCGACCGGAAAATACATCCGTGGCGATTTCTTTCACGACAAATTCATCCCGGTAAGAAACGTCAAACGCGTCACCCTTTCTCAATCTGTAGTCTTTCCCGTTCTTCTCGACATCCAAATAATAAAACCCGGGCTTGCCTCCCAGAAAGACAAAGGAAAAAGTGTTCTTCAATCTCATAAAACTCACGGGATAATTGTGCATCCTCTCAGGAAATGCATAGTCGGCGATTATCCAGAGAAGAATGACGACGACAACCGCACAACCGGCAATCGCTGCAATGCGGAGGCCTCTGCCGGGTCTCCCGATATTCTCCCGTTTTCTCTTGATAGGGTTGAACTCCATCTTCCGCCCTTGACTTCCTTGCTTAACCTCTCGGGTGATATGTTTTATGGATGTGCTTCAGCCTCTCGCGCGTAATATGTGTGTAGATCTGCGTAGTGGCTATGTCCGCGTGCCCGAGCATAATCTGAACGGAACGCAGATCGGCCCCTCCTTCCAGCAGATGCGACGCAAAGGAATGCCTGAAGGTGTGGGGATGGACTCTCTTGTTGAGGCCCGCTCTAAGCACATACCGTTTTACTATTTTCCAGAAACCCTGACGTGTAAGCCCTTCACCCGATCTATTCAGAAAGAGGATGTTCGTTTTTTGATCCTTCATGAATTTCTGTCTTCCCTGATCCACATATTCACGAAGACAATTATAGGCGGATCTTCCGATCGGCACGATGCGTTCTTTGCCGCCTTTGCCCATCACGACAACATATCCAACTTGCCAGTTGATGCTGTTCATGGTCAAGGTAATTATTTCCGTTACGCGAATGCCCGTTGCGTACATGAGTTCCAACATGGCTGTATCCCTCATGGCCGCTGGATTCTTTATACCCGGCTGCGCCAGAAGCAGATTCATCTCCTCCTTACTGAGCGTATCGGGAAGGCGCGCCCAAACTTTTGCGAGTCCGATATTCACCACGGGATTTGCATCAATCCTCTTCTCCCGGAGGAGAAACTTAAAAAAGCCTCTGACAGCCGCGAGACCCCTGTTCACGGACCTTACATTAAGTCCGTCTTTCCTGACCTGTTCCAGATATGAGATGATCTCATCCGGCGTAACAGCTGCGGCATCTTGAATCCCATGACTTTGCACAAGGCCGATGAATCGATTCAAATCATGGCTGTAGGCCTCTATGGTGAGGCGCGAAACCCCCTTTTCAACGGCAAGAAAATTTAAATACTCATCAATCAAATCATTCACGGATATATCTTTCTACACCGGGCGAGAAGAGACTGCAACCGGCGCATCAACAAATCCTCCTTCTTGAAACTTTGCAACAGCGTTTCTCCTCTGACTCATCGCCAGTCGCAGCAAGACGAAAATAAACGTCATCTCTGCATATCATCCAGAATCTCTTTCATCTTCTCGATGTCGTACGGAATATCGACTGTCCGGCAGAGTCCACCCTCCCTCAATTTCACGATGACTGGATCTTCCGCATAGCCGCATGAAATAATGGCTTTGACATGAGGATCCATGGTGAGCAGTTCCTGCAATGCCTCCTTGCCGCCCACGCCGCCCGGCGCATCCAGGTCCAATATTACAGCGTAAAATGGATGGCCCGTTTCTCTTGCCGTCTTGTAGAGATCAAGGGCTTCCACACCGTCATCTGCATACTCAACGTCATAACCTAGATAATTGAGAACGATGCCTGTTGCATTCCGCACTGCCTCTTCATGATCCATAACTAATATCTTGCCCTTTGCGGCCACTATTTGCTCCGTGGCGCCTCTTCTTGACGGGTCCTCCTGCGGCGATGCCGGCAAATACACGATAAACGTGGACCCAAGACCGGGTTCAGATTCGACGGTGATCAATCCATTATGTTTTTTTATAATGGAATAGCATATGGCGAGTCCCATGCCCATGCCCCTTGCGCTTCCGGTCGGCTTCGTGGTGAAATAAGGGTCAAATATCTTCGGCAGATTCTCCTTCGAAATACCGATACCGTGATCCCTGATGGACCACTTCACATAATAGCCTTCTTTCAAGGGCAGAGCATCACCCGCCGATACGTGCGCATTCTCAGCCTCGATTGTTATTATTCCTGCGTCATGCACTGCCTCACGGGCATTGATCAAGAGATTGTGGAGCACCTGACGGATCTGAACATCATCCATTTCTACAGGCCACAGATTATCAGGCAGGGAGAATTCACATACTATGTGAGAGCCGCTCAGAGGCAGATCAACAGAATCCCTCAATAGCTTCGAGATGGAACCGATTTTTCTTACGGGCTCGCCTCCTTTGGCAAAAGTTATCAACCGATGGGCCAATTCCTTTGCCTGATGACCTACCTTCTCGGCTATTTCAAGACCCTCTCCCAGGACCTCTTGTTGTTCATCTGGAAGGCACAACTTTGCAGCAAATATATTGCGGAGCATGACAGACACTAAGTTATTAAAATCATGAGCTATTCCACTGGCAAAAATCCCGAGTGATTCAAGCTTATTAACTCGTGACAACTCTTCTTCCGCCCTTCGGCGATCCGTAACATCATCCAGTGTTTCTATTGCGCCAACAAGATATCCATGGGTATCCCTGATTACCGCTGCAGTAAAGTGGAGCCATTTCCCGCTTTCTCCCAATTCCGGAAAAAAGTCTGTTGCCTCGTAAGCTTCGTCTACCAACCGGGACTTCGTATACTTGTCAAGATACCACTGAGGAATCGCTTCCAGGGCCTGATCCACAAGCAGATCCGCCAGACAGGGTCTCTCTTCGTTATAGAATGCCCTCCATTGCCCTTTTGTGCCGACGATCTCTTCCGCCTTGATGCCACTGAGTTCCTCCAACGCCCTGTTCCAGTATATTACTCTGTGGTCCTTCCCGATTACGAACGTTGGAATGGGGGAACCTTCAATAACTCTGTGCAATCTCTGCTCACTCTCCTTGAGCTTTTCCTCCGCTTTCTTACGATCGGTGATGTCAGTAAAGATGGCGATGCTACCTACATACTGCCCATCCTTGTCATATACCGGCTTTGGCGAAACTAAGACTTGAATCTTATTGCCGTCTTTGTGGGTAATAA